>CAWKZY010000104.1:0-7499 GCA_963854625.1 Gammaproteobacteria bacterium | reverse complement strand
GTGGGGCTCTAAAACTAACAGTGCACCATACTCGTACTTGGCATGCTGACTAAAACCTAGTGACACTGTTTGTGTTTGCCGCGATAGGTTCATCAAATTACGAGAAACATGTTACACAGTTGATTGCACGTGCTTACGATTATTCAAACGAGATGTACTGCCTCAACTCAGCGAATGCTGCAATAGTGTGTTCTCGTCGAAGAGCGCCGCCCAGAGGAGGGCTGAACTGCCATGTCAAGCAACGACTATCTCCGTGATGTACATGAAATTCGTAACCTCAAGCACATCTATTGCGAAATAGCTGATCGCTGTTGTTCGCAGTCGGGTGCGCGACTGGCCGCGGATGAGATTATTGAGCTATTCGTGGAGGACGGTGAGCTGGAGGTGCCGATCGAGTATGGCGGCCGCCAGATCGGTCGGCTGGCGATTCATGCGTTCTGGATACAGCAATCCGTTGTGTTCAGCTTTGCAGATCATCTTGTTTTAAATGAACGGATTGATGTAAATGGCCGTGAGGCCCTTGGTCTATGGAAGAACGTAATTCCGGTTACGACATTCGTCGAGGGCAAGCCAGTCGCGCAATGGATACTCGGTGACTACGCAGATGAATACGTCAAAGTCGATGGACGGTGGCGAATCAAGACCGTCAAAGTTAGTATCAGGCGTGTTTTTGGCCGCGATGAAGTCGGCATCTACTGAAGCTGTATTCGCTGATGGACCGGTAAATACTTAAAATGTGCTTCATCAGAAAAGCAGTATGCTAAGACAAACCATTTGATTTTTAAGGCAAGAATATCCCTAATATTCGCCTTAGTCTTGTGATATCTAAAGAACTCAAAAGATTCCAACAAATTATTAAGAACCAAGACAATAGGACGATTTACAATGATAAAACTAATTTCATTTGCATTGAGTTTTAGTGTATACATCATCGCAATTACTATGGCGGAAGCGGCCGAACCAGAGATTTCCCTGCGCACGCCAGAATCCAATATAGAGGAAATTATCGTCACCCAGGCGCGAATGCGTTCGGAAGTGGTGACTGAGACCCCCGTGGTACTTCGTGCTCTGTCGGGCGGGATACTGGACAGTAAAGGCGTCACTGACCTAAGTGGTTTACGCGATCTACTTCCTAATGTCCATGTCTACCCCAACTACCTTACTCCCGTCATTTACATTCGCGGTATCGGGAGCAATGGTCAGGATGCCGGACTAGAGCAGCAGGTAGGGCTATTCATAGACAATGTTAACTACGGTGCGGGACACTGGGTGAGCGGGGCCTATGTAGACCTGGACAATCTTGCAGTACTAGAGGGCCCGCAAGGGGTGTATCTCGGCAAAAACACCATTGCAGGCGGGATCCAGATCAAGACTAAAGATCCTGGAGACGAGTTCGAAGCCTACTTGAAAGCAGGCAACGAATTCGAAGCCCAAGACCTCTATTTGGAAGGCATGATCTCCAGTCCGATCAACGATTCACTTGGGGTTCGCCTAGCGGCGCGTACTTCCAATATGGAGGGATGGGCCAACAATGTCGTCACTCGGGAAAGAACTCCTGAACAACGCGATCGTTTCGTTCGCGCAACGATTGTCTGGTTGCCTGCGGAGAATGTCGAGGCAAATCTGAAACTGACATATAATGACTACGAAGACAACGGCTCAGTTGCCTCGCGTATGACCTTGCTGGGTTGTGGGCCCAGTAATCAACCCGGGCTGACAGCCCTAGCACCGGGTTTTTTCATCTGGCCTGGGTTCGCATTCGGTACGCCAGACGCGACCGTCAGTGGAGGTGCGGCCAATTGTGGGCGCAATTTCGATTTCTCGAACGCGCTTTTGCCCAAAAATCGTCAGAAGCCCTTCGCTAATATTACAGGCAAGTCGATGACCTTTAATCTGAAATGGTACACAGGCTATGGTGATTTCACATCGACAAGCTCGTGGAACGATTTCGTGATGGATAACCTTTTGGTCGTGGGCGGGACCACGTTCGAGGATGGGACTGGGGCCATTCCCGCCATCGAAAACAGTGCGAACGAAACTTGGTCCCAAGAGTTCCGATTCCAGTCTCGCTTCGATTCTTCGGCGGTGAATTTCCTGGCCGGCGTGTACTTCCAGAATACTGACCTGAAGCTCAAACAGGCCTTCGCTCTGGTACCTGGCTTAGTCAACGGTAATTTTGTCGAATCGGAACGGTGGAGCACCGTAAACCATAGCGGTTCACCTGGCGACAGCAAGGCGGTCTTTGGAGAAATTCAATGGAAGCCTTTCGACACGCTGGCAGTTGATTTCGGTGCTCGGTACTCGATCGAGAATAAGGATTTTTACTGGGTTAACGATTTTGTTGCGCCAATCTTTACAGGGGCATTCGAACCATGCTGTGAGCCGTTGCTGGGAAGCCAAAGTAATCGCGACTTCTCTCCGCAAGTCATCGTGTCGTGGATGCCAGACGATGACTTCATGTTTTTCGCCGCATACAAGACTGGTTTTCTTGCAGGCGGGTTTCGGGGTACCGGCGTCCGGGCGGCCAACCAATCGGTCAGTGATTTTGAGTTCGGCTCGGAGGAAGTAAAAGGTGGAGAACTCGGAGCTAAATTCTACCTTGCTGACAGACAGGCCCAAATTAATGCCTCGGTCTTCTACTATCGGTACACCGATTTGCAGGTGACGACATACAATCCGGAGACGACGGCCTTCTCGATCCAGAACGCAGGCGTGTCGATCAACAGTGGGGCACAGATCGATGGGGTATGGAATTTGGTGTCCGGCTGGACCTTGAGTGGCAATGTGTCCTTCCTGGATTCCTACTACGACGAATTCCTCGGCGCCTGTCTTCCCATCACTCCAGAGTTGTGCACGGTCAAGGTGCCAGGCACCGGTTTAGGAACCGGGGTGCCGCAGGCATTCCAGCAGGATTTTTCCGGCGACGCGACTGACAATGCTCCACGGTGGTCAGGTCGAGCGGCATTGGATTACGTGCACTATTTCGACAACAAAATGGTCCTACACATGGGCGCCGGAATCAATTTCTTTGAAAAGTACCGCGTCAACCAATTTCCCATTCAGCCCAGCCATAACAAGGTGAACGCGAATATCTCTATTGGCGACGGACAGTGGTCCTTGGCGTTAATCGGGGTTAACCTCACAAATGAATTCACCTGCGGACAGGCAGCGGGGCGAACTCTCGCGACGGTATCGTCGGAGTTCTTCTGCTTTGTCGATCGAGGCAGACAGGTTAAAATGGAGGCTAAGTACCAATTCTGATGTATTGCCGGAGGCGCTTTCGGTCGGGCATGTACCTGCGATATCTATATTTGCTCTCGCAGTATTTTTTTTCACCTTCGATCCTCTGTTGACGCTTGTCCCTGAGTTCGGCACCACTTTAAGCTAAATTGTGACTGCTTCCGCGCTACAGGAAGCGGTCGTGGTGGCTCATTATGTGCGTGGTATTGTTCCTATATCGATGACGCATGAAATAATTAGTTAGACTAGAACGCCAAAGGGGTAGTTTGTACGTTATGAAAATCGAGGAATGACCCTCAGCGCGTGCGGAAAATTGGTATGCGTCGTTCTCGGTTTTATTGACACAAGGACAACCCAGTCCATCTAAATAAGTTGCCATCTATGAAAAACCCCACACCCGAAAGCGCCACGCCGAGTGATCGCAATTCTTTTCATCAGGGAATTTACAGAATCGGCGGGCCGTACGCAAAATACGTCCTGGGCATGCTTATGGTCATGTACGTGATAAATTTACTAGATCGACAAATTCTAGCAATTCTCGCTGAAGAAATAAAAGCAGACCTCGGGATCAGCGACTCCAAAATGGGGTTTTTATATGGGACTTCTTTTGCAGTATTTTATGCGGTGTTTGGCTTGCCTCTGGGGCGCCTGGCCGACCTGTGGGTCCGTAAAAGCCTTATCTCTATCGGGCTGGTCGTATGGAGCGGATTTACCATGCTGTCCGGCACAGCCGGCGGTATTGGAAGCCTAACGCTATACAGGTTTGGGGTTGGCGTCGGTGAAGCTAGCGCAACACCATCAGCCTTTTCGCTGCTGTCTGATTGGTTCCTCCCTGCACAACGGGCGACCGTGCTAGCACTCTATTCAAGTGGCGCATACATCGGCATGGGGCTGAGCATGTTCGCCGGTGGCTGGATTGTCGACAACTGGAACCTAACCTATCCCGACATCGCCGATGCACCGTTCGGTGTTAAAGGTTGGCAGGTCACCTTTTTGATCATTGGCATCCCAGGAATTCTGCTGGCCGCTTTATTCAGCACCGTAAAGGAGCCAGTCCGAGGGTACAGTGAAGGCATCGTCGGTCAACAAACCCATCCTCATCCCTTTAGAGAAAGCTGGCAGGACCTAATGGCTATTATTCCCCCGTTTTCCTTCGTTAGCCTGTATAAAAAGGATAACGGTGGGCGAGTGTTTTTAACCAATGTTATGGCTGCTGTGGGACTCATCTGCATTTGCGGCTGGCTGATTTGGGCGACCGGCAGCATTTCACAATGGACTGTCATTGGCATTGGTGTCTATACAGTTGTTAGTTGGGCTCAATCACTGAAGTTACGCGATCTGCCGACTTACACCCTGATTTTCCGCAGCCGTGCAATGATCTATGCCAATATAGCCTTTCCGACAGTAACCTTTATTACCTTTGGCTATGCGCTTTGGATGGCGCCTTACCTTATACGAAGGTTTGATGTAAATCTGTCTGAGGTGGGCATGGTGCTAGGCCTGTCCACTGCCATCGGTGGCGGCCTTGGGGTTGCCTTTGGCGGCATTATGGCTGATTTTCTTAGGCGCCGGGTTAGCCCAGACGCGCACGCCTATATGCCGATTGTCACGGCGGTATTAACCTCGGCATTGGCTCTGGTGGTGTTGAATACCGATGATTTGAATACAGCTTATATGGCCAATGCGGCGCTGCAATTTGTCGCCGTGCTCTGGAGTGGGGCTGCCTCCGGTATTATCACCAGCTTGGTATTACCTCGGATGCGTGCCTCAGCTGCCGCATTTTATTTAGCGATGATCACCTACCTAGGTCTTGCATCAGGGCCCTACCTAATTGGCTACCTTAGCGATAGTTTTGCCGCTAACGGCATTTCCAGTGCGGAAGCTTTAAGGCAAAGCTTACAGTTAGGGCTATTAGTTTTCATCGTCGTTATCGTGTTTTCCGTTTTAATGAAACGGCATTTGCTGACAGACCTTGAGAGCCGGCAGGCGCGAGCCCACGAAGTGGGAGAGCCTATATAAAAGAGGTAATTTTGATTGGAAATGTCGCGATCTATACAGCAAGATCAGTGTTCAGAGCGGCAGGCTGCGGTGGTAACCACGCCCTATGACGACATCCATCGGCGTTAGCCTCTGGTTGAGCGAGGCTGTACGCGTGTAGTGGCCAGCTCCTGATGGTGTAGTTCCTTACACCAACAGTCTAGATTTCGACGTTTGGGGGATATGATTGAAGATACCTTCAGAAGCACTTGATCAAGAAGTTGGCAACTCATAGAAAAATGAATATCGACACCTAGAATACCAGTTCAGTGGCGCTACAAATTTCCACTCTGACGGTTATTACATCCGGTTTGAGAGTTCAGTACGGACAGATCAAGTACTTGCAGGCAAGATGGGCGAGGAGGGCGCTACACCGCTCGGAGAATAATCTCAGTTGGCGCTTGTTGAATACTATCAGCTAGCCCAATATCGACCGTCTTGAGCTTTGGCTCGGTGTATTGCGCTAATTTATCCCAGGCGTCTATCGAATACTTAAGGTCTGTAACTGAGCGAGACTCTATTGCAAGACTGTGCAGAACCGAGGCATTCTCCGCCATCTTCATGATTGGATGAAAATCATCACCGTACATGTCCTGCAGTCTATTGAGCAGATACTTTTTATTCTTGTTAGGGGACCCTAATCGGCTCGCCATAAACTTCACCTTGTCGTTAAATCATTGATTATAAACGATTTAATTAGGTAAAAGGCAACATTATCTTGTCATTGTGCTGCGATAAAATTCATTATTAAATCATCTTATACTAGCCAGATTATTGTCTAAAATAGCTCATCACACTCTTATGTTCATTGTTCATTAGTATCTTGATGTGGGGTATTACTTGCAAGTATAGGTATCCGTTTTACCTTGTTTACTTATTAACCCATTTACCCATTTACCGTTTATAGGCTGCATTAACAGCCCGAATCTATATACATCTCGATCTACGAGCGCGTTAACGCGTCCGAGAAATCCTTTTTATAAGCCTCAAGGATATCTCGCCTCGATCTAGCCTTGATTTGACTGGATGGGCTATTTAGTTCATCGATTATGATTTCTATCTTGTTTCATCGCCTTAATAGTATAACGATCCAACGACCAAGGTTTAAAGTGTCGGCTAGCGCAGCCGATACATAAGTGAGCGCTGCTGCCCTGAGAATACTACTAACGGCTTTTTCGTCTGACTGCGATACGTAATTCCCTTCCTTTAATATAGGAAGCGCTTTAGAAAAACTTGCGTCAAATTCAATCGGCAGAGTCACCGCATGAACCATCATGCGAGCGATAAAACCGGAAAGCCCTAAGAAAAGTAATAAAGAAAATGGCACTGGATGCCGCGTAATAATGCCGATCACTGGCGATAGAGAGATAATGGCAACACTCCAACGGGCCACCTTATCAACAACGGGGATCATCTTTGTTCTAGTAGCCAGACGTTTATCACCTTGCTGATCCTGAATCGCATGTCCAACCTCATGAGCCGCGATAGCGATTGCGGTTAACGATTTAGACTCATAATGCTCTCTCAAAAGCCTGACTTTTTTTTCAATTGGATCATAATGATCTCCTAGCTCAGTTACTTCGACTTTTACATCTTTTAAAGAAAATCGCTCGATCAAATGTTTTGCAAGCTCTCCCCCAGTGCCTGGCATTTCAGGTATTTCCGATGAATATCTCCTCATAACCAACTTCACCCACAAAGATGGCCCAAATATCAGTGCTAGAACTATGAGCGCTCCGACCGCTAAAACCATATTTTATCCTCTTAAAGAAATTATTCTCTGTATGTTTTACGCCACCGTGACTGGTTTGGTTTATGAAGAGCAGATGGATAACGTTTCTAAACACCAGTTAGAACAATCTGCATAGGTGGAATCTCCCGCAACAGCTCTGGCTGGTTCTCGCCCCAGTTCTCTCTATCTCTGACCATTAGGTAGTAAATCATTACTGTGACATTACCTTGGGTAGCCTTCTCAAAGAGTGCGTTAGAGACGCTATTTAAGCCCTCAGCGCGTCCCTTTTTTATAGCATCCATAAACTCCTTATACTCGTTCTGTTTGCCGTATTGGGTACCCCCGCGGTGGGTTCGGTTGAGTAGAGCATTGGGGTTTTGTTGCTAGGAATTGCAGCTTAACTATCTATCAATACCACTTATAGTGGGTAGGTTAATGGGTAAATATTATAGTTATAAAAAAACCCCTGTAAAAACAGAGGTTTAATTAA
>CAWKZY010000103.1:0-7562 GCA_963854625.1 Gammaproteobacteria bacterium | reverse complement strand
TGAACCCGGATAATATTAAACAACAAGCCGCTGTGAACCCGAATAGTATTGAGCAAAAAACCGCTGTTGCCCCGAATAGTGTTGAACAAAAAGCCGCTGTTGACCCGGATAGTATTGAACAAAAAACCGCTGTTGCCCCGAATAGTATTGAGCAAAAAGCCGCTGTGAACCCGGATAATATTAAACAAAAAGCCGCTGTGAACCCGGATAATATTAAACAACAAGCCGCTGTGAACCCGAATAGTATTGAGCAAAAAACCGCTGTTGCCCCGAATAGTGTTGAACAAAAAGCCGCTGTTGACCCGGATAGTATTAAACAAAAAGCCGCTGTGAACCCGGATAGTATTAAACAAAAAGCCGCTGTGAACCCGGATAGTATTAAACAACAAGCCGCTGTTGACCCGGATAGTATTAAACAACAAGTCGCTGTGAACCCGGATAGTATTAAACAACAAGCCGCTGTTGACTCGGATAGTATTGAGCAAAAAGCCGCTGTTGACCCGGATAGTATTAAACAACAAGCCGCTGTTGACCCGGACAGTATTGAGCAAAAAGCCGCTGTTGATCCGGACAGTATTGAGCAAAAAGCCGCTGTTGACCCGGACAGTATTGAGCAAAAAGCCGCTGTTGATCCGGATAGTATTGAGCAAAAAGCCGCTGTCGATCCGGAGAGTATTGAACAAAAAGCTGCTGTAGACACAGCCAGTATTAAAAAGAAGGCCGCTGTAGACACCGACAGTATTAAAAAGAAAGCAGCCGTAGACAAAAGCGCAATTGAAGCGAAAGGAACTGTTGACTTATCAGCCAACTTTAAAGCCATAAATAAGGCTGCTAGTGGAAGTATCTCTGGGGCTATTTCAGGGAAGGCTAGCAGTAGTGTTTCAGTAACTGACGACGGTATAGACTCCTCAACAATAAACACAGACTCAGTTAGTAATGCCTTGGATAAGCAAGCCAAGCAATTCGGAGCTAAAGGTGATACCGACCGTAACGCAGCTGATAACGTAGGCGTACCTGCGGTAACTCAAGATTGCGTAAGAAAGAAAAGAGTTTTGGGTTTTATAGGGCGGAAATATTGCTCGAAACATGCGCCCAACCCGGCGTCTGTTGCAGCTAACTCAACCGCTTTAGCAAAGAAAAAGAATCTAAATGAGCGAGCGAAAGGAAACTACAACGCAGCCAACAAAATAGATAAAAAACGGGACGATTTGATCGCAACGCAAGGCGGTTATTCTAGTGAGGACGCGCTACCGGCTTCCTCCTCCTATGGTGGCGTAAATACTGCAGTGACTGGTTCACAACAAGATAGATCAGCAAATCAAAGTGATACTCAACAACACCAAAAAAATACTCATAATCCGTATGCATTGAATCATGATGCATCTAAGCATCGTATATTGGAACTTTCGGGCACGAGAGATTTTATTATTGCTCTCGGCGATATCAACGCGTCGATTGGGCTGGATTCAGAGGCCATACAACAAATAGCGACGGTTCAAGGCAACGTTAGAGGATCACCCAGTTTTAATGTGATCCCTCTGACTACACGAAGCGATCTTGTCAATGCTTCTATTGGTTACAAATCTCTTGCGCGTCAAGCTATTGATCAGTTGGGAGATAATGATCGAGACACTAACGTCCCCAATGGCGCAGTTACATTTAGCGGGGAAACAGTCGGCGGAGTTAACGCTTCTATTGGCTCCGATTCGAAGGCCTATCACCTTCAGTCGCTAGTCTCGGGAACATTTACAGGTGCTAAGGTGTTTTCCATGTCAGATGGTTTCGTGAACGCCAGTATAGGATCTGATACTACCTCTAAATTACGCCTGTCAGTTTTTCAAGGTCAGGCTCCGTCAGGTAGTCTAGATCTAATGTCAGCTGCTGCGGGAATAGTCGTGGCGGCGATTGGACATAAATCGACGGCCAATTTTTCGGCGGCATCAGGGGAAAATGTCACATCAGTGGGTAATGTTAAACTACATGCGGTAGCGCCGGGTGCGATTGTCGCATCTATTGGCAGCAACACTTCAGCGACTACTCTGCTTGCCAGTGCAACGGGTGCCAGTGCAAGTGCGATGGATGTTAGCGTGACTGGGCTCTTGCCATCGATCGCGGCGGCGATTGGTGTCAACAGTGAGGCGCATAATACAGTGGCTGTTTTGCGGGAGAATGTCGAAGTGGGCGGGGAATGGCAGGCGAATATAGTTTATGGCCAATTAACTGCTTTTTCATTGGGCAATAATACTAATGCAATAAATGAAATAGGTGTGATTTCGGCAAATGTATCCGGTGATATAAAGCAACAGATTGTCGTTGGCGCGATGTTAGCGGGCACACTGGGATCAAACACTGAATCAACAAATAAAGTAGGAAATGTCGAGGCTCGCGTCAATGGTAATGTAACCACAAATATCAATATCCTTGATGTAAATACATTATCTTTGGGCCTGACTAGCGGAGTGGATAGAAAAATTTATGCAAGAACGTCGATCGGAAATGTATTCCCGAATAGTTCAGGAAGTGCGTACGGTACCATTAAAAAAGATATCACCATTACGGGTCCTATAATTAACCTTGGAATTGGTTTAATAATCGATCTCGGATTTCTCGGCGTTTTAGATTTATCGGCTCCTGGCTGCGTTAATATCGGCAATAATGGAACAAACCCGTGTTAACTAGTCGCTTGCGCGCCAGTGCTTTAGAGTCCTTGATGGTGGTAGATGCAGCACTTAAGACCTACACAGAAAAAACAAAGAACTAAAAATGTGTTGAGTCGATCAAAATATTTTGACTTTCACTATAAGTGTCGGCCAGCCCATTAGGCCTAGACAACTAAACCTGTAGTAGCGCCTTGTAGTTCAAAATACGGGAGCATCTTAAGCCTGTTATTTAAGCCTGTTATTTAAGCCTGTTATTTTTTCTCTCCTAGCTTTTTACCGAAGGTACTTTTAGGCTAGATTTCTACACCTAAGAAATATTCGCTCAACCAATAAGGCGAACCAGCAGCAGTTAAGGAATAAGCTTTTATACAAGGTTGCGAGGATATCGTGATTGACATTGATGGCGATGCATGTGGTTGAGAAACCTTTCAATGTTTTTAGCGGTATTCGTCTGTTTTCGATAAAAACAAGCCTCTATCGAAAATCAAGTTGGCAAGAGATGGGGTTAGACTTACACAAAAGGATACCTCTTTTTGCAATCTATTAATTGTAAATAGATTTTCAACAATATCATTAATGATGGGGAATAGCTGCCTCAGCTTAAATGTGAATATAAGCCAGCACGTCTTCTGAGCCTGCTGGTTTTTTTCGACTAGCAAAATAGCATTTTAGATCGAAGATTTTAGGAAGGACTACTGCTTTAGTGCACGCTAGAGGTTGAAAAGAGACGCAATATCTTTTACTTTAAGCTAAAAAATAAACAGTAGGTTATTAATGTCATCTTCTAAATCGTCTCCCAGCCGTATCCCAAGTACCTCACTGCTAGATGACCAACAGACCATTGAGCGAATTTTCACTCATATAGATAATGGTACCACCGACCTTGGCGACACTGTCTGGCGCGAACCTGTAGAGCATTATCACTCCCAACAACGATTTGATGCTGAGATAGCACTGTTGCGCAGTCGACCAGTGCCTTTCTGCCCCTCGGCGGGAGTAGCGGATAAAGGCAGTTATATTGCCCGCCAATCGGCGGGCACTCCCCTAGTAGTGGTTCGTGGAAAAGATGGCCAGGTGCGCGCCTTTATCAATGCCTGTCGTCATCGCGGTATGCAGGTGACCAGTGGCAGCGGTTGTTCCCGTGCCTTTGTCTGCCCCTATCACGCATGGGTCTACGACCTTGATGGCAAGCTTAAAGCCATTCCGGGACAGGAGGGGTTTCCTGACCTAGATCCTGAGGAGCATGGTTTGGTGCAGGTCAGTGCCTGTGAAAAAGGCGGCATGGTCTATGTAATGCAAGAGGGGACCATCAGTCCTGAGATGCTCGAAGACGCGCTTGATTATTTTACTCCGGAGCAGGAGCTATTCCAGCAGTCCGAACTGACCGACCAGATGAATTGGAAGTTGATAACCGAAACCCTGTTAGAGGGTTACCATATCAAGTCGCTACATCGAAAAACCTTTTACCCCTATGGCTTAGATAACGTCAATTTGGTCGAGACTTACGGCGCCAATGCCCGGGTGACCTTTCCTTTTAGGCGCATCGAAAAGCTCAGAGATATAGCCCCAGCAGAGCGTAAAGCTGCAGGCATGCTCACCTCGGTCTATCATGTTTTCCCCAATGCCAGTGTCTCGGTACTGTCTAAGCACTCGAATCTGACGATTATGGAACCGCTTAGCCCCAGTAGCACCCAAATGGTGACCTACCTTATGACCAGCAGGCTGGCTGAGGAAAACTCGATCTCCATTGATGAGGCCAAAAGAGATGCTCTGTTTGTCAATGAATCTGGCCAGGATGAAGATCGAGAGGCTGCCTGTTTAATTCAGCAGACAGTAACCACTAAAGCCAATACACACTTAACCTTTGGCTATTTTGAAAAGGCGATTGTTAATTTTCATCAGCATTTGTCGAAGAGCCTGGATGTATAGCTCTTGAACAATCGCTAAGTTTAATAAAACACTCCTATAGCAATGTAATTGCTATGATGGCGCAAACAAAAATAACAATAAAAAAAAGGTATAGGGTATGAAATTAGCATTAACACACACAGGTCGATGTTTGCTGGCATTCTATTTTCTATTGCCGGGCCTGATGAAGTTTGTCCAGTGGGACATGCATGTCGCGCTTATGGAAACCCATGGCATGATCATGGTGCCGGTATTACTGGCGATTGCTGGCGTTACTCAAGTTGCTGCGAGCATTTGTCTGTTTTTGAATAAACAGGTTGTGGTCTGCGCGCTGGGTTTGGCAGCGATGGTGTTACTTATCAACCTCAATCTACATGACTTTTGGAATGTTTATGAGGGTGTTGATGCTAAACATGAGACTCAGAATTTCTTCAAAAATATGGGTATAGTCGCAGGCCTGTTGCTCTTAGCCGCGATCAATATGGACCAGTCTAGTAGTGAAGTCGAAGAAAAATAGAATCTAGCGCATAAATTTAGCGCCTAAAAAATCGCTGTAAATCCGTTACTTTAAATAATAAAAATCAAGATAAAAAAGCGAAATATTTTATGGGACGAGCACCAATATTAGAGCTCATTATCATGGTTGTGATTTTCTTAGCCCCTCAGGCTAGTGCCAACAGTGATTTGCAACGTAAAAAAGAGGGCGACTGGTTTATTGGGGCAAAGGTTTTAAACCTGGCTCCAGATGTAAAGTCGGTGGTCTCTATTGGTGGTGAAGCAAAGATCGCCTCGGATACTGTTCCCGAGATAGACGTTCGTTATTTTATAACCGACAATCTTTCCCTTGAGACCATGTTTGGCTTCACCGAACATAAGCTGTCGGCTGTGGGAACTGCCCTTGGGGATCTCGACCTTGGGTCAACCAAAGTCTTACCGCCAACCATCACTCTGCAATACCATTTTAATAATGGACGTCGCTTTTCACCCTATATTGGCATTGGTCTAAACTATACTTTTTTTGTCGATCATGACCCTGGCGATGCATTGGATGTAAGCTATCAGAATGGCTTTGCCAGCGTTTTAAATCTTGGCTTTGACTATTTTATTGGCAAGAACAATTATTTTAATATTGATATTAAAAAATACGCTATTTCAACAGATGTAGTTATAGATGCAGGGTCTGCTGGAACAGCTGATGCAGCGGTGGATATAAACCCACTGGCCGTCAGTGTGGGCTATGGATGGGTATTTTAAGGGTTGCAAAGCTGTAGAAATCTAGGGCTTTAGAATTCCAGGGCTATAGAATTCCAGGGCTATAGAATTTCAGGGCTATAGCGCTTTAGAGTTGAAGAGCCAGGCCTTACCACTCGGCAATAGAACCATCCCCATGACGCCACAGCGGGTTCTTCCAGTCGCAGGCAATTTTCGACGCTGCAATAACCGCTTGCTCATCCACCTCAACACCCAGTCCGGGTTTTGGTAAGGGCTTAATATGCCCATCGGTTATAGCAAAATCATCTTTGTTCACCACATAGTCCAGTAACTCTGCACCCTGATTGTAATGAATGCCCATAGACTGCTCTTGCAACACCGCATTGTGAGAGACAAAATCCACAGCCAAGCAGGCGGCCAAGGCAATGGGGCCAAGGGGACAGTGAGGTGCCAAGGCCACGTCATAGGCCTCTGCCATGGAGGCAATTTTGAGACATTCAGTAATACCGCCAGCATGGGAAACATCCGGCTGAACTATGCCCAGACCACCAGCTTCAAAAACCGATTTAAAATCAAAGCGGCTATACATGCGCTCACCCGCAGCCAGTACTATGCTGGTTTGGCGGGATAGGATCGCGTACTGCTCAGATTGCTCTGCCAATACAGGCTCTTCAACAAATAGCGGATGGTAGGGCTCAAGCTCTTTTAATAAAACCTTGGCCATGGGCACAGAGACCCTGCCATGGAAGTCCAAACCAAAATCGATGCTGCTGCCAAAGTTTTCTCTAATGGTGGCGACTCGGGCTATAACCTGTTCTACGGCTCTATAGCTATCAATCATCTTAAGCTTGCCACAGCCATTTAATTTAAAGGTGTCCCAGCCCTGGGCTTGCAGTTCTTTCATCTGACGGCTTTCGTCCTGAGGGTCATCGCCACCCACCCAAGAGTAAGTCTTCATACTGTCGCGAACCGTGCCACCGAGTAAGTCATATACAGGTACACCGAGATCTTTGCCTTTAATATCCCAGAGCGCCTGGTCAATACCGGCAATGGCTGACATCAAAATTGGCCCGCCACGATAGAAGCCACCGCGGTAAAGTGTCTGCCAGAGATCGTTAATTTGTCGCGGGTCTTTACCGATTAGATAGGGGGCTAATTCATTCACTGCAGCGGCGACGGTTTGCGCACGACCTTCAATAACAGGCTCTCCCCAACCGACTATGCCTGCGTCAGTATCTATTGCCAAGAAGAGCCAGCGTGGTGCAACGGGGTAGAGGCGTAGATTGGTAATTTTCATGGTGCTTGAGATCTCTGGTGTCGCACAGAAGCTGCGCTTTTATTTTTATTATGGGATCAATTTTAAACTAGATTCTAAACTAAAGCGCGAGGCAAAAGCGTTTTTGCTGCCAAAAGAGAATTCACTGGCCGTGGCTAGGCTATTTCGGCATTATTGGTTTTCAGTTATTCGCCAAAATAATAAGAAGATTTGCCAATGTCCGAGCAGATACAATCATTTTATACAGTCCATAGTATGCATTGCAGTTTGGTCATTGATTGCCGTGGCTGTGGTGATGGTAGGGATGCGGTCCATGGCCCAGTCATTCTCTATTGGGGCGCTCGCCTAGGTGCTGACACCACCGCAGAAATGCTCGCATTGATGGCCACTCGCCAAGAGGCTCAGGCCTGTATGCCCGAGGAAGCGCCGATTGCTCTATCTCCTGAGCTGGGGGCCGGCTTTCAGGGCAACGCTGGAGTTCAGGTACATCGCGATGGCGGGCAGTG
>CAWKZY010000102.1:0-7567 GCA_963854625.1 Gammaproteobacteria bacterium | reverse complement strand
ACCTCGCTATTCCGGCTACTGACACCTTGCCCAAAACCTGTTCTTGATTCCAGCAGCAGGATCTTCTCAGGATTTATGTCTTTGCTAAGAGAAAGCGCGTGGGCGACAGCGATGCCTATGACTCCCGCTCCAATAACGCAAGCTTCAAACTTTTCCATTTTGGCCTTTTGATATTGGCACCATAACTAACTATGCTGTCGGGTTAATGTTTCGAAAGGTCAGGTTGACACGAGCGTTGGAAATAGTCTTAGCTTTAGGTACTTGATGTAACCAATTGTTTTGCATGCCTTTACCCATTACTAAGAGGCTGCCATTCCTTAATTTCAAACGCACTTTAACAGCTCGGCTTGACGAATTCTTCGGGCACAGCTGAAAGTCTCTTTCTGCGCCTAAACTCACCGACGCGATTATTGGGTCAGCGCCTAATTCAGGTTCGTCGTCGGCGTGCCAAGCAACGCTATCGTGGCCATCTCGATAATAGTTAAGTAAGACTGAATTGAAGTTCAAGTTGGTGAGGTCACACAACCGCTGTTTGATGCTTGTCACGACTTCTGACCATGGCTCCGGTGATAGGCGAATACCTGAGTAGCCGTAAATGCTTTCAGCGTCCCCCATCCAGCACTGTAGCCGCGGAACCTGCCTGGGTGACCCGGCGATGATAATAGAGGCTTGATGCCATGGAATTTCATTGATCAACGTGTCAGCGAGCTCAAGGGCTTGTCTTGGCTTAAATGCAGCGGGGTATTCATCGATTCTAGCATTGCCCAAATCATGGCTCTCAAAGTCATTATTCGAAACTACGTTGTCAAACAAGGAGGATTGCATGGCTCGTGACTGTCCTGTAGTTCTTAGCTAGGGCATAATGCCGCTTCATGCGGGGTTACCCATTTATTAGCGTGTATAAGGATACAGGAAATTGTCTGACTTTGATTACGATCTTTTTGTTATAGGTGCCGGGTCCGGCGGAGTAAGAGCCAGCCGTATCGCGGCAGGGCTAGGGGCTAAAGTTGCCGTTGCTGAAGAACGCTATTTTGGCGGAACCTGCGTCAATGTTGGCTGCGTGCCGAAGAAGCTTTTTAGCTACGCGGCTCATTTCCATGATGACTTTCAGGACAGTGCTGGCTACGGCTGGGAAAGCGGGGCGCCCGGCTTTAACTGGTCCACTTTAGTAGCTAACAAAGACATTGAAATCAATAGATTAAATGGTATTTACGAGAAAATACTTAAATCTAACAATGTCACAATTTTTGAGTCCCGGGCTAGAATTACAGGTCCTAACTCTGTTTCTGTAAATAATAAAACAGTCACGGCTAAGCACATTTTGCTAGCGGTTGGCGGGTGGCCTAGTGTACCTGGCTACCCGGGTTCTGAGCATGCTATTACCTCTAACGACGTCTTTTACTTAGACAAACTTCCAAAATCTATTATTGTGCAAGGTGGCGGATATATAGCACTAGAATTCGCCAGCATTTTCGCTAGATTTGGGGTCGAGACTACCCTTGTCTACCGTGGCGACAAGCTACTGCGTGGCTTTGATGAGGAAATTAGAGATTTTATAACTGAAGAAATAGGCCATCATGTTACTTTAATGCTTAATGATAACATTGCCTCTATATCTAAAGAAAACAACGGTTTAAAGGTATTACTAACTTCAGGAATTGAGTTAGCTGCTGACCAGATGCTGGCGGCTACTGGACGTACACCAATGACGACAGATCTTGGTTTGGATAGCGTCAACGTAGAACTATCTTCATCCGGCGGAATCAAAGTAAATGAAGCGTTTCAAACCACTGAACCGAGCATCTATGCCGTTGGTGATGTTATCGAGCGTGTAGCGTTAACTCCAGTAGCTCTTGCTGAGGGCCAAATCGTAGCAAGGCAATTATTTGGCGGCCCAAAGAAAGATTTGAGCTATGAGAATATTGCCACAGCAGTTTTCTGCCATCCAAATATCGCAACCGTTGGCCTTAGTGAGCAAGAAGCCATTGCTAAAGGCTTGGATATCGATGTTTACACATCAAAGATGAAGCCACTAAAACATACACTTAGCGGGCGCAATGAATATTCTTTCGCAAAGCTTATTGTTAATCGTAACGACGATCGTGTGATTGGAATGCATTTAGTTGCAGCCGATGCCGGTGAGCTTGTTCAGGGGTTCGCAGTAGCTATGAACTGTGGCGCGACCAAAGCAGACTTTGATAACACCATAGGAATACACCCAACCTTAGCTGAAGAATTGGTGACAATGAGAGAAACCCGGGATTGATCTAAAATCCTTTGAATTGTGGACTTAGGTTCAAATAAATAGCTCAGAGCCTCTAATCTGGCCCGTCTTACTATTTCCGGTAATAAAGATTACCGGAAATAGGATAAGTGTCTGATGTTTAATTTAAAAAGAAACTAATCTTGCCCCAACCACTCTCTCTGCTTCGACGCTAATTCATGACAGGAAACTTACGAAATCAATTCTATATGTGTGCGATGACATGGTGTAAATCAGGGTAGTTATTACTGAATTCAGATTGGCTTCGCTGTAATTAATTGCTCTAGACCTTCAAGTAAGCAACGCCAATAATCCTGAATCTTTCGCCGAATTAAAGTGACACGGTTTCGATGAGCATAGCTATTTTTTAAGTATTTTAACGCTTAAACCTAGGAACTGCTGCTGGCCGACGTCAGTAATTCTCTGTCAGTCGCGTTTTTTCTGCAATGTGTAAGGTCGGTCAAATCAAACGGATCGGCACTGATCGAGCGGTTGACGAACAGTTCAATTAGTTTTTGAGTAGAAAGGTCTCCCCAATCCGCTCCTATGTGGACAGGGTGCCGAGTTGTGCGTCGACGCTTCAATCAAAACATAGACGGTATCGGTGTTTTTTAAATGTTGGCAGATGAAGACTATCTTCGGTTCGGCTTCTCCTTGTTTTGAGGTGACCAAGCAAAGCACTACATAGTCAGAAGGTTTAACTCCGCGCGTATTCTCAAGAATTTACCGTCACAAGAAAAGTCACCCCCCTCCTAAAAAAAGTTAGTAAATAAGCGGGGTTTATCAGTTTTGCAGCATAAACCCCTACGTATTCTAGTTTAGAGGTTAAAGCTGAGGTTGAAACAGGAAATAAAGGAAAGAATAAAATGCAGGCGACCGGGGAAAGGCCTCTGGCCTCTTACACTCGTGCTTTCAGATCAAAAGGGCAACCTTTTCCGGTTGTTATCGAGGCTAGCGAACGTAGTGTATGACTATTTAAACATTTCAAAACAATCTGTTAACCGGAGCCTAAACACCATCATTGGAAGTTGCTAGCCCTGCTTTTCTGCTCTTAAAACTTTATTCCACAGCTTGTATTCAAGTTTTTTTACTCGATACTTTTTAACCATTTTGAACTGTGAAATATACAGAGCTACCCAGTAAACTAGCTGAAAAGAGGCTGCGATTACGATTGCGAGAAAAATTAGCTTTATTAAAATTTGAGTTTCCATAAGGATCATCATAGCAGAAAGCAACAGATTCTGCTTGCTAAAAGGCTACTGAGGGCTCGAAGCGCTGATGATGGATGAAAAAAGGGGCCATTTTTTGAGATTTATTCGCTATTAATCAGGCAAGAATTATTCGTTGATTTACAGAGTGTTGTTATCGTATCTTTACTGTCAGCATCAAGTTCTGTGTAGAGCTCTTTGAGCCATCTAAGGCATTTGGCTTGATAAGGAAAGGCTTTTTGCTGCCAAGGTCTATCATCTATCTTACACTGGAAGTGCGGCTCCCCATTGCGAACTGCTTGGGCGTTCGCCAGCAGGTAAGGAGAGTAGACACGCCCTACTTCACTCAATAATTCTATAAGCGACCCTGGTAGCTCTGTGGGGGTGAGCCAGTCATCTTCTAAAATTTCATAGCCCGAAAGATCTTCCATAGTTTCTGTCCAGGCATAGACTCGCGGAGAAGTCTCAAGGATTAGTGCTTGAGGAGTAGGATCAAACAGCGCCATACAGGTAAGCTGACCGTATACCGCAAAGTCACAGCTTGATGGTCTCGCCCCTAAGATAAAAGCGAATGATTGCAAATGCTTATCGAATATTTTTAGAAATCTAGTGAAGCTTTCTTCGATAGTGTCTGCAGTCACAGGGTTTGAGCCTACATAGCTCAAACGTGAAATCTGCAGCTCACTAATAGCCCTAGACTTCTGCTGCAAAAGAAGTTCATTGGCAGTCGAATTTCCCCACCTTGGCAACATCTGGCCAGCTTTTTTTATGTCTGCCTGATAACTCCACCGATAGTGAAACATGGCTTTTGTTAGCCACTCATCAGCATAGTCTTCAATCAAGTAGTTTATAAAGGCAAGAGCACTATTGCCCGGTATTACATGGCGATCGGCAAACCAGCTCTCGAGAAACCTGATAACAGGCGTTGAGTCGCAAATTGCAACCTCTGCCCCGTCGCCATCCTCAAAATAGAACGTAGGCAATAACTCAACTTTTGGCTGAACCCGCACAGGGAAGCGCTTTAAATCTGCATCAATTTGATGGCGAGCGCCCTGAAGTAAACGATAGGGTATACGACGATACCGCAGCAGGGCTAACATTTTCCTAGTGTACGGAGACCCTGGCACCCCTTTTAGCTCGACATACTTTTTAGACTTCACTTTTCTGATACTCTATAAATCGTTGACTTTAATATTTAAGTTATTAAAACGGACCTTATTGATCAACACCCTGTTGCTGCTCTAGGCGACGAGCGCCAGCCAAAATACCACCCAGCGCATAGTTTCCTTCATGGCAGGCATATTCATACATCGATTCTTGCATTGGCCGTGCGCTAAACAGCAACTCTCCAGTAAAGGCTTGGCTAAATGTATCTGGGTCCTCTACGGTAAAGCTGTATAGAATTTCCTCATTCGAGGCACGGCTAAAGCGCTCAGTCACAACCGTTTTGTCAGACGAACCTCTGAAGTTTTGTTGAGAATTAAAACCTTTAGTGACAACTACTAATGTATCTTCTTGCCAATAACCGATGGAGTCTCCCATCCATTTGTCCATATTAATAAGATGCTCATCGTCACCAATTCGAATTATTCTAGCGTCATGGGCCATCTCGGCCAAAATCATTACATATTCTTCTGTCTGCACGAACTGATAGTTATTGTTATACATAACCGGCAACATCGGTGGGCCAGAATGAGAACCAAATGACAGCAAGCAGCGCTCGGCTAAGGGCCGGCCTTCCGGACCATCGTAAGGCCCAGGAGCACCCTCTGCTCTGCTAAAACGAGCTCGGGGATCCCCGGCATAAGGAATCTGTCCGTCAGCTGGCTCGACAATTATCGATGATCTGAACTCACCATTAATCTGCAAAATATCGGTGCCTACATCTTTCCAAAACTCGTTATAGCCGTCATTAGTATCACCATCATCTCCTGCTTGCGCTCCAGCCCCTGCCTCCCTGTCCGGGTCACTGGAGGAGTACTCTGCATTCAAGTAGCTCTGATTATCGGTGACCATGCGTTCAACGGTTTGTTCGCTAAGTATCAACGTCTCACCAAGCTCTTTTGGCCGACTCAAAGGCGTTAAGGTTTTATTAGTCCAAATCCCCTGCAAGTCCGGTTTTCCGGAAGCTGTTCGGGGCAATTCCCAACTTTGGGCAAAAAGCAGACCTGAAGTCATCAGCAAGGCTATGGCGGTTCCTACACTGCCAAGCGATTTTTTCATCAAAGTATACGTTTTCATCAACTTATCTCGTTAATCTATTAGATTATGTAATGTTAGGAAAATGGTATTTGTACATGAAATGTCGACACTAGCGTAATTAATGATCCTTTTCAAAGTAACCGGATGACCCTTCCATTGGTTTAGTCTTCTAACCCTACAGCTACTTAGCCAAATGTAAGCGAACCAGCATACACGGAGTATAGGCCGCTATGAGGCGGCGCACATCCATTATACTTTGACGAAATGCAATGCAAATCGTCCTGAATTTGAGCTCCAGCTACGGCTACGGCTGCGCACTATCTTTAAGAGCGATAAACTGTAATGGGCTGTGGACATTTTTAACCATGCGCCGATACCAGAAGCGTTTTGACTTAGCTGCATAGACCGATCCTGCTCGTCGTCTCCCAACCCAAACAATGCACAAAAGACAAAATTAAATCAGAATGACCGAGCAATACAGAAAAAGCGGGCTATTCTTAATACGATAGAACTGTTATCAATATTTAAACTAATTACATAAATTACAAGCTATTGCAGTTAATACTTAATTAGTTTTATTATCCAACTTGGCAAAAAATAATAGTGGCTATCAACAGCAAGAACAACATAAGCCTTACCGGCTTAGACTGGACAAGCAGGCTTAGAGAGCTGACGCTAGATGTGCTGCTGTGGCAAAAATTAATTCAATATCATGGCAACAGTGATAAAGCCCTGCGCTGGGTCCAGCTGCAAATAAAGCTTTTCAGCCTTCGACACCCGGAACCCTCCTCTCTCAGTCATATTATTTCTTCAATCGCCTTCGTAGAGATGGCAACCCCCCTGCCTGCAACTATTTCCGGCTTACCTGAAAAGCTACTCGATGATCAAGCTGATGCGAATGCATGGTGATATTTTTCCCTCTCCATGTAAAAATACCTATCACCCTTGGCGACAAGGCCGACATCAGCTGCAGCTTCGCGTCAATCGGTGCGTCATTTTATTTAAATAGTGCGTTGTTATCTTCCTACAAACCCGCATCGCCGTAGCGATCAATGTAAATCATGGCCTAAAGATTAATCACGGGGATCCGATAGCTTGTTAAACCTGCCAATTTCTAATCTTAATTTCTGCTTTATTTTTAGCGTACTGAAAAAGTAATCTGCAAAATATACAGCGACTTATATTCAATAAGTAACCTAAATTATGAAGTCACCCACGGCCTTCTTTGACACTCTAGATCGAATGGAAAACCCTTTTAAGCAGCGGGTGCAATCTATTGCACACCTTATCGAAAATGCACCAGAGGACGCTCTTAATGATTATCAAAATGCCAGTGAGTTCGTGTTCAGCTATCGCGGCAGTCCCGATACCTTCAGCACCTATCGCCGAGAAATAGAGCATGTGCTCCACTGGTGCTGGCTGGTTGCTAAAAAGTCACTAAAACAGATTGTTCGCGAAGATATAGAAACCTATGCAGAATTTGCGAGGAATCCTCCTGCCAAATGGATCGGTACTAAGAACGTCCCAAGGTACTTGGACAAGAACGGACAAAGAGTCCCCAACTCACAATGGCGGCCCTATGTAAGTTCTGGCGGAGAATACGTGGCGTCTCAAGCAGGCCTGCAGTCCCTTTTCAGCGTGCTCAGCAGCTTTTTTAACTTTCTTATTCAAGAGAATATTCTAAAAGCGAACCCTGTTTCTCAAATACGCCAAAAAAGTAAGTTTATTCGCAAACACCAATCCCAAGGTAAAATCCGCCGTCTCTCCCCATTGCAGTGGGATTATGTCATCGAATCTGCCGAAACCATGGCCCAACTTGATCCAGCTATCCATGAGCGAACGTTATTCATCATGAACGCCCTTTTCGCTATGTATTTGCGGATCTCTGAGCTGG
>CAWKZY010000101.1:0-7580 GCA_963854625.1 Gammaproteobacteria bacterium | reverse complement strand
GGTAGCTGCCAATTAGAAATTGGTAGGCAAATCGAACCTCGAATCGGTAAAGGGGAAAGCATGAGTGACGCCATAGTTCGAATGACTCAATTACAGATAGATTTTTTTGAATATTTTTTCAATCGCCATAAGGAGCAGTGGCGCTATCTTTATCTTCTGCCTGAGTATTTTGCTGAGGGCTCTCTGAGATCAAAAAAATCACTTCACTAATTTCAAAAGGAAAAGTTTATGAACAAGGATGTTCAGGTGCCTGTACTTTCGAATGTGTTGTTAATCTTGGCAGATTATACAAGCTATAGTCTTAAAGATACTGCCGGCCTAAAAGACCTATTGTTGTCCGACCTCGTGTCCGACTCACTCTCGGTACTAGAAATAATCTATGAACTAGAAGAAAAATATCAGGTCACTATCAGTGCAAATAATTTTAAGAATTTGCATACTATTTCAGATCTAGTATTTGCCCTTGACGAAGAACTCAAGTCAGCCGCTTGATGGAAGCTGACAGCGATGAACGACACGAGTTGTTTCGACCGGAAGTACTTATTTACCGTCGCGAAAAAACAATAAGCAGTGCGGTAATAAGCCAGTCCTCCGCAGTTAAGATTATGGTCTGGGGTAGCATCGGCTTGATGTGCTTCGCGCTATTGGTTTTGTGCTTAATTCGTTATAAAGAAACGGAGTCCGCCCGTGGCATGCTGCAGCATACAGCCCCCTCGCAGCAAATAAAGTCTCCAAACAGCGCCGTAGTTGCTTTAGTCACTGTCACTGAAGGCGAGCTTGTTGATAAAGGCCAGACGCTAATGAGGCTGTCTACAGTGATTTTAAACGGTAGCGGTGAAAGCCGCCAATCATCAACTATTAGGAGGCTTAGACTTAAAGAAGAAAGTTTAGAGATGCAGCTCGACATGGATGAGCGCCTATACAAAGCTGAATCTGAGCGGCACAGTCTAAGTATTGCTTCACTAGCCTTCACTATTTCCGGGCTCGAGTTGGAAGCCGACTTATTGGCGAAGCAGGAGGCGCTAAGTCGCAGTAATATTCAAGCCTTGGCTCATTTGCTAAACAACTCCAACATATCACAGTCGCAATTCGATAGAGAGCTTCTCAAGCACTTGGGCATTGAGCGAGAAAAAAACTCTGTGGAGAGTAGAATCTACGCTGCAAAATCAGAGCTTGAAGATGGCACATTGCAACTAGGATTGCTTGTTCTCGACTATGAGGATAAGCAATTTAAAGTTGCCAATGAAGCTCGGCAATTAGCAAATGAAATAATAGACCTTCATCAGGGGACCTCCATATCAATACAGGCTTTAGAGTCAGGTGTAGTGGCGAGCCTTGCAGTAGAGACCGGCTCGTCAGTATCTGCCGGTCAAATATTATTGACCATTTTACCGAATCAGCAGTCGCTGCAAGCAACCATATTTGTTCCCTCTCGGCTGATTGGGCGAATACAAGAAGAACAAGAATTACTGTTGGAGTTTGATGCATTTCCAATCTCCAAATTTGGTTATACGACGGCATCCGTAGTTATGATAAGTACAGGGCCATTGGATCCTCGAGAAACATTACTGCCAGTGCCTGGCTTGAATGAGCCGGTGTTCAAAGTTATCGCAGAGTTAGAAAAGTACTACGTGGAAGGTCCTGAGACATTCCCCCTTGTTAGTGGCATACAGTTTTCTGCAGATTTTGTGATGGAGGATCTCTCCCTGCTGGAATTTATTTTCAAGCCGGTGTTAAAGCTCAAAGGGAAAATATTATGATTGGACTGTTTGCTCCACGGCACTATTTGCCAATGATTTTCCAGTCAGAGACTAGCGAGTGCGGGCTGGCGTGTATCGCAATGATATCTGGCTACCTAGGGCGGAAAACAGGATTAAGAGAGCTGCGGGAGATTTATCAAATATCGGCGGCAGGGTCATCGATAAAAGACCTTATGACGGCGGCTAAACGCCTAGGGCTGCGATGTCGGCCTTTAAAGTTAGAGTTGAGTGACCTCAAGCAGCTCGAATTACCTGTTGTTCTACATTGGGACTTAGATCACTTCGTGATTTTGAAGAAAATAACCAATCGCGCTTTAGTCCTACATGACCCGGCTGCTGGGGTCAGAACCTATTCGATGAGGGAGGTCGGAATTCATTTTACCGGGATTGCGATAGAGGTCAGAAAAGCGAAGGGTTTTTCCCCACAAAAACAACACAAAAAATTCACGTTAGGGCAGTTGTTTGAACCTGGCATAGGTTTTTATAAGGTCATAGTTCAAGTTTTCGTGATGTCCGTATTGATTCAATTACTATCAATACTGGCACCGCTTTATCTGCAGTTAGTCATAGATCAGGGGCTGAGCCTCAGAGACGAAGACTTGGTCCTGTTATTGGCTGCATTGTTCTTGTTAGTGATGCTCGCAAAAACTGTAGTGGGTTACTTTCGAAGCATTATTTTACTTCAGTTTTCAAATCAATTTGGGTTTCAACTTTCAGAATCTACTTTTCATCACCTAATTAGACTACCGTTAAGGTTTTTCGAAAAAAGGGAAATGGGGGATATTGTTTCTAGGTTTTCAGCACTCGGTAGCATTAAGCAGCTGGTGACTCAAGAAATGATCACAGTAGTGGTGGATGGAATTTTCTCTCTTGTGACTCTTATTCTTCTCTATCTGTATAGCCCCTTTCTGTGTGGTATGGCACTAGCCGGAATTCTTCTTTTTTGTATGCTTAGAGGTGTGTCTATAGGGAGAGAAAAAATCCTTCGTGAAGAATCTCTCGTCGCCGGCGCAAAGCAGCAGTCCTGCTTTATGGAAAATATTAGGAGTATTTCCACTACTAAAATTAATGGTATAGAACAGGAGCGCGAGCATGAATGGCTATCATCTTATACTGGCTTTATTAACTCTGCCTATCATCTCGGGTCGTTTCAGTTATCTATTAATACGGCACAAGGTTTGGTATTCGGAATTGAGAACATTTTAACGATTTATTTTGGAGCGATGCTTGTTTTTGATCAGTCTTTAACTATTGGGCAACTAATAAGTTTTGTCTTTCTTAAGCAACATTTTATTGGCTCAGTTACAGCAATGATCCCCAAATTGGCTGAGCTAAAGCTGATGAACTTGGAGCTCGAAAGGCTTTCTGATATTACCCTTCATAAAAAAGAATTAGTTAAAGAAAATGACTCTTTGTTTGAGCTATCCTCAACTGCCGACCTGTCAGTTAAGGGATTGGACTTCCGTTATGCCGATAATCTACCTAATGTTTTCACCAATCTGAGCTGTGAATTAAGGGCTGGAGAAAGTCTTGGAGTATGGGGGAAGTCAGGTTGTGGAAAGACTACCTTTTTGAAATTGCTTCTAAATTTTGAAAATGCTAAATCGGGTAGCATTCTTTTTGGCGGGCGCCCGCTAGCTAGTTATTCGATGAAAGAAAGAAGGGGTTATCTTGCCGCCATCATGCATGGGGAAACTCTTCTGTCTGGGAGTCTGGCATACAATATTAATCTAAATCTTGAAAACTTTGACGATTTGAAATTAATGGAGATCTGTGACCTTGTCGGTATTGCGGATTTGGTCAGAGAACTGCCAATGGGATTTAGCACTCAGATAGGCGAATTAGGCCTTCTATTTTCTGCAGGGCAAGTCCAGCGAATATTGTTGGCTAGAGCTTTATATTTTAGACCTAAAATATTGATACTAGACGAGGCGCTTTCACACCTTGGTGAGAGCGTTGCTCTCGAACTGTTGACAATGATACGTCGATCCAAAATCACTTTAATTCTAGTGAGTCACCGCTCGGCTCTTCTTAGAACAACCGACAAGCAATTAATACTCGATGAGGTGTCATTAGCGATAGAGGCCTAGCAAGAAAAAGCAGTGATACCGTAAGACTAATTTCCAAGGAGGAAATTTCATGGTTCAGAACACTCAGAAAGTTACCGCGGGACAAACCTATTGTGTATATCTAAAGGGGAATGCATGTGGAGGAGCCTTTCTGGATAAATACTGTCATCGGTTTTTTATCCTAAGATTGTTTAATGGACTTAAGCCTTTTCAAGTGGAGCTGCATGCCTACGCACTATTAGCTAATGAAGTGTATTTACTGGTGACCCCTAAATCGTCTACAGGATTGGGGTCTTTAATTCGCTCAGTAAGTGATAATTATACGAAATACTACCAAGAGCGTTATGACCGGGAATCTAATCCATTAGCGAAGAGTATGAAAATTAGTCGAGTGGTTGGGAGCTTGCTCACTCTCGATTGCCAGAAATACATTGAGCGCAGGGTGTTAGACACGGGTATTCGGCAGCACGCTGGTGCCTATGAATGGTCAAGTTATTCCGCTAATTCTTTTGGTTGTAGGTCCGACTTTGTGTCCCCCCACGTTATGTTCGTTAACTATTTGAAAATACAAAAATCTCCCTACAAGAAATATCGAGAGTTCATATCTTCGCCTTTTATAAACAACTACTTGTTATTTATTGATGCTAAAATTCGGTCCGGTCGAGATCTTTCTAGAAGACGGATCCCTCTTACACGTCCGATTGTTAAGAAAAGAAAGATGGTGGAGTGTAAATATCATGGTCTCGGGTCTATACTTTAGCGAAGTGAACTATAGCAACAAACAGTATTTACGCCTTGCGCTTTAATTGCGGCATGAATGACCCATAATAAATATAAAGAATTTAGAAATCTTAAAATGACACTAAAAATCACAGAGTTCTATCCATTCTTTGATCCGAATAGAGACAACGGCGGCCTCAGCTATACCGCAAAATCAGCAATTTCGTTGGCTATCGGTGGTATTTACCTTGTAGTCCAATATTTGGCTATGCCGGATAAGCTGGTGTTTTTTAGTCAATACTGTTGGGTTTTGGGTGCCATTATTAGCACTTCAACTATGGCTCTATATATTGCAACTGATGTATTCAGGGCAAGCTTAAAAACGGTTAATAAGTTCGAGGGCAGTGATGAAACCTCTAGTTATATTGTGCGCCACTGGTTAAGTGACCAACACTTTGCCTTGGCAGGCTTATTTTTTGCTTCTGTTAATATGGGAATTGCTCACTTACTTGGTATTCCCAGTGAGTTCTACTCTACGCCGCTTTCATTATGTTTGATTTATCTTGGTAATTTTGTTGCAGGGTTCACCGCAGGCATGGGTGTGCTAGCGATTTTTTCTGTTATTGCACTTTATTTAAAATGGGCTCCTAGTCTACAACATACCCTTGATCTGAATGATCCAGACGGCAACGGCGGCATAAAGCAGCTAGGAGATTCGCTCTGGTTTTTTGCCATGCTAATAGGCGCGGTTGGATCATTGGTGTCTATCTATATGTTTGGTGTGGAATGGCAGTTTATGCACCTTGCCTATGTGCGATTGATTTTTCTGTTTTGGATTTCTTTACCGTATTTGGTGGCTATTTCAGTGGTCCTAATCCCGGGATTGGTTGTTCGCAGGCATGTAAGCCATTACAAAAATTTCCGCGAAGCGCAGTTGAAACAGACCAAGGCCGAGTTGTATTCTTCGTTTAAATTTTTTAAAAACACCGACAACGAATCGATTATAAACAGTAAGAAGGAAATCTCTGCAAAGCTCAGTGATGTCAATGATCAGATGGAGAAGCTACGTAAGATGCGCAACTCTCACATAGACAGCAGGGATGGTACTTAATCAGTCACTGTTGTCTATGTGAATAGTTGCTAAGTCATAACTATTCGTAATTTTCTATGCTGGGGCACGAGCAGAATAAATTTCTATCTCCATAAACATTGTCTATGCGATTTACACTAGGCCAGAATTTACTTAAGCCGTCTTCACCTAAAGGAAATGCAGCTTCACGCTTGCTGTAGGGCCTATCCCAGCTCTCGTCCAACATATCATCCATTGTATGCGGTGCATTTTTTAATGGGTTATTGCTTGCATCAATGTTGCCTGATTCCACATCTGCTATCTCCTTCCGAATTTGAATCATAGCATCAATAAATCTATCCAATTCGGGAAGCGATTCGCTCTCTGTCGGTTCAATCATCAATGTTCCAGCAACAGGGAACGACATGGTCGGCGCATGAAACCCGAAGTCCATCAATCGTTTTGCAATGTCTTCTTCGGTCACGCCAGAGGCTTGCTTCAGTGGTCGCACATCAATAATGCACTCATGAGCAACCATTCCACTGCGTCCGGTGTACAAGACCGGGTAGTGGGGTGAAAGCCTCGTGGCAATATAGTTAGCACTTAAGATAGCCACTTGAGTTGCTTTCAATAAGCCCTCAGCTCCCATCATCGCAATATACATCCAAGAGATAGGCAGGATTCCAGAACTGCCCCACGGGGCTGCAGAGACGGCTGTATTTGATGTATCCGGACCGACCAATTTAATAACTGAGTGATTGGCGACGAAAGGCTTAAGATGAGATTTGATTCCAATAGGTCCCATGCCTGGCCCGCCACCGCCATGAGGAATACAAAATGTCTTATGTAAATTTACGTGGGAAACATCGGCACCAATTTCACCTGGTTTGGAGACCCCAACCTGAGCATTAAGGTTGGCGCCATCCATATATACTTGCCCGCCGTGGTTATGAACAGTTTGGCAAATTTCTTTAACAGCTTCTTCAAAAACCCCATGAGTAGAAGGGTATGTGATCATAAGCGCCGCAAGATTTTCGCTGTGCGCCTCGGCTTTGGTGCGAAGATCTTCAACATCAATGTTGCCATCTTCATCACAGGCGACTAATACAACTTTCATGCCGATCATTTGTGCACTAGCAGGATTGGTACCGTGGGCAGAAGTCGGAATCAAGCAAATATTTCTGTTGTGTTGACCTAGACTTTCCAAATATTTCTTGATGGCCAAAAGACCCGCATATTCACCTTGAGCGCCGGAATTAGGCTGCATACTTACTGCATCGAAACCCGTGATTTCAGCAAGCATGTCTTCCAATTCCTCGATCATTTCCCGGTAGCCGGCCATTTGATCCACTGGGGTGAAAGGGTGAGGCTTCGCAAACTCAGGCCAGCTGATAGGAATCATCTCAGAAGCAGCATTAAGTTTCATTGTGCATGAGCCAAGCGCAATCATAGAATGAGTGAGAGAGATATCCTTGTTTTCCAAGCGCTTTATATAGCGCATCATTTCTGTTTCGCTATGGAAGCGGTTGAAATTTGGATGCTGTAAGTAACTACTTTGGCGGCGCAGGGCCTCAGGAATAACAGATACTTTTTCGCCAGACGTAATCTCTATGTCAATACTTGCTACGACCAGACCTTTGGCTGCATCACCTGCTAATACTTGCCACAGACATTCAATGTCTTTTTCCGTGGCGCATTCATCCAAACTAACGCCAATGGTTGAATTGTGACTGAGCTGGTCAAGTCGAAGATTGATCCCTGCCTCGCGAGCTCGGGTCTGAACTGAGGCAACGTCATTACTGTCAATTTTAATGGTTAGAGTGTCGTAGTAGTTCTCATTGACTAGAGTAACGCCTGCAGTTTCTAGCCCTATGGCAAGTATCGAAGTGAGTCTATGAATTCGCTGCGATATTTTCTTAATCCCTTCCGGGCCGTGGTACATCGCATAAAGTGCAGCTATAT
>CAWKZY010000100.1:0-7598 GCA_963854625.1 Gammaproteobacteria bacterium | reverse complement strand
TTCGACTCCCCGAATACGAATCGTTTCGGTAGGGTTACACGTGTTGTAGGGATGACTATTGAGGCGTCAGGAATTTCGGCAGAAATAGGCTCTCAGTGCGTAATTGAAATAGAAGGAAAAGGTCGAGAAATTGAAGCAGAAGTAATCGGTTTTGACGAACAAAAAATCGTTTTGATGCCGATTCATTTTCTTGAGGGGATTAAGTCTGGAAGTGTCGTACGACTTGAACAATCAGAGACAACCTGCAGTGTCGGTGATGCTATGTTGGGTCGGGTGGTTGACGGCTCAGGTGAGCCAATTGATGGGAAAGGCGCTATCAATTACGAGCTTCAAATGCCCTTAGAAAGTCATACAGTTAATCCTATGGCGAGAGGCGCAATTACGGACGTGTTAGACACCGGCGTTAGATCGATAAACGCTTGTCTTACGTTCGGTAAAGGTCAAAGGATGGGCTTAATAGCAGGTTCTGGGGTAGGTAAAAGTGTGCTCTTGGGTATGCTCACTCGAAATACTGACGCAGATGTGGTTGTCATTGGTCTTATTGGTGAGAGGGGAAGAGAAGTTCAAGAGTTCGTCAAAAAAACACTTGGTGATGAAGGGCTAAAAAAAGCCGTAGTCATAGCAGCGCCGGTAGATGTTTCTCCAGTAATGCGGATTAAAGCTGCGAAGTTAACGCATTCGGTAGCTGAATATTTTTGTAGTAAGGGGAAAAACGTACTGTTGCTTTTCGATAGTTTGACTCGAGTAGCGCATGCTCAGCGGGAAATTGGCTTGGCAGTCGGTGAGCCCCCCACGACTAAAGGATATACACCGTCGGTTTTCAGCTTACTTCCGAAGCTAATTGAGAGAGCCGGAGTGGGATTGGGAGGAGTTGGGTCTATCTCTGCGTTTTACACAGTTTTAGCCGAGGGCGACGATCGCAGTGATCCTATAGTTGATTTGTCTAGAGCTACTTTAGATGGACAGATCATGCTGTCTAGGTCTTTGGCCGATGCTGCTCACTATCCCGCAATTGACTTAGAGGGATCAATTTCGAGGGTGGCTTCTTCGTTGGTTGCTGCAGATCATTTTCGTTCGGCTCAGAAGCTGCGTAAATATTGGTCTTTATATTTGCAAAAACAAGATCTAATCCAAGTAGGAGCCTATACCCCAAATACTGACCTTGAGCTTGACGAAGCTATAAGACTAAAACCTGCAATAGATGAGTTTCTTAGACAGGATAGCTCTGATGTCATAACTATGAGTGAATCGATCAACGAACTTAACAAGGTTATCGTAGGATGATGGATGAAAATAATATTTGGAAAAGCCTAGCTGGTAAAGAAACGGCTCAGCTTATGAGGCTCGGAGAGCGAAAAGAGTCGCTGTTTTTACAGAAAAAAAAATTAATTGCCCGTATTGCGGATATAGATCAATATATTCTTGATTATACGTCTAGATTGCGAAACGAAAGTGATCTCGAGTATGGAGTGCAAAAAATCAATGGAATAATGAAAATGATAACGCAGCTTATGACGGCTAAGCGTGATCTTGAGGTTTTCGACCGGCAGTGTGGCGAAGCTTTAAGGATTGTTACTAATAAAATTGTTGGACACCAAGTCGAGCTACTAAAATATAATAAAGTCAGAGAAAGGCACCAAAAACAGATTTTTTTAAGTGAAAAAATTAAGGATGACAAGGAATTGGATGCTATTGCGTTGCACAATTTCATTGCAGATATGAAATAGGCCGCTAGTCAGGAGTCATTTGATTCGGGTTTTGAAATATTGGTACGATAATTGCTATTATTCTAATATACGGCAGTAAATTCGAATATATAGAGAGTATTTATTAGTATGGATTCATTATCTAAATACGATATAGCAGACGTCATTAGCCACATATCCCGTAAAGGCGATACTTCGGGCGCTGAAAACAAAGGAGGCGCTTTATTTGAGGAGTTATTATCCAAAGCTGTCAAAGATAGCCCAGATTTAAAAACGGAGGTGAAAGTGGCAGAAAGTGGCGAGAGTTCGCCAGATTTCGCCTCCGCTCTTCAGAAAATACACCAGAACAGTAACGAGTCGGTTGATAGTCTGGCTAGTGAATTTCAATCTAACGTAGATGTAGCCTTGTCAGGCTCTTTTTTTGGGGGTCAGGTACTTTCTGACTCGCTTGAATTGACTTCTGAAGATAAAATAGGCGGTGATTTAAGCAACAAATTAGTTTCAAAAGAAGATTCAGATGGTTTAAATCATTTAAAAAATATGTCGTCGATAGAAGTAGAAAACACTATTAAAATAGGGCATAACAAGTCTGGTAACTCAGGCGAAAAGGAAATGGCGGTCAGTGAGAAGCTATTAAGAGTCACTACTCTTAACCATAACAGGCCAGTTATACTTGGGCCTGAATATGTTAGTGCCCAGCCTAATTATTATCAAGGCGATGCCCAGGCTTTAAAACTAAATACTGGAAAGGAAGATCCAGGAACTGGTGAAATTAATAATTCTGCAGTGACTTCTTCCAAATCCACGGAAAAGATTGAGAGTTCTACGGAATTTGCAAAATATCAGGGCCCACCCAGTCGATTCAAAATATTAAGAACTAGCGAGCTTGTTAGTGCCGAAAAGAATGAATTTCGAGGATTGTCTCAGAAAAACAGTACTGAAAATGAAATAGACGCTCAGGCTATTAAACTAAATTCAGGGAAGCAAAATCTAGGAATTGATGGAACTAATAATTTTGCAGATTCAAATAATGACGGTTCTGAAAGTAAGTCAGCATCAGAAATTGGTAGGAAATATGAATTTCAAGGGTTGTCAGGGAAAAACAGTACTGAAAATGGAATAGACGCTCAGGCTGTTAAATTAAATCCTGGAAAGAAAAATCTAGAAATTGATGGAACCAATAAACCTGCAACGGTTTCTTCTAAGTCTACGGAAAAGATTGAGAGCTCTACAGAAGCTTTTAGAAATCAGGGCCTACACAGTCGGTTGGTTACTGCGGAAAGAAATACTGCTGAAAATGGAATAAATACTCAGGCTATTAAACTAAGTTCTGGAAAGAAAACCCTAGGAATTGATGGGATTAATGGTTCTGCAGGAACTAATCATGGCGGTGCTGCAAGCAAGTCAGCAGCAGAGGTTGGGGGGAAATATGAATTTCGAGGATTGTCAGGCAAAAACGTTACTGAAAATGGAATAAACAACTCCGTTGAAAGTTTGGTAAAAAATGAAAAAACAATAGCCAAGCTTGATTTGCAAAAACCCATTCAAGCAGGCCCTAATTTATCGGAGAAAAATATTGACTCTCATATAAATGTTATAATGAATGAGAATGTAGAATCAGCTGATCATGAGTTAATTTCTATGATCCAACAAGAAAAATCCCCCGTATTGAATCGGGCAGAAATATTGCCAAAGCCAGTTTCAGTGTCAAACTTCAATTCAGAAATTCGGGAAACAATTATTGGCCAACTCACTAAAGTGGTAAACGGCGTCACGAAATTCAAAGTGGCCCTATATCCAGAGAATTTTGGAAAAATTAGTATAGAAATTAGCTATTCGGAAAATGCAGGCCTGAAGATTAATATGATAGGAGATAACCCCGAAGCCACAAGAATACTAGAGCAAAATCTTCCGAGCTTAAGAGATAATCTACAAAATGAGAAGCTGAGTGAATTAGTTGTCAATCTAAATGGTAATCGAGACTCTCAAGGGTTTGGTAATAAAAATAATAGGTCAGAGAATGAGAATTCTGGAGATAGCGTAAAAAATGATTCCGGCTCTGGAGAGTTAGTAGAATCCGATGCTATGCACCGCCAGGAAAATCTAGACGTAGGTTCGGGTGATGGGCTTGACACATATGTATAAACATAGCTTTGCTAAAAATCAAATAATTAGTAGTTGGGGAAAGTATTATGGTTGATGAAATAGGTGTAGATGGAGATAAGATTGGTAGGAAAACACTGGTGATAATAGCTGCAGCTTGCCTAGGTTCGATATTGATAGTGACAGCGCTTATAACCGGGATTCTATTTCTAACTGGAGCTTTTGATCGCGATAATGATATTATTCAGCGGCTGAATGCAATAGAGGGCGGTGATGAGATAGCCCGTTTTCAGCCAGAAGCGAATGAGGATGGGCCGCAGTTGCTTGAACTGCCTGACACTAATAGATTGGATACTTTATATCATCAGTTCATGCCCGCGTTTACAGTGAATGTATCGAATTCCAGAAAAGTCATGCAGCTGAATTTGACGGCAAGCACTCATTATGACCAGATGGTAATTGAAAACGTTATAAAACATGAATTAGCCGTTAGATCAGCAATTTTGGAACATCTGTCCTTTATAACGGAAGAGGAAACACTGGAGGTCGGTTTTCGCCAGAAAGTAGGCGAAGAACTGGCGTTAGTCATAAATGCTGAGCTTGAAAGAAATACAGGTTTCGGTGGTATTGAACGGCTACTATTCACTGAATTTCTCATGCAATAATAGCAAAGTGATTTACAAATATTAGGAATCAAGATGACAAATGAAGGCGCAGGCCTCACAGAAGACGAGCTTTTAGCGATTGCCGACTCTATGTCTGAACCAGCTTCTGATGTAATTAATGCTTCGGGCGGTTCGTTGGCGATCAGTCATGATTTGGCAAGAGAAGATAGCGCTCTAGGTTTCAATCAGACCGCCGTAGACTTGGTTAATGAACGGTTTGCCCGTCAAGTAAGAATGGGTTTAATAGAAGTTTTACGTACGACTCCTAAAATTAACGTTAGTAAAGTTGAAAATAAAACTTTTAAAGAGAGTACCCAGAACTTAGTTGCCCCATTAGCTATAAGTACGATCCGGATGGACCCTCTCAGAGGACTCAGTCTTATTATTATTGACCCAAAGATCATATTTTCGACACTAGATAGCTTTTTTGGTGGATTTGGGAGGGCTTCAACTGATTCTTCAGCCACGCGGATTTTTACGCCGACTGAAGATACGATCATAAATCTGTTAATGAATATTATTTTGGGGTCTTTGAAAGAGGCTTGGGCGCCGATCCTTCAAGTAGATTTTCATCGAGTAAGCACGGAGGTTAATCCGGCTTTTGCTCAAATAGCGGATGATACTGACTCAATGTTAGTTAGTAGTTTCGATTTCATTTTAGGAGAGGATGAGGAAGAAGGTTTCATTCAGATTATTCAGCCGTTTTCTACTTTGAAGCCGATCAGAGACCTTTTGCGCAGTAGGATCGTTACTTCAGATGACGAAAACGAACAAACAATGAAATGGAGTAAAGATCTTCGTGATGCCTGCGAAGACATACCGTTAGAAGTTTCGGTAAAAATAGCAGAATTTGATTTAACGTTTGGTGAGCTTGAGTCCTTGGAGATAAACCAACTATTACCTGTTGAGCTATTTGAATGGGCTGAAGTCGATATTAATCGCTCACCGGCCTTCAGGGGCGCAATTGGGGAGATAGATGGGAAGGCTGCTGTAGAGCTGAGAACAACTAAAATTAGTGAATTTGACTAATTTTATTTAATTATTTGGGGAATAAAGAATGTCAGAAGATAATGATAAGGATAGCAGTGAATCAGACGTATTGCTTCGAGGGGCTAAAAACGTTGATACCGATGGGGTAGGAGATAGTGCTGAGTCTTTCAGAAATTTAAGTTTGGACTCAGACCTATTGAAAAACATCCCGGTGACGATAACAGTTCAGGTGGGAAAAACCTCATTACCCATAAAGTCCTTGATGCAGCTTACGCAGGGCTCTGTAGTTGAGTTGGATCGGCTTGCGGGTGAGGCCTTAGATTTATTAGTTAACAATACCCTTGTAGCGCAAGGTGAGATTGTACTTGTTAACGAGAGATACGGTATCAGGCTAACGCAGATTGTGCCTAAAAGTGCCAGACTGAAACTTGCGGAGACATCCGAATAACCTCGTATTAGATCTTACTACAGAGAAGCGCTCCTAAATAATGTCATTTGTATAGTGCAAAATTAAAGCATCATCGGTATAAGAAATGGATATTTCAAGTACAGTTAGGGTTATTTTTTCTCTAATCGTAGTATTTTTATTGTTACTTCTTTTTCTGTATTACTTGCGTAAAACTCGAGGGGCTGGATTTTCTCAAAATACAGGGAAAATAGAAATATTAGATAAGATATATCTAGACGCAAATAAGTATTTAGTTCTCATTCAAGTTAGTGATCGTCAATCTTTGGTAGCAGTAACTGGCGAAGAAATTGAACATTTATGGACCGAACATATTAATGAACTGTCTAACAAAGATGTTCGACACTCATGAGAGTCACTTAAATGAGAATAATAAACCCTTATTTTTTTCCATTAAATTTTAAGTCGATCAAAGAAAAGACTGCGATAATTTACAAACTATTTATTATCGGGTTTTTTACTCTAGCCACCAGTCCCGTTTTTTCTCAAACAGGGGTTCCACTTTTAAACATAAATGAGAATCCCGCTGGCGGAACAGATTATAGCTTAACACTTCAAGTCGTTATCTTAATGACTGTGTTAACGTTATTGCCTTCGTTGTTAATAATGATGACGTCCTTTGTTAGAATTATTATAGTTATGTCGTTGCTTCGTCAAGCGATTGGAACGGCTCAAACTCCACCAAATATAGTCCTTGTCGGCATATCTCTTTTTCTTACTTTTTTTATAATGTCACCTATCTTACAAACAGTATATAACGACGCTATTATTCCTTATATAGATGAGGTGATTCCCGCTGAGCAAGCTATTGACACTGCTCTAGATCCTATTCGAACATTTATGATTACTCAAACTCGCGAAGACGATTTGATAATATTTTCCGATATCGGGGGATATGAATATGATGGTGTAGAAGAGAATATACCGCTAACTATTTTAATTCCTTCTTTTATGACATCAGAACTAAAAACTGCTTTCACAATTGGTTTTATAATATACATACCATTTGTAATTATTGATCTTATTGTTGCAAGTGTCTTAATGTCCATGGGAATGATGATGCTCAGTCCAATGATGATATCTATGCCCTTTAAACTAATGCTATTTGTTCTGGCAGATGGTTGGATACTCATTATGCAGTCATTGACATCAAGTTTTGCTCTTTGACAAAGACTTATATGGTGGAAAATAACTAATGGATTCTTCGGATGTTATAACTCTCGGTCAGGATGCTCTTCTAGTAGCCGCTTTAATAGCTGGACCTTTGCTATTAGGTATTCTTGTAGTTGGCGTATCAATTGGGCTAATACAGGCGGCAACATCAGTGCAGGAAATGACTTTAAGCTTCATACCAAAATTGATCATTCTCGTTTTGCTGCTGTTTCTAATAGGAAATTGGCAGATAAGCGTTTTAGTAGCACATTTTCAAAATCTGCTCATGAATATACCAATTTATTTGCAATGATAAATATACTAGCCTCGGAAATAGCTACCTATTTCTATGCTTTTCTTCTACCCTTTGTCCGTATTTCGGCTTTCACTCTTACTGCACCAATGTTTAGTCTTAATGCTTTTAATCTTAGATTTCGAATAATAATTGCCACTGTGCTGACTGTATTGGCAGTTGATTTAGTTGAATTTAGCGCTGAATTACTAAGTATAGATAGA
>CAWKZY010000099.1:0-7602 GCA_963854625.1 Gammaproteobacteria bacterium | reverse complement strand
TGGTGCATTGACCCCTATTCTTACTTGGTTTCCTTTGACACCTAATACGGTAACCGTTACTTCATCGCCTACCATTAATGTCTCACCGACCCGTCGTGTCAGTATTAGCATTGATTTTCTCCGTTAACCATTCCTTTGCTCTTCGCCTCCTGAATGCTGTGTATAACAGGCGGAAATACAAACCCTTCCCGATGCACCTGAGCTGGTCGACTGTTTCAACTTTATTTTTGACAGCATCAGACCATCTCTACCTTAAAACTTATGAAACCGACAACTTCTGCCACAACCAACACCTCTAGTATCCACTCATCAGGCCTTAAAGCCAAGGGGTATAGGCTACACTGGGAGGTGCTAGATATTAACTATCGCTCTGCTTTTCATAATCTGGATCACCGAGATCAAACGCGCTGTGCAGTGCTCGAACGGCTAATTCTAGATATTTCTCATCAATTACGATTGAAATCTTTATCTCAGAAGTCGTTATTAGCTGGATATTGATCGCTTCATCAGCCAGCGTTTTGAACATTTTACTTGCAATACCGGCATGTGAGCGCATTCCTACACCAACCAAAGACACTTTCCCTATCTTCCTATCTACTAGTAATTCACGAGCCTGTAACAAAGTCGCCACCGACTGAGCAATCGCACTCGCCTGCTCTAAGTCTGCCCGCTTCACCGTAAAAGTGATGTCATTAGTTCCATCCGCCGCGACGTTTTGCACTATAACGTCAACTTCAATGCCAGCATCGCTGACTGGACCCAAAACTTTATAGGCAATTCCCGGCACATCGGGAACTCCAGCAACAGTTATCTTTGCTTCGTCACGCTCAAAAGCAATGCCCGCAATAGTCGGCTTTTCCATTCGATCACCTTCCTCTAAACTAATAAGGGTTCCCGGTCCGTCTTCAAATGTTGACAGCACTCTAAGGGGTACTTTGTATTTTCCAGCGAATTCCACCGACCGAATCTGTAATACTTTTGCGCCGAGGCTTGCAAGCTCAAGCATCTCCTCAAAGGTAATACTAGAAAGCAAGCGCGCGTCTTCAACCACCCGCGGATCGGTCGTGTAAACACCTTTAACATCGGTATAAATCTGGCACTCATCCGCCTCCAATGCGGCAGCTAGCGCAACCGCGGTCGTATCGGAACCTCCACGACCAAGGGTGGTAATATTATTATGCTCATCCATACCCTGAAAGCCTGCCACCACAACTACATTACCTTGCTCTAGCTGGGCGTGAATTCGACTTCCCTCTATTTCTTGAATCCGTGCTTTGGTATGAGTGCTGCAGGTAAGAATTTTTACTTGGCCTCCGGTAAACGATCGCGCACCGTAGCCCCTTTTTTCCAGCGCCATACACAACAACGCCATAGTGACTTGCTCACCCGTTGACAGCAGCACATCCATCTCGCGAGGTGTCGGTGCCGTCATAATCCCATGAGCCAATCCTGTAAGACGATTGGTTTCGCCGCTCATCGCCGAGACAACGACAACGATGTCATCTCCGTTATCGCGGAATTTTGCCACTTTATCGGCCACCTCTTCGATTCGTTCTACCGAGCCTACTGAAGTACCGCCGTATTTTTGAACTATCAATGCCATGTTAGAACCAACCTAAAGCTTTTCGACTAACCAGGGTTTTACCGACTTCAAAGCAGCCGGAACTGCATCGGGATCTGTACCACCTGCCATGGCCATATCCGGCCTGCCACCACCCTTACCACCAACCTGCTGGGCCACCAAATTAACAAGATCTCCTGCCTTAACTCGGCCAGTAACATCTTTGCTAACTCCCGCAACCAGATTGACCTTGCCTTCGGCAACGCTCGCCAGCAAGACCACAGAACTTCCCAGCTTATTCTTCAACTGATCTACCGTATCTCGCAGCGACTTCGAATTAAAACCTTCCATACTGGCTATCAGAACTTTAACCCCAGATATTTCGATGGCCTGAGACGCTAGATCACTGCCAGCACTGGATGCCATTTTTGATTTAAGCTGCTCCAATTGCTTTTCTAACACACGATAGCTATCGGCCAGTTGCTGAACTTTGACTGCAAGCTCTTCAGGCTTACTTTTGACGATTTCACAAAGCTGCTTGAGGGTATTCTCTTCTCTCTCAATAAGAGCGAGTGCGCCCTTGCCTGTCACGGCCTCAATTCGGCGAACTCCTGCAGAAATCCCAGACTCACTAATGATTTTAAAAAGCCCTATGTCCCCCGTGCGATTTACATGAGTCCCCCCACAGAATTCTACTGAATACTCTCCGGCCATACTCACTACCCGCACTTCATCTCCGTATTTTTCGCCGAAAAGCGCTAAGGCGCCTTTCGTGCGTGCTTCCTCTATAGCCATGACTTCTTTTGTGACTGAGTCATTACCCAGAATTTGCAAGTTCACAAGGTCCTCGATCTGTCTTATTTCATTAGCTGTGACTTGTCCAGCGTGCGAAAAATCAAAGCGAAGGCGCTTGGCATCGACCAGCGAGCCCTTTTGTAAAACATGCTCGCCCAAAACTTGGCGCAAAGCGGAGTTCATAAGATGCGTTGCCGAATGATTTAAAGTAATGGCAGCGCGATCCGCTTCAGCCACCGATGTTGTAACGGCAGCTCCAACTTCCAGCTCACCGTCCTTTACGATCACCCGATGCACAAGCACATCATTTTGTTTTTGAGTATCAATTACTTCAGCGCAACCATCTCCGTACCTAAGCCAACCAGTGTCACCAACCTGCCCGCCAGACTCACCATAAAATGGGCTACTGTTAAGCAAGACTAGTATTTCGTCACCCACTTTTGCCGAGCTAAGATTCTTATTGCTCAGGCTGAAGATTTGTTCAACGATTGAATTGCTGACCAATGCCTCATAACCAACAAAATTGGTTCGGTCTTCAGGCTCCAAATCCAACTTCTCAGCTGCAGTGAAATTACTGGCTGAACGAGCCTTTTCTTTCTGTATGTTCATCGCCTGCTCAAAACCGCCCATGTCGATCTTTAAGTCATGCTCTCGGGCGACATCTGCGGTGAGATCAACTGGAAAGCCAAATGTATCATAAAGACGAAAAACGGTGTCACCGGCTAACGTGTCACCTTCTAGATCGGCTATGGCTTTTTCCAGAATCGCCATGCCGTTTTCAAGAGTACGTGCGAACTGCTGCTCTTCTTCATTCAAAACCTTTTCGACCACAGCTTGCTGGGCGGCTAACTCAGGATATGCCTCTCCCATTACGGCAACTAAAGTTGCTACCAACTTATAGAAGAAAATATCCTTAACTCCAAGCTGGTATCCATGGCGCACGGCGCGGCGAACGATTCGTCGTAACACATAGCCACGACCCTCATTGGAAGGAATGACCCCATCCAAGATCAAGAATGAGCAAGAACGTATATGGTCAGCAATTACACGGAGAGATGTGTTGGTAAGGTCATTTATTCCGGTGACTTTAGCCGCGTCTTTCAGCAAAACCTGAAACAGATCAATTTCATAGTTACTGTGAACGTGCTGAAGAACAGCAGCCAAGCGCTCTAGCCCGGCCCCAGTATCCACAGATGGCTTAGGTAAAGGCTTTAATGAGCCATCGGCTTTGCGCTCGTATTGCATGAAAACTAAATTCCATATCTCAATATAGCGATCGCCATCTTCGTCGGGGCTGCCTGGAGGTCCGCCCTGCACATCATCACCATGATCGTAGAATATTTCAGAACAGGGCCCGCATGGACCGGTATCTCCCATGGCCCAAAAGTTGTCTTTCTCGCCTAATCTTGAAAATCGAGTCGGATCAATTTTCATTTCATTCAACCAAATAGCCTCTGCTTCGCCGTCATCCTTAAAGACAGTTACCCATAATTTTTCCGCAGGCAAACCTAACTCCACGGTTAAAAAATCCCAGGCGTATTGAATAGCTTCTCTCTTAAAATAATCACCAAATGAAAAATTGCCCAACATTTCGAAAAACGTGTGGTGACGAGCTGTGTAGCCAACATTTTCGAGATCGTTATGCTTGCCTCCGGCTCTTACGCAGCGCTGAGAGCTGGTAGCTCGATTATAAGAACGCACCTCATCACCTAGAAAAGTATCTTTAAATTGCACCATTCCCGCATTGGTAAATAACAATGTAGGATCATTGCCAGGAACCAGCGAGCTACTAGGTACAATTTCATGCCCCCTTTGGGCGAAGAAGTTTAAAAAGGTTTTTCTAATTTCCGAACTTTTCATTGGTATTACCAAACATTGATGAGGCGCGTATTCTGAGCTTGCTTAGAAGCCCCTGAAAAGCGACGAATTATAGCCCGTTATGCACCGAGAATGCAGGCCTTTTGTAGGAAAATGATAGCGATGCAGTAGCCAACAATGAACTTGAAAGCCACTATCCAAGGGACTGTAGCTCAGCCAGCTTTGTAAAACCGGACCGCGGCTATTCCGAGTCGTTAGACTCCTGCGAACCTATGAGGGTCGATTTGGGCGGCGAAAATGAGAAAGTTTCGAGGCTGGCGTCCAAAGGCACACGTAATTTACCATCACTGGAGAGCATTATTGCGATGGCACGGGTATTGGGAAAGTGGCTTAAAACTATCGTTAAGATTATAAGAAACGGAACACAAAGTAGCATGCCAATAATTCCCCATATGGTCCCCCAAAGCGCTAAATTCAATAATATAACTATAGGACTCAGATTAAACGATGACCCCATCATACGGGGCTCTAGGATGTTGCCGATAAGTATTTGACAAGCACCAATGCCGGCAAGAACAAATAGAAATAGCGAATAACCGTCAGACTGAGCTAACGCAATTAATGCAGGAAATATCGTCGCGACAATCGAGCCAACCGTGGGAATGAAATTCAGCAAAAAAATGAGAAGCCCCCAAACCCCTGCAAAATCAACCTCCAAAAACATCAATATGATATAACTCAGCGAACCTGTGACAGTGCTAGTAAACATTTTGATGCTAATGTATTTCTGGATGTCATCACGGATTCTAGAGATAATGTTTCTTGCGCCATTTTCTGTTCCACCTTCTCTGAACAGTGCCGTTATTTTCTGATCAAACTTCCCCTGCTCCAAAAATAGAAACAATATGTAAATAAGAATTAGTCCTCCACTGGCCAAAATACTAGCAAATGAAGATGCTACTGATGCGGCATAGGCAGGCAAATTTATCCAGTTACCAACTGTCGTCATCAAGCTTTGTTCGGACAGTAATGCCATGTCAATGAAAGGCATATTTTCCAATCTTATTATTAGATTTTTCTGATATGTCGGGACGACTTCCAAAACTCCATTCAGACTCCCGCTTAGAAAACTAATCAAAGCCCATACAACAAACAAGAAGCTGAGAATCGATGCCAACAGACAAACACGAGGCGGAAACTTAAACTTGCCCAGAGTGACTTTCTGAAATGCAACCGAAAGAGTGTTGATCAGATACCAGAGTGCGATAGCTATCACAAAAGGTAAAATTAGACTTTGGCCCACATCTAACAAATAAAAGACAAGCACCACTAGAATCGCTGTCGCTGTGTAATTTAGAACCTTCATATTGAACTCACACTCGCTTATAAAATCTAGACTTGATATTGACACTTCTAATTTGCGAAGAATATCACATTTTCTTGCCCCCTCCCTCTTTAGTCTATACCAGAGGTAATTGAAAGAGAGATTTAACCTAAGATGAGAGCAGCCCCATAAAACTTGATGGTTATTCAGACTTAGTTAAAAATCGGCGCAAGAGGAATGGCGGAAATGCATCGCAGTATTCAAGACTCTTTGCAACGCCCTGTCGCCATCAAATTACTTTTAAGTGATTTGATGGCGATGCATAAGCACGCCATCAATTTGAAAAAGAACCTTTTATCATTGTCCGAATTAACCATGCCAACGTCATTCATGTGATGGACACAGGCATAAATGAAGACGATTACGCCTATTTTATTATGGAATACATCCAAGGTATTGACCTTAAACCTGCGATGAAAATCTGCCAATTTCCCGCACCAAAAGTTCAACATACTGATTCAATCGCGAAAAGCCCCTTCCTACGCCCACGGGAATAACGTTATTCACCGTGACTTAAAGCCAGACAACATCTTCATTAACGATGAAGGGTATGTAAAAATACTCGACGTAGGATCGCTCAGTTCTACGCAGGCAAAGCGAGCTTTCAGACCGCCCATCCACCGGCACTGTGATGGGCACCTACAAAAAAATGTTCCCAGAACAACAAAAGTCTTCGGATAATGTCACAGTTCAAAGCGATCTAGATTTCAAAGCGATAGTAGTGCCTGAATTGTTTACTGGGAGAGAAATCCAAACGGGCGATTTCCAGATCCAGCAGAACTAAATTCGCAAATCAAGCAAGGCCTCAACAGCCTTACCCTACAATGCCTAAGTAGCCGCCGAAAAGATCGCCCGACGTCTGCAGAACAACGAAAAAAAATTGTTAGACATTTCAGCTGTCGGCCATTTAGAGGAAGGCGAGCGTCAACGTGCCAAAAAAGGCTTTACAAAAACTACGTTCACATTTCTTCTTCTTAATGCGTTGAACGAAGAAAAATATGATGCGGTATATTTATACCAACAAAAAGAAAAGTTAATTTGCCTATCATTAATAAAAACGCAGGCACGACAACCTGCTTTGACACAAGTAACGTTCTAGCTTTCTTACAGTATAAAGACATAGTTAACACCCCAGCTACATCAAGAAACGATGGGCTTTTAATCCTAACTCAAGAATACCAAACTGGCGGAACCTTCCAAGATAAACCTGCCTTTCAGTTGAATTTGCAAGACATCTAAAGCATTGCTAATGCAGATCTGCGAAACGGTGACATTCGCTCACAACAATCGAACCGTTCACAGGCATCTTAGACCAACTAACATCTTTTCACCTCGGAGGAAGATATCGAGGTTGCCGACTATCCATTGCAAGGTGAGATTAACGATCTGAGAACCCCAGGTTTTATTATCTGGGCCACGAATCATACAATATTGAAGGCCGCATCTATGCAATGGGCGCGCTCCTCTACCGGTTATTTACTGGCTGTCCAGCACAACGGCGCAAGGAAACCAGCTTCCTCATCAGAAAAATTCTGCCAAGCTCTCTGCTAACATTTAGACGCTTATCACTAGCATGCTTTCTACCATTCCTGAAAATCGTCATAGCAACAGTTTCCAGAAAGCTGTCGCTATTTTTGATTCTCATACTCAGCGACGAAGGTTCAAATCATTTAGCGAAAAGCAATCTCTTCTAAAAAAACCCTCAATCCGATCTCCGCAAAGGAGAGAGAGGTGCTAATATATCAAAACCTGCATCTTTACTTGTAGATTCTAAGAATACGACCGAGAAAAAGCAAATCACTGAACCCATTGCCTTGTAAGTGCAAGTCTATGCTCAAGGCCTATTTGTATTTGGCGGTCAAGAAAAATCACATAAAAGCATGCCACGTTTCTACACTCAAATGGCCGCTAAAATCTAAGGAATGATGGGATTAGCTAATGTCAGAGGAAATACTCCAAGTAAAAATAGCGGGCTTTACTGACATTGGGTTGCGCCGAAACCACAACGAGGACCACATCGGTTTTAATCAACAACTAGGAATCG
>CAWKZY010000098.1:0-7615 GCA_963854625.1 Gammaproteobacteria bacterium | reverse complement strand
GACCAACATACAGCAGTGAGATATTGCCTTGCTTGAATGCGAAGATATCCGAAAAGGCGAGTGACTCTGGTTCTCCTTCGGTGCGCCGTGCCCGGGCCGAACGTGCGGCTATCATACGTTCACCGGCTTCGGTATCGAGAAGTGTCAATTGAAAGGGGACAAGATTGGCTAAAGGAAGAAACATGCCACTATTTGATAGGAAGTGATAGTTAACGGTGTAGCCTGGGTCAGTGCTGTCCAGATAGTTACCGAGAAAAGCCAGACCTATACTCACGCCGCGATCATGGGTGTAGAGTGCAAAATCCTCAAATTCGACCACTTCACGCACGAAATAGTCTAGGATTTCGGCATTCTCTGCCAGCATATAATTGTAGCTATCAAGGGGTTTGTCGGAAAACCCAGAGCCCGGAAAATCCAGAGCCGCTATGTGATAGTCGTCTTCGAGAAGTGGGATCATTTTGTAATAGTCGAAACTGGAATTCGGGAAGCCGTGGATCAAGACCAGCTTCGGTTTAGTTTCGTCCCCCCAGGTTCTATAAAAAACGTTTACTTTAGCGCCGTCATTGTTTTTTGTAGTTGATGTCCACTCAAAATAATCTCCGGCCTGATACCAATCCCTTGCAAGATCAGAATAGAAAACAAAGTCATCATCCTGTGCGTGCAATGCTAAGGAGTTGAATAGAATAATGATAAGCAGAGACAATTTTTTCAGCAAAGCCATAATCTTTTCCTAAAATTTTGATAGTGATAATTTTTTTTGGGAAAGCTAGCGATCGGCCAGACGCCCAGTGCCACCGAGTTGGTAATAGACGATGGGAACAAAATCTTCCGGACCCCAGCCAGGGTCATCACTCCACTGGGCGTCATAGGCAGCAGTCGGCTGTGCCTCCATCACTTCGCCTAAATTTTTCCCCTCTCGGATCATGGTGAGCACTTGGCCTTGAATGTCGAGGATCATGTCACGGAATTCCACCAGTTCGTCTAGACCAACTACCTCTAGGCCATGGCCCGGTATAATTTTGGTGTCCGGGCCAGCTAACTCGATAGCCTGATCCATTGCCGCGATTGTGCCTCTGAGAGTGCCTCCGTTATATAGATCGATAATAGGGTAGCTAGTGGTGCGGTACACATCGCCAAGATGGAGCACATCCGACTCAGGGAAGTAGACGAAAACATCCCCATCGGTATGTGCGGGAGGAGCCAGAAAGGCTCGAACCTCTTCGCCGTTAAGGTGGAAGCTTATGGTGTCGTTGAAGGTTATTAGCGGTCTAGCGGCAGCAGGTTGCTGTGGGACGGAACTGCCTCCGGCTCTGGGGAAGCGACTTCTCTCCTCAAAAAAGCGCAAGCGAGTATTGTCATGAGCAAAGATCATCACGCCCATTTTCGCGAGATTTTCATTGCCGCCAACATGATCAATATGGATATGAGTGTTGATTAGAAAGCGAATTTTTTCATCGCTCACCTGAGTCACCGCTGCAACCAATTTGTCCGCAAGTGGCGCGAACAGGGAGTCAACCAGCAGGATGCCATCCGGGCCTATTTGTACGCCAATGTTACCGCCGCCTCCCGGGCGCTGCACCATATAAACATTGCCCGCGACAAGCTTAATGGAAAGCTCAACCCCCTCGAAATTTCCCTGGCTATAAGAGAGTCTAGAAGCAGCCAATAAAGACAGAGCTGCTAAGGTGAGTAGTAACACATTTTGGAGTTTGTTCATTTCCATTCTTACCTGTTCTTATTAAATGGTTTTTATTCAGATTCTTAAAGAACTCAGGGATCTTCTAACCTGCGGCCGGGACAGGATGACCCATTAATTGCTGTAACTCTAAGTAGATTCACACCCAGATTGGAGAATGCGGCCATGTCGGAACAGCGCACGGCGGTGAAGCGTAGGTCTAGCTCGTCGCTTTCTCCTAGACCTGAGTTAAGTAGCAGAGCTTGGACGTTATTAAGCGAAAAGTTTTGCGCCAGACTCAATTCATTTAGTTCGCTAAGGCCCGCCAGAGCGCTTACATCAGTAATGTTGTTGTTCTCTAGGCGCAGAACTTTTAATGCATGTAGTCGCCTAAGCGGGGAGATGTCCGCAATATCGTTGTTGCTAAGAAACAAATGTTCCATATCAATCATGTCGCTTAAAGCGCTAACATCCGAGATGGCATTATTATTCAGACTGAGCTGCTGTATGCCACTGTTGCCACTTAGTGCGCTGATGTTTTCTATTTGGTTGTTATGAGCCCATAACAGAACTATATCATCTAGATCACCCAGCGCACTGATATCCTTAATCTCACTGTTATAGATGCGCAAATGAGTGAGCTTGGTGAGATTAGCCAGAGGACTGATATCAGATATGGCATTAAGATGAATGCGCAGCAACCGCATTTCCGTTAGGTCGGCAAGCGCACTGATGTCAGTGATGCCATTGAACACCACATTGGGATCACGCCCGTCATTCATGTCGAGATAATGTTTAAGCTGATGAGGATACAAACCGTGCACATGTAGCTGGCGCAGTTTGGTGAGTCCTTCTAAGGGGCTGATGTCGAAGATTGGGTTTTCACTGATAATGAGTTGCTCGAGGTTGATCAAATCACTTAAGGGACTAAGGTCGCTGAACCAATTGGTGTGTAGGTTCAGATTAACCAGATTCGTCATGCTGCGCAGTGGACTTATGTCAGTTATCAGGCGGTTGAGTAAATTTAATCTGGTTAAACCGGTGAGATTCTGAATACCTTCTAGGCTTTCAAAGGGTTTTTCGGGCGAGGGTCTTAAGGTGCCGCCGTAAACTACTCGCTCAATAGTGGTGCCAACAACCAGTCGTTCTAACATGGCCGCTTGTCCGCAGCGCAAAGCTGCACTCGGCGCCAATCCTAGCGCTTCATTGACCACTTCGGCCAAGTCAACATCGGCGAAGGTGACAATGGCATCTTGCGCAAAGTTCCGGCAATGATCCGTCGGTGACAGGGTGGTTTGTGCGAAAGCGTTAGCAAGAGGGCAACACAATAACGCAAGCGCTAGCAGCTTAGTAACAATGGGGCGAATATTCATGAGGCACCTTTTCGATTCTAGTTTTGTTCTTTGTTTGAATATATTATCTGTAAATGTGAGAGCACTGTAAATGCGGTAATAACAATACCTAAAAGTCATCAAATTCAATTTCTGCAACAGCGATTCCATTCTCGCCTGCAACCGAATAGAGTAAATAAGTTTTATTGGCTTCGATATAGATGGCAGGATCCCGTAGCTGATGGACCCGCACATCGATATGCCCCCTTCTGGAGGGCTCTAGTGGCAGATTAACGCCCTCGTAGTCAAATTCAGGACGCAATACCTCTATCGGTTCAGATGCGGCCCATTCCTGCCACTCATCCGTTAAATCAATGGTGGAAAGCAGGATTCGTTCCGGTTCTTGTCCCGCTTGAGTGAAGAATACATAAAGTTGATCATTACGAATCATTAGGGCGGAGTGCCGCATGTCCTTGTTGAAAAACTGAGGACCTGCTTCGAAATCTGATAAACCATCGGCTGAGCGATACAGATAACCAGGCATGCTCATAGCGTAAAAATAATTATTGTGCTCGATCACGCGAAAGTAGGCGCGACCTAGATCCTCCTCTCTGCCTTCGAAATTAATGCCGTCTCGAGACACCGCTGCACGTGTGAATTGTCTTCCTACATCCCTGCCATGTATGTACATCACTATTTGCTGAAGATCTTCACGCACGTGTACATCGGGCGATGCGATATGTGCATAGAGAGGTGCATTTGACCCTGGTGCGGGAGAACAGGGTGGGCAAGTAGTTGGAAATAAGGAATCTTCTAGGGTTAAGGAACCGGGCGAATGCACGGTCCAAGGACCAGTCACTTCATCTGCATAGGCCATCCGAATATAGGTGCCGCGATGATCGGCAAAGTACAGATAATAATTGCCAAGTGGATTCTCCACCCAATCGGGTACTTTGATCAACGAGGGTCCTTGAATATTGCCGCCCATACGAACATCCATCTCCGGCGTAATTATGGGTCCATTGGTCAGGCGGGTGACAGTGATGCTGGGTGGTTCTGCTGCCTGTGGAGCGCGAGCCAAGACAAGAAACGAGCAAAGAGTGCAAAGTAGAGCTAGCGATTTTATTGTTTTCATAGATGCGGATTCACTGACAGTGGAGTTAAAAAAGGCCCGAGCTGTTGCATTGCCCAAGTTATAAAAGATGTTCAAGTTTCGTGTTTGTCGTCAAGGGGTTTCCTCTATCATTTTCGAAATCACACTTATGTTAGTTTTGGGACTAGCGTCATCGCCCAGATCATGAAAAAACCTGCTAGTACGCTGTTGAAATCGCTGGGCTGGTTTCAAAAGCGAAGGCAGTTGCAGAAACTGATGCACTATTTATCTGAATCGAAAAGGTAACAGGTATTCCATTTCGACCTTCCTTTGGTGGTAATACGGCTAGGCAAGAAGCTACTGGCGGGAAAAGATCAAGTCCGTGCCAGACATAAAAACATTGGCTTCACCCTCATTTTTTTGTGCGTACTCTTGTGCAACTATAGTTACGATAAAACAGAGCAAAGCAAAGATATGTTGTTAGTAGCTTCATTCCAAATCTACTGTCTCGCTCAATTTATTAGGCCGAAGCCCATTGCAAAAAAATAAGGTGTTATGCAGTCAAGGGCATCTTATCGAAGGCTAGTTTCGACAGCAAATTTACATAACACTCTGGGAGTCCTGCTTTCGGATTATTAATTGAATCCACCTTTGAAAATAGTACGGCCGCGATTGTAATTTTCAGGCATTGGTAAGACATCGTTAGCCCGTTCCCACACCTCATAGTCTGCCAGCATCTCTTCAAGCAACTGCGGTTGCTCGTCTCTTAAATCGCTTACCTCACCTGGGTCGGCTTTGATATTGAACAAATGCCACTCGGTCTCGTTCTGTTCGCTTCGATTGGTCACGATTTTGTAGTCGCCTTTAAATAGTGCGCTACTACCCCCTAGCTCGTAACCAATGGGTTCAGACGGGGAATGGATCTGCTGCGTAGTTCCCATCAAATAATCCGCAAAATTCGAACCGACTATGGGCTCGACTGACTCACCATTGAAGTTGCCATCGTGATCATTGAGTCCAACGAGGTTGAGAATCGTGGGTGTAAGATCAGTCACAAAAGTGAATTCATCGGTCAATTCACCTTGCTGCGAAATGCCCGGTCCGGACATCACCAAGGGCACTCGCAGCCCCCCTTCGTTAGTATGAAACTTGTAGTGGATCAGCGGTGAATTAGAAATTGACGCATTGCCTGTGCCCGACGCAAGCCAGGAGCCTTTCTCTCCCAGGGTTTCATACTTCGTGCTGTATCCCATGCGATCAAGCCATTTATTGAGCGGTGCATTCCCGTTAAATCCATTCAATCCTCCACTTGCTGCGCCATTGTCTGAGGTGAAAATGAAAATCGTATTGTCATACTCATCGATACTTTCCAGGTATGACATAAGGCGGCCAATATGGGTGTCCATAGCGTCCACCATGCCGGCATAGACTTCCATGCGACGGGCATCATAGCGTTTCTGCTCATCCGTGCTGTCGGTCCAGTTAGGTGTCCCCGGAGTTACTTTAACTTGAGAGTCAGCTGGTATTATGCCTTTGGCAATTGCGGCTTGCCGCCGCTTCTCGCGCATCACTGACCATCCCTTATCATAGACACCGGCATATCTGTCCGAATACTCTTTCGGTGCTTGCACGGGTGTATGAACGGCCTGAAACGGAATGTAGGCAAAGAAAGGTTGATCACTGCTCTCATTTGAATCAATGAATTCGATGGCCTTGTCGATGAAGTATTCCGATGAGTAGAAATCGTCGGGCAATGTATGTGACGCTCCATCTGCGTACCAGTTAGCCTGATCATAGATTGGAAGGAAAATGCGCTGCTCCCAGTTATCCGCACCTGCGTCGGCCATGGCGATTGTGCGATCAAATCCGCGAGCAGAAGGCAATAGAGATGGAGTATGCCCCAAATGCCATTTACCAGTCATATAGGTATGGTAGCCATTGGCTTGCAATAGGCTGGCAAGAGTGACGACTTTGTCGCTAAGTACACCCTGATAATGATCGTAGGCCATTTGTTCAGGAGGAATCGATTCGGGGATATTCGGCACGCCATTGCGGTGGCTATCAACTCCAGTCAGCAGCATCGCTCGAGCTGGCGCGCAATTAGCAGCAGTATGATAGTTGGTAAACGATAATCCTTGAGAGGCGAGTTGCGCGATGTTCGGTGTATTGATTTCGCCACCGAAAGGCGAAATATCAGTATAGCCAAGATCATCTGCAAGAATCAAAACCACATTGGGGCGGTTGACTGACTGTGCCTGAACCGCGCCAGAAATTCCGCTAAGAGCTAGAACAGCTGATGTAAGTATTGAAAGTGATAAATTCATGGTCCTTGCTCTTAGATAATTAGATAAAGATTTCTTTAAACAGACTTTTTACCAACCATTGGAAAGGCTCCTAGGTGAAGAAATAGACTGCCGTTAATCGTGTTGCATCGATAAGTTGACCAAAAAAGTTCAGAGTTTCGTGGGTAATTTTTTTGACCTGTGACACAAGTGCTGCTTGTTGATTATATTTTGTGGCCGACTATATCAAATTTCAGTTGCTCAAGCTTTGAGGCAGCGCCCCTTGCCAACCTTGAGCCAGTCTTCTAGAAAGCTCTGCCACCCGACTAGCCTGTCCAGGCACGTCCGCGAGGTTGTCGAATTCCATGGGGTCCTGCTGAAGATCGTATAACTCATTCATTTTCGCACCGGTGCCCTCCAGCGGAGACCATTGTGTGTAACGGTATCGAGCAGTTCGAATGGTAAGTCCGTCATGGCCTTCGCGCCTTGACTGAGAGAAGGCCGCTGACTTCCATTGGCGAGTTGGGTCTTCCAACAAGGGTACAAAACTTAGACCTTCCAGATCATGAGCCGGTTTCGGTAGATCAACTAACTCAGCCAATGTGGGATACAGATCCACTAGTTCCACCAAGCCAGGCACTGCTGCGCCGGCATTGCCACCATCGGGAAGTCGCACGATGAGTGGAACTCTTATGGATTCATCAAATTGGACGTTCTTACGCCACAGCCCGCCGTGTTCGTTGAGCTGAAATCCGTGGTCGCTGGTAAACACCACAATGGTGGATTCTGCCAGATCCAGGTCTTCAAGAGCCTGCATCAATTCGCCCACGTAGGTATCCATCATTGTCACCGTCGCGTGGTAGGCGGCGATGGCTTGCTTATGTTGGCGCTCGGTGAGTAGGGCATCAAACTTGCTAATTTCAGTTGCAGGGCTCGGAATATCAATAGTGTCGCCCTCGCGTTGAGGAGGTAACTGAATCTGATCTAGTGGGTGCCGCTCGAAGAACTTAGCAGGTGCTACCCAGGGTTGATGGGGCTTGTGAAAGCCCGCTGCAATGAAGAATGGTTTGTCGCGGTTCTGGGCCAATAGTTGGATGATGCGCTGCGATGTGGTTCCATCCGGCGTCATGCGCGTTAATTCATCTGTGGCGCGCCAAGACAAAGGCAGACCTAGTGGTCTGCCGCCAACGCTTCGCAATACCTCTTGTCGGTTCATGCCGTTCTCGGACCCTAT
>CAWKZY010000097.1:0-7827 GCA_963854625.1 Gammaproteobacteria bacterium | reverse complement strand
GACTTAGTATTTTGTCAATATTGCTCGAGTTGATTACTGAGAGATTTAGCCAAATATCAAAATCAATAATTTGTAGTGTGTCGTGCAACCAGTAGCGTTTTGTTGTCGCGCCAATAGTTTTTTCTTCTGTTTCAAAGTTGGTTTCTTCTAGCTCAACGGTTGGCGGTAGTTTTTGTAGATTTTGATGAGGTGTGTCAGCGCAATAGAAAGTGACTTTATAGTCAAATCCGACAGACTTCTGAATGCCACTATTTTTAAACATAACTGGTGACACTGATTCAAATGCTTTTTCAATGGCGGGTAACATATAAGCAGGACAACTTTCCATCCAATGATACTGAATGTTGTCTCTCCATCGCTCGCCAGTAAACTCGAAACCATAGCTATGTGGCAGGGCCAGCATAGAGAGAGAAAAAATCACTAGGGATAAAAAACCAGTCTTCTTAAAGGCTGTTATCGAATGTTTTTTATTCATAGCTAAACGGTTCTCGGTTAGTGACTTTCAACAACAGCAGTCTGACGTTGACTTAAACCAATTGTAGTTGAGAAAAAAGCAGCAGGTCAGAGTTTATATTAAAAGAAAATAGAGTTTGGTAAGGCGAGCTTGGTTTTAAGTGAGCGGCTAACAGTGTGTTTAACGAAAATAGTGGTGAGGTTGGGGCTGTGCGTGAGTCTAAACGGGTTTCCTGCTTCATTTGTTTAGTGAGAGTCTGAGAGTCAGGATCGCTTTTATAAACTGAGAAGATAGTGTGGTGGGCAATGACATCGACTCCCTATGCTAATTTTCTTTAAGCCCCCCCCCACACCCCGCAGTATACGAAGCTATTTCTGCCAGCTGGGTCGGCGTCAATCGTTGGACTTCACGCAAGATAGCTTATAGTCTCTAGCAATCAGACAAATGCATATTGTGTTCAGGGAAAAAGCTATGTTGTTCCAATTATTCAGAGGCGCACTATTATCTGGTCGTTCTTATATTGCCATTGCGGGCGGTCTAATTTTATCCTTTCATGCTGGTGCCCAAGTGCCGATTATTCAGCCGGGTGCTCCAGGCCAACCTAGCCGACAGATTACCGCTGAGGAAGCATCAGATCTGGCAGGCATTCAGTTTTCTGGCGGTGATGCGAAGTTTATGCAGGGTATGATTTCTCACCACAGTCAAGCACTTGAAATGAGCATTTTGGTAAGCGATCGGACAAACCGGGATACGATGAAACTAATGGCCCGGCGTATCTCTCTATCTCAAGAAGATGAGATTGACATGATGCAAGACTGGCTCGAGGCCCGTGATCTGATGGTCCCAGGAATGGATTCTCATAACATGGCCGATGGCGAGATGATGCCGGGCATGGCCAGCATGGAGGAAATGGCTGAACTAGGAACTTTGCAAGGGGCTGCCTTTGACACGATGTTTCTGCGGCTAATGATAGAGCACCATAAAGGTGCCTTAACTATGGTTGAAGATTTGTTAGGCCAGCGGGGCTCTGCTCAGGATTCAGTGCTGTTCGAATTCACCAGCGATGTGACCGCCGATCAAGCTAGCGAAATTGATCGTATGAACTCCATGTTGGCAGGTTTTTCCCCTGATCCGCGGGTTAATTTGAGAGCTGGTTTCAGAGATGCAGGCGAAGCCTCATTGAATATGCAGCTGCTCGCTGCGCTGCCCAAGCCTGATGGCTTTTTTGATCCAGCGAATCCTTCTGGGTTGCCCATGCCTACCGAACCAGAGAAAGCTGAAACATTGGAACCCGATTCCGATGCTGGGAGCGAGGACAACATCAGCGATGAAGAAACTGTGGGGCAGGAAGCGAATAGTAATCTTGTTGAGACATCGGCGACCGAAGCCCTTGATGATGAAAATACGGAGCCTCGCGGCGGCCTGCTAAACTTCGCTAATACCGACTTATTGTTTGCTAATGACGTTTTAGTAGCTGGCAATTATCACGGCTTTAACGCCTACGATATCAGTAACCCCAGGGCACCTGAACTGCTTAGCTCTGTCGTGTGTCCGGGCGGGCAAGGTGACGTTTCGATTATTGGCGACTTGTTGATTATGTCTGTGGAACAAACGCGTGGCCGCTTGGACTGCGGTTTACAGGGGGTAGCAGAGCCCGAGAGCGAAGAACGATTCCGCGGCATTCGCTTGTTTGACGTTAGTAATTTTAGAATGCCTGTTCAGGTAGGGGCGGTTCAAACCTGCCGTGGCTCTCATACTCACACAGTGGTTACTGACCCTGATGATGAGGGCAATATCTATGTATATGGCTCTGGCACTAGCAGTGTCCGTCCAGGAGAAGAACTTGAAGGCTGCTCGGATGAGTCTCCTTTTAAAGACCAGGACTCGGCGCTGTTTAGAATCGATGTAATTCAAATACCTCTTAACAACCCATCCGATGCACGAGTTGTAGCCCGACCTTTTATTTTCTCTGATCCAGAATCCGGTGTGCTTGCAGGACTATGGGAAGGGGGCGATCACGGACCTGACACGCAGGACACTCGGATGACAAATCAATGCCATGATATTACCGCTTACCCAGAAATAGGCTTAGCCGCTGGCGCTTGCTCTGGAAATGGCATTCTTCTGGATATTTCCGACCCAGCCAACCCGGTGCGCATTGATGAAGTGATTGATTCTGGGTTTGCCTATTGGCATTCGGCTACGTTTAATAACGACGGCAGCAAAGTCTTGTTTACTGACGAATGGGGTGGTGGGTCACGACCTCGCTGTCGTGCGTCCGATCCAATAGATTGGGGCGCAGATGCGTTTTATGACATTGTGGATAATAAGATGCAGTTTCGCAGCCATTACAAAATGCCTGCGCCGCAGACAGACACTGAAAACTGCGTCGCCCATAACGGCTCTTTAGTCCCGGTGCCGGGCAGAGACATCTTCGTTCAGGCTTGGTACCAAGGTGGAATTTCGGTTATAGATTTTACTGATTCAACAAACCCTACCGAGATAGCATTCTTCGATAGGGGGCCGGTTGATGCAGAAGAGCTAATTACAGGCGGCTATTGGTCAGCTTATTGGTTCGATGGTTTGATCTATGGAACTGAAATTGCGAGGGGACTAGATGTTTTTGCACTAACCCCTTCCGACTATTTGACAGAAAACGAAATAGCGGCTGCTTCTTTGCGCTCGGCCGGTGACGTGGTTAACGCACAGCAACAGGCTCGCCATAAATGGCCTGCTGAGCCGGTGGTAGCAAGAGCGTACATAGACCAATTGCTGAGAAGCGAGGTCTTAGATCAATCTCAATTGGACGAGTTAAATACAGCGTTGGATCGTGCTGAAGAGCTGATTGCGTCTGACAATAATGATCGTAGAGCCTCTCGTAGCCTACAGTCTTTGGCGGTAAGCTTAGAGCAAGAAAGTAAGCAAAGGCAGGGCACGACTCGTAAGCGTTACACTGAACTAGCAGTTATAGTTGATGAAATAGCTAGACGTATTCGTTGACAGCATAGGCTAGGATTCGCGCAACCAAGAAGCCCCTGTTTTAGGCTTGAAGCAGGGGCTTTTTGGTGTCTAGGGATTCATATTCTCGCTAATTTTGGCATCTTGCCCTCTAAAAGCGCTCTCTAGTGTTTTTGCTGCTCTTGTTAGGTACTATTCAGCCTCTGATTTTATTTAGATCGAGTTCATGGAGGTGACGGCGATGAAAGTTTCACGATTATTAGTTCTACAAATAGCCCTGGCATTAGGTTTAATACATGCCACCGCCAATGGCCAAGAAGGTTGGCCGGCTGAGCCGCCTGCCGAAGCACCTGAGCAGTGGGGAGCAGTTTCAGCCAATTTTGAGGAGATTCCCTATCCTTTTCCGGTTCAATTTTTGAGCTTGAAGCGCTACGGACAAGATATGCGCATGGCGTATATGGATGTCGCACCTACTGGCCGCAGCAATGGCCAAACTATTTTTTGGCAGCACGGGATGAATTTTTACTCAGAGGCTTACACTCCGACACTAGAGGCTTTAAGCGAAGCGGGTTTTCGTGTTCTTGCGGTTGACCGAATCGGCTATGGTAAATCCTCAAAGCCCATTATTCCTTATAACTTCAATTTCGTCGCGGCCAATATGAAGGCGCTGTTAGATGAATTAGGAATCAGTGAAGCTGCTATTGTTGGACATTCTATGGGCGGCATGACTGTTAGCCGATTTGCCATGTTATACCCTGAAGTCACCACTCATGTGGTGTTGGTGAATCAAATTGGCTTAACTGATCAGCGTCAAAGCCGAACGTGGGTAGATCCCTACGCTAATGAGCTTGGTGTTGCTACGTATCAATCAATTCTACGAGGTCACCGGCGTTATTTTCCTCAAGATTGGCCACCTGCTCATTTAGAGTTTGTTAGGCGTCAATATGGCCAGACTATGAGTGGCGAATGGCCGCGCATTGCCATGGTTCGAAGGCTACAAGGTCAGATGCTGTACGAAGATCCAGTCGTTTATGATTGGCAGCATATAGACTCAAAGGCACTTATTTTGGCGGGTGAAGAAGATGGATTAGTAGCTGACTTTCCTACATTGGCTCGCCATGTTGATAGCGAATTACAAAACTCAACGATTCTTCTTTATCCTGAGATTGGTCACGCGCCGCAAATAGAAATCCCTGATCAATTTCATACGGATCTAATTCGATTTTTGAAATCAGATCCTAGCGAGCCTGCCTCACAATGGAAATAAGGTAAAAGTAGTCAGTAAAAACCTCGAAGCTAGTGGCATTTCCCCCTGCAGTGGCTTCGGCGTTTAAATTTAATCACAGTGTTTAACTTTTGGGGTTTAAAAATGAGTCTCCACGCTAAATCAATACTGACGCTAGCCTCTTTGTTAATAGCTACCTTGTTAAAAGCAAACGTAGGGATAAGTGCTGAACTGTCTGAAGAGATTGTCGACATTCCTGAGCCAACGCGGTTCGTTAGTGAGCATAGCGCCAGATTTAATGGGGAACGGGTAGAGTATACGGCGATTGCAGGTGAAACTTATCTCAACGATAAAGCAGGGAAGCCTAAAGCCAGTATTTTCACCTTTAGCTACATAAAAAATAATACAGACTCAGCCGAATCCAGACCGGTGACCTTTATTTGGAATGGCGGCCCAGGGTCATCCTCAACTTGGCTGCATATGGGTGGCTATGGACCAAAGCGTATTATTGTGCCCTCCAATGCCGAGCACGCGGGCTTGCCGCCATATCCGATTGACGATGCTCCGGAGACCATCCTTGATGTGTCGGATTTAGTGTTCATCGACCCTGTTGGCACCGGCTATTCTCGTGCATTGGGCACTCATAAAGGCAAAGAGTTTTGGGGGCTTAATGAAGATGCCGACTCAATGGCAGAGTTTATTAGAACTTGGATCACAGAAAATAAGCGCTGGAATTCACCAAAATTTCTTTTGGGTGAAAGTTTTGGAACGACACGAGCGGCATTGGTTGCCCATAAGCTCGAAGGAGATTTGTCTATAAGCCTTAATGGTATTGTCTTTGTGTCCCAAGCGCTGGATTACCAAGGATCGACCCCTTATGTTCGAGACAATATTATTTCCCATGTTACCTATGTGCCGACCATGGCAGCAACCGCGCTTTATCATAATAAAGTGACGCCCGTTCCTGGTGACTTGCCTAGCTTTGTTCAGGCGGCCCGTGAATTTGCCACTGAAGAATATCTGCCTGCTTTATTTAAAGGCTCTACGATCAGCATCGAGGAGTTTGATCGGGTAAAAGATCGTCTAGCTTATTTTACCGGACTTAGCCCTGAGTATATTGAACGCGTAGACTTGCGAGTTCGAGGTGATCGTTTTAAAAAAGAACTTCTTCGGGATCAAGGTTTGGCAGTAGGTTCGTTAGACGCCCGCTATACTGCGGATGAAATAGATGATGTTGCATCAAATACGGCAAGAGATGCGGCTAGTGACAGTATTTCTGGGGCCTATCGTGCGGCATTAATGAGTTACATTGCCAGCGATTTAGAGGTAAGTTGGGACCGTCTGTATATGGATCCAGCGGACTCTGAATTGAGCCCTAATTGGCGCTGGCGCACGGTAGCAGATGGCCGTTCTTGGGAGCCAGCCTATGTGAACACAGCCCATAATTTGTCTGAGGCGCTTAGAATAAACCCTTCCCTTAAAGTGTTTATAGCGTCTGGCTACTATGACATGGTTACTCCGTTTTTTGATGCCGAATACACCTTAAATCGCCATGATATAAGACCTGAACGGCTGCAATTTGAATATTATGAGGGCGGTCACATGATGTATGTTAACGAGCCTTCGCGGGTTAAGTTGCTAAAGGACACGCGGCGTTTTATTTTGCAGCAAACACGCTAGAAAAAAGAATACTGAGGGCGCTAGGCTAGATAAAATCGTCTCAGAATAACTATAATAACCTCTTTTAAAATACAGGCAAAAATGACATGAACGAAGTAGTAATCAGTGGCGTGGGATTGTGGAAACCAGCCCACTCGATTTCGAACGAAGAATTGGTGGAAAGCTATAACGCGTGGGCTGCGTCATTCAATGCAGAAAACCGGGAGGCTATAGATGCTGGGGAAATTTCATCTAAGCCACTTTCTAGTGCGGAATTCATCGAAAAAGCGTCCGGAATTAAAAACCGCTATGCCTACAAAAAAGAAGGGATATTGGATATAACGCGGATGCGGCCAAAGATTGAACGGCGCAGGGAGGATGAGCTGTCCCATCAGGGCGAGATGGCCCTGCATGCAGCAAAGCTTGCTATGGCATCAGCGGCGAAAACAGCCGATGACATAGACATGGTCATAGTTTCTTGTGCTTACACAGAAAGGTCCTATCCTGCTATTGCCATTGAAGTACAGGACGCACTAGGCATAAAAGGAACAGGTTTTGATATGTTGGTGGCTTGTTCTGCGGCGACTTTTGCACTACAGCGAGCTCATGATGCGATTGCCGCAGGGTCCGCGAAAGCAGTTTTGGTTATTAATCCTGAGCTTACTTCTCCCCAAATTAACTATCGCGACCGGGACAGTCACTTTATTTTCGGTGATGTCAGCACGGCTGTGATTATAGAGCCCAAAGATACCGCTACCGCTGATAACCAATTTAAAATCATAGGGACTAAATCACAGACCGTGTTTTCTAATAATATTCGGTCTAACTTCGGTTATGTTTCACGTGCCGAAGATGTTGATCCCTTCATGGCGGAAAACTTGTTTCATCAAAATGGTAGAAGCGTTTTTAAAGAAGTTTGCCCGATGGCGGCAGCGCATTTACAAGATCAAGTTGAAAAAGTAGGCCTGGCTACTTCTGATGTTAGGCGTTGGTGGTTACATCAAGCTAATCTAAATATGAATCAACTCATTATTCGTCGTGTGCTTGGTCGTGATGCAAGCCAAGATGAATCGCCAACGGTTTTAGATAATTTTGCGAATACAGCGTCTGCGGGTTCGATTATTGCTTTTTGCCAGCACCATGAAGACTTAGTCATTGGTGACAAAGGTGTTATTTGTTCCTTTGGTGCTGGCTATTCCATTGGCTCCTTAGTGTTGGAGAAGTGCAGCTAAAATTGTATCGCCTGCCGCTGCGTTTGTCATTTGACTTGCTGAAGAGCTGGCCATTTTTTTGAGGTATTGGAGTTATTACAATTTTTTGTGGCCGATTCATAATTCCTAGTTATCTAGTACTTGTTAGTTTTTTTCCTGCTATTCCTTTTTAAAGTGCAGAGTTTCCTATGTTTAAAACACACATTGTTGCGCGCATCATCTTATTGACTGCTGGCTTGCTCGTAAGCAGTGCTAGTTTTTCTCAACAAAGTCTTCGGCCATCAGTGCCGGTCGCAATTGTAGGAGGCATGTTGTTAGAT
>CAWKZY010000096.1:0-7857 GCA_963854625.1 Gammaproteobacteria bacterium | reverse complement strand
TTTGACCGGACCATCGAAGATAATATCGGTTCTATTTTAGACCAGTCCAAAACCGCTTCCGTGTCGTCAAGCGCATGGAGAGCGGGGTGTTCTAAATCACTGCTGGAGACAAAAAGTTCAGCTTGGGTGACAAAAGGTTTCTGCATGAAACAAGGATACCAAATATTTCTGCAAAAGGGAAACCGCAAGTTATGCTGAGGCCTCATTAAAATGATGATACTGGCACTACATTCAGCGATGGCGTCGCTGGCGGGGAGCATAATTCATCTGCGCAAAATGGATCCTGAACTCCCGGATTTTTTTTAATGAGGTGTCGATATGACCTAATCACAAAGTCCAGATTTTAATCAATTTCAGTCGGGATCCAATCTCGTTCCTGCTGGAGCGTTCAGCCATCCGGTTACCGCGCGACGTCCGGCCGGTGCTTTATAGCGACATATCTATAGACGAAAGAAGTTCTCGAAAGTTCTAGTTTATCAAAACCGGTTTGGAACGCATTCTTGACACCGTCTCGCGTTCTGCCCGTTTGCAGCGCACGGGTGGCAGGTTTCTGTCCATTAAATCCATATCTTCCAGAACCATATCGCCCATTTTTTTAAACGCAGAATTCAGCGCTCCGGCCCGATGCGCCGAACGAAGGAAGCCATCCAAACCACGAACAGGGTGATCTTGTGGCAACGGTTCGTCAGGGAAAACGTCGCTGGCAGCTACGATATGCCCTGACGAAACTGCCTCCATCAAAGCGTCGAAATCCACAACATCAGCGCGACTAAGCAAAATAAAAGCTGCGCCTTGGCGCATGCTAGCAAAGGCCTCTGCGTTTAGAAAACCTTCATTTTCACTGGTCACAGACGCTACAACAAAGACAAAATCACTGGTTGTCAGCACATCCTCAAGACTGGCAGGTTGCACATTATTTTCACGTAAAATGGAAGCTGGCATCCATGGATCGAATACTTTTGCCTGAATGCTGAAGCCCGACAAAACACGATTAAGAGCTTTCCCTAAATCGCCGAATCCAATGATACCAACATCAGAACCAGACAATAGGCGTGCGGTTTGATTTCCATCACCACCCCACCTTTCAGTTCCGTTGCGGAAATCCAGATCTGCACCAATGACACCGCGTGCCAGATTTAACGCCATTGCAAGGCCCATCTCGGCAACCGGTTGTGCAAAAACCTGACCAGTTGTGACCACGTGAATGCCGCGCCTAAACAACACATCGTAAGGCATATTGTTTATCAAATTGCTTTCTACATTCAAAATACAACGTAGGTTTGGCATGCGCTCAAGCGTATTACGCGACAATGGCGGCTGGCCAATGATATAGTTGACCTGCGAAAGAATTTTATCACCTAGAGAAGAAACGCTTTCAGAATCCACCTCTACCACCTCGTAATTTTGGTGCAAATTTTCCAGCGCTTCTATCGTAAAAATCAGATCGAGTGTCCTAGGCTCAGGCGCGGATATTACTATCGGGCGGGATATTTTCAGCATTGTAGAACCTCTCGTTTTTGGATCTTCAAGAGTAGCGCATAGCGCTTCACAAACATAGAAAAATATTGGTTTTCAATATGTTTATGCTATTATGCATAATCACTACTAAAGGAATGTTGTAATGGAAACCGGTCAGCGAAAAATCAGACTTGGAATGGTTGGCGGCGGGAGGGATGCGTTCATTGGAGCGATTCACAGGATCGCTGCACGAATTGATGGCGATTATGAACTGGTTGCTGGGGCATTATCTTCGACACCCGAAACATCGCGCGAGTCCGGGCAGCTGGTTGGGCTGGCTAATGACCGGATTTATGGTGATTTTACCGAAATGGCAAAAGCCGAAGCCGCACGACCTGATGGAATCGAGGCGGCTGTAATTGTAACGCCAAACCACCTGCACTTCCCCGTTGCAAAAGCGTTCCTTGCGCAAGGTATCCACGTAATTTGCGATAAGCCACTAACTGCAACAATGGCGGATGCCAGCGCGTTTCGCGATGCGGTTACCGCCAGCCAAGCAAAATTTCTTCTAACCCACAATTATACCGGGTACCCGATGGTTCGCGAGGCCCGCCGGATGGTATCGGAAGGAAAGCTAGGCGAAATTCGTCTCGTGCAGATGGAATATATTCAAGACTGGATGGCTTATGCGGACCCGACCAGCAAACAAGCAGTTTGGCGCATTGACCCGGAACGCTCAGGGGCCGGAGGGTGCATAGGCGATATTGGCACGCACGCCTATAATCTTGGGCTGTTTATCAGCGGCCTGACACCCGAAGCGCTAAGTGCAGATTTACAAAATTTCGGTGGGCATCCACTTGATGACAATGCTCATATTATGTTCCGATTTAAAGGTGGTGCGAAGGGGATGATGTGGTCAAGCCAAATAGCTATTGGCAATGAAAACGGCTTGCGCATCAGGGTTATTGGCGATGATGGCGGATTAGAGTTTCATCAGGAAAATTCCAACCAGATTTGGTTTGCGCCCAAGGGGCAACCTAAGCAATTGTTAACGCGCGGCGGGCATGGCTATGAGGGCTCTGTGCGCATCCCCGCTGGCCACCCCGAAGGCTTTCTGGAAGCCTTCGCAACCCTTTATAGTGATTTTGCCAAGGTTATTCGAGGGGATGAAACTGCAACTCAACTGCTTCCGGATATAAATTCTGGCCTTGCAGGTATGACCTTTATCGAGGCCGCTGTGAAATCAAGTAAGAATAACAGTGTCTGGATTGATATTTAATTACTCCAACTTTGCCTCGTGAAGGTGATCGCCGTGCCGATCATAAAGGCAACTGCATCGGACATCGTATAATCCTTTGGATTAATCGTGCCGAGCCGGTGGATGTGGACGCGATCGGCAACCTCGAAAAAATGGGGCACGTTGTGAAAAATCAGCTCGATTGGCGACTCCAAGAACAGTTATATCGCGAGACTTGTCGAGCGTCATTCCCAGTATTTCATACTGGTAAGGTAACCACAAAGACCCCGAAAGCTCCATTTCATGGCTGATCAAATAGGCTAATAGATTGCTATGCGAACTCTACAAACCTCTGACGTTGCATCGTTATAACCTAGCAGCGGCCTGTCGATGATTCTAGATAAGAGGGTACGCTCTAACGCCTTGACTGAAGGCAACATGTTGATATCATCTCATTAACTAAAAATTTAGATAGTACAGCGTTTGCGACATCGACACTATATTAGTTGATGAAATGTCTGCAGGTATTACTTCAGGAGAAGTTGATGGCTTTGAATTTTAAACCCGAGTTGATTGGCTGTTTCTCGACACCGTGCGCCGAAAATCCCACTGTCGCTATGATGGAAGCTGCATTCTCTCACCACGGGATGGATTGGCGTTATATAAACACAGAGGTACAGCCAGAGGATCTGGAAGCGGCAGTTGCAGGTGCACTCGCTATGGGTTGGCGCGGGTTCAACCTGTCGATACCGCACAAAGTTTCGATTATCGAATATCTTGATGGGCTTGGAGAGTCCGCTTCTGTGATTGGTGCAGTCAACACGGTGGTTCGTCGAGGTGACAAATTTATTGGCGAAAACACAGATGGCAAAGGGTTTTTGAAAGCTTTGCAGAAAGTCGTTAATCCAGAAGGTAAGTCAGTAGTTATATTTGGCGCAGGAGGTGCCGCGCGTGCCGTGGCTGTCGAACTTGCTTTCGCAGGTGCAACGAATATCACTATTGTTAATCGTAGCACTGATCGCGGACAGATTTTGGTCAATCTACTAAACGACAATACGCCAACTCAAGCTTCGTTTCATGTATGGAGTTCAACATATGATATTCCAGAAGAGACTGACATGGTTATTAACGTCACTTCGATTGGCCTTTTCCCAGATGGAGATTCCAAAATTGACTTCAATGTCGATACATTAAAACCAAATATGGTTGTTGCGGATGCTATAACAAACCCGCCTCGGACACGACTACTGCGAGACGCAGAAGAACGTGGCTGCAAGGCGCTGGATGGAATGGGTATGCTCGTAAATCAAGGCATTATTGCTTTAAAGTACTGGAGCGGAGAAGAGATTGATCCGGTTCCGATGCGCAAATGCCTTGACAAAATCTTCGATACTTAATGTGACTGAAAAAGAAACCCGCCGGTTGTTATAATAACTGGCGGGTTATATTCTTGTATTTTGACGCTACAATTGGAGCCTAGATTATTTCCTGCGTCGCTCTGAAGCGTACTGATCAATTGCTACGGCTGAAACTAAGATAACTCCAATTACGATCTGCTGTACAAAAGACGAAACATTTAGCAGGACAAGCCCGTTAGTTAGCACGCCGATTAGACAAGCCCCAATAACCGTACCGAATATGCTGCCAATTCCACCGAACAAGCTGGTACCTCCGATTACTACTGAGGCAATTACGGTAAGCTCCAACCCTAGTCCAGCAACAGCTTCGGCTGAACTTAAACGTGCAGAAAGCAGAAAACCAGCCAGTCCGCAGAAGAAGCCAATAATTATATATGCCATCATAATCACGCGGTTTGCGCGTATACCATTCTTTCCGGCTGCGGCTTCATTTCCACCTACTGCGTAAATGTGCATTCCAAAACGGGTGTATTTCAACGCAATATGTGCAATCACCGCAAATACTAGGAAGATGATTACAGGAATTGGAACGATGCCTATTTTACCCTGGCCCCACCAAGTATAGTCAGGTGCAAATCCGCTGATCGGACCACCACCAGAGAACAAGAGTGCTGCCCCGCGAAATGCTGTAAGCCCACCTAATGTAACCACAAAGGGCGGTACACGAAGTTTAGTGATTGCGGTTCCTTGAATGGCGCCACCTATAAGGCCAATAACAATAGCGGCAGCCAATGCCATCAGAGCAGAATTTCCAGACTCCACACCGGCACCGAGCGCGAACCTGTCATCGAGTCCACCTTTGGCCACGTAAGCTCCAACTAATCCACACAAAGCTAAAAGAGATCCAACAGACAAATCAATGCCAGCTGTTAAAATCACAAAAGTCATTCCAACGGCTATCAATCCAAAGATCGACACTTGCCGTAAAATATTGAAAATATTTAGAGGATGCAGGAACCTAGGTTCCAAAATCGTGAAAACGGTTATTAGCGCCAATAGAAATAACAGAGCAGCGTATTGAGCGAATAACTCGATCGTAAAGACTTTTTTCAACACAGTTTTAATCGCATAGCTTTTATTCCCATTGTTATTCGTATTCTTAGCCCGTCGATTTCAAATTGGAATAGAAATGGTGGGTCAGGCACATGCCAGACCCACCAACTTTTATTAGCGCTTACTGGATTTCGCTCAAACGCTCGCCTTCACTAATGTTGTCTTTAGTGATTGCAATTGGCGTTAGTAGCACCAGCGGATTAGGTTGAACACCGTCACGTAGATAGCTAACCATTGTCTGCACAGCCGCACGGCTTTGGCCACCTGGGAACTGTTCGATTGTAGCAGTCAAGCCACCGTCACGAACACTTCCAAGAGCTTCAGGTAATGCATCAAAGCCGATAATAACGATGCTTAGGCCGCGCTCTAGTGCGACTTGCAACGCGCCAAGTGCCATATCGTCGTTAGCAGCTACGATTACATCAGGAGGTGAATCCATACCACCAAGGATAGCCTCTGTTACCGATGCACCTTCTTCACGTGCGAAGTTAGCTGTCTGTTCAGCAACAAACACATACTTGTCCGACATGCCGTCGAGAACGTTGTGTACACCTTTGTTACGGTCGATCGCTGGGCTGGAACCCGGTTGACCCTGCAGGTTAACGATTGTCGCACCGTTCGGGAATAGATCCACAATCAGGTTACCCTGTGCTTCACCACCCTTAACGTTATCAGCACCGATATGTGCTAGAATGCCAGGGACGCCTTCGACACGACGGTCGATAGTAATCACAGGAACGCCTGCATCAACAGCCTGCTTTAGGACTGGAGCCATCGCAACAGCATCAATTGGCGAGATGATGATACCATCAACACCTTTAATAATAGCGGCTTCGACAGCGCCCGTTTGTATCGGAGTCTGGTTTTGCCCGTCAGACACTAGCAGGCTGATTCCACCGATCGAGTCAGCTTCTGCTTCCAGCTCTTTTTGCATGTGAACAAAGAACGGAAATCCGAAACTTGGCATCGAAGTAGCGAGTTGAAGGTCCTGTGCTACAGCGCCGCCGCCAGTAAATATCGAGGCAATGAGAGCACCCGAAGCTAATAGACTTGTTAGTTTCATATTATATTTCTCCCATAGAAAATGTCTCCCGCATTTATTTTTTAATGTCGGGAATATGAACTTATCACGCAGCTTGTATGGCCCCTGTAATAAGTCCGGTGATTTCCTCCGGCGAACTATCCGCCGTCGGCTTGTCGGCGACGACTTCTCCCCGCCGCAATACTACCACTCGATCGCATACCTCGAAGACATCGGGCATGCGGTGGCTGATGAGAATAACTGCGTGGTTACTCTCTTTTAATTTACGTATCATATTTAAGACTTGTGCAACCTGACGCACACTGATTGCAGCAGTCGGCTCATCCATTAAAACGAGCTTCGGGTCTGACAAACGTGTTCGTGCGATTGCTACGGCTTGACGCTGACCGCCCGACATAAGTCTAACCAGATCTTTTGGCCGCGTTTCTGACTTAAGTTCAGCGAACAATTCCCCAGCCCTGCGGTTCATTGCCTTGAAATCCAAAAAGTTGAATGGGCCAATTTTACGAACAAGTTCGCGCCCCATAAATACATTGCAAGCCGCACTTATGTTGTCGCAAAGTGCTAAATCTTGGTAAACAATTTCAATTCCACGATTACGTGCATCTATGGGTCGATTAAAGCGAACGTTTTCACCGTCAAGAATTATCTCACCGGTTGAAGGTTGGAAATTTCCTGCCGTGATTTTTGCTAAAGTGGATTTTCCTGCGCCATTGTCACCCATTAGCCCAATGACTTCACCCGCTTCAATTTTCAGACTGACGTCGGATAAAGCAGTGATGCCTCCGAAGTTTTTTGATATTCCTTTTAGCTCAAGAACTGGCATCTTACCTCGTGTGGATTCTGACGATTTATTTCTTACTGTCGTTCAACATTTGCGTACTTAGTGAACCGCGAGTAGCATTGATCTATCCACTTGCGATAGAAGGGATCCCGACTGCAGTCGCCGCCAAGTATGAAATAAATTTATCGCCCCCCAGAAGTGATCTGTCCAAGATAAAAAAGTTCTAGGTGGTAAGCAGTTTCTGCCAAGCCATTGGTCGTAAGCCTCAGTCTACCAACGCCTTCAAGAAAGCCTTGGACAAACTAACCGGCGTCTACCAGTCCCGTACTTCTAGTGGGATGCAGTGGAGCGGTATCCAGCCTGTTATGCAGTTCTAAGCCCAGATTAGTGTAGGTAGTGTAGGCTGTGTAGGCATTTTTGGAAACTTTCTACTGGGAGATCTCTGGGGACTTTTGCGATTTGCCTACACAGCCTACACTGCCTACACTCTTATCTCTCTTCTTTAACGAGAAAGGGTATTAATAAGGGGCAACTCCCTCGTTGAAATAGCATCCACAAGCAATCCCCGCACTCTGCTCAGCAGTAACTGTAAACACAGCCACTCACAGCCGCATACAACCAGTTTACGAACTCCAGCCACCAATCTCAGGTCAGGCTCATATACGGCATCCCCAGGGGGTGGGGTGGCACATGCAGCCCCCAGTCTATTACTGACCAGATTACTGACCAGAATACTCCTTATTGTAGTGAACTGGGAGATGGTGTATCTAATGAAACCAGAGTGTTAGACGTTACTTGGTGCAGGTATAGGGAACCAACCTCCGTGTGGGGGCACCACTATCCATCATAAAGATATTAAATATCA
>CAWKZY010000095.1:0-8009 GCA_963854625.1 Gammaproteobacteria bacterium | reverse complement strand
ATTCCGCTGATTGTGTGGCTGTTCGTCGATGTTAACAGGTTAAGTGCTTCTGATAGTGTCGTGTTTTCATCAAGCAGTGCGTGAAGCGCTTCAATGAAATTCCAAAACACCTTATTGCTAAACTTTCTCGGCTTTTTGATTTCAGTCACCATATAGCCGCTATTTGATAGTTCCTTTTTTGCAGACTTTTTTGAGCGAGAATCTATCAGCCCAGAAATTGGGCCCTCGGTTGTTTGTGCTTTAAAATAGTATTTTTTCATAAGGTCTTTTGGCTAAGCCGAGCTATTTCAAAATGCGGAGTAAGGCCCTGTCGATGAAGGGCTAGGGCTTCTGTATGCATTGTATCCTTGACAGGTACTTCACCTGCATTTTTTTCTATAAGTGCAGCGTTCTCAGAGTTTATTTCTAAATGTGACATTACTGGATATCGACCCTTGAAGCCAGTATGGTAACAAGTTTTACAACCGGGAAACGCTGCTGGAAGCGCGTTAGTGTGCGCCTCCGACGCAATCGATATCTTTTGACAATCAGGGCAGTAGATCCGCACCAGCCTCTGTGAATAGACACCAAGTAGGCAGTCAGATAAAAGTGTAGGATCAACGTTTAGGTTTTTAAGCCTTTTGATGGCTCCCACAGGAGAGTTAGCATGGACGGTGGAAATCACCAAGTGCCCAGTCATAGCTGCCCGCACAGCAATTTCTGCAGTTTCAGCATCTCTAATTTCTCCAACTAGTATGACGTCGGGGTCATTCCGAAGCAATGAGCGAAGTCCCTTCGCAAAGCCAAAGCCGACGTGATCATGAACCTGTGTCTGCACTATACCTGGTAGCTCTACTTCAACTGGATCCTCTATGGTCATGATATTTAGCCCCCGGCCAAGTAATGTATTTAGCAGAGAGTATATTGTGGTTGTTTTACCTGAGCCAGTTGGGCCACAAACCAAGATCAAGCCAGCTTGGTTTGATAGCGCTTCTAATAAAGACTTCACATGCAATGGTCCAAGTGAAGTCTCTTCTATTCTTGAATGTGTCAAATTATTTGAAAAAAACCGTAACACCACTCGTTCGCCGTTCTTAGTGGGCAGTGTTGCTACACGAATATCTATGGATTTTCCCTTAAAATTAACATTCATACGGCCATCCTGCGGGAGACGTTTTTCTGTTATATCAAGATTGCATACGAGCTTGATACGAGAAATTAGCATTTGTGCAACCCGCCGATCAAGTTGGGTGAAATCAGTCATCACCCCATCAATGCGCATTCTTATTAACAAATCTTTATTGTTAGGATCAATGTGCAGATCCGAGGCTTCTCTAGTAATCGCTGCCGACAGAAGGGTATTAAACAATCTAACTATTGGGGCATCATTTTCATCATGAGCCGAGAGGGCAATTTCTGCCGTTTTTACAAATTCAGTTTCAGAGATGTAATCATCAACCTCCGAAAAAATTTGTGTGTCTCTGCTGCTTCTCTCTGCATTTCCAGAAGTTGACAGCTCATCAACTGACTGCAGCAAAATATCCCCCTCGAACGCAAGCCATAAATCATGCTTTGTACTTTTAGAAATATCTTTAGGTATATAGGCTATAACTGGGGACTTACTTTCATCGATAGTAATTCCGAGTTTCTCTAAATTTTTATAATTAACACCCATGTCAATCTGCATCCGCAGGTCTCATCTTTGGCCTCAATTGTGGGAGATTCAAACGTTTTCCTACGGGCACAGGGTCTCGAGAAACCATTTCTTTATCAACGTAACCAAAAAGTTTATCTCCAAGATCTAATTTCCAAGCATTTACTATCTTAGCTCTTTGGTTCCGGGTCGACACTACAGTCGGACGTAAAAATATGGCGAGGTTGCGGCTGACAGTCTTCGAACTTTCTTGCTGAAAAAGCAATCCTAAAACAGGAATATCTCCTAAAAATGGAACTTTAGAAACTCCAATTTCCTCTTGCTCGACACGAAGACCGCCAATAGCAATTGTCTCACCCTCTTTGGCACTTACAACAGTAGAAATTTGGCGCTTGACAGTTACGACATCACTTAGGCCAGCTGCGGATTGATCGATGCGTGAAATCTCTTGCCAAATTTCCATAATTATATCGCCATTTTTGCCAATTTTTGGCTTCAGTTTAAGTATTGTGCCCAGATCTTCGCGCTTAATTGTTTGGAAAGGCGTAGCTCCCTCTCCCTGCTGGCCAGCATACTGGCCAGTAATGAAGGGAACATTTTGCCCAATCAGTATTGTGCTTTCCTTATTCTCCGTGGTCATGAGGCTTGGAGTTGCTAAGATTCTGTTGTCAGTATCGGCTTTTAAAGCATTTAGCATAAGGCCGATATCTGGTATGTTGTTAGATCCTGCTCCAATTGCAATAAGCCCTCCAGCAGCTCCAGCAAGAAAACTATTTCCGGCCAATGCGCCAATATTATCGCCAGTTAATCCCGTTACTAAACTTGTTGATACATTGCCGGCATTTACCGCAAACTGAAGACCTAGTTTTTGCGCTGAGTCTTCAGAGATTTCTGCTATTATGGCGTCAACATAAACTTGACGGGGCGCCCTATCCATTGCGGATATTACCAAAAATGCCTGTTCCAATGATGTGGGAGATCCTGACAGAATTACTTGATTTGCACTTTGGTGGGCTGAGATGCCGACAGCAGATGTATTAGAGTCGGAAGACAGTAAGGGCCCTAAACTCAATACGAGTTCTTCTGCATCTGCAAAATTCAAATCAATAACCTTTAAGGCTGAGGCATTGCCTTCTGTTTCGCTATTCTGAAGACTAGCCATAGCTTGCGCTTCTTGATCAGGCAGAATAATTTCCGGCAATTCAATCTCAGAAAGTGCACCAATTAGAGCCTGCAACTTGTTTATCGACTTTATTTCTCCTGAAATTAAGACTGCATCAAAATTTGACCCATCCGAAATAAGGGTTAAATTTTTCAGCGTAGGAATTGCCCGTATAAGCTCAGCCAAGCCCTCTTTTGATATCTTGTTTCCCAAATTTATACGTCTTAGTGAGATCTCAGGCTCAACCGGGAGTGAAATCGTTGGCAGCGCTTCTGTATTTAGGCTGGTTTTTTTGACAATAATAAAAGATTTAGGTGAAATTTGTTTAAACTCACCTCCCAAACCTTCAATTAAGTCAACAAATAGTGCATGAATATTTTCGTTCCCAGTAACATCTTTCAACAAAGAAATTTTTTCTGAAGCAGTAAAATCTAAGATGTAGGCATTGCCTGTAAGCTGTGAGAAATAAGCCGTAGCAGCATCGACAGGTGCGTTAACTAACCTAATGGTATCAGCAGATAGGGAAGTTGCACAAATAGCAGCGCTAAATGCAACCAATCTTAACATTCTCATAATCTTACCCTAATCATCTTTAATTTTTCGTCTCTTTGAATCTCTACATCAAAATAATCACTCGCCGACTTTCTTTGTAAGTGTTGTCGCAGGCCCTCAATATCGCTAGTGCTTTGTCCGTCAATAGTTACGATAAGATCGCCGCGCTTGAATGGAGAGGCGAGCAACAGAATTTTGGGGATTGTTTCATCCAAAACCCACCCCCTTCTCCCCGCATTCGTGCGCCCAACTTTTGGCAAACTAGTGAATTGAGCAGTAATAAATTTTGGTATTCCAATAGCAGTCGCAATGGCTTTGAATTCCGAAAGACTGTCAATACTCGCATAAGTGCCTAATGATACTGAACTTAAATTTTTTATTTTAGGGGGCCCGCTTATAACTTCAGGGTTAGCAGAGTTTTTATCGAGGAAGCTAAGGAAGTACACTTTACCATCCACGCTCTCAAAAATAAGCCTATCATCTTGAAAGGTTTTTACTTTTAAAATCAATGAACCTAAATTGACCTCTTTGCCCAGTTCAAACATTTGGTAACTTTTATTTTTTTCATGCATTCCCAGGAAAAGTGACCCATCTTCAGACGAATAATGTGCCAAGAGAGAGTACATAGGTAGCGGACGCGCATCTTGAACTTTTAAAAATAGACGGAAAAAATCTAGCTCGGCTGTAGCCGGAGCGGCTGCAGCAAAAGTCATAATAATACTTAACAATAATCTTATCATGAGGTTATGATTCTCCATGCTAAATCATGGCACAAATAGTGTTTCAGGAAAACTAGTACTTAAAGAAGTCCTAACGTGTAGTAACTCGAGCAGGAAAAGTGAAAGTCATAAGGTGTAGTAATACTATGACATAACTTCCACTCAATCATTTACTCTATTACTGCATTTAACGACATCACTATATTTAACCAACAGATTGTATCTAGGATGTGTAAAAAACGGCTTCTAGAGATAAGTCTCTACCGCATCAGTATACTATAAAGTTTTGGCCATGCCAAAAGTGGTCTGCCCTTGGCCGGTACCTCAATAAAAACTAGGCGGATCTGGCTTAAAGCATAAACGCCAGTCAGGCTAACTTAGAGCTGCCTAAAAAGGCGACCACAGAGATTAAGGCAAGTGCAAATAATGGCTCAAGCAGGTGTGGCGGCTTGCGTTATGGCTGGCGTTATATTGCGCTAAATCATTGTCCATTTATAGTAAAAAAACGGCCCAAAATTGACTAGGCCGTTTTAATATTTATGCCATACTCATGGCCTGGATTAACAGCCCGTGGCTTTGCCCATCGTGACAGTACACTTCAATGTGGAAGCGGCCGGCAGGTCAGACCATGTCTTGGTGGTCTGCGGATAAGTAGTGGTATCGTTTACATTTGGCAAATCAGTTTTAGCCCACCCACTTCCCAAGTCCGACAGGGTATCAAAGGACAGGTCATCACAATCCGCGGTACTAGCTACGTTGGGATCGTAGTAAACTGGGCTGGCTGGATTATAGACAGAAGTCAGGGCCGGCACGAATGTCTTACCAATTGCTCGGGCCTTCAAAATATAAACCGTCCCATCAGCTGCAGTAACATCAGATGCATCTATTGGGTTAACTATTTTAATATAATAGCCTTGGTCTCCACCATCAGTAAATGTCGCTTTCTGTTCTGGAAGTCCGTGAAGGTAGCTACCATTATATTCCAACATAAATGTTTTACCATTAAAGCTGGAAGGCTTAGCAGTGCAGGAATAGTGGGTACTCGCTAGTGCGCTTCCACACAGGTTTGCTTTATCTGGAAAATGCTTATTTTTGTTTGCAAAATAGGCAATCCCATTAGTGTCCTGCGCAGCGTTAACATCTTTAGCCGTTGTGTGATCATACTTGAGCATTACCGGCAGATCTACTGACTTAACCGTGCCATCAGCTTTGACAGCCGCAACTGAATTCACCCAAGGGTAAGCGCCAAAACGCCAGCGGTACTTATTACTGGATCCATCTACGAGATTAATGTCGTATTCGGGCCAAGAATTATTACTAAAAGCAGCCGTACTATCATCTGAGAAGTCTTCATATTCACCGCTTCGCTCGTTTACTGCAAAGTCAAACATGACTGGCTTATCACTGGCATCAGGACCAGAAGTTCCAGTGTCAATATAAAGCGTTCTTGGTAGTAAACCGGCGGCCACTCCAGTTGGATTTAGCCCGGTGAAGTAAAATGCATCACCATTGGCTGTACTGCCGGTACCTGTTGCATAAGCACGAGTAGCTTCTTCGCTACCCGCGGCCCATAAAGCTCTATCCAAAGGCATATTTTTAACACCCCCGTCACCATCCTGTGTCAGCGCGGTGAAATTGGCAGCTAAAAGTGTAGCGTCAAGGGACTTAGGAGTTCTAACTTGAACGTTAACTGTTGCACCGCCACCCCAATAAACTTCTTGGCGTTTCGCCACATCAGTGACCCAGCCAAGGTGGTCCCAGCCACTGCGGGCGATATCGGTACTGTCGACAACAGTACCAATGGTTATGCTGTCGCCTCGACCAGCATCATCCCACGGATCAGTTATCAATGCTCCACTAGACATGTTGTAATAACGCATTTCATATGTGGAGCCAGCTACATTAATTTTAACATCATACTCTCCAGTATTGGTATAACGCCGAAATAGGTTATCACCAGCTGCTAGAGTTTCTTGCACGGTGCTTATTCCAAATAATTTTCCGGGTGCCCACTTCAAGGTATATGCAGTGCTAGTTTCATTGTCCGTAACTGCGACTGTCTTATTACTACTGTCATTAAATGCGAATGCGCCGCTGTCAAACCAAGCGCCATTGTGATCATAAAAACCCCTCACGTTGGCCGCCGTTTTAAATCCGAACGAACCACTTAGGTTCAGCTTTGCGCCCGATGCCTTGTTGTAAACATCATATTTATATACGTTTGACCAAGTCTGGTCCCTCTTGAAGCATTGCGAACTTGTCGTGTTAGCCACGTCATCTATCGTGACCCGGAAATAATTTGTATTTGAGGTTCTGCCGGCAACTACCGTGTCGACTGTCGCATTATTCTCATCCACACCGACATACTGTCCCACCATTGTAGCAGTGTCTAATGTCGTATCACTATAGGAGATTTTCGATCTCATTACATAATCGTGAGTTCCACCTTGCGATCTATCGCGATCAGCGCCTTTCACTACAATTGAGGTACCCGTGCCTGGCGCAATGTCTACGAAGCCAAACATCGGAGTGTTCGAAACTGTAAAGTCAGTCCCACCCGATTGCGCCATCATGTAACCGATGTACCATTGGCCGTAGGGCGCAAATGTCTCTGGGCCCTTTTTAAACTGCATACTTGTGATAAATTTTGCGCCCGAAGATGAATCAAAATACGCGGCGCCTTCTTGGGTTGAAGTGTTGGATGCGCGCGAAGAAACTATCACGGAGCGTGACAGTGTATCGCGGTTGGTTCCCGTAGAGTTGAGATCAGCGAGTCCGCACTGTACTTCTGCAATCAGGGCTTCGTAGGATGCGTTAGGCAATAGGTCCATACGCGAATTCTTCGTTACGCACGCGAACGAGTTTGCCATACGCAGAAAGTCGTTCATAGCGTCTTCCGTCCAGGTCTCAGACGCCGCCTTAGTGTAATCTGTTCCCGAGGCTGCGTAAGCTTGCGTCATCCCTTGAGATGGGAGTAAGGCCATAGCACTCACTGCGGATATAATAAATTTTTTCATTCTAAATCTCCTAATTCGATGGGACTGCGGCTACTCTACTAGGAGACTGTAAGCCACTAATTGTTCCTGCGGCACCGCCCCCCGCAACAGTTTCGTCTTGGCACCCACCTAACGCGGCTAATAATACCAATGGTAATAAATATTTCATATTTTTCTCCTCGGAAACAGGTCGATGCATTTGTTTAACCTAAGTAAAAGCGCCATCAATCATCAGCCGATCAGCCGATCAGCCATTCTACCAAAACATTAAACCATAATAATTTATGTTAACATTTCAGACACGTTTGCTCACATTAATCGATATTTTTCTAAATTATATATAAGATTATGTACATAGTATAAACGCACTTTTTATCCAAGATAAGGTAATCCCCCCCATTTCAGGAGGACCACTTTCGGGACCGCTTTCTCATTTTCAATCTTAAAATAAGTAACTGTAATTAAATAGAAATATAGAAGTTCGACGTCCTCTTCTGGGCACCACTTTAACCAAGAGCCGTGGACCAAGTACCTGATTTGCAAAGAATTTAAAATTTTGCAAGAAAACGGGTGTATCACATGGGTTACCAAAAACCACTTTATCTCACAGCGAAACGCGGAGTCTATTATTACACGCGTCGGGTTCCGCAGATTCTCAAGGCTCAGTTCCAGAGCCCACGCTTTGTAAAATGTCTTCACACTAAATCACATGCAAAAGCTGCTACACTTTCGACAGAGCTCTTTACCCGTCTGGAAAATATCTGGGATCGAATGCGTCTTGAGCTATTGGACTTCAAGACATCGACTGGCGTAGGTGGCCAGCCTAGGGGGCGGACACACTGCCTTGATAAGGCTGAGAGGTTCTAGTGCCAAAGCGCGCAACAGAGGCAATAATTTAAAAATGTCACTTTAAGATTCCCTATTAATATGTTGCGAATGAGGGCTTT
>CAWKZY010000094.1:0-8101 GCA_963854625.1 Gammaproteobacteria bacterium | reverse complement strand
CACCCTTTAAGCCGAGCGCAGCTAGACATCACCAATGCGGATGCTGTGGCAGCGACATTTACCGAACTAAACCCTGCGCTCGTCATTAACTGCTCTGCCTACACCGCTGTCGATAAGGCGGAAAGCGATCAAGAAAATGCCTATCTTGTTAACGCTAAAGGGCCTGAAAACCTCGCAATAAGTTGTACTACAAACGGTGGGCGTTTAATTCACGTATCCACAGATTTTGTGTTTAGTGGGGTGTTTGATAAACCGATTACTTTAGCGCAAACAGCTAATCCTGCAGGTGTTTATGGCGCCAGTAAGAGAGCAGGTGAGCTCGCTATAATGGAGTTGTTGCCAGAGGCAGGGGTGATTTTTCGGACCTCTTGGCTGTATTCCCCCTTTAATGCCAACTTTGTTAAAACGATGTTGCGTCTGATGTCAGAGCGAGATTCTCTCGGCGTGGTTGCAGATCAGCGCGGCGCGCCGACATCCACAGCAAGTCTGGCTCTGGCCATTTTTAAAGCTATCGACAGACCGCAAGTGCATGGCATCCACCACTGGAGTGATGCTGGTGATATTAGCTGGTTTGATTTTGCGGTTGCGATTCAAAAGAGTGCACTTGCGGCAGGCCTTCTTGATAAAGCTATTCCAATCAATCCGATTAAGACGAGTGACTATCCAACCCCGGCAGTGCGCCCAAGCTACAGCGTGTTGGACTGTTCACAAGCAACCGTGGATTTGTTATTGGCGCAGTTCGATTGGCGGGTTCAGTTAGATAAGGTCATTCAAACGGTAAAAATTAGAAGCGCGAAAAATTAGGTTAGGGTAAAAATAAAGCAGTGCTGATGGAGACATTAAGCAAGACCCTATCAAGCTAAGTGTCAGCGGCGACCGAGTAAATGCTCAACTATTTACTCCGTCACCAAAAGAGAAATTAATTAGGTAAGTAAAAGAGCTCTGAGCGCTCGAGGAGACCATCAATCAACATGCAGAATGTGCTAATTACAGGTGCCGCCGGGTTTATCGGCTCTAACTTCGTTCATTATTGGTTAGAAAAATACCCCAACCACAATGTTACGATTTTAGATGCTCTTACTTATGCGGGCAATAAACACAACCTAGCTGATTTGAGTGGAAACTCAAAACTGAATTTAGTGGTTGGCTCTATATGCGATGATGATTTAGTAAAGAAACTTTTAGACCGCGCCAACATAGACACGATTATTCACTTTGCGGCAGAGAGTCATGTTGATAGATCTATCACAGAACCGGACGCTTTTATCGATACTAATATTGTTGGCACGCACGTGCTGCTTCGCAATGCAAAAGACTACTGGTTAGGCGGTGAAAATAATAAGCCTCATCACTTTCACCATGTCTCGACAGATGAGGTGTATGGGACTTTAAGCCCCACCGATCCGGCTTTTAGTGAGACAACTGCCTACGCGCCTAATTCACCTTATGCCGCGAGCAAAGCTGCATCTGATCATTTGGTTCGGGCCTATCACCACACCTTTGGTCTAAATGTTACGACTAGTAATTGTTCAAACAACTACGGCCCCTATCACTTCCCCGAAAAACTTATACCTCTTTGCTTGCTAAATATTTTGGCGGGCAAGGCGCTGCCTATTTATGGTGACGGTCAGCAAATTCGTGACTGGCTCTATGTGGATGATCATAGCCGGGGCATTGATCTTGTTATTGCAAAAGGTGTCACAGGTGAGACATACAATATTGGCGGTAACAACGAGTGGGCCAACATTGACGTGGTGAACCTGCTTTGCAAAATTGTCGATAGCAGGTTTGCGGCAGACGTAAATCTTGCGAAACGATTCCCTGATTCACCTTGTGCTAAGGGTTCGCCGGCAAATTCTTTAATTACTTATGTGACTGATCGTCCGGGTCATGACACGCGTTACGCTATTGATGCGCAGAAAATAATGAGTGAGCTTGGCTATGAGCCTATTGAGGATTTTGATTCTGGCCTAAATAAAACCGTAGACTGGTACTTAAACAGCGAGCCTTGGTGGCGGGCTATTCAAGATGGCAGTTACCGCGATTAAATTCGAGGTTACTGGTTGCTACTACTGGCATAGGTATCGCAGTAAATTAGAATTTTTACGGCGGTATTTGAACGTCTAATCCCCTCGGAACACCTGGCTACGGCACGCAGAAAAGGGTTGCCAGCGGGTTATATTGGTAGGCTCGTGGCGGCTTAGCCTTAATAAAGATCCCCATTGTGAACTCTTATTTTCTGCACCAAGATACAGACCCTGTGAACTTACAGCTATTTCAGGCACCTTATCTCAGGTTGCCCGTTAGTGAGGCGATGCAAATTTTTTTGAATAGCAGTGCTGGCACAAAAATTTGTACCGCAGATTAAAAGGCGTGTAGTAGCACTGACATTAAGTCACCCTTTAGTCATGATTTTGGCGCAAACTACAAAATTGCTGGCACAGGTTCTTGTGCCAATTATTGTTAGTGGTTGGGCAGACTTTGCCAAGAACTACACAATCGGGCTTGACTCTCACTTCGGGCTTTTGCCGATTCTGTTTTTTAATTCTGATTAGAAATGTGAGCTAAATACGATTAGTATCAAAATAAAATGGTGTTGAAGTAAACTCATTGAAAAGATTTAACACTCGGGGAAAAAGCGCGAGAGTGCTCCGCTCTGGCCGTTATTAGCTCACCGCTCAATAGCTTCCAATGAATCAGTGTGAGCCCCATTACTAAAGGGTATGGAGACTATGAATAGAATAATGCTTTGAAACTACGCGCGCCGCTCGTACTGAGAATAGCCGAGGTTAAAAGCGGGTCAACCCAAGCAGTGTAACGGCGCAAAATTAACCAAAACTAAACACTGAGCGTTAACCGCAATGGAAATGCCCCCTGCGATCTCAACTAAATTCAATGAGTCTATGTTGGTTCTAAAAGCGTAATTTCCTAACGCGACTGGTTTGTTTAGAGAAATGCGGTAGCGGTTCACTAAAATGCAGAGATTACTTATAGTAGTCTACTAACAGGCAGCTACCAGCTAACCATCGCCTATTAGTAATTCACCGATAATTAGACGCCACAGGCAAAGCGAGCTCCAAGTTGAACACACGCCGCATAATTTTTATTAGCTCATGCTTTTTCATGTCACAACTTTTTGGTTTTGATATAGACGGCAGTAAGTGGCCCGGTGCCAAGACTGATTTCTATATCTCTATCGATGGCAAATCGCCTTCAGGTGTGCTGTGGAACACCGCTTTTATTGGCGCTGCGCAGGATTGGAATCAATCCACAGATTTTACTTTCAATGTTTTCAAAGCAGCAGAGGACCCCTGCGGATTTAATTCCCGAAACGGCATTGCGTTTGCCAGCGATGCCTGTGGCAGCGCTTTTGGTGAATCTACCCTCGCGATTACCTTTACACAATTCTCATCACAGGTGTTGGGCCCGCCCATTATCACTGGCGCAGACATTTTGATTAACGAGGCATTAAGGTACGACGTCTTCGACGGCCGTTTGGTGCAGGTTGGCATCCCTTTTGGCAGCATCGATTTTCGACGAATGGCACTTCATGAACTCGGTCATGTTTTAGGTCTAGGCCATTCATCTGCCGAGTTGGCTATTATGGCCCCCACCATAAGTAATACTGATGCACTGCAAGAGGATGATATCGCCGGCGTCAACAAGCTTTATGGGGGTTTACAAAACTGTACGATTACCCCGTTAAGTTTTGGCACAACGATTAACAGCTTAAGCGCCGGTGATTGCACCGTTACTGATCTCACGGTGGGCGGCACCGATACAAGCTACATCGATCTTTATCGCTTTGATTTAGAGGCCACCACTACAGTTCAGTTCGATATGCAAAGCACTGAACTGGATTCAGTATTGCTGCTCGCCGATGCTGATTTGAAGTATCTGGATTTCGACGATAAAAGCTCTGGTCTCTGTGGCTCCTCGCTGTCGACTACGCTTCAAGCGGGCAGTTATTTTATTTTGGGCAATACCTATGTCGAGCCGACGAAACCCGAATGTGGTAATAACGGAGGTTATGTCCTCGAAGCCAGTTTTAATAGTCGCGAGGCTCAGTCTTTAGGGGCGACTCTGAGTTTATCGGGGGAGGCCACAGCGGCCAGTTTTTCCGGTGGCATCACGGATGATAAAGGCTTGGGTTTTGGCAACAAGTTTCCAGCTACAAGCTCGCTGGATATAGAGGCTTTGATTACAGTTGACCCTCTTCATGTGGGCAAGCCGGGATTTCTAATTGCCGCGGCGGTGTTGAATAATGAGATATTGTTTTTGAACTCGGCTGGGTTTTTTGTGGATGCACCTGAGGTCGGTTTTATCAATGCGGCGTCTAAATCACTTGCCTTGTCTGAGCCGCTTATTCTTGCCAGCAACCTCGTGCCAAGTGAATTGGGTATAAAAAATATAGAGGTCGACTTCTGGGTTGGCTACGGCCTAAGTGCCCAGCCCAATGAGATCTTTTTTCATCAATTGCCAATTAATCTGGTGGTATCTCCTTAATCTTTATCCGCCGAGCTTACTCGTGTGGGGAGTGAATTCGCCTAAAAAACCATCCGCTTCAACCCAATAATCGACAATATGTTTCCAATATATTGATGTCCAGATTCAAGATGATTCAATCAGATACTACAGTTCTATGTAATTACGGTATAATTGGGCTTCAAAAATATCGATCTAGCCTCAGCATTGGCGTCCGATCGCAGACCAGTTGTGGTCTATACTAGTTAAAAAGGGAGCATAAACGTGTCAAATAGTCGTTCCGCAGTATTTACTGCCTTAGCCGTACTCTCGCTAACGTGGTTGCAGCTGGCTCAGGCCCAATCTGTATCTGAAAACATTCAGCCCATTGCCAAGGTTTGTATGGCAGGCCAGACTTGTGTAGGAAGCGGCGCTGATGCACCTGCCGCCGCTACAACAACGCTTGCGGCACCAGTAGCTGCGGTTGAAGAGGTCGTTGCAGAAATGGTGACAGAAGCAGTGACAGAAGCCGCCGCGATGGTTCAAGTCGCCGCCGCAGACACCGGATTTGATGCCGCAGCAAAATACCAGTCAGGCTGCTTTGCCTGTCATGGAACTGGCGCTGCCGGTGCACCTAAGTTGGATGATAAAGCCGCTTGGGACACAATAATGGCAAAAGGAATGGATGCTGTTATGGTCAACGTGATGAACGGTATCAATGTTATGCCGGCCAAAGGACTATGTTTTGATTGCAGTGAAGGCGATCTCATGGCGATAGTCGAGTACATGTCTAGCCAGTAGTGACTACTTTGAAGTCGCTAAGTGCTGTGAATTAATAATTAAAAATAAAATCTCTCGAAAGTTATAAGTTAAGGAGTAAGACGTGTTTAAAATGAATTTATTGATGAAGACTGTTGGTCTAATGGCGGCCGCGACACTGGCAACTGCCAACTTTGCAAATGAAGCCGAGCAACCGCTTCAGATCGCCCAGTTAACTGATGGCTTTAATGCTGAAAATACCTACATGGCATCTTGCTTCGCTTGTCACAGCACCGGTGCTGCTGGCGCGCCTAAAGTTGGAGCGGGTAACGCTGCAGTTTGGGAAGCACGTCTAGAAAAAGGCATGGATACAATTGTAAGCAACGCGATTAATGGCGTTAACACAATGCCTGCTAAAGGCTTGTGCTTTACTTGCACAGACGAAGACATTCGCGCCATTGTTGAGTACATGGTTGCTAGCAGCACGTAACTTTACGCTGCTATGAAAATGGGCTGCTTGCAGCTCATTTTTTTTGCCTATAATTTGGCAATTAGCCGATTGGGAGACTATTACTAATGTTTTAGTCACTTAGGGTGTGAACAGTCATTGTCTCTTTCCATTGTTTATTCTCGCGCTCTTGTTGGGGTCGACGCTGTTGAGGTGACAGTAGAGGCCCACCTGTCCAACGGTCTGCCGGGTTTTGCTATAGTTGGTCTGCCAGAAACTGCTGTAAAAGAGGCTAAGGAGCGGGTAAGAAGCGCTATTTTAAATTCCGGGTTGGAATTTCCGGCTCGGCGCATCACTCTAAATTTGGCGCCAGCCGACTTACCTAAAGCCGGTGGCACCTATGACCTAGCAATTGCTATGAGTGTTTTGCAGGCATCGGGTCAGTTGCCTGAGACTGTTTTGGTAGATACTGAATTAATGGGCGAGCTGGCACTTAACGGCGAGCTACGGTTTGTCCGTGGTGTGCTGGCGGCGACCATCGCGGCCAAAAAACAAGACAGAACAATTTTCGTGCCCGCAGAAAACCACTCCGAACTGCAACTTACCGCCTATAGCAAAGGACACAGCTGCAAGTCATTGTTGGATGTTGTTAGCCTTGTGTCAAAGGGCCCAAGTGATTTAGAAGCCAATGGCGATCTCGGTTTGGGTAAACATGTAGGCAAAGGTCTAAATAGAAGCTTAGATAAAAGCTTAGATAAAAGCTTAGATAAAAGCCCAGACAGACGCATAGATAAATGTGCAGATGACAGTGTCAACGACAGTACCGGTAAGAGTGTCAATGACAGCGCTGATGAGGCCAACAACATCAATAGTAAACGCTGCAAAAGCAGCGAACAGAGCAGTTATCCTACTGAGCGTAACCGGCCCGGCTTAGCTTTCCTGAAAATAGCTTCAACCAATGAGCCTGATATAGAGGATGAGATTAAGGGTCAAACTATTGCCAAGTTCGCCGTTAAAGTGGCAGCGGCAGGGCAGCACAATTTGCTGCTTATTGGCCCGCCCGGCTGCGGCAAAACGTTGCTCGCTAACCGCCTTATTCAGCTGCTGCCGCCTCTGTCTACCGACGACGCGATGGAAGTAGCATCGATTCGTTCAGTGGCCGGTTTTGCAACCACCTTAGCGAATTGTTTTTCACGCCCTGTGCGAACGCCCCATCACACTGCCACCGCTGTTTCTCTATTGGGGGGAGGAGTGAAGGCTATGCCCGGAGAAATAAGCTTTGCCCATCATGGCCTGCTGTTTTTAGACGAACTTACTGAGTTCAAGCGCGGCGTGTTGGAGTCACTGCGAGAACCTCTGGAGACAGGGGAAATCTACATAACCAGAGCTAACTATAGAGTGCGTTTTCCGGCTAACTTTCAGCTTATCGGGGCAATGAATCCCTGCCCGTGTGGTTACTCAGGTGATGTAAAAAGGCAGTGTAGGTGCAGTACAGAGCTTATAGATAGATATTTAGCCAAACTATCGGGGCCGCTTTTAGATCGGTTTGATTTGATTGTTGAATTGCCGGGCTTAAGTCAAACAGAACTTCTGTTGCAGCCATCTTCAGGCAGAAACCCGGCGGCCGAGCAGCAAGAAATCGTAGAGGTTCAAGCCCTGCAGATTCATCGAAATAAGGTGTTAAACAGTCGAATTAAAACCGCGGCCCTGCCGGAAATATGCACACTTAGCAAAAGCCAGAAACTGACTCTGGCCAGAAAACTGGATGTATTGGGGGTGTCGTCGCGGACAACCCACCGAATCATAAAGGTGGCCCGCACTATTGCAGACTTACAGAGTAGCGAGAAGATAGAAGATGCACATTTGAACAAGGCACTTATGCTACGCAGAAGCAGACTAGTTAATCGCACAATCGATTAATAGCCTAATCCACTGAGCTATCACTTATCCCCCTAGACCAACCAGTTATGAACTATCAGAATCCGGTGCCATAGCTTCCTCTAATCTAGCCAAGCTTGCCTCAAGGTCATCTATGCGTTGCTCCGCGCGGCGCAGTGCATCTGCCTGAGCATCAAACTCTTCTCGGCTCAAAATATCCATATCCGCCAAGGCCCGTTTCAAGGTCTGGCTTAATTTTGATTTAGCGTCCGTGCCTAGCTCTTCTGCCATTGGTAACAGCGAAGCCATTCGTTGGCTAATTTCATCTAACAGGTCATTTTTTTTCATGATTTAAAACTAACATGATGAGAGCAAAAGCTCACTACGCTATTTTAATCGGCTTCAATCTCCTTGACCTCCTTGACCTCCTTGACCTCCTTGACCTCCTTGAACCGTCTCTTGCTGCGTTAGGACACCTCGTTATTAAGTCCGAAGCTCTCCTGAGAACTGCAGTGTTACTTACTGAGAAAACTACTCATTAAAAATGTACAC
>CAWKZY010000093.1:0-8356 GCA_963854625.1 Gammaproteobacteria bacterium | reverse complement strand
GGAGGCGAAGTTGTTAACGAAAGGCCGCTGTGTGCTTATCCGGCACAGGCCAGCTATGTAGGGCCCAACAACGGCGCCAATGATTCAGAAAACTGGCGCGCTGAAAATTTCGAATGCCGTTAGACACTCTTTCCCCGGCACCGATAAAAAGACTGACTCGTTACTGGGTTTGCTCTTTGAAGTCTTCGCTTTAATAGAATCCACTCCCGAAACTGAGTCACAAGAACCCAGAGGTAACTATGATATTTGGCAGGAACATACGCTTTAACCCCGACACTATTCGCAACGCTGTCCACCAAAAAGCCCGCGATAGAACTCTCAACAAAGCTCACTTCAAGTCACGCCGCTTTTTGCCTTTTCGGTTACTGGTGATTGCGAGCGTATTTTTCATAGCGCCTTTCTTTGCCTCGGCGCAGACTGAAACCTTCAGAGCGCGACTTTCGCCAATGCCAACGACCCCCCAAACAGTGAATGAAATTACCGGTGGGGGGGAAGTAATACTAACGTTAATAGGTAATACACTGACAATTGAAGGCTCATTCGAAGGAATGAGTTCAACGGCGATGGCCGCTCATGTGCACAACGCACCTCCCGCTCGACTTGGACCGGTAGTCCATACTCTAAAGTTTACTGATGCCGCTGCTGGAGAAATAACAGCTCAACTGCAATTAAGCGATGACCAGGTGGCGGATTTAAAAGCGAATAATTTTTATATTCAAGTTCATAGCATGAACAACCCCTCTGGCGAATTGCGTGGTTGGGTTTTTCTAAGCAGCCATTTTCAATAACCGCAGTCAATCATAAAGAACAACGGCGTTTTTCTCGCTCACTTAAAAATAATAAGCACGATACTCACAAGAGACAACATGATGAGATTCCCTGATAGCTTGAAAAACCTCAGCATCGGATTACTAATACTTGTCGGCTTCGCCGCCTGCGGTACCGAGAACTCGGTTAAACCTACTGCTCAAAATTCCGACACTGCTGACACCCCTAACTTTGCCCGCCAAGCGACTGCCGGGGCAGACACCTTTGCCACTAATTGCGCCGCCTGTCATGGTGCTAATTTAGAAGGCACAACCTTGGGCCCACTGTTATCTGGCAGCAGTTTCTTGCAGCGCTGGGGCGCACAGAACCCATCGTTGCTGCTCAATAATATTCAAGCCAATATGCCCCCTGGCGGCAATGAATCACTCCGCAGTGAAGACTATCTCGACATAACTGCTCACATTTTGTCTGTAAACGGTGTTGATTCCGTTGTCGCAGCACTAACCCCTACTACCGATTTTACCATCGCTGACAATGTTTCCAGAATCGCAGCTCAAAGGCAGCGCAGCGAACCGGAATCCCCCCAGGGCCTCACCGTTGCCGGCAACGTTGATGACTTTGTGAAATTCATACCCGTTACCGACGCGATGTTAGAAAACCCTGATCCGAGCGATTGGCCGATGATTAGAAGAAACTATCAAGCTCACAGCTATAGCCCGCTAGACCAAATTAATACCGATAATGTCGGCGACCTGTCCCTTGAATGGGTTTGGAATATGCACGAAGGAGATTCGGAACCATCTCCGCTGGTTTACAACGGCATTGTCTACCTTATTAATCCGGGCAATGTCATACAAGCACTTGACGGCAAAACTGGCGAACTTATTTGGGAGCACTGGACCGGGCCGGCCAATCGTCAAGACATGCGTAATATTGCTATTTATGATGACAAAATTATCCAAGCGACTACCGATGCGAGACTGGTGGCATTGGATGCCCGCACGGGCGAACAAGTGTGGGAAACCGTTGTCGCCGATGCCAGCAAAGGCTTCTCAAATTCCAGCGGCCCAATTGTCGCCGACGGAAAGGTTATCTTAGGGTTAGCAGGCTGCGCGCGGTACATCCCGGAGGACTGTTATATTAGCGCTCACAATGCCAATAATGGCGAACTCGAGTGGCGATTTAACACCATTGCTAAAGCTGATGAACTCGGCGGCAACACCTGGGGCGAACTTGAAAATGTGTTCCGCGCTGGCGGCGAAACCTGGATCACCGGCAGCTATGACCCAGAGCTGAAACTAACCTACTGGGGCACCGCTCAACAAAAACCTTGGGTACCGGTAAGCCGTCATCTAACAATCTTTGATGTTGGTTTATTTACCAATTCCACTGTCGCCGTTAACACAGACACCGGCAAGCTAGACTGGCACTTCCAGCATGTGCCAGCAGAGGCATTGGATTTGGATGAAGTGTTCGAGCGAGTTCTGGTTAACAGAAGTAACCAAAAATTGGTTTTCTCATTAGGAAAATACGGCATTCTTTGGAAAAACGATCGAGTGTCAGGCAAATTTTTGGCTCACAAAGAAACCGTTTTCCAGAATGCGTTCACCAATATCAATGCTGAAACCGGCGAGGTGACCTACCGCGAAGATATTCAAAATGCCAAGCTTAATGAATGGACATCTTCATGTCCTAGCAGCACCGGAGGCAAAGATTGGCATTCCATGACCTATCATGAGCCTACCGGCACCATGATTGCTCCACTCAGCCAAACCTGCCTCGAAAATGCCGCCAGAGAAGTCTCTCTTGTTCAGGGTGGTGGCGGATTAGCCGCCAGCAGGAAATTTTTTGAAATGCCGGGGACTAACGGTAATTTGGGTAAAATAGGCGCCTACAATGTGGACACTATGGAAGAGATCTGGAGCCACCAGCAGCGCGCTTCTTTTCACACCGGCACCATGTCCACCGCCGGCAACGTGGTTTTTGTTGGGGATCTAGATCGCCGCTTTAAAGCGTTAGATGTCACTACGGGCGATGTGCTTTGGGAAACGCGTTTAGGCACCTCGGTACAGGGACACCCGGTATCATTCGCTATTGATGGTAAACAATATATTGCTGTAACCTCAGCGCTCGGGGGCACCAGTCCACGGACAGTGCCGGGTGTGATCGCGACTGAAATAAAGTATCCTCGGTGGGGCAACGCAATTTATGTTTTTAGCCTACCTGACTGATACTTTTTAAGGAATGCCCACATGACTGCCCCCGCTTTGCTGACCTAATCCTCGGCCATATTTAAGGACACACCATGGCAAAACGCTATGAGCAACTGTCAGACGAACACCAGAATTTTATTCTTCAGCAAAAGCTTTTTTTTGTTGGCACCGCAGCCGATGACGGAACCATAAACGTTTCCCCAAAAGGCTTTGATTCGCTTCGAATCATGTCTCCAAATCGGATAGTCTGGCTAAATATTACCGGAAGCGGAAACGAGACAGCGGCTCACTTGGCACAAAATTCTCGCATGACAATAATGTTTTGCGCTTTTGACGGCAACCCTAAAATCCTAAGACTCTACGGTGATGCCACCGTGACACATCCACGAGATGAGACTTGGCAAGAACTCGAAAGCCTTTTTGAGCCACACCCCAGCGCGCGTCAATATGTAGACTTTAGATTTGATTTCCTGCAAACCTCATGCGGGTTTGGCGTGCCCTTTTACGACTACAAAGAAGAACGAGATAATTTCTCAAAATGGCTGGCAAAAAAAGACTCAGGCGCGATAAAAGAATACTGGGCACTTAAAAACCAAGTTAGTATTGACGGCTTGCCAACCCACATCCTCGACAAAGAATAAGCTCAAGGAAACCTCATGCCCGAGAAAGGTGAGAATAATGACGCAGATGAGAAAGCTGAAACTGAGCAGAGACCTCAGAGCAATCTAGGCAAAATCGAATGGCTAGATTTAACCGTGGATAACGCGACTCGGGTTAAAGATTTCTATGCCAAAGTAGTTGGCTGGTCGACCGAAGATGTATCGATGGGGAGCTATGATGATTTTAATATGAATCTTCCCGGCACCAACACCACGGTTGCTGGCGTATGCCATGCCCGCGGCAGTAACGCTAATCTTCCAGCTCAGTGGTTAGTTTATGTGCGGGTCGCGAATGTCGCAGAAAGCGCAGCTGCCTGCAAAGCTAGAGGGGGAAAAGTTATCGAAGGTCCGCGCCGAATGGGAAGCAATAACTTCGTTGTTATTGAAGATCCCGCAGGTGCCGTAATGGCCTTAATCTCAGACTAAGGAAGTTTTAAAAATGGGAACAGTAGAACGAATATTTATTGTTAAGCAACGGCGTGAAGCGATTACTGAGATCGAGACTGCTCATTTAGAAGCTGGCAAAGGAATAGTAGGTGATCGCTATCACTCACAGGCAGAAAAGCGCGTCGTCGAAGGGAAATCTGTTGCTAAAAATCACATCAGCTTTATCGATAAAGAGCAGTTGGAAGGCTTTTTAAGCAGCAATAATTCGAACTTAGACCTAGGTGATTTCCGGCGCAGTGTCATCACCAGCGGCATTGATCTTAATGCCTTAGTAGGCAAGCAATTCAAAGTCGGCGATTCCCTTTGTTTTGGCAACGAGCTTTGCGAGCCTTGCGCTTACTTGGCCGCTACTGTCCACCGAGCAGTTTTGCCTGAGCTTATTGGGAAAGGCGGGTTGCGAGCGACAATACTGACAAGCGGAAGCATTGCTTCAGGCAGCATAATTAAAGAATTAGATTAGAAATAAGCTTTGAGAAAAAAGACAGGCAGGGTATAAGCAGGCAAGTTATAGCTAGAAAGTATCGGACTGAGAGTATTAACCAAAAATCTAAAAACCAAGGTCACAGCCATTATGTCTTTAAATTTTAGAATATCTGTTAGCTCAATTAGCTTCGCCGCTCTAACTCTTTTTAGCTCCACGTTAGTTGCTCAGGCCGACCCATATATTTTTATACTTGGAGTAGCTCAAGACGCTGGATTCCCGCAAAGCAGCTGCTTTGCACCTCATTGCATGCCTGGATGGAAAGATAAAATGCTTAGGCGAGGAGCTACCTCCCTCGCTGTCATTGACCCTACAGCCAAGTCCAAGGTTTTGTTCGAAGCGACCCCCCAGCTGCCTTCCCAACTGTATGACCTTCACAATGAGGCACCGGATGGTGAGTATTCTTTAGATGGCGTATTCCTAACGCATGCCCATATTGGCCATTATGCCGGTCTCATGTTCTTTGGCCATGAAGCTCAAGGCGCGAGTGAAATTCCAGTGTATGCAATGCCAAGAATGGCTGAATTCATCCGTGATAATGGCCCTTGGAGTCAACTCGTTACACTTAAGAATATTGAGTTAAAAGATCTTAAAAACCAGCAAGGAAATAAATTCCCAAACTTAATAGTGACACCTTTTTTGGTTCCCCATCGTGATGAATTTTCTGAAACTGTTGGTTATCGAATTGAAGGGCCTAACAAGACTGCCATTTTTATTCCCGACATCAATAAATGGGATGTTTGGGAGCAAGACATTGCGCAGCTTGTTCGGTCTGTAGACTATGCACTGCTCGACGCAACATTTTACGCAGACGGAGAGTTAGGAAATCGGGATATGTCTCAGATTCCACATCCATTTGTTTCTCAAAGCATGGCCACATTCGATCACTTGAGCCCAGAGGACAAAAATAAAGTGTGGTTCATCCACCTGAACCACACTAATCCCTTGCTCAATAGTCAGAGTTCTGAAAGCAAGTATGTTCGCTCTCAAGGCTACAACATTGCCGCAGAGGGCGACCGCTTGCCCCTTTAAGTTAAGCGGCTGGGCATTGCTTGCTTGGTAAATTTTGCAGACAAAACGAAACCCTTATTCTAAATGACTGCGTAACATCCACGCATTTTTTTCATGAATCGACTGACGATCGGTTGCAATTCCAGCTGTAGCTTCGTCGCCTACTGCGCTCGCAGCGCCAACCACTTCTAAGGCTAACTTAGCGATTATTTCCTGATCTGAAGTTAAATCTTTGAGCATTTCAGTTGCCGTAGGTTCCCCGGTGCTTTCTTTAATTAATGACAACTCCTCAAACTCTGAATAGCTACCCGGAGCTTTTGCACCCAAAGCACGAATCCGCTCGGCGATTTCATCTACTGCCATTGCGAGCTCGGTGTAGTGCGTCTCGAAAAGTATATGAAGTGCAGAAAACATTGGTCCCGTTACATTCCAATGATAGTTATGGGTCTTCAAATACAATGTGTAAGTGGATGCCAGCAGTGCTTTTAGTTTAACTATTGTTTCTTTTTTATCGGTCATTTGCGCGCTCCTTTTCTTACGATTAATTATCGTTTAGCAGACTGCTTTATTGATTTTATTAACTTTCCAATCAGCTCAGAAATTAATCATAGCCTTAACAAATATATATGTATAATTACTATTAGTTCTAGTTTATATAAGGATTACTTATGAGTGTGAAACATCTTAATCTGCGTGACTTGACCTATGTGTGTGCAGTTGCCGAACATTTAAGCTTTGGTAAAGCGGCAATACTTTGTGCAATATCTCAACCTGCAATGAGCAGCAGAATTCAACATATAGAAGAACAGCTGGACTGCAGGATTTTTGAACGCAGTAAGCGCAGCGTCCTCATTACAGAAAAAGGGAATAAAATAGTTACTCTCGCCCGATCTATTTTGGATACGGCAGAATCGATTGATCAGCTTACTCGAAACGAGACAAAACCACTTACAGGCGAGTTGAAAATAGGGATTATATCTACTCTAGGGCCTTATCTAATGCCACTGGTTCTTAGCCCTCTGGCGAAGAAATTTCCCAATTTAGATCTGCAGCTCACCGAAGGCTTAACTGAAAACTTATTGAAATCACTGACTGCAGGTTCATTGGATATCGTGATCGCAGCAAAACCCATAGCTAATCACAACCTCTACTCGGTTGATCTTTTTTTCGAACCGTTTAGACTAGCCGCTCCAAAAAATCATCCTCTGATCGCCTTCCAACCAATACCCACATCGAAGCTAAATGGCGAAGACATGATACTGCTTGAGGAAGGCCACTGCTTAAGTGGCCAAGCTCTTTCAGTTTGCCCGGCGAAAAAAAGGCGCGGAGAAAAACGCTTACATGCCACTAGCCTAGAAACTCTCAGGCATATGATTGCCACCGGCCAGAATTATTCATTGCTGCCCTACCTGGCTGTTGGTAAAAATCCGCCACTTAAGTCACTTATCGACTACCTACCTTTGGCTGATAAAACCCTTGGCAGAACAATCGTTCTATGTAGTCGAAAAAGTACAGGCCGTAAAGCAGACTGCGAAGAACTTACCAAGTTAATTCAAAGCCACCTTCCGAAAGAGGTTTTGATCCCCTAAGCCGATTTGAATCCTCAGTATTGCAAAGGACTTATACCAACTTTCCTTGATTATAATCTCGAATAGCTTGTTGGATTTCTTCCACTTTATTCATCACAAAAGGCCCGCGCTGAACAACAGGTTCACCGATAGGCTTGCCTGTCATTACCAAGACTCGACAGTCAACGCTAGCGTTTAGCCCTAACAACCCTTCTTTGCTAAGTCGGGCCAAGCGCCCTTTTCGCAAAAGGTAATCGCTACCAGCCAGGGAGACCGAGCCTTCGTAGACATAAACCAAAGCGGTATACCCCAAAGGAACATCCAGAGTTAAGGATTGCCCAGCTTTAAATCCGATATCCAGATAAGCTGGGTCGGTTGTTAATCCAGAAACCGCTCCTTGAAGCTTTACTGGCCCGCTTACAAGTTCGCCAGCAATTGCTTTTATCTTGACTTCATCGATCTCATAAACTGGAATTGAATCAGCTTTGAGATCTTGATAAGTCGGCGGTTTCATTTTTTCCGCGCCGGGCAGGTTTAGCCAAAGCTGAAAACCTCTCATGAGACCCTCCTCCTGTTGTGGCATTTCAGAATGAATTACACCTGAGCCTGCATTCATCCACTGCACGTCGCCGGAATCAAGCTTCCCTATATTACCCATATGATCCTTATGCTCCAGGCTCCCATCTAGCATATAAGTTACCGTCTCAAATCCACGATGAGGGTGAGAGGGAAACCCCCCAATGTAATCAGCTGCCTTATCCGATCCAAACTCATCAAGCATAAGAAACGGGTCGAATCTGCTAAGGTTTTCACCACCAATGACACGCGTCAGTTTAACGCCATCACCATCGCTCGTTGGCTGGCCTTCGATAACTTCTTCGATTGACCGTAATATTTGCATCAACATCTGCCTTGTCTCCTGATATGATCGAAAATACTCTGTTATTTAAGCGCCTATGGCATGTATTTTTGTTCGCGCTGCCACCAAACTTTTATTACGGATTTTATTACCCATATTAAGTCCGCCAGCGCTGATCATTTCGACGTCGTCCAAACCTATAAAGCCCATAATCAATTTCATGTAAGGGCGAACAAAATCTGTGGCTGCAGTGTCATGTACACCGCCCATAGCCGCGATGAAATAAACTTTCTTGTTTTTTAGAAGACCCTTGGGGCCCTGATCAGTATATTCAAAAGTGACCCCCGCTC
>CAWKZY010000092.1:0-8466 GCA_963854625.1 Gammaproteobacteria bacterium | reverse complement strand
AGAACGGACCGTTGCTAAAAATTTACATTAATATTTCCTAGGCATTAATGCGCTCGCGCTCTAACAGTACGACAAACAAGTATTCAGCTTTAAACAATTTTTAAATAAGTATGAATAATATATTGATGTTTTTGATTAAAATTGTCTGAAAGATAGCGCTGGCAGATTATACGGAAACCAATTTATTGATGAGAATATGAATAACATCAGATATTCTGATATTTAATTAGATTGATTTTTATAGAATGGATTTTACTGGCTAGTGACAACAAATAGTTCGACTAATTCTTCGCTCAAGGATTTTCGTGGATTATTTAGGGGGCTTTTAAAAAATGACGGTATGCCGCCCAACCGCACAATGATGGTTTGAGTTTCGGGATTAATCATGATCAACTGCAAGCCCATGCCCTCAAGCCAGAAAAAATTTGGATATTTACTCATTCCGGAATAAACGTGGTAGCCGTAACGATTGTCAGTAGAGCGGTTAGTGCCCTGCACATAAAACCATGGCGGCGTTAAAGAATCCGTCACCATTTTCTCTAGCCATTGCGCCGGTACAATTTGCTTGCCCTCATATCGGCCCCTGTTAAGATAGAGGCTGCCAATAGCTAGCCAAGACTTTGCAGTCGCGAACAAACAACAATAACCAGTGTTATTAATGATTTGTGCGCGCTCCAATTCCATCGGACGCCAAAGTTTGTCCTCAATTATTTCATTAATTTCTTTTTCGTAAACTCGAATGAGAATTACACGAAGAAGATAATAATTCATATTATCGTAATGAAATTCTCTTTTTTCAGAAAAAATAATATCGCCTAGCGGTCTTTCAATTAAGTGATTTTTAAGTGTCGACTGAATATCAGATAGGGTTGATTGAATTCCACTAGTATGGCGCAGTAAGTCCCTAATGTTAGGGCTGCTAGCATCGGCTAGATTCAGCTCAGGAACGTAAGTGATAACTGGATCTTTCTCCGAGCCTATAAGACCCTCCTCTATAGCTATCCCGACCAGCATCGCAATAATATTTTTGGCCATGGACATGCCGTTAACGTTTAGGCCTCTTTGTGTGTCGGAACTATAAGCTTCATAGAGTACCTCTCCGTGCTGTTGCACGATCAGTGCCTGAGTCTGGCTACTAATAAACCAAGCGTCTACGTCTTTGCGTACTGCTTTAGTTATCGAAACCGAGGTTAGATTCGGTTGTGCGCCGCGGATAGAATTCAAAGGCCCGAGCATTGTCGAGTTAGGGTCGGTTATCAATTCATTTAGGTGGGCGTTTGCCTCTAGCAGCAGAATATTATATGCGCGTTCGTTAGCGAAAATCGCCAGCATTAATAGGCAGATCGTTGCCATTAGAATCAATCGTTTTTTAGCTATCCCCATGCCGTTGGATGATATCATGGTGGATTGATGAAATATTGAAATTTCGTTCCTTTGGAGAAAGGAAAAGAGATAATAGTGGGCCGCCTTATATCTCAAAAATTCGCCTTAGATGCCCAGCTATGTTGAGGTCTAAATATGCTATCAAGTTGACGGCCTATTGTGCGCAGATCATAGTCGCTTGTTTCCGGCGGTCAAGAGTAACTATGTTAACAGTTTTTTCTTGCAGATAGCGGCGGAAATTATCTTGCGAATCGTCTAAACTGTTACATGGAGTTATGAAGGAGGTCCCTGTGGATGAAGTTACTCAAATTTTTCAATCAATTCGGTTGAGTATTTCTCGAACTGTGTCGAAAATTGTCCCTATCGGTGACGTCGAAGATGTTGTTCAGGAAACCTATGTGCGAATGTTGCTCGTTGACGAACCTAGTAAGATTGAGAACCCAAAATCGTACCTGTTCAAAATCGCTCGTAATTTGGCCCTCGACAGCGTAAAAAGTGCGGCAAGTCGTCTGACCGAATCTTGGGACGATAGTATGGACGGCGATGCAGTCGGCCCCAGCCATGACTATGACGAAACGTTCGAGAGAGCTGCGTCCAGCGAAGAATTTGGCCACTTTTGTGAGGCCGTACGACAGCTGCCTAAGCAGGCGCGCAGGGTGTTTGTTTTAAAGAAGGTTTATGGTTATTCGCAGCGAGAAATTGCCCGCGAACTAGGTATCGCCGAAAGTACCGTAGAAAAACATATATCTTTGGCTGTTAGGAAATGTTCAATCTATATGAGGAAACTGGATGCAGTCGATTCGGGCAGGTATCAACTGGAGAAATTAGGTAGGAGTAACTCAGAGTGAGTAATATCCACGATATTAGGAAACAGAGTGCCTCGGTAGAGCAATGCTGTGAGGCGGCAGGTGATTGGATAGCAAAAATGGACAAGGGCCTGTCCGAAGCTGAAATGCACGCCCTTCGAGAATGGCTGAAAGCTGATCCAATGAACGAATCAGAGCTGCTGCAGATGGCTCAAATGTGGGATAAAATGGACGTATTGATGCGCTTGGCAGAACTGTTCCCGCATGCAAAGCAAGATCAAGCACCCGAAGGGACTCGAAGGACATACCGATTTGCGATGGCAGCCTCCTTGGTTTGCGCCGTAATGGTAGCTATTAGCCTGAACGGATCACAATACGAGTCAAGTTCTGAATTGCACGCCGACGTGGCTACCTATGAGACTTCCATTGGTGGGTTATCGAAAATTGCGCTTTCGGACGGCTCAGAAATTACCTTGAATACAGGAAGCCGGGTGGAGGTCAACTATAGTAATCAGCAGCGGGTAGTCAAACTTGAGCGTGGTGAAATGCATATTAACGTGGCGCATGATGCAGCTAGACCCCTAAGTGTCATTGCAGCTGGGCGCGTTGTGCAAGCAATAGGGACTGCCTTCAGCGTAAAAATCCAGACGCCAGAGCGAATAGAGGTGGTGGTTGATGACGGTAGAGTCCGCATAGGAATGCATGAAAAAGACACTGTCGCTTTCGATCATCGTGAGTCGATTAATATTCTTGATGATCAATCGCTTGTAGTCATTAAAGGAAGGCGTTTGATTTTAGACGAGAAAGTCGAGAGATTGGAGGTGTTGGAGCCCGAGGATATGACTGCGCAATTGTCTTGGCGGAGCGGCAACATCATCTTTCGTGGCGAATCTCTTGCGACTGCTGTTGCCGAGGTCGGTCGTTACACTCCGGTCGAGTTTGTCTTTTTGGATCCAAAGCTCAAGAAGCTGCGTGTTGCAGGTCTGTTTAAGGTGGGAGATATATCCGGATTTTTGAGTACCTTGGAAGCCAATTTCAACATATTGTCTGAGCGTGGTGATAATGAACAAATTTTTCTTTCGTCGGCCAACATGGAAGGCAATGATTCTTCAAAATAGCGGCAGCTAGGAAATAAAATACAGCTAATAGCAAGGTTAATGGGTCATGGACTTCTTTGCTGAGTGTTGCTAATCTTTCAATATATTAATTAAAATATGAATAAATGTTCCCTTTAAGCTGGCGGAAAACTCAACTTCAGTCGTCTTCCTTAATAGCAGTTAGTTTGTTTTATGGGGAGTCATTTAGCTTCGCCGATATTAAGTGGGTGAAGACCCTATGTTTAACGCTTGCCTTGTGTGTATGTTCAACTTCTGCCTTTGGTGAATCCACCATGGTAGGTTCAAAGCAAGCTAAAACATATTCTTTCGATATCCCTATCCTACGAGCTGATATTGCGCTCATTGAGTTTGCAGAGCAGGCCGGCATAACATTATTGTTTTCGTTTGACGAAACTAAGTTAAAAACAGGCAATCGTTTAAACGGGCAATATGAAATTATCGAGGCTCTCGATATTCTTCTGGCTAGCACAGGACTCTACATCTCAATGGGTAATGAGGGGCAAATCAGCATCGCCTCAAAAGTTGAATTGGAAAAGGGTAAAACTGTGAACATATCAAAAAGAAACAGTGTTTGGGGGGTATTAGTGTCTTTGTTTGTTGGCTCTGCGCTCGAAGCGCAGGAGATAGTCGCTGACGATCACGATGGAAGAATTGAGGAGGTCGTAGTCATTTCTCAAAAGGGAGCGGGTTCTGTTTCTACGCAGGAGTTGCCAGCATCGGTGGTAACGATATCTGAGTCTATGATGAGAACCGCTTTCACCATGGATCTTGTCGACATTGGCCATATGACACCTAATGCCGAGCTCGGTAACGTCGGCACCTACACTGGCTACCCTAATTTTAACATCAGAGGGATGGGGATCAACGGATCCACGCGTAGTCTCGACCCGGCTGTAGGTGTATTTGTCGATGGGATTTACGTTGGATATACTCCAGGCTCACTGGCGAGTACATTCGATAGGGAGGCTGTTGAAATATTGCGCGGCCCGCAGGGAACACTTCTAGGTCGAAACGTAACTGGCGGCGCCGTGTTAACGCGCAGCAAAAGACCCACCGGTGAATTTGGCGGTAATGTTGACGTAGGTTTTGGAGATTATGGCGCAACAGAGTTTGCCTTTAGTGTTGAGGGAGCCCTCAGCGATACGCTAGCGGCTAAGGTTGCAGTCATTAAGTCAGATCGTGATGGCTACTACGAGGATAACAATGGGGGTTCAGTCGATACCACCATATGGGCAGCTGGGATGCCTGAGTCGGACACCGGCGACAAGGTGGGCGTCGACCTAACTATTATCAGGCCCATGCTGAAGTGGACCCCAAGTGATGCCTTTGATGCCACCTTTATTTTTGAGCATCTGGAGAGCGACACCGGTAGTGCGAATTCTCAGAACATAGTACACAACTGTGTGCCTGTTGCTGGTGTCCAGTCCAATTCCTCCATGTGTGGTACCGGATCTAGATTTATGGCGCAAAACACGTGGGGCTTTACACCACCCGCAGGTAAATACGACATCAATCATGATCTAATCGGCTATACCAGATTTGAAGTGGATTCTTTGGTAGTTGAGGCTAATTGGAACCTTGATTACGGCGTTGTAACAGCGCTGGCAGGTTGGAGAGACATGACGTACGACACAAGCACTGACTTTGATGGAACTCCGTTCACCATCTTTCACTTTAACGACAATAAAGAGACGGCAGAGCAAACCAGCATAGAGGTTCGTTACGCGTCGACGTTCTCTGATACGTTTGATTTTGTGGCAGGCGTGTCTTTGTTCGATCAGGAGTACATGATCGGAGAGCGCAGGAATTTCTTTCTTGTCTTGAACAGCGCGGGTGTCGCAACAACTGAGCATAAAACGTCTGGAATTTTCGGGGAAGGTAACTATCACGTGAATGATGAGTTGACGTTGACCTTGGGTGGACGGTGGACGAAGGAAGAGAAGTCGATGGACATAGGTATACTCGGTTCATGTGAGCTGGATTTCTCTAGCTGTTCGACGGTTTTGAAGAAGCAAGGCGAGTGGAGTAACTTCTCACCAAAGGTCGCGGCGACCTATAATTTGAGCGAAGATCAGATGATCTACGCTAGCTATACCAAAGGATTCAGAAGCGGCTCATTTAACTCACGCGCGACAGTCGAGGGCTCGATTGGGCCATCCGACCCAGAAACCGCTGAGTCCTTTGAGCTTGGTTACAAATCAACGTTTCTTGATGGTAGAGGAGTCTTTAATCTGACCTATTTCCAGGCAGACTATGAAGACCTTATTTTCTTCGTGAACATGCCTTGTGCCCAGGGCGCCTGCCTGGTATTCGAGAATGCCGGTAGTGCGGAGATCTCGGGTTGGGAGGCTGAGTTTAAGTTGAAGACTTTTGGTGGGCTTTCGATTGACGCTTCGGTGGGGACAAATGATCCTGAGTACACCGAAATCAAGTATTTTGATGCGGATGCCAATGGGACGATTAATGCGGCTGATAATGCAATGGCAACGGGCTGGGATTTTGTTAAGAACCCAGAGTTAACTTACAGCCTTGGCGCTACCTATGAGACGGCGATGTCCAATGGTGGGGCAGTCATTACAAGAGTGGCTTACTTCTGGAAAGATGACTACATGACTGATGTGTACAACAAGCCATGGTTGATGCAAGAGTCGTTTGGTTTGGTTGATGCGAGTATTGCCTATGTGAATCCGGCCGGTAATATGCGGGTGTCGTTATACGGCAAGAATCTTACTGACGAAGAGTACTTTGATTACGCGGCTGATGTTGGAGGATTGGATTCGGCCCAATGGGGCGGAACTCCCGCGACTTGGGGCGTTCGTGTTACATATGAGTATTAATCCTTAAGGGTGACAAACAAGGCGAGCTAACCACTCGTCTTTTTTGTGTCTGTCAGGAGCTGTGAGTACCATATAGAGTCGGTTCGGATAGTTAATGGACTGCCGGGTCAGGTCCAGTAGACTAGCTCGGCTAATTCTCCAGACAGCCTGATCTAATCTATAGCTAGTAAGCTTTCCAGGATACGGTGGCCTGCGCAGAACATTGTCTGTACTACCGCCCCGTAACGATCCAAGCTAGTACAGGTTTCGTGATCACACTAAGATTTTAATCCGAAATTGCCATTCCCCACAACTCCAATCTATCGGGTGGAATGATGTTTCCTGATAATACTGTTGATGGAAACCCCATAGATGTCGGTTATGCTCGGATGAGCGCCCGATGGGAGCCGCTTGCAGAGGTTACCCAGGTCAAGGGAGATTCTGAAACACACCCCATATTGTCGCCAGACGATGAATTTTCTGATTTTGAGACATTCGATACCAATCTGGGGCTCAAGAAAACCAAAGAAAACAAACTTAAGCATGATTATGCAAGAGGTGCTTTAAAGCAGGGATTACTGTATGAGCAAAAATTTCAGGTTAATCCTTATAAATTTGGCATGATAGGAAGTACAGACGGTCACAACAGTTTGTCGACACCTGAGGAAGACAATTTTTTTGGCAAGTTCGTGGAATCTGAACCGCGATCGGAGAGGACCAGCTCCAAGTTAGCGGGCGACCGCCTCTGGGAAAATTGGAGCATATCGGCGTCCGGCTACGCAGCTGTTTGGGCCACTGAAAATACTCGCGAGGCGCTCTTTGCCGCCATGAAGCGAAAAGAGGTCTATGCGACAACAGGCTCGCACATAAGGGTTAGATTCTTTGGAGGGTGGGAATATACAGATTCGATGATAGACAAGCCGAATTATGAGGAGTTGGGATATCGATATGGTGTTCCCATGGGTGGTGACTTGATTAATGGAGGGCTAAAGAAATCGCCTACTTTTATGTTTTCGGCATCTAAAGACCCCCTCGGCGCGAATCTAGACCGAATACAAATAGTTAAAGGTTGGCTTGATAAACGCGGCCAGCTTCATGAAAAAGTATATAATGTCGCATGGGCCGGAGCGAGGGTGCCAGATGAAAAAACAGGATTTTTGAGACCTATAGGCTCAACTGTAAGTGAAGAGGATGCGACGTATGATAACTCTATCGGCGATTATCATTTATCAGGTATTTGGACAGACCCAGATTTTGATGAAGGGCAGAGGAGTTTCTATTATTGCCGAGTTATAGAGATACCTAGACCAAGATGGACTCTCAAAGACGCTGTTTTCTTTGATATTATGTTACCAGATGAAGTTCCGAAAGTGATTCAAGATAGAGCCTATACATCACCTATTTGGTATCAGCCGAATTAATAGTCAGTGTTTATAATTAGTTCATTCAGGCAAATTACTGAATAGATAAATAAAAAAATGAGGACACAAGTATGAATTGTTACCAACTGTTTAAAGCCACTGCACTCTCGCTGCTGCTCCTATGCATGTCTGGCTGCGATAGGGCGTCTGAGGTTTCTTCGGCTGATAACGCGCCGGCTGCAGAAGCCCAGAGCCCAGGCAAGGTGAGCGATTCGACTGTTGAAGAGGGTAGCTATTCACCGCCGGTACGCAATCCTACGCCGCAACTATATTGGGGCGACACGCACCTGCACACCCAGCTATCAGCCGACGCCTACCTCACTGGAACTCGCTTGACCAGCGAGATTGCCTTTCAGTTTGCCCGTGGCAAGATTGTCACCGCGGATAACGGGATGCGTGTAAAGCTGCGCCGCCCACTGGATTTTCTTGCTATTGCTGACCACGGAACCAGCCTTGGGATTTTCCCTCGGTTAATGGACAACGATCCAGCATTGGCAGACTGGGAGGTGGGCAAGCGCTGGAGCGCGTACCTACAAGCGGGTAATATTGAAGACTTGATTAATGAGTGGGCGCCTAGTATGAATTCGGTTGACCCCAAATTCCAGAATACCCCAAAAGTGCGAGCATCTATCTGGGAACACAGCGTAGCTACCGCTGATGCCCATAATGAACCGGGATTATTTACCGCCTTTGCTGCCTATGAATGGACGTCGGCGCCAGACGGTAACAACCTACATAGGGTAGTTCTGTATAAGGATGGCGCAGAAAAGGTGACACAAACTCTGCCCTTTACTGCGCAAGATAGCCCGGATCCTGAACAGCTTTGGTCATTCTTTGAGGACTATGAGCGCTTGACGGGGGGCGAGGTGCTCGCTATCCCACACAACAGCAATGTCAGTAACGGCCGTATGTTTTCTCCGCA
>CAWKZY010000091.1:0-8470 GCA_963854625.1 Gammaproteobacteria bacterium | reverse complement strand
TCCGGGGTATGGCTATCGTCGATCAATAAAGCGATGACAGCTGCAAACACCACCATAAAGATAGCTAGGAACTTATATTCCTGCTTAAGAAAAGCCATCGCGCCTTCGGCAATAGCTCCGTGAATAAATTTGAGTTTTTTGCTTTCTTCTGGATTCAAGCCCAAATCAACCGGAATGCTTGTTACTTTCTTCATATAAAAGAAAGCGATGGCCAAGCCCAACAGCGCCAAAATGGTAGAAACCGTGAGTGTAATCCCCATTCTAAGTGTGACCCCTAAGTGGTTAGTTAAAATTAAAGGCGCGCACTTTACCATAATGCGTGAAACAAAAAAAGCCGCCCTTGGCGTCTAAATTTTCAAATTTTAGCCGATAAAATAAAGACGGGGGTGGGGATTGGTTCTTGGAACTGGATATAGAGAGGCGGAAGCTATTTCTTAGCTGTAGTACGTCTTCGTTTTTGACTCTTAGTTTTAGGATTGAGGTTAAGCTCTCCGCGGGCTTCGCTAAATGCTTTGCGCATTTTTTCGACCCGAATGACCTTAAGCTTATCGATGTGAATGAGCTTGCCGGATTCAAAATCAACAATATTATCATTACCACTCATTACTATTTTGACCCCTGCTTTGCATCGTTACGCGTTATTGAGAGCGCGATCGCCTAACTAATTCATTTTTTAGAGACTCTAATTCGGCTATTAGACTTTTTGCCAGCGGCTCTACTGTATTACCAAAGGAATCAGTATCCTCATATTTGGTTTGCTCAATGGCCAGCGCATTTAGCAAATCCTCAGCCACATTAACAGCTTCATTGAGAGCCATAACTGAGGCCTCATCAGCACCTGACTCATTCCCTGCTTGCAAGATCAACAATTCTAACTCTGCAATCCGATCCATTTTAGCCTGTCTACGAACCGCAAAAGCTGTTATTTCTTGCTGACGCGCTTGCCGAATCTGCCGCTCTTTCGCCGCTTGTTCCGTTTGCAATTCTGCCTCTTGCATTTTAATTCGCTCCCTCTCTGCGCGGCGGACTTCCACTCGATCTCGCCTCGCCTGAAGCATTGCTTCTTCAGTTTCTTGCTCGTCTGACTGCCTGCTAATCCGAGCAGCCTGCTCCCTCGTTGCTTCTACAGCCAGTCGAGCAGTTTCTGCCTCAGCCGTCATTACCTCTGCTTCTTGAACTGCAATTTCCGCCTCTCTCGAATCACTAGATGCGCAAGAAGCAATAACGAGCAACATAGATATGGCTATGATTGCTCTGATTCTTGCGAGACTGACTATGCTAATTGCAGGTACCACTGCGGTCATGACCTTCTCCTAACTTAAATGATGCATTAAAATTCTTACGACTCGATTTTATAGTACCGCCAAGCTTTCGAACTACAAGTTTTCTAGGCTTTATATCGTATAAACTATGCTTTCAGTCATATTTTAATCATATTTTAATCATACTTTATAGTTATAAACTGGCATTTTGCCAGTAAAATCAATGTCAGTTAGCATTTTTTGCTTAATATCGGCATCATCCAACTGATTTTGGTCCTTTTTGCACCTTTGAATAAACACTCTATGGCGAAGTCACGATCCACATTACTGCGACTCCTAATCAGCGCGCTCGTCGCGATGTTGTTTAGTGTCCCGGTAATAATTTTGGTTATTGCATTGCAGTTAGATGCCAGAGTGCCAGTGGGAGGCCCACTCTCTGCCGCCGAACTTTCTGAAATAGAATCCATGTTATTGGAAAATGCACCCCGCTCAACTTACTCGGTATCCCAGCAAAACATCTCTCTGAATGCAGACCAAATGAATCTTCTGCTTCGCTACGCTATTTCCACCGCCAATCTAAAAGGCCATTGGGCGGCCCAGTTGACCCTTGCCAATGACACAGTCAATACGCATGCATCGATAGGGTTTGACCTTGCAGGCGTCCCCGTATTTTTAAATATCGAAGGTCAATTCAGCAGCAATGGCAACAAGCTGCAACTAAGCAAATTGAGCTTGGGAGGATTGCCCATGCCGAACATGCTCATCGCCCTTCTAATCGGCAGGGTAGAATCAGACATAAACTCTTCCAGCCTAGCCCTTACTGATATCAACTCGCTAATAGGAAACGTTGAGTCTCTTGTTGTCAATCCGCAGCAAATGCAAGTGACATTGCAATGGGACCCGGTGCTGATGAATACGCTCGCTGACCAGACCCAACAATTGTTTGTTAGCGATGAAGATCGCATGAGGGTGGCTCACTACTATCAGCTGATTGCAGAAATCATTACTGCCACACCACTGGATATTCGTGCCATTTCGCTAAATAGCCTCCTAGTTCCCCTGTTTACCGAAGCACGCTCGCGGACAAACTTGGGCTCAAATGCGGTGGCTGAAAACCGAGCGGCATTTCAAGCTCTTGCCATTTACGTTAACGGAGAAGAAATAGAGCGCTTTGTTGGCAACAGCATATCCCGCTCAGTAACCGACGCCAAAGCCATCGAGGTGAGACTCCTCAGAAGGCAGGACCTGGCTAAACATCTTGCTTCCATAGCTTCGATTACAGCGTCTGCAGGCGCCGATCTGGCTGCTATGCTATCGACGACCAAAGAGGCATACGACGCACGTTATCGCAGTGGATTCTCCTTTTCTGACCTCACGGCCAATACCGTCGGGGTTAATTTAGCGTCCTTCGGAACCAAAAACTCAGAGACAGCTAAGCGTCTTCAGACGCGGATTATTAAGGTCAAAGCTGAAAGTGAATATATGCCAACTATCGGCAACAACAGAGACGGAATTTCAGAATCAGATTTTGCCGAGCTTTACCAAGACAGAACAAGTGAACAGTACTTGGAGAGGATGAACCAAATTAACGAACTTGTTTTTAACAGCCCACTGTTCGCTGATTTGTTAAACCCCTAGCTAGGAATTCTAAACAGCAAAATACCCCGCGAGAAAATATTGTGAGAAATTTAAGTCACGAGCAAAAAACTACACTTACAAATACGTTACTTCTGCACCAGCTTGAACTAACTGAACAGCTTGAGATAAGTCAGCAAGCGGCTGAAATAGTGACACTTGATCAAACTGCCGTTGGTCGCGTTTCGCGCATAGACGCGTTGCAGCAGCAAAGTATGGCAATATCAACGCGTGGGACGGCCAAACTAAAATTACAAAAAATAGCTATTGCCCTGAATGCGATGTCCAAAGACGACTATGGGTACTGCAGAAAATGTGACGAGCCCATCCCATTCAGGCGTCTGGAGATCCAGCCTGAAGCGGCGCACTGCTTAAGCTGCCAAGGTAAAACTGATCAACGCTGACAACTGAACCTATGTTTAAAAGAATTGGCGTAATTTAGCAGACCTTTCAATCGGATTCTGACTGGTGTATAAAAGCGCGCGCATTTACCTACAAATTCAAAGACTTGAAGAAGAATATGACTAAGAAAGGCTTTATCACAACCAACTTACATAGCGACCGCAAGGACGGGCCTGAGCATGGCGTATTGCACAAGGCTATTCACCCATCAGTGGCCTATGGGTATGAAGACGCTCGCCATCTGGCAGAAGTGTTTCAGGGAAAGCGCGAAGGTTATAACTATGGCCGCCAGCTAAATCCGACTGTCACTGCACTTCAGAAACGTATATCACTGATGGAAGGCGGCCTTGCCAGCGTAGCTTTTGCGACAGGAATGGCAGCAATATCATCGACTATGTTTGCCTTGCTCAGAAGTGGTGATCACATAGTATCTAGCGCCTTCCTGTTCGGTAATACTAATAGCTTTTTTGCGACCTTACAGCGTCTAGGCATCGAGGTGAGCTTTGTAGATGCCACAGACGCTAGCTCGATTGAAGCAGCCATAAGACCCAATACCAAGCTGGTATTCAGTGAGACGATTGCTAACCCCGCCACCCAAATTGCTGATCTGCAAGGAATAGGCAAAATATGCGAATCCAAAGGCTTAATTTTTTGTGTCGACAACACAATGACCTCGCCGCATCTGTTTAATCCTAAGTCAATAGGTGCAAGCTTGGTCGTAAACTCATTGACCAAATATATAGGAGGCCACGGCAACGCTTTAGGCGGCGTCGTTACCGAAACTGGTAACTATGATTGGACCGTGTTCGACAATATCTATGACACCTATCGTAAAGGCGACCCTAGTTTATGGGGTATAACCCAAATCAAGAAAAAAGGCTTGCGCGATATAGGCGCTTCCTTAGGCCCAGAAGCTGCGCATCACCTAGCCGTCGGCTCAGAAACCCTGCCAATGCGAATGGATCGTGCTTGTAAAAACGCACAAGTTTTGGCAGAGTTTTGCGAAACTCAAGCCAAGGTGAATAAGGTTTATTACCCGGGCCTATCTAGCCACCCTCAACACGATCGAGCCGGCAGCCTTTTTAAAGGCTACGGCGCCATCTTTAGCATTGATTTGGCCGAAGGTGTTGATTGTTTTGATTGCCTCAATAAAATGGAAGATATAGTTTCATCGAGCAATCTAGGAGACAATCGCACGTTAGCTATTCCTGTTGCTCACACTATTTATTTCGAAATGGGAGCCCAGCGCAGAGCGTCAATGGGGATCGCTGATTCGATGATTCGTTTTTCAGTGGGCATTGAAGAGATTGATGATTTGATTAATGATTTAAAGCGAGCATTTAGCGAATGATAAATATTTTAGACAGCAGCGAACTCGAAGAAGGCAAATCCGTAGGTATTGAAGTTGATCATCAGCATCTTTTTGCGGTGAGAAAAGATGATCAGCTCTTCTTATACTGGAATCGCTGCCCACATCTTGGGACCCCACTTGAGTGGGAGGAAAACCGATTTTTAGACTCGGACGCTGCGCTAATTCAATGTTCCACCCATGGCGCGCTTTTCCAAATAGAAGATGGTCACTGCCTCATGGGTCCTTGCAAAGGAAAATACTTGCAAGCCGTTCCGTTTACTCTAGAAAACAGCGCCATGATGGTAGAGGAAAAACATCTAAAACGGCAGGCACCTCTGTAATAGTAAGCCTGATGCAGGACGCAAACCAGCGTCAGGGTTTGAGTTCAGGACTTTACAGCAAGACCGGCAAACGTTTGCATAACCGTATGCTGGCATTGCCAATATCGAATGACGCTTGAAAAGCGATCAGTTCCACCCCACTTGCCTTAGCTTGCCTCAACAACCTACCATATTCAGGGTCAATAGCATCAGCCGGTCCTACACTTGTTATGTTGCTGTGCTGGACGCAAAACACCAATACCGCCCGATGGCCTAAAGCGCTCATCGCCATCAGCTCTTGCAAATGTTTCTGGCCTCTTAAAGTTTTAGCGTCCGGGAAGATTCCTTCCCCGCCGCCAACACAAAGGCTTACATTTTTTACCTCAACATAACAACTAGTGGTTGGCGATCGGTCTGGATACTCAACAAGAAAATCTATTCGGCTGTTTTGCTCTCCATATTTAACTTCACTGCGAATCGACGAATAACCACTTAATTCACTAATAGTCCCGCTCACTAAGGCTTCTTTTACCAGATGATTTGCTAACCCTGTATTTATCCCGATCATCGGCCCATTCACTGCTTGAACCAATTCCCACGTGTTAGGGTATTTCCTTTTTAGGTTTTCTGAAGTGGAATACCAAACGCTACTGCCAGGTTCTTGGCAATTGGTCATAGCACCGGTATTAGGGCAATGAATTGTAATGCGCTTGCCCTTACTGGTCTCGATGTCTGCTAGAAATCGCTTGTATCGCTTAATTAATACGCCACGCTCAAGACCTCCTTTAAGATTCACAGTATCGCACCCCTCCTCGCGGCAATATCCTAACTACCAAGATAGCTCCTAATCCGCTCTATTCCCAGCTTCAGATCTTCCATGGAGGTAGTGAAAGCGATGCGAACAAAGCTTGTGCTTCTGTAATGACCAAAGTCAGTACCTGGAGTTATAGCCACCTGCTGGGCTTCTAAAAGCTCTTTACAAAAAAGCTCTGAGTCATCGGAAAATTTGGATATATCCGCGTAGATATAAAGCGCGCCCTGAATCGAACTTGGCACGACAAAGCCAAGACTGTCCAATGCATCTGCCAGATAATCTCGGCGCTCACGAAACGCCGTTCGGCGCTGTTCAAAAATAACCTTAGATTTGTCTTCAAAAACAGCAAGAGCTGCATATTGCGCTATCGATGAGGCAGAAATGTATAAGTTTTGGGCAAGCTTAGTCGCTGTTTCTACATATTCTGGAGGAACTACAATCCAACCTAGTCGCCAACCTGTCATCCCGAAGTATTTAGAAAAGCTATTTACAACGAAGGCAGATTGGTCAACCTCCAGTACACTTGGCATATCATCGACATAGTGCAACCCATGATAGATTTCATCGACCAAAAGATGTAAATCTTTTGATCTGGCCCACTGCGAAGCCTCGCGCAAACTTTCTCTCGATATGATTGTTCCCGTAGGATTACTAGGAGATGCCAACCAAAGACCACAGGTATTGTCTTTATAGTGCGCCTCGAAATCTTGCAAGTTCGGTTGAAAGTTTTGTTCAACATCTACCGGCATAAGCTGTGGCTCAGCGGCCATTAAATGGATGAAATTTCGAACGCAGGGGTAAGCTGGGTCTGATATCAACACTCCATCCCCCTGCCCCACTAACATATTGGCTAGCAATGTTAGACCCCCACTGGCACCTGGTGTGATCAAAATTCGACGGTAATCAACTTCCACCCCGTATTGATTCTGGTAATGTCCAGCTAGAGCCTGACGTAACTCAATAATGCCGGTGGCCGCAGTGTACTGAGTAAACCCGCGATCTAAAGACACTTTGGCCGCTTCTATGATGGGTTCAGCAGAACTAAAGTCAGGCTCTCCGACTTCCATATGAATGACCTTATGACCTTGATGTTCTAATTCACGGGCACGCTGCATAACTGACATCACTTTAAATGCGCTGACGTGTTGGATAGTAGGGGAAAGTTTATTCATAGTTGATTGATCAAAAAAACAGTTAAGGTGAGTAACAGATACTAAGACTCTATACGATACACTATAGTTGAGCTGATTTTACTAAAGCTAGGCCGTCTCCAAAAGACTGGCGATAATCGTAATTTTCATAGCATCCCTCTAAAGAATCTGGTAGCTTACCCGCGTTTCTGAAAATCAGCTTATTTCTAAGCTAGATTCCTCAGATTACCCTACTTTTTTAGCCCACCTTTTTGTAAAGGTGTAACTTACAGAAATGCGCAGCCCGGCAATACTAGCTTCTAATAAAGTTAGAGACTTAAAAACCCGAGCTCCGTTTTATTGAGGCATTAGAGATCATGTCTACGACGAGTAGCGCTCAATCTCAACCAGTTTTAAAGAATTTCGTTCCGTATAAGCCTAAGAAAGGCGAAGAATATATGAACGAGGAACAGCGAGAGCATTTCAAGAAGATATTGCTGGACTGGCGAGAGCAGTTAATGCAAGAAGTCGATCGGACTGTGCATCACATGCAAGACGATGCGGCAAATTATCCCGACCCTGCTGATCGTGCGACCCAAGAAGAAGAGTTCAGCTTAGAGCTACGGACTCGAGATAGGGAACGAAAGTTGATTAAAAAAATCGACAGCACCATCGAATTGATAGTTCAAGACGACTATGGATTTTGTGACTCTTGCGGCATTGAAATTGGTATACGCCGGCTCGAGGCACGCCCTACTGCTAACAAGTGCATCGACTGCAAGACCTTAGACGAAATCAAAGAAAAGCAGCTAGGAAGCTAGCTGCTATTTTTTTGTCATTTCATCGATCAGCGAAAGTAGCTGGCATATGATATTCACCAAATCGAAATTGGGCTTACCAAATCACCCTAGTAGTGATGGCGGCGATCATCTCTACATAGGCAGGTTTGCTCCTTCCCCTACTGGGCCTTTGCATTTTGGCTCACTGGTTGCCGCATTAGCCAGTTATCTAGACGCGAAATCTAAAACTGGCACTTGGTTAGTCCGTATTGAAGATTTAGACCCGCCTCGTGAATTCGCTGGGGCCGCTGAGATTATCCTTGAGCAACTGCAAACATTGGGTTTTATTTGGGACGGAGAAATCCTCTACCAAAGCTCCCGTTTGGAAGCCTATGAAACTGCGCTGCAGCAATTGAATACACGGGGACTTTGCTTTTGCTGCAACTGTACCCGGCCGAGAATACAAGCTCTTGGAACTGTTTACGACGGCCACTGCAGAGCGAATAAAAACATCCTTGATCGCTCTGAACAGCACGCTATTCGAATTCAAACTGCCAACCAGATCATACGCTTTGGCGACCTCATACAAGGCAAGCATCACCAAAATATCGAACTCGAAGTTGGTGATTTTGTAATTAAGCGAAAAGACAATTTATTCGCATACCAACTCGCAGTTGTCGTAGACGATGCATTTCAAAACGTAACGGATGTGGTTCGCGGCTTTGACCTTATTGACTCCACTGCTAAGCAAATCTATTTGCAGCAGCAGCTTTTTGT
>CAWKZY010000090.1:0-8801 GCA_963854625.1 Gammaproteobacteria bacterium | reverse complement strand
ACAAATTCAGTATTCTACCGATGGGGTAAAGAGTAAAAAGCCATTAGGCATAAGAGCCCTAGTACCTTCAATTTTTTAAGCAAAAGTTAGCAAAATTTGTGCATTTCACTACCTGATTATGTAAAAAACTATTTTCTTTTCTGGCTTTAGCTCAAGAAAAAGCCCCACTGATTGGGGTATTAAAGGAGTGGGAAAAAAAATCTCAATTTAATGTCAAAGATAATTCTTCTGCTTAAAAAGGGCAGGGGCAGTGTCTATGTAATTTCTCTCCACTTGTCGGGTGTTCAAAATACAGGTCACTGGCATGTAGGAGTAGGCGATCAGCCATTCCTTCACTGTCAGCACTGCCGTACAGATCACAGCCAAGAATTGGATGGCCTATTGATTGGCTGTGAATCCGCAATTGGTGCGTCCGTCCAGTATGGGGGGTAAATCGCACTGAGCTCCGTAGTGGCTGCTTTAGTCGCTTTAATACCGTGTATTCACTTAGCGCGGTTTTGCCGGTGATATGGCAAATTTTCACTCGAGGGAAAAGAGCCTCATCTTTTGCTATGGCTGCGCAAATTTGCCCCTGATCGTCGGCAATCCATCCTTTCAAAATGGCTATATAACGCTTTTGAATTGTGTGCGCTTGAAACTGTTTGTTGAGATGTTGTGTAGAGTTTTCGTTTAGCCCAACTAACATAATCCCAGAGGTTCCAAAATCTAAACGGTGAGGAAGCTTTGCTTTCGGGAATGCAGGGCTCACGCCATCTTGGCCGTGAATCAGGCGGTAGTGCACAGAATCCCAATTGAGCGGGTTTCTGCCGGACAAACTGAGTAATCCGCTGGGCTTGTTGATTACCAAGATATCGGTATCTTGATACAAAATTTCCAATAGCTCGGTACATGCCGGCGCCACAAAATCATCATCAATAATGTGAGTAGACGGAACAGTGTCAGACATTGGGTATCTCCCGTGTTTGATGTGCGCCCTGCCAGAGAATTGTTGGTATAGCTGTCAGGTTATGCTCCATACTATACGTCCAATAAGCTCATTTTTTGAGCGCGCATCAAGTTTTCGAAGTTAAGCCAAATAGACCTAAATTCTGATTTAAACTGTGGCCTTTTTAAATTTAAGGGCGGTCGACTCAATAGTTAAATTCCCGTCTTCTGGGGTACTAAGGGATTGTGTATTCAGGCTCGCCGCATCTTTGAGGAACAAGAACTCCCTCGCCAATTATCAGTTGAGTAAGTTTCATGGCCTCTTGCCATAGTTTTTAGTCATCGCTATAAAAAAAGTCAGATGTTTCTGCTGCGCTTTCAATTTCAATTTTAATTTCAATAGTAAGAATTTTAAGACAGAGTTTTGCCTCCGTCTTACTAGTCTCCGAATGTGCAGGCATATCGGTTTTATTTCAAAAAATCGTGTACGCTTTAGCTTACCTTGATTTTCCTATTATGGTCCTAGTTTTTATCTGTGCTTATCATACTAATACTTGAATTCTCAGAGCATATCTCAGGTATGTAATAATAAGAGGACTAAATTGTGGATGATTCATCAAGGGCTCTATACTTTATTATCGTGAGTCTGTTGTTGTTCTTATTTTTTGAGTGAAACCCTCTCCTAGCTAAAGCGGCGGGAAAATAATATACCTTTGTGGTGGTCCATCTTTGTTGGGATTACTATGGGGTTGGTTAATCTAGATATAGAGCCTAGTACGCAAATTGAAAGAAAAGCAAAAAGGAATGGCAAAGATGAATTACCAGATGACTTAATTGACCCTAAATCCATAAAGATTTCAAAAAACGACTGATACAAAATGGTCGTAAGAATGAGCGCAGCTAGCTTCTTTTTAGATCCGATTACTTGATCTTGGTCTAGTCTAATATTACGCCGCATCATGAGATTCTGAAGATTGAATATTTACCTCGGCTCTGTCTACGTAGATAGATATTGGACTCTCGCGGCTATTTCAATTTTTCAGTTATGAACTGCTCTTGTTGATTCTATCTCGCGCCGAACTGAACTTTCCTGTCGCTGGAACATGATTACCATCTTTGCCTAGGGCAAATCTTGGCATATTGCTGCAAACACCCTTATGGATTCCCTTTTGAGAAAGGTAGGTTTCATGCGATTTTCAGATGTCGCTGTTATTTTTTACCTTTTGATTAAAGTGGGTTCATGCTGGAACACGTTCCGATGATCTACTTCTGGCATAACTTTCCAAGAGTTAGAAAATACGGCAATACTGGACCATGATTGTTATTCTACCCAGCCAAGATTTTTGGCTCATGAATCCTAACCCTGAACCTGATAAAGCTCGTTAAGTATTTTAGGCATGGAATTGAATATAGGCGGCCACTTGTGGACTCTCCAAAGCTTATTTATACAGAAACCAATTAGAAATACGACAAACTCACCATCCGCGTCTGCTGTCATCCTCTACTTAATAATCTTCGTGATGTTCGGTTCTCCACTTCCATCACAATTGCTTCAGTAAAGAACTTATCGTCTTCGATTCAGCTTTAGCTAGGCCGGCTAAAAAAAGGCGTCCATAAAAAACCCGGCCGTTTTTCCGGGGCCGGGTTTTAGTTATCTCAAGCTACACTTTAGATATTAGAGTTTAGGTGTCAAAGATCGCAACTAGACAGCCTTTAGAATCCGGGATATCTTCGATGTTAACTGTGCCGCCAGCAAGAACTGTGGTCAGTGCATCTCTCAAAAAATGCTCATTGGCATGGTTGCGTTGAGTCTCATATCCGAGCTGGTCATTGATCGGCCCGCGATACATCACCTCTTTAGTGCGAGGATTGATAATGAACACCTCTGCAGTTCGCTCAACACCCAAGGATTTAGCAAGCTGCTGTCCTTCGTCTTTAAGCACTGGGAAATCAATACCAAACTCATCCGCTTCCCGCGCAATGCGCTTAAGGTTATCTTGGATGTTTGAGTTAAACATCAAAAAGCTAACTTTTTCGCCTTGGAACTCGTCACGAACTTCACGGTAGCTAGGCAGCGCGATTCTAGCTATCGGGCAGCCAACGCCTTGTACGTAAAAAACGATAAATCCGTCGTCTTTGTACTGTTCCAGCGTATGGATCACGCCGGCTTGGTCGGTTAGGGCGAAATCGGGCACAGAACGCAGCCAATCATCTTCTGCAAAGGCTGAAGTGGCTATTCCCAGAGCGACGATACCCATCGCTACAAAAGAAGTAAGTAATTTGCTCAACAATTTCATTTTAACTGCTCCTATCTAGTTCTTTGCCTTGGTCACTGGATGTGCTCAAAACTGGTAATCTTAATATAAAGCTTTTGTGCTGTAATTCAATGCCATCTGCTGTGGCACAGGGTCGCAGGGTCAGGCCGGAGGACCAGCTTTAGAGGCGGCATTGAATTCAGAGGGCCCGGTTGGAAGTTTAATAAGTTAGTGTCATGCTGTCTAACTCAAATTCACTCATATCAATTTAGCCTTTTTACCAATATAACCAATATAACCAATGTAAATGTTAGCAACTAAGCTTCGGCTAGCCCATAGGACTCGCTTTAAAATCACAGAAAGTTGCAGTCTGTAGAACTTGCTCTTAAATGTCATTTGAGTACCTCTTGGGTTCGTTGTAAGTGGGTAATAGCTATAAATAACAGTTGTTTAGATTGGATAAAATTCGGCAAATGATCAGTTACTAATTCCTGCAACGGCCAAAGTAGGAAATTGGGTGGACTGTTTAGGAGCCTAGTCTTAAGAAATAGGACCTGAATTGTATATTTAGGCAGATTGTGGCTGCTATTTGAACAGGTTATTCCGCCCAAAATAAGGCAACATCTAGCTCGGCCTTACTATCATTAAGGAATGCCAGAAGAGCGGTGCTAATTCATATTAGTCGCCGACTGCCAGCTAAGGCCAGTTTCTGGAGATTGAAAAGGTTGAATAACCCTGTGATACCAATATCGAAATATCAATCTGATCAGCGTATAGTAATTGGACCCCGTTAGTGCCAAGTCACTTGAGTAAGTTATTGTGGCTGCCGTACAAGTTATTAGGATTTTTATGCTTGCCAGGATAACCGCCCTCTATATTGAACTCGTCTTTCGTAGACCATTATTAGTCATCGCGTTGGTCCTAATTACAGCGGCTGGATTTGGCTATTACACTCAGTACTTTCGCCTTGACGCCTCTGCTGATTCTTTGATGTTGGAGGGTGACAAGGATTTAGAATATTCTCGAGAAATAAATGCCATCTACGGCATTAGTGAATCAGTGATTATTGCCTACACACCATTGAATGCACCGCTGTTCTCCCGGGCTACATTGGAGAGAATGGAAAGTCTGCGCCAGGAATTGCTTAAAATTGATCGTGTAAGCGGTGTTGACAGTATTCTGAATGTTCCCATTTTTCTGGACACGCCACTAACGGGTATTTCTGAAGATTACTTAACTCTGAATGATGCCGAGATTGATCTTGAGGTCGCCCGCGAAGAGCTAGTGAACAGTCCAGTATTTCGCAATGCGGTGGTAAGCCCTGACGGCGAAACCGCCGGCATGCTTGTCAGCTTTGAAATTGATCAACGGGGTCGAGGTCTGGTGGATCAGCGAACCGAACTCCGGAGCAAAGAGGCCGGCGGCGCTATTACGGCCAAAGAATCACAGGTGCTGGCGGACATAGAAGCCGAGTACGCCCGATACACAATTACTACCTCCGAACGACAAACCGCAGCTATCGCCCAAATTCGCAGTATTTTAATAAACTACCGCAGTGATGCCCAGATCTTCCTCGGCGGGGCTCCGATGATCGCTGACGATTTGGTCACCTTTGTCCGAGACGATCTCAGTTCTTTTAGCTTTGGCGTTTTGGGTTTTATTATTGTTGCCCTCGGTCTTATTTTCAGGAAAGTACGCTGGGTAGTATTGCCATTGGTTTGCTGCGCGGTGGCCGGCACGATAATGGTTGGGGTTCTAGGTTTGATGGATTGGCGAGTGACTGTGGTGTCCTCCAACTTCATTTCACTTTTGTTAATTATAACGATCTCGTTAACGGTCCATCTTACCGTTCGCTATCGGGAACTGCGGGCGACTCGTCATTTCAGCAGTCATGACAAATTGCTGCAGCATGCTGTCCTGAGTATGTTTAAGCCTTGTTTGTATACAGGGTTAACTACGGCGGTTGCTTTCGGCTCACTTATCGTTAGCGGCATCTCACCCATCATTTCATTTGGTTGGATGATGGTTATGGGCGTTTTGGCCGCGCTGACAGTGGTATTCTTTTTGTTCCCTGCAATTTTGACCCTGCTACCTGTCGATCAAACCAAGTTGTCATCAGATATGCGTTTGAACTTGACCTCGACACTGGCGACGGTTACCGACAAACTCAAAGACAAAGTGCTTTACCTTTACGCGGTGGTACTTTTATTAAGCGTCATTGGCTTGGCGCGTCTTCAAGTTGAGAACAGTTTTATCGACTACTTTCGAGAAAAAACAGAAATATTTCAAGGCATGTCCCTGCTCGATGAAAAGCTTGGTGGCACCTTGTCATTTGATGTAGTAGTAGACCTTCCAGAGGAAGCAGGTTCTTTTGAAGACGGTTTTGACGATGGTTTCGATGATGGTTTTGGCGGTGCAAGCGACTCAGATGCTTACTGGTTTACTGCCCCCAAGATGGATCAGGTCAAAGCTATTCATGAGTATCTTGAAAATGATCCCCAGACTGGCAAAGTACTCTCATTTGGCGCGGTTATTCAGTTAGCCGAAAAGCTTAACGGCTATGATCCAATTGATGGTTTACTCTGGGCAGTGCTGTATTCGCGAATCCCTGACGCACTTAAAGACACGGTGTTAACGCCATTTGTTTCAATCAAAGAGAACCAGCTGCGTTTCAATGTGCGAGTGATTGAATCGGACCCAGATCTAAAACGAAATGAGTTGCTGCAAAGGGTCGAAAAAGGGATAGAGCAAGAATTTGGGTTCACTGATGAACAAGTCAATGTGACCGGCATATTAGTGTTGTACAACAACGTATTACAAAGTTTGTATGAATCCCAGATTTTGACCTTGGGGGTGGTGATGCTTGCCATCATGTTGATGTTTTTGCTTTTGTTTAGATCACTGAAAATCGCCATCATCTGTATCATCCCCAATGCAATTGCGGCAGCATTCGTGCTTGGTATTATGGGCTGGTTAGGCATACCTTTAGACATCATGACGATAACAATCGCCGCAATATCGGTTGGTATTGGTGTCGACAATACAATTCATTACATGCACCGCTTCAAGCGCGAGTTTCCACGATTCGGTAACTACCGTGACACCATGTTTTTTTGCCATAACAGCATTGGCCGTGCCATGTATTTCACTTCAATGACAATTGTTGCAGGCTTTTCGATATTGGCTTTGTCCAATTTTATACCTACAATTGTATTTGGATTACTGACAAGTTTAGCCATGTTAGTAGCTTTAGTCGGTTCGTTGACACTTCTGCCTCAACTGCTAATTACGTTTAAGCCGTTAGGTGAAGAACACGTATAGGCGTGGTCTGTCATCTGCCTAATACTGTGAGAGCTTAATGAAATTTTTTCTAGGCTTTGTTTTCCTTGGAATATTGTTGGGCTGTGATGGTCCGGCCAAGGAATCTAAACCAACATTGGTGCAGGGTTTTATGGCTGATGATAATGCCTTGATCCGAGGTCAGGCGATTTATGCTGGTTCTTGCGCAGACTTTTGCCATGGGCTGACGCCGGAGCTGTCGACCGTTGATTTCGGTGACGACGACAATCTGTTTAACTGTTTATGGCAATATGGTGAGACAGACGAGGAAATCCTCGACTCGATAGTTAATGGTATACCAGGTACTCGAATGGTTGGCTTTGGTTCCAATTTTCCAGAAGCAGACGATCCCTGGAAAATCATCGCTTATTTGAGAGTCAATCAAAATGGTTGTGTTTCCGAGCTAGAAAATACCAAGTAGGTTTGGGGAGGCATGAAATTAGAAATCAGATTTATTAGGTAACGATTTAATTCGTAAAACCCAGTTAGTAATAATACAAAAATTTTAATTCAGCAATTAGTTTAGAGGTAGTTAATGGAAACCAATCTTCCAGAGAAAGACAGCAAGGGTGGCAAAGCAACAGGAAATTCGGGGTTTATGGATGAAAAACTTTTTAAGTCTCGTTCAATAACAATCTTCGGTGAAATTACTGACAAGTTAGCTCGCAGCACGACCGAGCACCTTCTTGCTCTAGCGTCGGATAGCGATGACCCGATTTCAATCTACATCAGCTCCCCGGGGGGACATGTAGAGTCGGGCGATGTGGTCTACGACATGATTAAATTTATCAAGCCCGTAGTGCGAGTGATTGGCACTGGTTGGGTGGCTAGCGCGGCGACAACTATCTATTTAGCAGCTAAGAAAGAAAACCGCTTTTCGTTGCCGAATACCCGTTATCTTGTTCATCAACCTTCCGGTGGTTCGCAGGGACGTGCGACTGATATTGCTATTCAGGCCGAGCAGATTGTGGCAATGCGGGCCCGCATTAATAAATTGATTGCCGATGAAACTGGCCAGCCTATTGAGAGAGTAGCCGAGGATACTGACAAGGATTATTGGATGACTGTAGAGGAGGCCATTGAATACGGTATTGTCTCGAAGGTCGTTAAATCTATGTCTGAAATGTAAATTATTTCAAAGAGTCGTAGGCCGCTTATTATTGGCCTGCGACTTTAGTGAAATATGCTTGCCTTCCTTTAGACAATGCACACGACACCATGAACGCGGGCGTGCAGGATTTTACAGATAATACTCCAGTAGATTCATCGAGCAATTCGGCCCTAATAATCCCACTAACACCCCCGGTTATATAATCCACCTCAACTTCTACAAAATTGCCATCAATCACGGCATCTTTACTGGTCCATTCAAACCCTAGTGACTCAATCTGAGTGACTTTTAGCACATTGTTCTCAACTGCTACCGCGATTTTAAAATAGGTACCATTGGCTGCCCATTCGCCTTCCCATGCTAGAGAATCTTCTTGAGCAAATATAGAAGAGGAAAATAGTAGGCAAATACAAATTGTTAAAGCACTAAAAATTGGCACGTCTGGGTCCTTCTCTGCTAAGTAAATAGTTTAAAGCAAAGCTCTAATAGAGGCTTTGCAGCTCTTAAGTGCGCTGTTTACACAAAATCTAGTCCTACACCAAACATCTGTCCGTGATAGCGACTAATCAGGGTGTAGATGATTAGACCAGAGCATAGGGCAAATATGTCCCGAAAAGCAGCGGGGCTACCTTGGCCAATTCGCGAAGTGTTTTTAAACCCAAGGTACAAAAATTTAAACCCTGCCCAAATGGTCATTGTGCCAAATAGGAGCACTGATGCTAAATCGCCGTTAGACCAAAGGTGAGCAAGTCCCCAAAGAGTAACCCCAGCTAACATAGGATTACGCAGGTGGTGTCTGATATAGGACATTGGTGTATTACCTGCGATAACTAAAATGACAGCGGGGATCATTAGCATATGGCTAACAGAGCGCAGTTCAAATTTTGGTTGCCATAACATAATGAAAGGGGCGGAGGCCTTGCCCCAAACAATAAGTCCCAGGCCAAGCAGTGCCAAGAGGCTATAGGCACCTTTATAAATATTTTCAGATCCGCAACGATCTATCAATAGAGGCCGCAGACCAAATTCGAGAGTGAGATGCGGTCCGATAAAAAGGAGCAAGCCTAGTAGTAAACTAAACATATTGATTGTCGCAAATTTAGTAAAGCTGCATCTTAACGTAAAGTAGGGATGAGATGCGACGTGTGAAGACTAACAGCAGTGCTGTTTAT
>CAWKZY010000089.1:0-8898 GCA_963854625.1 Gammaproteobacteria bacterium | reverse complement strand
AGGCGTTGCGAAATATAGATGCAATGGTATTGGGAATATGAAAGCAGATGGAGGAGTAGAATTTAGAGGTGGTGCTTCATTTGAAACTACATCTGAAGCATTGTCAGAACTCAATGGGAAATATTTTATGTTTACCTACGATTCTGATGCAGAAGGAAATGCAGAATGGAATCTTTACCCTTGTTTGTAATGAAGATATTTATTTAAGTTATAATATTTCAAATAAAGATAAGCACTGAATTACTATCATTAGCTTGATAGCTGTTACCGTTCTTACGGTTTAGCTTAATAATGTTTTCTACCCTTAAAGCATTGGCATTGGCATTAGCTTTATCTCTATTGGCCTGATGCATCTTATGTTCTTTGGCAGCAATTCACCAAGTCTGATTGCTGGTGGCGGTATTGTCAGACAAAGCCATACACGTATCAAAGTGCCACGATCATACAAACCTATGAAGCGCAGATTTGGGAATGGGATACCAAAACCACTTTATAAAACTTCAAAAGTTTACCATCAGAGGCTGTCATACTTTTGTTTAACCAAAAACTTGATATATTCCATTTGTTCTTTTTTGCTAATTTTTACGCGGTAGTTGTTACCTTTGACGCCACTCTTGTAGGTCCAATCTTGTTCCTTAAACATTTTTTTTGGGTCATCTGCTGTGAAAAAGTTTCTAGAATACTTCCCATCTGTGGAAATATCGCCTCTAGATATAATTAATGTCAGATGAGTTTTATACATTCTTACAACAGCGAACAGAGTATTATTCTTCTTGAACCCAATATAAGTCTTGGTTGGCTTTTGGGTTACATCATCCCAAGAGTTTAACTCATCTTTAAAATCTTCCCATATTGTCATATAGTCTTGCGATAATTTTTGTGTATGATCAGCTTCTTCATATATTTTTATTTCAGATATTACTGTTGATATCGCACTGTCTATTGCTGGGTCAGCAATTAAATTTATATCTTGCTTACTTTCAGACTGGTATTGATTGAAGCTTATTATACCTTCTTCAAATCGCCTAACCTCCCATAACTCAAAAGGAATATTCTTGAAGTTAACACTATTCTTTTGATAAGTATTAAAGCTCTGCGAAACAAAAATCACTCTAGATGCCGACCAATCTACATCGTCACGGCGCAAACTCTGATCCATGCGCTCATTATACTCTAATATGAAATCAGCTTTATTATTCAGCATCACAGACAAATAGGAATAGCCTTGGTCAACAACTGAATAACTATGGCCTTTTTTGTATTCAATAATGACGAATGAATTATTTTCTTCATCAAAGGCCAGAGTATCAATGCGAAATTTGTCTACGGTTAACTCAGACGTAACAAACTGGAGATTAAAAATTGTATGAAGGTTATGTTCAAAAAGAACTTGAATCTCACGCTCAAGTGTAAACTTCTCGCTACTCAGCTCCAATAATAATCCGTCTGGGCTGTTCTTATATAAGTTCACAGTGTTAGCCTCAACTTTTAATGTTTGGGAAATTTCATATCAAAACAATACAAAATATTGTAAGCTTGTAAACAGGCGTGGCAACATAAAAGACAGACATGAAGGCTGAGTTAACGCGTAACATTAGATAAATATCAATCCCTTCGTCCATACTCGTATTCTTACAATAATAGAGAATCCTAACCTGCAAAACGGGGTGTACCTCCCGGGGTATGCTCTAACTGATGAGGAATTAGATGGCGTTAGACGTAAGCCCAAGGTAATGTGGTACTCCCACTATCATCTTCAGGGGCGCGCATATGAAGCTGAGCAACGCTTTAATGCTGGGTTTCTAGTGATGGCTAGGCCGTTGGTGAAGTTGGAACGATTGCAGTCTTAAAGTGCTTAAATGGGTTTTGTGTTGTCATTCATAAAAATTTGGTACCAACCAATGTGACGTCAAGTTTGTCTGACAATGCCCTCAGAAGGCCTTAAACACATCTACAAAATCTCTTTGAATTGTAAGCATCCACTTGTGATTGATATTATTTCCGAGAGTATTGGTTTTAATGTTATGGAAATGGCTTTCGCAGATTTTTAATTGCTTACATCCTTGACCAAAACAACAATGGCAAAGAAAACTATAAATCATCTGAGTTTCATGATTAAAGGTACTATTTCCGTCCCCATTCTCATCAACAAATGTGTCAGATTCCTTCATACCAAGAAATTCAAGTATCTCTTTTGCATCAATCCTTTCATCAATCAAATTTTTGTGAAAGTTTTCATTAATTACTGACGCTACAATTAAAATACTCGCAACCCAGGTGTAACTATTATTCCAATCACCAGATGAAGGTTTTGGAGTAAGCTTGATTTTCGTACAAATTTTCTGAATATCTCTCAGAGAAATATTATTTCCTGATTTTGTACTTAATATAACCTTTTTGCATTTTTCTTGAAAATCTTTGTTTAAACTCATTTCTGAAGATCTAGTTATGAAATATTTTTCAATAGCATCAATTTCACCTCCCTTACCAATTTTGTCAGGAAGGTTTGTTTTGATATGTATGAACTTATTGAGATAGTTGGTGGCATCAGTTCCTGCACCATACTGAGCTTTTACGCTATTTTCTAAGGCGATAAGGTTAACACCGAGTATAAAGTGTACATTAGGGACACTAAAGAAATGCTTTATAACTTCTAGAACTGAAAGCGCGTAATCAGGTCTGCATCTATCTAATTCATCTACAACGATTACGAGCGGTTTCTCGTCTGTAGCAACTTTAGTCAGCAATATTTTGAATTCATTCATGGAATTTTTTCTAGCATCTTCTGCTTCCCAAAACTTATTTGAAATATATTCTATTTCGTTTTGAGCAGCATCTAAAGCTACGCCTATAAGTTCCGCTGCTTTCTTCTCCGCACCAAAGGTAAGTAAGTTAAGGCCAATAGACGCAAGTGGCTTTGCAATTTTGAATCCTAAATGCTTCCAGTTCTGTTTGTATTCTTTTGGAATTCGATCATTAACAGACGATATAATCGAAATAAGTGGCTCAGACAAATAATCATTTTCAAACGCATCAAAGTAAACCGTTGTAGCTTTGTCAGGGGAATGATGCTTAACCCACCTTTTCAAGAAATAGCTTTTACCTGATCCCCATTTCCCATCCAAGGCTATAACAAAAGGCTCAGTTGCCTTGTTAATTAGCTCAGATAATTGGTTGGCGAATTTATTTCTATCAAGGTTATCTTTATCAAAGCCTGTTTTGTAGATAACAAAATCTTCCTCAGCGATAAGCAGTGCCATTTTCAGCATTTCCTTGTGTAAATTATCAAAATAAATTTATTCAGTCTGTCGTATTTATCAAAGCATTTTAATTTTCATTTTTTCTGATTTTGAAAAACAAACTGGTTTCTGTTATGTTTATTTAAAATTTAGGGGTAATTCACATAACAAACTTGTAATGTTGTAGTGAGATATTTTGCTTAAGTACCCCTAGACTTTTTGTTTGGGGACAGGAGCCAAGGAGTTTTTAGACGTGTAATCAAGCACCTGTAATGCGTCTTCAGCAATGCGGTCGGCATCAACCAATAAACCGTGAACCTCAGAGTAGCCAGTCTTCATATTATCATACTCAGCAGAGATTCCACCCTTTAACCGAGCTTCTTGCCGCTCGCAGTCTTTCAAGAGTGCTTTTGCCATTCCATTAGCTATGTCAAGTGTCGCCTCGGTATCACGTTTTGATAAGCGATCATTTATCAGTGCAGCTATCGAGGGCAGAATATTATAGCCAAGTAGTTCGGCGACCTGCGCTGGGATTGACTTGATCCAAACCGCTTTGTCGTCGGTAGTGCAGCAGTGGCCAAGGATCTGGCCTTTATAAAAATGGCTCGGGTTCTTAAGATATTCTCCAATCTGATAAATTGTTTCTTGCATACGTGATAAGCTTGATCGTGTTTCGCGCAGCTTGTCGGCTCCCGAGGTGAGGGGGTATTTGCGGCGAAGATTTTTAGCATCCTGAAAGGCATCTTTTGCAGTTAGCGTGGTCATGGTAGTTTCCTTTTTAGGTTTACATGAAACAACATTTTCCGCGCGTATTTGTATTATGTGCGGCCGGGGCTCTTTGCTAAACTTAGGGGGGTACCCCCTGGGTAGGGTCTACAAGGCTAGCAAAACTCTTATGGGGGGGCAGCCAATCAACCCGCACTTATCTTAACCCCAAAGGGGATCAATTAGGGGATCAAAACAGATAACGGTCCATTTTCGTTATAAATATCAATTACTTACTAGGTTTAGGTGGCGGACAGACAGGGATTCGAAGATTATAGACCTTATTCCCCTTATTTCCTTGTATATATATCTATATGATCTAAATAATAGTGTAAATAGTAGTGTAACCATGAGGTTTTAACATGCATCTAGATATGCAAAAAGGCGTTTATTACGCCCAACTTAAAGTACCAAAGGACGCTCAACAGTTCATAGGCAAGACAGCCTTTCACAAAACTCTGAAAACAAGAGATAAACTCAAAGCACAGCAACGAGCAATCCCGTTGGTTCAACAGTGGAAGACAGAGATCAAAATAGCCCGCCTGCCCCCAGTGGAACGCCTTACGAAACAATTCGAAGCCCAGCGCGCAAGTATAAGACAATTAGAACAAGAACTAGAAAAGCCGTCCCTTCCTCAAGCAAAGCATGTGGAGCTGACAGAACTAAAGAGTTTAATCGAGAACATAATCGAAGAAGGCATCCTAGCCGCACAGGGTGTCTCGGATAGTCAGGAACTATCAACAGAACAACTGATAGAGTCTCAAGCCACTTACATGTTTGCAACAGGTCAAACGACACCGTTTCTCGAGCATCTAGACGCATACCTCGAGGACAGTCAGGTGGAACAGAAGACCAAACAGATGAAGCGCACCCAGATCATGGACTATGCCGCTATGGCCCCGCTAATCTCTGATGCCACGCATGACACAGTTCGTATGTTTATCAGGGCACTATCCAAAGACCGCGGCTTAGCAAACAAGACCATAAAACTGCACCTATCGTCTCTAGCTGTCTACTTTGAATACCTCAGGGTAGAATTTAGCGCTGTTTCCCAAGACCGCATTAACCCATTCAAAGGACAGAAGCTGCCAGAGGTTAATCGCAAGACAGCAGCAAAGATCAAACGCATGGCCTTCACAGTGGAAGACATACAGAAGCTAGAGGCAGAATTGCGCAATAAGGCTATGAACAACAATGCAGATGATCAGGATCACGCCCTGTTCGATGTTTTTACCTTTGCTATTTATACTGGAGCTAGAAGAGAAGAGATAGGACAGCTGACAGTAGATAGTGTTAAGAATGATGTCGTTATAATAGCCGATGCCAAGTCCTCAGCCGGCAACAGAAGCGTCCCGCTACACAGTAAACTGAAACCTCTGGTAGCGAGGCTTACCATTGGAGCAAAAGGCAGCGACTACTTGTTCAGGAAGCTGACAGCTGCACAGTACGGTCATCGTACAGACGCCATAGGCAAACGCTTTGGCCGCACCAAGACTGCCCTCGGTTACGATGGTAGATACGTGTTTCATTCACTGCGGAAGACTGTGGCCACGAGGCTAGAACAGGCAGGTGTCCTAGAGAACGTAGCGAGTGACATACTTGGGCACGAAAAGGCAGCTACACTTAGCTACGGCCTATACAGTTCTGGCACATCAATAGAACAAATGAGATCTGCTGTAGAAACAATAAGTTATCAACTGACATAAGAGAGTAGCATACAGGCATGCTAAACTAGACCTAGAACTTGACTACCCGTGTAGTATCCGATTCAAAGTTATCTCAATACGGAGATGACTATGGCAACATTCGATCAATTTATTATGCCCCTTCAGCAAGGCTTTGGGATGACTTAGGTTTTATCTAGGATGCCAGAACTATTTACATTAGCTATATCCAATAAACTATTGATATAATGAGATTATTATCTGTATCTAAGTGGATTTTTTTGATAAAGGAATTGGGATCACTTAAGGCCACCAAGGACAAACCTAACACCAAACCTGCTTTCGAATGTATCCATCATGATGCGTGCAGCGAGTGGCCCTTTAGATTTAGGAACAATCAAGCTGTCGTGCACAGGTAGAGCCACCACGCCCATAGATCTGAGGCTCTCCATAGAAGCCATGATTGCCTCAGATTCTTCATACATCAGAGTACTCCATCTGATCCCACAGTTAGGCCAATCGTTTAAGACTGGGAAGTGGGCAAGCACCTGCGGCTTTAGACTAGGGTAGCTCATATTCTTACCAATGAGCACACCTGCCGCCTTAAGTTCCTTGAACACTCGAGGCGTCCACGATCGGTAAAATGAACTATTTAAAGGAGGTAGCATTAAGCAATTGATCGCAGATGTCAGGCAACAGAAACCTCTGCTGACAGATTTCAAAAAGGTATGCGGTGGTAACCTATTGATAATAATAGATATTCAATTAGGTTGCACTAAAAAGGATAAGGACCCCCCCTGTATACATATATAGGTATACTATAGGTAACTGTAGGTAACTGTAGGTAGCTTTAGGCATCTGTAGGTAGCTTTAGGTAACTGTAGTTCTATAGGTTCTATAGGTTCTATAACATGCTAGAGTTAGTCGTCGTAGGTAATCCTTTAAAAAAATAAGATAAATATCCTATACGATTAATAAGTTTTATAAGCTAAATATATTTTCATCTTACCTGCTGTTTTCGAGGTCTAGTTAATCGACAATTCAGCAATGAGGCGTAGGGACTCAAAGTGACTCACACAGAGCCCCTAAGACATCTGATATAGTTTTGTATACCAATGACACCAAAGGTGCCTACAGGACTCACGTTGAGTCTCTAATGCTACCTCACCCTTAACGGCTTATTGTTTTAATTTAATAGCTGCCAGCAATTTGAATGATTAAAACTTGTAATAATACTTGTAATAAAGTTAAATCCTATAACGGTTTAACCTATTGTTTTTATTGCCATTTAAGTAATTGGCGGTGTTGTCAGACAAAGCCTAACACGTATCAAAGTGCTATGATCACATAATCCTATGATGCACAAATTTGGTACCACTCCTTGAGAGCAGTTGTGCGTTTTTGCTTATAAGTCTGCCTGTTTTGAAGATGTCTTTCATGATTGAAGTGGTTGTATATTTGACTGTGATAACTGACAAACCTCTGGAGCGTGGCTGCTGTTTTAAATAACTGCATTGGTCGCTCTCGCCGCGGAAACGGTAAGTGTGAGTTTTCACATCTGTTGTTAGACCGGCCGCCACAAAGCTATCTATCCGCAACGCCAATCTCACGAAAAGTAGCACCGTAAGATGGTAACTTATCCGTTGTGATGATCTTAGGTGAGCCATGTTTACGCATTGCTTTTATAAGGAATTTCTTCGCTGCAGCCTTGTTGCGCCGTTTTGAAACAAAGCATTCAAGAACTTCCCCTTCATGATCAACAGCACGCCACAAGTAAAAGCGTTCTCCATTTATTTTGACGAAGACTTCATCTAAATGCCATTGCCAGTTTGAGTGTTGACCCGCCCTCTTCTTTCGAATTTCCTTAGCAAATTTCGAACCAAACCGATCTACCCAGAACCGTACAGTTTCCCTCTCAGGATATTGCTAGTGGCAATACCCTGCGGGCAATGCATGACAAATATCAATGCCGCGCTCATGCAATATATCCTCAACTTGGCGAAAACTTAGCGGGTAACCCACATAATACATAACCGCTAAGCGAATGATTTTGGGCGATGTCTTGAAGTACTTTAATGGGTTTTGTGTTATCATTCATAAAAATTAGGAGGCAACAAATGGGACGTCAAATTTGTCTGACAATGCCGTAACTATAGCCTTTAATCGGAAACTCATTTGGTGAGGGTCCGGATTGGGGAGAGCAGATATTAAAAGTAAAGGGCGTCCATACCTTACCTCGTATGTCTGACAGCCTCTCAGCCTGACTTTATCGCACTGCATGAAACGCCAAAGGTTCGTTAAGTAAAAGTAGATTGTGCCAATCTCAGTACAGGTGTAATTATCTTATTTTTGGCAGATTCAGGTGAGTTCAAGAGCTCTAACACCAGATCAGCAGCGCATTCACCAATCTTGGCAGGTTTTGGATCAATCGTGGTCAGGGTTGGTACACAAACCTCAGCAATGTCATAGGCGCCAAAGCCAGCCATTGCGATTTGATTAGGCACATCAATGCCTCGGCGTTGACATTCGGACAACGCACCAAACCCGACAAGGTCGGAAACACAGATCACTGCATCCGTATCGGGAAATTGATCCAACAATTTTACCATCGCGTCAGCACCTTTTCGCATTGGTCTTTGTGGAGCACCTGACCCGACCAATCTATCCGCTTTCATACCATGACTGGCCATCGCTTTTTGAAAACCGCGTCGTCGATCCTGTCCACGCGTATCACTTTCGGAGTCACCGCCCATAAATGCGATCCGCTTACGCCCTTGCAGGACCAAATGATTTACAAGTAGTTGCATTGTATCCGCATTGGAAAAGCCAACAAAATAACCAATGGGGTCCACGGGGTTATCCCACGTTTCGATTACTGGCACACCTGCGTTGGTCAACAACTGGCGTGTCTTACTTGTGTGACGACCACCTGTGACGATAATTGCTTCTGGACGCCGCCGCAGAAATTGCCTGATCAATTCCTCCTCGCGTTCAATGTCATAATTCGTGTGCCCCAACAGCACCTGATAGCCCTCTTGGCTCAGCTTATTGGTCAATGCCACAACGGTCTCCGCAAAATTGGCATTGTTAAGAGACGGTATTGTCACCGCGATAAAGTCACTGCGTTGGGAGCGCAGATTGGCAGCGGTAGAATCAAACACATAGCCAAGCCGATCCGCCGTTTCGCAAATTCTTTCACGGGTAGCGATACCCACAGAAGCGTCTTCTTT
>CAWKZY010000088.1:0-9017 GCA_963854625.1 Gammaproteobacteria bacterium | reverse complement strand
TACGGAGAGGTTTGACTCCAAGAATATACCAGGATAAATAACATCACGGTCATCAGAGCTATAATAGCCGGCATAGCGCGTCTGACCGCTGGCTGGGATATCGTCTTTCGAATCATTCCGTCTAGCCGAACTGCGCCCGACTGCGACGCTAATTGCCCTGACGACCTTCCCGCCATACTCTGTGTTTGCGCCGCTCCGGGCACCTGTGCCAGCGTATTTAACGCTAAATCTTGTGGTGTTGCTGTTATATCGACCATATCTCTTATCTCTTATCTCTTGTTTCTTGGTTTTTCAATATTTTTACACTGGCATATTCATGACGTCTTCGTAAGCCTTAAGGACTTTGTTCCTTATTTGCAGCGTGGCCTCAAAAGCTAATGATGACTTTTGCATACTCATGACAACCTCAGTCAAGGGAATACCCTCTCCCTTCTCATAAGCAGTTCGATTAGCTTTTGATGTTTGCTGCATTGAATTAACTTCCTGCAGCGCACCCTTAATACTATTAGCAAAGCCGTTCTGTTCTGAGGACTCGTTTATTCCTAACTCATTGGCTTGAAGCTTTACTCCCTGAGCGGCTTGGTCCTGGTACTGTCGAATTTGACTTAACATTGATTCGACACCCTGCATATTTGTTGGATTTATCACTAACTTTCCTCTTCTCTTTTATCGTGCATAGGCTCGAGTGACTATCATGCCCTCTTTACGAAATCGCTGTAATTTATGCCGCAACGTTCTGGGGCTGATGCCCAGCTTTTCAGCCGCCTGCTCCCTATTCCTTGATTGCTGCAGTGCAGTCATAATGGTTTCGCACTCGCTCGCCTTTACTGCACCAGATAAAGATTCTGTATGATTAGGCTTTGATGATATCGAGTTAGAACTCGGGACACCCTCCTCAGCCATAAACGATTTGCGGATCGTAGTTTCGCCTAAATCCGAGGTGCTATAAGCCTGCTGATCTTGCTGTTGTGCATATTGGGCAACTTCAGGAAGGTCATCAAAGATTAAATGGTCTGGCTCTATAAACCCACGGCGAGACAGCACTTGCGCTCTGATAATTACATTTTGTAACTCCCTGACATTGCCAGGCCAGTGATAAGCCACCAAAAGCTCTGCGGCCTCTGGCGTTATCATTAAACTATGGCCCTGTGACAGCTGAGTATCCAAAAACTGATGAGCCAAAGGCAGTATATCTAATGGCCGATCCCGTAACGGTGGTGATGTGATTTTAAAGGCGCTAAGTCGAAAATACAGATCTTCACGAAAAGAGCGATCTAAAATAGATGCTTTCAAGTCTCGATTAGTTGCCGCAATAACCCTGATGTCTAGGGCTATATTCTGCTGCCCACCCAGTCTTGTAACTGTTCGCTCCTGTAAAATTCTAAGCAGCTTAGCCTGCAAGTGAAACGACATCTCGCCAACTTCATCTAAAAATATGGTGCCGGTCTGGGCTTGCTCAAATAGGCCGGGCTGTACTTTTGTCGCACCTGTAAATGATCCTTTTTCATGGCCAAAAAGCATGTCCTCAATGAGGCTTTCTGACATTGCTGCGCAGTTAAAAGCTATAAATGGGGCGGCATGTCTAGGTGATGATTCATGTAATATACGCGCCAGTACCTCTTTACCTGCTCCAGTAGGTCCTGCAAGTAAAACCGTTACATCTGTTTCTGCGACCCGCTGCGTCAGCGCCAGTAATTTCCTACTTGTAGGATCAACAAATACATAGGCTGGTTGGTCATCATGCTGCTTTAACTCAAGACCCTCAACAATATCGGCCCACTCTTTGGGAGTAGATTTTTGGTCTAACACAACAGTACCAACGCCGAGTTTCATGGCTTCAATTCCCTGCTCAAACTGGTCAAGACCCAGCCTAACTACAATGGTTGGTGTTAACGTCAATTTTTGAAGCAGTCTCTTTAACTGTCCAAGCTCCATTAATCCATGGACAGGCCTAATAACGACAACTTCTGCTGAAGCTAATGCTTGGTTAGTTAGCTCACTCATCGTGACTTGTTTCATCTCAAGGCCTTGATCACCAAACGCAATAACATCAGCCGATGTTAATTGTCTTGATGAATCAATCCACAATACCGAGCATGCTGTGTAATTAACCACTTTACTTTCCTCTTTACCTTTGCCACTTTGGCTGTATAGAGTTGTTAGCAAAGACCATGCCACATTTTATTGTTCAATAAAATCAGGTGCTTAGAATATTTAAGAGAGGGAGTGTCAATTATTTGCCAGCGAAAAATAGTCAGAAAAACGACGTCATCACTATGATCTGAAGTGAGCGGATTATTTAGATTTTAAAAACTGCTTATTGCATACCGTACTTGTTAATTTTTTCAATCAGCGTAGTGCGGCGTAAACTCAATAATCGCGCTGTTTTAGATACGTTACCTTGTGCCTTACTAAGCGCTTCTTTAATAAGACGTTGCTCAATTTCAAGCAAGTGCTGCTTAAGCTCCACTCCTTCATCAGGAAAGTCTGGTCCTCCTTGGGCAAGATTAATGACTCTTTGTATCTCGTCAATAGAGCTATCTCTGCTCGGAATGTCTATTCCCTCGGCATTTCTAGCTGGCGTACCAACCAAGTGATTTACAACATGATCAAGCTTTCTTGCCACTCGTCTCGAGATCTCGTCCTCACCCAGTGTTCTATTTTGTGACTCCTGACCTTGCATTAGCTTGCGTAGGCCAGAGGGCACCATACTTGCTGGAACTTTGTGTAAATCAACTTCTTGCTGCGCATAAAGCGCAGTATATCGATCTACTAAGTTAGAAAGTTCTCTGACATTTCCTGGCCAATCGTACGCTAGAAGAAGCCTCATTGACTCAGGAGATATCGAAATAGGCGCCTGTAGTGCTTTTGCTTGTTGCCTCGAGAAATGTTCAATAAGCAGCGGTATATCTTCCGCTCGTTCTGCAAGAGGCTCTACCTCGATAGGCATAATATTTAGACGATAATAGAGATCTTTTCGAAACCGCCCCTCATCAATGAGCGCTTCAATATTTTGATGCGTTGCCGCAACAACTCTAACATCGATTGGAATAGAGCCTATAGAGCCTACTGGGTCTACTGTCCTTTCTTGTAGAACCCTGAGTAGTTTAACTTGGAGATCCATAGACATGTCACCAATTTCATCAAGGAATAAGGTTCCTTTATCTGCTAGTTGGAATCGTCCCTTGCGGTCTGATATAGCGCCGGTGAAGGAACCTCTCTTATGTCCAAACAATTCACTTTCAAGTAGATCTTTAGGGATTGCTCCACAGTTAACGGGCACAAATGGGCCCGCCGCCCGCCCTGAGCATTCATGTAGCGCATTTGCCACAAGTTCTTTTCCTGTGCCACTTTCACCAACAATCAAAACCGTTGAGTCGCTAGGCCCAAGTAGTTTAATTAGCTCTCGGAGAGCTTTTATTGACGGGCTCAGCCCAATAATTTTATTTAGTCCTAGCACCTTCTCTTGTATCCTTTCCACGTACCGTTATCTTACTCGCCTGCCTTATACCTTACTCTGCCAATAAGTATTTCTTGTATGCTTCCATTACCGCAAAAGCCAGTATTCTCATGACAAATAATCCATATACGCATAGTATAACATGCTAATATGCATAATATGTATTGAGATGGTACCATCCTTTCCCGGCTGTGGTGTCGAAGGTTAGTTCTTTTGTCTTTTTTTGTGACGCATGTCACTTTAAAAGCGTAATATCCTCTTTCGCTTTAGTGTGGCCACTTTGACGGCCAAGTCGCTTGTATTTAATATTAAGATTATTTGGCTTTCTGCCGATCTAGTTAATGTCTTAAACTATATTGGTGTTAACTATCATGAAAGCAAGATTTAACCGCGGGACTGACGCATACCGGAACGTGCAGACCACCGCCACCGCTCCATACGCAGACAGCATACAACTCACTCAAATGCTTTTTGGCGCACTGCTAGAAAGTTTAGCGGAGGCCGAGGGGTACATCAGCCGGCAAGATTTTGAAAAGAAGGCTTATTCTCTAAGCCGAGCCAACAAGATCCTATTAGGCTTACAAGGTTCATTGGACTTCAATAAAGGTAAAGAGCTTGCGATTAATCTATCTGATATCTATGACTATTCAATGCGACGCTTGCTCCACGCAAGTATAAAGAACGATGCTACGATCGTTAAAGAGATCAGGGGCCTTATCTCCGAAATCGACAGCGCCTGGCAAGTCTTGCCGAGCATTTTGGTCAACCAATCAATCCCTTTAGCATCCTAATACTTGGACATTTGTTTGGTGGGCCCGATGTTTTGTAAAAGCAGCTCAATCAGATATTGAGCTGTTTATGTGAATACATGCAGAACATAAGGTATTTCTAGCTGATTAAAAAGAATCTATCGTCATTGACAAAGACACAGCGCCGCCGATTTCCAGCGCTATCCGTTATTTTTATTTGGCCCTTACCATACTCTACTCTTCACTATAACTATCATGAGGCATCGACTATGACCTCGATGCGCCGATTACGAGACCTTCCTACGGCCGTCTCGTTAGTCATGAGTGGTTTAATATCCGACATCCCGCTGGCCATAATTTTTCCTCGTACTTGAGGCGCCACACCAAGCAGATATTCAACGACAGCAGACGAACGTGCAGCAGAGAGGTCCCAATTATTTCGAAACTGCGTGTTATAAGCCATAGGGATATTGTCAGTATGGCCTTCAACTGTAATCTCTCCAGTCACGTCTCGCAGTGACACTCCAAGTTTGCTTAACACTCTCCTAAAACTAGGCTTTATTTCTGCACGTCCGCTGGAAAAGGATCCCTGTTCTGCAAGACGAATTATAATTCTTTCTTCCTGCATTGCTACTTCAGCCTGCCCTCTATTTATCTCTGCAATTAAAGCCTGCCTAATAGACTCGAATTGATCCGCAAGAGTAGTTTTTTGGTCATTAACATATTTAATTTCTACCTCTCGCTCTGTCTCAGCTTGCAACCTAGCTACTTTCGCATAAAGGTTTACATCCTCCTCTCGAACCTTAAATCCCTTGGTATAGAAGTCACCCTGTTTAAACTCTCCATTAATGTCCTGCGATGAGATTTCAACAATAGTTTTAAATTCACCTGCAATAACTAATACTTTGCCAGTGGCTATTTCTCTAGCAAGCGATGCCTCTAGTAATTCTACGTCTTGGTTGCGCTTATATACTTTTTTTCTGTTAAATCTTGTAAGGACAGTATCTTTTGGTGGCCGAATATAGGTAGTGATTTCTGTAACTGCGTTGAACAAGGTCTCATCAACTTTTGCGGGAGAAAACGTTTTAGCTAAAACGTTGTCCCCCTTTGGCGGTGCAACAATAGGAACAACGTTTTGGACGCCAAATTGATCGTCGAATTTTCCGGAAATCATCTGAGCCCCACCTACCTGCGTGTTGTTAAATGAAATTAACAGTACAAAGAAGGCCATGAGTAGAATTGCCATATCTGAAAAGGTAGCCATCCACATTGGAACGCCTTTTGGGCAAGGCTTGCAATCATCCATTGGGCTTAAGATCCTGACTCGCTGCAGCGCTGACAATAATTTCAATTCGGCGATTCTTCGCTCTTCCTTCTTTTGTCGCGTTACTCTCTAAAGGTTTAGAATCAGAAAAACCGGCAACCACTACCCGCGATTGTGAAATGCCTGAACCCATAATAAAGAACGCCGCAACCGAAGAAGCGCGAGCGGTAGACAAGTCCCAATTAGATACAAAGCTTTCACTGAACATAACAGGCATATCATCAGTATGGCCTTCGATTCTTATCCGTGCGCTTGAGGTGTTTAAAATTTTACCCAGCTTATCTAAAAATATCTTAGCCGCAGGCTTTAGCCTAGCTTTTCCCGAATCAAAAGAGTCTTGACTATCCAATCGTACTAATAAAACATCGTCTTTTAGCATTATCTCCAGCCTTCCCTTACTAATATCTTCAAACAGGACGTCCTGCATCTTTATAATATGACGATCTAAATCTAATATATTTTCAGAATCATCAGCCTTTGGCGCCCTGAGATCCTGGGTACGAAAATCAACCTCAATTTTACTATCTGAATTAACTGCTAGGACCTTCGCAGCTATATCAATCGCACTCTGCTTTACTCGTGCCCCTTTTCTTTCGTTATTTTCATCTCCCTCACCGCCCGCTGTCAGCAGAGACCTCAATTCAATAACAATAATGTCATTCTCCACCTTGACCTTTACTTCACCTCGAACAATCTCTTCAGAGAGCGTACGCTTCAAATTAATTTGCGCTTGCTGAATATCAACATCAATTATTCCATTCTCTGTTTCCGTATATTTTGCGCGGTAGGTACGAATAGGCGTCGGTGCTTCTTTGGTAGGCGCAGATAAAGGCGATGCTTCAGCAATAATGGGTGTAAAGGTTTCATCCAGGAAGCTTGTTGCAGTAGCAATATCATCCATGACAACCACTCTTTCTGTTCCAAACGCCGCTCGAATTGTCGCGGCGAAATGTGCTCGATCTTTGATGTTTATCGAAGAAAAAGAGTAAAGCAATGCAAAGAAGGCCATTAATAAAATGGCCATGTCGGCGAAAGTAGCCATCCAAGGGGGGGCTAATTTAGCGCATTTTGGACACTCATCTTGGCTGATGATATTACTCCTAAAAAAAAATTATTTTATATTGATTAATCATTTAGCTTACTGAATATTTATTCAGACTCCTGAGCTGCCGCACGCTTTATCTTGGCCTTAGGTGTCATGAAGGGCGATAAGGTATCCTCAAGCAATCTAGGATTCTTTCCGCTTTTGATGAACATTATTCCTACAATAATTAGCTGATTGTTGTTACTTTCCCGCTTAGCATAGCCCTCCAATTTCATGCCCATCGGAATAAAAAAGACATTAGCCAATACAGACCCATAAAGCGTCGTCAATAATGCGATGGCCATATTCGGCCCAATCGAAGAGGGATCGTCAAGGTTCGCCAGGAGATTAACCAATCCAATAAGAGTGCCGATCATGCCCATACCTGGCGCCAATTCTGCTCCTGCACTCAATATGTCTGATCCGCTTTCGTGTCGAGCGGCTGTCAGATCCTTTTCTCTTTCAAGCCCTTGCTGAATTAGCTCTGCTTTGGTGCCGTCGACTAAGCCGGTAACGCCATTCCTCAATAACCGGTTAGATAGTTCTATACTCTCAAGGGCTACCATCCCGTCTTTACGTGCTATCTGTGCAAGATCTAGCAGTTGGTCAATCAATTCTGCTGGCTCTTCGGTCTTATTGACAAATACTTTCCCAATAACCGCCCCTAAACCTATTGCATCGGACAATTTGGAGCGATAGAGCATTATTGAAGCGGTAGCGCCAATGACTAGGTAGACCGACGGGGGATCAATTAGCGCGCCAATATCCGTGATCCCCATAGAAAGGAAAGCTAGGGCGCCGAGCAGGCCAATGATTGAAGCAAGATCCATATGTTCATCCAGTGCGGTAATATTCTCTATGTAAGACTCATCTTTGGAGTCTTACACCAATCTGTCTGAGCGGCCTGCCTAAAAAACACTAAACCCAGATTTCCTTGTGTATATCATCGACAGTTAGTTCCTGGAGTTTAGCCTTCCGCTAATCATGTGGCCTACGTTACGCCGACCACATCGGTGACCCCTTGCTACTCGCATGCAATACCGAAGGTAATCAAAAGTGAACAAAAGATTAATTTTTTTGCATTAGTGCCGATATAGATTAGTGAGTGGATGCAAGGCCACGCTTTATCCACGGCTAATTCATAGGATAATATTGTTAGAGAGTTTTAATGAAAAGCACACAAAAGCAAAAGGGCGCCCTATCAAGTCTCAGTTATATACTTTGCCACATGTCGCTAAGAGTCCTAAAGCGTGGCGCTGTAGTCTTTTGTTGCCTAATCATGGTCGGCTGCGATCGCTACAGTCAAAAGCCTGTATGCTCTACTGTTATTGATAACAGCGATCTTGGTACTTTTTCATATGGCTCCGAGGGGACTGTTTTGGACTGGAAAACCGATACCATTTGGTATCGCTGCCCTGGTGGTTCTTATTTTTCGCAGGACACCTGTTCTGGCGATAGGTTAAAGCTGAGCTGGGTAGATGCTATGGACTATGCAACTGAATTATCCGAGATATCTGGCGTTGAATGGCGGCTTGCAACGCTGCCTGAGATTAGATCCATTATATCTCCTACCTGCGTTGGACCCGCCGTTAACCCGAATGTCTTTCCTACACTAAAATCCGCAAATACTTGGACTTCGAGCGAAAGCAAGCGACAAAGTGACACTTTTAGATGCGCTATTAATGTTTACAATGGAGCATTCTCTTGTAGGCAACTAAAAAGAATAGCGATGCCATTTTTACTGGTTCACGACTCTTCAGCCTTGTCAGAGGGATCTTCATTAAGAAGATCTTTTTTTGGCGGAGAAGGCGAGGCACTTGTGCCCCTGGATACGCAAGACATCGGCGGCGGGCAAACCTCTGGATTTAAAGCCCATTGAGGAGCATCCATAAGGGCGATGCCGATCATGGGTAATAGTCAAGTACCTACATTGAAAGCAATTAGGACTTTTTGTTGATTCTGGCATTACGTGGCTTCCAATATTCGTAATAGGTCTTCCATATGATCAAAAAAAGAAAGCCTACACCGACTAATTCCGCGGCTATTCGTGTTAGAGAAACCCCAATGAGAAAAGGCAATTCACCGTTTACCGCAAGCATCGCAGCGGCAAGCATAAGAAGACTGATAAGGATTCTTATGCGTTGACACCACGCACATGGCACTTTGTCTGTTGATTGGTTGTTTTGTCGTTGCTTCATACTTACACTTATCGACAGCTTGTGTCTTTTAATTAGCTAAACAGATGTTAGAAGGCTTGATATAATAAGGGTAACTGTCTCACTTAACCTTTTATACGGGTAACTTAAAATGATGCTCACCGTTATTTCACCGGCCAAGAAACTCGATTACAGCAGCTCTTTCAGCGCCGCAGCTCATACACAGCCGGCTCTTTTAAAGCAT
>CAWKZY010000087.1:0-9308 GCA_963854625.1 Gammaproteobacteria bacterium | reverse complement strand
GCAATGCCAGTCAACTGTCTGACGGCGCATCAGCGTCAGTAATTATGGACAGCAAGCTTGCTGAACAAAAAGGCTTAGAGCCCCTCGGTGCCTATCGTGGTCTAGCTGTCGCTGGCACAGAACCTGATGAAATGGGTATTGGTCCTGTCTTCGCAGTGCCTAAGTTGCTTGAACGCAATGGTTTGACTATGGATGACATCGGCCTGTGGGAACTCAATGAAGCTTTCGCCGTACAGGTGATTTATTGCAGAGACACTCTTGGTATACCCAACGAATTGCTCAACGTTAACGGAGGCGCGATCTCAATTGGGCACCCTTACGGCATGAGCGGTGCGCGCATGGTTGGACATGCCTTAATAGAAGGTAAGCGTCGTGGTGCTAAATATGTTGTTTGTACAATGTGTATAGGCGGCGGCATGGGTGCTGCGGGCCTTTTTGAAGTTTATTAGGCTTCCCAATTCGCCTGTTAACTATCCTTCTTAAGCCAACCCCTTAAGAACAAGCTGAGTCGATAAAACCGATCACAGCTGCCTCGCCGAAACTTGACGTAGGCAGCTGCTGATTACTAATCGCCTTTATTCTCTGTCGCTGTATTTGGTCCAGAATCAAACCCCCAAATTCATTCTTAAGAGTTTGTTGAAAGTCTCTATCCACACCTACATACCGATCCAACCTATTCTTTAAATTTGCCAAGAAACTAAAAGCTATCTCGGCCTTTTTTTCTAATGTCATTCGTCCGTTTTCCGGATTAAGATAAAACTGGCACATGGCACTATCTAAATTAAAACCGACTGAAAACTCCTCCCTATAAGCATCCAACACATCAATGAACGCCTCTAAATCTGCGCCATCAATACCAGGGTTATTAACCAGACGTCCTGTCGAGTGGAATGTATTTAATGTGCTAATGATATAGTTAAATGACCGCTGCGCTGATTCTATGGCAGCCGGAACAGATTGGGAGTTTGCGGATGAGCTTAACAGCAGCAACAACGTCACTTTGGCTAGCACACTAGGCCATAGCCCGAAGCTTTTTAGGGTAGTGAAGCCATTTGCGAGCTCAGTCAAAATCAGATACCCCACGAGATAGTTTTTTCTTACTTAGATGTAGTTTATTTTTTAGCCGCCGCTCTTTAGCTGACCGAGTCGGTCTTGTCGCCAATCGTTTTTTTGGTACTGCCGCTGCTTTAACCACCAGTAGCTCCAGTCTCTCCACTGCATCTTGCTTATTTTTATCCTGACTACGAAATCGCTGGGCCTTAATAACAATTAGACCTTCCTTGGTGATGCGCCGATCAGACAACGCTATAAGACGCGCTTTAACAGCCGATGGCAAGCTAGAGCTGACAATATCAAATTTCAACTGCACCGCGCTGGAGACTTTATTTACATGTTGGCCGCCAGGACCACTGGCTCGAATAGCGGAAAATTCCAGCTCAGATTCCAGTAATTTAATACTCATACTGCTACGCCCTTTAAACCCTTCGCATTATTGATCCAAAATCTTCGACCCACACCGCACAATCCCACCTTGCAGGTTTAAATAGCGCGAGCCATTATCTCCTCTTGCGAGAAATCAATCTACGTGTACAAGGGCTATTCGTGACCTTAAACAAGGGAATTCTTGCTTCGGCTTGCTGTCTAGGTTAATGTCGAATGACTCACATTTATGGCCGAAGAGCACAATAAAGAATGATAAATATGATGAAGTTATCTCTTAGTTTATGCACTAAAATAAAGTCTTTTAGTCTCGCAATACTTCTCCTTTCAAGCTCATTTTTCACCGCAATCGGCAACACTCAAGAGCCAGTGCGAATTGCCTTCATGGACCCACTGACCGGCACTTTTGCCTCTATCGGCAACACTGGATTAAAACAACTTCAGTTTGCGGCAGATCACCTTTTCAATGCGAAAGGCGGCATACTCGGTGGCCGCATGATAGAAATCGTGCCCTTTGACAACAAACAAAGCCCTACCGAAACCCAGATTCAATTTCGCCGTATGGTGGGGGAAGAAATTCAAATCGTATTTCAGGGCAACAGCTCCGCTGTCGCCAACACACTTAACTCCACTATTTCGAAGCACAACCGCCGCAATGCTGGCCAAGAGGTGCTGCAGGTAAACTATTCGGCAGTAGACCCAATTCTCACAGAAGATCAATGCAGCTTCTGGCACTTTAGATTCGACTCTCATGCGGTCATGAAACTGGACGTACTGACAGACTTTATTGCAATGAATGAAGAGGTTAAAAGCGTTTACATAATTGGGCAGGATTATTCTTTCGGTCAGGTAGTGTCGGACACCTCCATAAGAATGCTTAACGAAAAACGCCCTGATATCGAGATTGCTGGAAATGAATTTCACCCAATCGGTCAAGTCAAAGACTTCACGCCCTACGTCACAAAAATTGTATCCTCTGGGGCCGACGCTGTAATCACTGGCAACTTTGGCGCCGACATGGTTTCACTTGCCAAATCGATTATCGATGCTGGACTTGATGTGCCAATTTACACTTTTTATGCCGCATACGATGGCATCACTGCGACCCTAGGCGCCGACGGTAAAAACAAAATTCGCTTGGTTCACAATGAGTCCGCAAACCCTTATCCAACAGAAAAAAGAAAAGACTACGTTCGCGCCTTTAAGGCTGCCAACCCAACCTATGATCTGACTCAGGCTCGCATTCACAATGCGTTAATGATGGTTGTCCGGGCGATGGAAGAAACCCAAAGCACCGATCCTTATGACGTCGCTACCGCCCTTGAAGACATGCGCTTTACAACATTGAACGGCGATGAAGTTTGGATGCGAGGTGACGACCATCAGTTGTTTCAAGAAATCCACGTATCTGTTCACACCGATGAAAACATCGAGTTTGATGCCGACAATTCAGGCTATGGCCTCTACAGCGAATACAGAGTTCCTGCGGAAGACACCATAATCAAATCCAGCTGCAAAATGCGTAGACCCAGACGCTAACTAGCATTACGCTGCCTAAAGCAACAACACTGATTAAAAGAGCTGAACTAATAAATCCATGCTAGAAGTCTTCGTATTTGCCACACTCAATGGGCTGGTAACCGGCCTGTTGCTATTCATGCTCGCCAGCGGCTTAACTCTCATTTTCAGTATGATGGGGGTCTTAAACTTTGCCCACGCCAGCTTCTATATGCTGGGCGCCTATTTTGCCTACTCTATAAGCCTTAAAACAGGGTTTTGGGTTGGACTGATCTTCGCGCCTTTGTTAGTAGGCGTCCTTGGCGCGATGGTCGAGCGCTATGGTCTGCGCCGAGTTCACCAATCAGGCCATGTCGCCGAGCTGGTCTTCACCTTCGGCTTAGCATTTTTAATTGATGAAGCGGTGCAGTTCTTTTGGGGAGCGGACACTAAAAATTACCGCTCACCCGAAATCCTGAACTTCCCTTTATTTACTATGTTTGGTCAAGAGTTTCCAGCCTATCGTGGCTTTATGATTGGCATTTCCGTGCTCATATTTATCGGCCTTTACTATGTGCTAACACGAAGTCGTGTAGGGATTATCATTCAAGCTGCGATTACTCATCCCAATACAGTGGCTAATCTAGGCCACAATGTTCCACTGATTTTCATGGGTGTTTTTGGCGTAGGTACAGCATTAGCTGGTCTTGCCGGCGTTATTGCAGGCCCGGTACTGACAACATTCCCAGGCATGGCATTGGTGCTCGGCAGCATTGTTTTCGTTATCGTCGTCATCGGTGGACTTGGCTCCCTGCCAGGCGCCCTGATCGCCTCTCTACTTGTTGGCCTGCTCCAGTCCTACGCTATTGCTTCTGACGTTGGCATGCCAGAACTACTAGAACTACTCGGTATCTCCTTCGATCGCAGTCACCCACTTAATGATCTTTGGACCTTGTCACTCCCCCAAATAGCGCCAATCCTTCCCTATCTGCTGCTAGTGTTGGTACTCATTTTTCGACCAGCAGGTCTTTTGGGTAAGCGGGAAGAATGATGGGAATACTTAAAACCATTGCCAAGAAAAGTCCTATTTGGATTGCCTATTTGGCAGCTCTGTTAGGTCTACCACTAATATTTGATTCAATCTTAGCTATCTCCATCTTTAATCAGATGGCCATAGGCATCGTCTTTGCACTCAGCTACAACATGCTGCTAGGTCAAGGTGGAATGCTATCCTTTGGTCACGCCGTATATTTCGGCCTAGGGGGCTTTCTCGCAGTTCATACCCTGACCCTGATTGAATTTGAGACAGTCTATTTTTCCATTGTTTTTATACCCGTGATTGGGGGAGTAATAGGTCTGTTAGCCGCCATATTTATCGGTAGTTTCTCTACCCGTAAGGCCGGCACTGTATTCGCTATGATTTCCCTTGGCATAGGCGAGCTTATCGCCGCCTCCTCGCTAATCTTCTCTGACTTTTTTGGCGGTGAAGCCGGCATAAGCGGTGACCGTACCTATGGTCCAACCTTCTTCGGCGTGGACTTCACCCAAAACGACCAAATCTATTACGTCGCTGCTATATGGGTATTTATAGCAACACTGTTTATGTATCTGTTTACTCAGACGCCAGCGGGTCGAATGGCCAATGCCGTTAGAGACAATCCAGAACGGGCCGAATTCATCGGTTACAGCTCGCGCCGGATTCGATTTATCTCATTCTGCGCTTCAGGCTTGTTTGCAGGAATCGCCGGCGGATTGTTCGCTCTTAACTATGAATTCATCACCGAGGAAAATCTTAACGCTGCAACCTCAGGGCGTGTCTTATTGATGGCTTATATTGGCGGGCTTGGATACTTTATCGGCCCGATCATAGGCGCTGTAGTTTTAACCCTGATGAACTCCCTGCTAAGTAACTACACTGAGCTATGGATGCTCTATCTAGGCATCATGTTTCTTCTTACTGTTATTTACCTGCCCCGTGGATTCGCCGGGTTTATTATGATGCATCAGGTGGCATGGATAAATAACCGAATAAAAAGCTTGGCCATTCCCTATCTATTGATCGGTTTGCCATCCCTAGTTTTTTTAGCCAGTATAATTGCCATGGTCGAAATGAGCGATCATGAAGGTGAGGCCCTTCATTACTTAGGCTTTGAGTTAGACCCAGAGTCGTTTATCACTTGGGCAATTGTCGTCGGCTTTTCCCTTGCCGCCTACGCTGGTGTGAGAGCAGCATTACCCCAACTCAAAGAGGCGTGGGAAAGTGCCAATACGGTTCCTGACAACAAGGATCCCAAATCATGAGCATCCTCACTCTCAACAATATAAGCAAAAGCTTTGGCGAAACCAAAATCATTCGCGGCATTGATCTAGCGATTGAAGACGGTGAAAAGCATGCCATTATTGGCCCCAACGGCGCAGGAAAATCTACACTTTTTCATTTGATAAGTGGATTACACAACGTCTCCAGCGGAAGCATCGTATTTAAAAATCAAGAAATCCAAAACCGCCCCCCTTTTGAAATAAGTCGACTGGGGCTAGCTCGCAGTTTTCAGGTCACCAATATTTTTCATCGCATGTCTGTGTTTGAGAATGTTCGCTGCGCCTTGCTGTGGTCAAAAGGGTTTCGTTATTCCTTCTGGCACCTGTTGGGACGTCAAAGCGAATTAAATGATGCTGCAATGCACGTCCTAGAGGAAATTGGACTAAGTGATCAAGCTCAATATCCCGCTGGAGAACTCGCTTATGCAGCCCAGCGTGCACTGGAACTCGGAATTGCCATCGCAAGCGGTGCCGACCTTATTATGCTGGACGAGCCAGTGGCAGGCATGAGTATTAGCGAGGCGGAAAACGCAGTTGAACTAATCCGCAAAGTCACAAGCGGCAAAACACTCATTATGGTGGAGCATGATATGAACATTGTGTTCGACATCGCCGATCGAATTTCAGTACTTGTCTATGGGGAGATAATTGCTACAGATGTGCCTGAAAAAATTCGTGCCAATCCACAGGTCCAAGAAGCCTATTTAGGGGAGGTTGCGAGCAGTGCTTGAAGTCAATGATCTGAATGCTTTTTATGGGAAAAGCCATATTTTACGTGGCGTAACTTTCAATGTTAAAGAAGGCGAGATAGTTAGCCTCTTAGGCCGGAACGGCGTGGGTCGCTCTACTACAGCCAAAACAATAATGGCTGAAGTTGCGCCTATTGGCTCCATTAAATTTAAAGGAATTGAAATTGCAGGCCTGCGTAGTTTTGAAATCGCCAAGCTAGGCTTGGGCTATGTTCCCGAGAATCGAGACATATTTCCCAGCCTAACGGTTAGACAAAATTTATTGTTAGGAATGAAAGGCACAACTCAAAGCGGCCGCTGGACCATTGAGGAGATGTTCAAAATGTTTCCCAATCTAGCGGCCAGAGCAGATGTCCATGGCGGCGTTTTATCTGGCGGAGAACAGCAAATGCTCTGCATGTGTCGCACACTAATGGGCGATCCTGACATGATCATGATCGACGAGCCTACCGAAGGCCTAGCGCCTAAAGTGGTCGAGCAGGTGGGAAATTTATTGAAAGAGATTGCCAACAGAGGCGTTGCCATATTGTTGATTGAGCAGAAGCTATCGATAGCGCTGCGTATTTCACATCGAGTCTATGTTATGGGCCACGGCAGCATTGTCTATGAGGGCACTCCAACCAGCTTGATGTCCGCCGACGATGTTCGCTCTGAGTGGCTAGAGGTTTAAGCCTTGGGCATTATACTAGACCCGGCCCCCGGCATAAGCGAAGACCTAGACCTGATAAATTCGTGATAAACTTTTAGCCTAATTCACCTCCAACGTCACCCCTTCAACCATGAACAATGCCCCCATGAAACGACTCTGCATATTCTCTCTAATCGTTACTCTCTTATTTAGCCAAACCGTGTTTGCTTGGAGCAGTGTCGGGCACAGACTCACGGCCGCTGTGGCCTTAAATTTTGTCGAGGAAAATACCGCCGAGCGCCTTATTACCTTGCTTGAGCATCACCCACGTTTTGAACAAGATTTCCTCAACGCAATGCCTGCATCAATCGCCAGTTCAGATAACAAAAGTAAACAACAATGGCTGCTGGGCCAGGCCGCTTACTGGCCAGACATAGCCAGAGGTTTACCTGATAAAGAGCGTGCAAAATATAATCGCGGGTCCTGGCACTATGAACAAGGTGAATGGATAAGAGGCGCAGCTCAGCTTCAAGGTAATCATTACATAGGCATAGAGCCTTTCCCCAGTATTGAGGGGCATGCTGGGGATAGCATTCGCAGCGAAGATGCTGTTGGCAATTTAGTTACTGCAATCGACTACAACACCTGGGTGGTCGCCAACACAATCTTACCCCTAGAACAGCGCGCTGTGGCTCTATGCTGGGTCTTGCATTTGATTGGGGACATACACCAGCCATTGCATACAGGCTCACTATATTCTGCCGATACTTTCGAACGTGGCGACTTAGGCGGTAATCGTATTCCAACCGGCGAATTGAACCTTCATGCCCGCTGGGACCAAGCTTTAGAGAAGGCCGGCATAGCGGGGAATTTACCGTTAGCTCTTGAGCAGGTCTCTGGTTTCAACCAACCCAAAATCAAGGGGGTTGAATCAGATTGGACTCAATGGATGAGCGAAAGCCGCCAGCACCTCCAAACCTCAGTATACACCGCAGCCATGTTAGCGGCAGCCAAGAAAGCCGACGCTAACGGTGATAACGAAATGCTCTCTACCGAATTACCAGATGGCTACATCGAAGAGATGAAGAGGATTTCCCTACAGAGAATTGGCTTAGCTGGCTTGCGTCTAGCTATCTGGTTTGAAAACACTCTTCCATAAATTGTTAACTCGCAGCTCACTAGCGACGAGAAACAGCTTGGCGGCTGTCAGCTGCCAAGCTTAAAACTTAAAACCACATTCTCTACGAGCTTGTAACCAACTTGATCACCTAAAGTCATTATCGACTCCGGATGAAATTGCACCGCCTTAATTGGTAATTCAGTGTGCTCCACCGCCATTACTTTCCCATCCTCCGTTTGTGCTGTTACCTTGAGGCAATCGGGCATTGAAGCTACCACTAACGAATGGTAACGACCTGCAGTAAATGGAGACTCCAAACCTTTGAATAAACTAGAATCTGAATGGCTTACCAATGAAGGCTTACCATGCATGGGGTAGACAAGCTCTTCCAGACTGCCGCCGAAGTATTCGACAATACCTTGCAAGCCTAAACACACACCAAAAACGGGCAGCTTTTTTTCCACCAGTAAACCGATTGTAGAGTTCATATTAAAATGAGCAGGTTCTGATGGTCCTGGCGATAGGATTACAAAGTCTACTTCATTCTTTTTCAAATATTCACGAGCCGCTTCCGGACGCAAGGTGATCAATTCCACTGCGCACTGACGAAAGTAGGCCCCCAAGTTATGCACAAACGAATCTTGATGATCCACCATTACACCGCGCAGACCTGCACCTACGTCACTGCAATAAGGTGTGTCATCAGATCTTTTCTGCCCCGGGCCACCTCTAATCGCATCGATAAGCGCAGATGCTTTGAGCCGAGTCTCAGTCTCCTCATCTTCGGGATCAGAATCAATTAACAGCGTAGCACCGGCTCTGACTTCGGCAACACCTTTTGAGATTCTTACCGTTCTAAGCGTTAATCCAGTATTAAGATTCCCATCAAAACCCAAATGCCCAATCGCACCCCCGTACCAACGTCTAGGCGACTTCTCATTTTTTTCGATAAACTGCATAGCTGAGAGTTTGGGTGCGCCAGTTACTGTAACCGCCCAGGTGTGGGCCAAAAATCCGTCAAGTGCATCAAATTCAGGTTTTAAAAGCCCTTTAACATGATCGACTGTGTGGATAAGGCGAGAATACATTTCGATCTGACGCCTGCCGACAACATTGACTGATCCTGGCTGGCAAACTCTAGCCTTATCATTGCGGTCAACGTCAGTGCACATGGATAGCTCTGATTCATCTTTCTTGGAATTCAACAATATCTTAATCTGCTCGGCATCAGTAATAGCATCTACGCCGCGCTTAATGGTTCCCGAAATCGGACAGGTTTCAATTTGTTGCCCGTCGACTCGAACGAACATTTCCGGCGACGCCGCCACTAAGTATTCCTCCTCACCTAGATTCATTAACGCACCGTAGGGAGCAGGATTTCTTTCTTTTAGCCGGTGGAATATATCAGCAGGATTATCAGCACAGGGCTCATAAAATGTTTGACCAGGCACCACTTCAAACAAGTCGCCGCGCTTAAAATATTGCTTTGCCCGCATCACCTGAGCGGCAAACTCCCCTTGTGAATGATCGCAGCTTAACGCTACAGATTCGGCCG
>CAWKZY010000086.1:0-9622 GCA_963854625.1 Gammaproteobacteria bacterium | reverse complement strand
ACAAACGACGGCTTATCCAACACGAATTTGTTCAACTAGCTCGGTCGCGCCTAAAAATCGGCGCTGAAATTCATCTAGCCACCGACTGGGAACACTACGCTGAACATATGATGGAAGTTATGAGTGAAGCTGAGGGGTTTAAAAATAGCATGGGCCTGCAGGCCATCTGGAAAACACCCGATAGGCCAGAAACGAAATTTGAGCGGCGTGGAATAAAGTTAGGCCACGGCGTGTGGGACTTACTGTTTAAACGTTTAAACTAAAACCAGAATCTATGTTCGTGGTCTTTAAGCCATTTCACGTATTCTTTGTGGTTTGGACAAACTGACTCAACCAAATTCCAGAACCTGCTCGAGTGATCCATATGGACCAAATGGCAGACTTCATGGGTGATCATGTAATCTATAATGCTGTAGGGCGCCAACATGATCATCCAGTTGTATTGAAGGATTCCGGTAGAAGTGCAGTGGCCCCATTTTGTCTTAGTCTTACGAAGCTTAATTTGAGTAATTTTATGGCCTACTCCCAAATGTTCGGCGAGACCCTTAGCTCGGGGGATTAGATAGTCGCTGGCTTTTCCTATTAGGAACTCCTCAACCTGCTTCCGAGCTTTTTCAGCGTTAAGCTTGTGGCCTTGAATGACAAATTGATCGCCTGAAACTAAAACTCGCTGTTTTCGCCCCTCTCTGAAAGCGATTGTCAGCTCTCTAGCTCGATAAAAGATTTTACCGCCTTTCTCTACTCGCAGTAGTTCTTTATCTCTTAGTGACTCCTCAAAGAGCCGGTTCTCTATCCATTCCCTGTTGTCGCTAACAAACTTAGCAACCTCACGCTTACCAGCTCCATAGGGACAGCGCACAACAACTTTCTCATGGGAGATATAGATCCCCAAAGTTTTACGCTTGCTGCGTTGAATTTCACATTCAAAAGGCGGACGGGCTTGGTTACTACCTGAGCTAATATTAAGAGGGACTATTTTTGACATATAACTGTACCATCAAGGTTTTCTTGCAATGATATTCGCAACAGCTCGCCTAGGCGAAGATAGCTCGCCTTCAAAATAGTACAAAATTTCCCAACCTTTAAATATATCTTTAAGCTCATTTGGAAAAAGAAGATAGGACAAATTATTGGGCCGACCATATTGCCGATTATCCAACGTAAATGTTTCATAGTAAATCAGGCCACCGGAAATAATCGCGTCTCTTATTGAGTCAAGACCGGGTCGGTATAAATAGTTAAATACAAGGCAAGCATCAAACTTCTTTTGAGCCAATGGATTTGATTCTGTTTTTTCTAAATCAACCAACCAAGTATTCCCAGGCAATTTCTCCTGCTCGAGCCTTGCAGAGATAGCATTTAGTTTACCTTCATCACAATCAGCGAAAGTGACGGGAATATCGTACTTCGCCAGTTCAAGGCCATTGCGGCCGCAGCCGCAAGCTAAATCTAATACACCGTAGCTCATTGAAAGCTGTTTCAATGGGTCTAGGTTTTCGACCAATAAGCTAGCAGCATAAGCCATTGAATGTACCAAGAATTAACGGATAATGGTTAGTCTACACACGCAATCCTTGGATGCTACTAATTTAGGTTCGGACTTCATCAAATGACTAATTCTAAACCAACAAAAGATCGTATTTTTGCACAACAAATGGCGCCCGGAGACTTCGCTTTTGATGATAACGTAGCGGGCGTTTTCGAGGATATGATCAACCGTTCCGTCCCCGGCTACGGCACCATTATAAATATGATTGGAGTCTTAGCACAGCGCTATAGCCAGACGGACTCTAAACTCTTTGATCTAGGGTGCAGCTTAGGTGGAGCTACCTTTGCTATGGCATCCAAGCTCGAAAAAAAGAACTGCTCCATTGAAGCTTTAGACAATTCAGAGGCAATGGTTTCCAGGCTAAAAAAACGAGTAGCATCGGACCCAGCGATGGATGCGGTTATCAACTGCCACTGTAGTGACATACTGACCTTCCCAATCGAAAATGCCTCGGTTGTAGTGCTTAACTTTACCCTTCAATTTATTCCAATGGCAGACCGTATCGCGTTGCTGGAAAAAATCTATGGGGGTATGAGGCCCGGCGCGATTCTAATCATTTCAGAAAAAATTGTTTTCCCTGATGAAACACTTAATCAGCTTTTCATTGAGATGTACCATTCTTTTAAGGAAAGTATGGGCTACAGTAAACTTGAGATAAGCCAGAAGCGGACGGCTCTGGAAAACGTACTAATACCTGAAAGTCTCGATTCTCACCGATCACGCCTTAATGATATTGGTTTCCACTCGTTTGATGCATGGTTTCAATGTTTCAACTTTGCCTCTATGGTTGCGTTTAAGTAATTCTATGAAAGACTTAGAAAACCTAGCGAATAATATTCGCAACACCTCCCTAGCTCCTCTAATGCCTTTTTTAGAAGAGAGCTTTATCGCTAATTTAAATCATGGCGACCTAAAACGATGGCTTGAAACCATAGAAAACGCGCCCGACCTAACGCCGAGCTCAATTGACCTTGGAGAGATAATCACCATTGGTAGCGATTCGGATGCCAACAGCGCAGACCTAGGCGCTTTAAACTCAATCCTTACCGAGTTTATTCCTTGGCGAAAAGGGCCTTTTAATCTGTTTGGTATCGAACTGGACACCGAGTGGAAGTCCAATCTGAAATGGACTCGATTAAAAGATAAAATCGCGCCGTTAAATGACCGCCAAGTTCTCGACGTTGGGAGCGGTAATGGTTACTATAGTTTAAGAATGATCGAAGCTGGCGCCAGGCAAGTGATAGGAATTGATCCTCATTTAGCGTACGTTATCCAGTTCTGGCTGCTTAAACGATACATTCCCTACATAGATGCCTATGTACTGCCTCTCACCTTAGAGCAAATCCCCAGTTCGCTTCCCTTGTTCGATACGGTCTTCTCAATGGGCGTGATTTATCACAGACGCTCTCCAATTGATCACTTAATGCAGCTAAAATCTTGCCTTAGACGCGGCGGGCAACTGGTTATTGAATCAATAATTGTCGATGGAGAAGAAGGCTATAGCTTAACCCCAGGAAAGCGCTATGCCCGGATGACCAATGTATGGTTTCTACCTAGCATTCTCACACTCATGAATTGGCTTACCAGATGCGGATACGTTGATATTAATCTAGTTGACGAAAGCACAACCAGTTGGAATGAACAGCGTAAAACCCAATGGATGCCTTTCGACTCACTCGATAACGCGCTGTTGCCAGACGATCTTTCAAAAACGATTGAGGGATACCCCGCGCCTAAGCGAGCAGTGATTACAGCGATAAAGCCATAGTCCCACAGTGACACATCACTAGCGACTTTCAGTTTTTTGAATCAAATTAAGGTACATCAACGTTATTGTCGTTGACCTTGGTTTACAATTACTATATTCATATGTTAGATCTAGATAGGGTCAACTGTAATTCTATCCACATTTATTTATACAATAATTATAAAGAGAATAAACGATGGCCAGACCACTACGAATCGAATATCCCGATGCTATGTATCATGTTTCAAACTATGGTGTTGGCGCTCAACGCGTATTTCCTTCAGCTCAATATTTTGAAGCTTTCATCGAAGGCCTAATTGAAACCTGCTCGCGGCTAAACGTTGAAGTTCATTCATATTGCTTATTACGGGACCAATATCATTTGGTCATAAAGACACCTGAAGCCAACTTAAGCCGCTTCATGAGGCAGGTAGATGGTCTTTACACTCAACAATTTCAGCGGATGAAAAAGTCAAATGGCTCCCTTTTTAAAGGTCGTTATAAAGCGGTTCTAATTCAAGCTGATCAATATTTATTGCCTCTATCACGTTTTATACATAGCAAAGTTAAGTCATCCCAGCTCGATACATATCCTTGGAGCAGTTACCCCAAGCTCATTCAAAAAGCTAAACCTCCGGTATGGTTTATTAGAGACGAAACCCTAAAGCAGCTCAAATCGCCGGCAACCAAATATGCTGCCGCCTATAAGAGCTATGTTTCGGAAGGGGTTGATAAAGAGTTAGCTCATTTTTATGGGAAAAAGAATCTTTTTTCCATAATGGGCGATGAGAAATTTAAGAAAGCAGCCTCTAAGAAAAAGTCGGCAACCTCTGCAAGGGGTGTTTCGCGTGGCGCTAATGCCAAGTGGCGCCCGTCGTGCAAAGAAATTATTACCGCGGTAGCCAAACAATTTAAAGTATCAGAAGACAGTATCTACAAGGCCGCTCGCGGGCCGGGCTCTAAGAACGTGCCGAGATGGGTAGCGATGTACCTTTGCCAAGAACTGTCTGCTGTGACCCTTCAGGCCATTGCAAAACTGTTTAAGTTAAAGCGCTACGGAACGGTATCAACTACTGTAGGCAAGCTCAAGAATGAATTTACCGAAGACGCCAAGCTACTCGCTAGCACTGAAAAGCTGATCAAGATGTTGAGCAAAAATAAGTGAATACGATTAAAGATAATTGAGAGCAGGAAATGCACTTATACCGAGCTAGCGCGCCTAAAATCGTAAGGCAGACGAAAAAGCCGGCTCTCGATATCAAGAGCCGGCTTTTTCGTTTAGCTGAGCCAATCTGGTGTAATAAAGCTACTTGATCTTAGCTTCTTTATACATGACGTGTTTGCGGACAACTGGATCGTATTTCTTTATTTCCATTTTGTCAGGCGTAGTACGCTTGTTCTTATCAGTAGTATAGTAGTGACCAGTTTTGGCACTTGATACTAACTTAATCTTATCTCTCATGATAAATCTCCCAATTTCCGCGAACTCGGATTAAACCCGAACTCCATTGTTGCGGATGTTTGTCAACACAGCGTCGATACCGTTTTTGTCGATAATACGCATGCCTTTAGTGGACAAACGCAGTTTCACAAAACGCTTCTCTGACTCCACCCAAAATTTATGGGTATGGATGTTTGGCGAGAATCGACGCTTAGTTCGGTTATTCGCGTGGGACACATTGTTTCCGGCTACTGGCTTTTTACCAGTGACCATACATATCCTGGACATGTCGCTGCCTCATTGTTAAATATTGTAAAGAATGACGGACCCCGTAACTAAGTTCTTACAAGGCCAAAAAAGAGCTGCGTTTTATACCAGAACACCTTTCTAATAGCAACCATAAGCTTAAACTAAATAATTCAACCTTAAGCTTATCAATAGCTTACATCAGACCTCTTTCTGCCAGCGAAGTGATATTAGGGTCTCCTATGATTAGGTGGTCCAGCACTCTTACGTCAATTGTGGCCAAAGCAGACTTAAGTTTTGCCGTGATTGCAATGTCTGCCTGGCTTGGCTCAGCAATACCAGAGGGGTGATTATGAGCAAATATTACCGCCGCGCTACCGTACTTTAAACACTTTTTAACCACTTCCCGCGGATAAACCGCCGCACCATCAATTGTGCCACTAAACAGCTCTTCCACGACAATTAGCTGATGCTGAGAGTCTAAAAATAAACAGCTGAAAATCTCTGAATCCCGCCCTTGGTATTTTGCCTTTAGATACTCTTTGGTATGGCGGACACCGTTTAAAATGTCGCGTTTTTTTAAAGACTCCAATCTGCAGCGATCACCTAGCTCTAAAATTACCGCTAGGCGAGCATATTTCGAGTCGCCCAGTCCTTTAACGCCACAGATCTCATCCCTAGAAGCCCCAAGCACGCCGCGCAGGTCATCGAACTCTACCAGCAGAGAGCGTGCTAATTCCATCGCGTCTAAGCCTTTAATCCCTGACTGAAGAACCACAGCGATGAGCTCTGCATCCGAAAGCTTTTCTGCCCCGAATGAAATTAATTTCTCTTTTGGCCTTTCTAAGAGAGGCCAATTAGCAATATTCACATGCCATTCCTCTTTAAAAATAGATAAGCGTAGACGCTTAAAACACAAGGGCAAAACAAGTGCCGAAATTGCTTAACCATACCCTTACTGCTAATCTATATTCCCTCTTTAAGCAGCCTATCCAAGCTTTAAAATTATGCTGAGCCTCTACAATAAGCGAATCCTCTTAGGGATAACCGGCGGAATTGCCGCCTACAAATGCGCTGAACTTACCCGACTGTTTAGTAAAGCCGGAGCAGACGTTCGCATAGTAATGACAAAAGCCTCAACAGAATTTGTGACCCCGTTAACCATGCAAGCGTTGTCTGGTAATCGGGTCCACCTAGATTTGCTCGATGTAGATGCCGAGGCAGGCATGGGCCATATCGAATTGGCTCGTTGGGCAGACTTAATTCTAATAGCACCTGCCACAGCGGATGCCATGGCCCGTTTAGCCAACGGCCATGCCAATGACCTACTAACAACACTCGTCCTTGCAGCATCGGCTCCAGTGGCCCTCGCCCCTGCTATGAATCAAGGCATGTGGGCCGATCAAAGCACTCAGGCTAATTTGGCAACCTTACAGCAGCGAGGTTTTCACATATTTGGCCCGGCGGCAGGTGAACAAGCCTGCGGTGATGTTGGCCTTGGTAGAATGCTAGAGCCCTTGGAAATTGCCGAAGCCGGTGCCGCACTTTTTGAGACAGGACAACTTGCGGGGAAACACGTTGTAATTACCGGCGGACCAACAAGAGAGGCCTTAGACCCTGTTCGCTTCTTAACTAATCACAGTTCTGGGAAAATGGCTTATGCATTGGCGCAAGAGGCATACAGTGCTGGTGCCAAGGTCACTTTAATAAGTGGACCGGTAAACCTACTCACACCTGATGGAGTGACTCGTATTGACGTAACAACAGCTTCGGAAATGCTGGCGGCTTGTTTACAAGTTGTTGACGATGCTGACATTTTTATCGGTGTGGCCGCAGTTGCTGATTACCGTCCTGCAACAGTTGAAACCACAAAAATTAAAAAAATAAGTGACCAGTTAGAAATCGTGTTAATCAAGAACCCAGATATAATCAGTGAAGTTTCTAAATTGCCAAAGCGCCCGCTTATTGTTGGCTTCGCGGCCGAAACTGAGAACGTAGTCGAAAACGGCACAGCTAAATTGGAGAGGAAAAATCTCGACCTGCTATTTGCAAACAATGCGGTCGAAACCTTCAATAGTGACAATATCACCGTAACTGCTATTTCCAAACAAGGAAACCAGGAATTACCAACCTCGACTAAAAACGTAGCAGCGAGGCGTATGCTCTCTCTAATTTCTGATCGATTGAACTAAAACCTTATAGAAGATTCAGTCCATGCCCGAAAATAGCGACTCTTTTACAGAGGAAAGTGACCTCCATACATTATCAATTCCAGCCACAATATTTAGAGCCTACGATATACGAGGTATCGCAGGCTCAGAATTAACTTCCGATATTGTTGAGCGTATCGCTAAGGCAATCGCCTCAGAAGCACTCGATATTGGTATCGATACGCTTTTAATAGGATCTGACGCCCGATTATCTAGTCCTGTACTAGCTAAAGCGTTAATCAAAGGTGTTTTAGAAACCGGCTGCAACGTAATCAACTTAGGGCTAATTCCAACGCCCATGCTCTATTTTGCAACACATACTTGCCAAGCCGCTTCTGGGGTCATGCTTACAGCAAGTCACAATCCAGCTAACTATAATGGCTTGAAAATTGTGTTTAATAAAACTTGTCTCGCCGACAATCAAATTCAACAGATCAGATCTAGAGTCGACTCAGGCTGCTTAAGACGCGGCTCTGGTCAATACATCGAGCTGGACGCATCAGAAAGCTATTTAGCCGCTATTTGTTCCAGAATAAAGCTCAGCAAGCCCTTGAAGCTAGTCATTGACTGCGGCAATGCCGTCCCAGGGCTTATTGCACCGCTACTTTTTGAGCGCTTGGGATGTGAAGTCATACCGTTATTTTGTGAACTAGATGGTTCATTTCCAAACCATCATCCCGACCCAACAAAGCCCAAAAACATGAAGCAGCTTGCCGACCAAGTTGTTCTGCAAAAGGCAGACCTCGGTATCGCTTTTGATGGTGATGGTGATCGGCTTGGATTGGTCACCAACAAAGGCGAAACCGTTTCAACTGATAAGTTGCTGATGTTATTAGTTAAATCAATTGCACCCCTTTATCCTGGGCAGCCCATAATTTTTGATGTCAAAAGTAGTGCTGCATTAGGCCAACTTATTGCTGAACTTGGCGCCGTACCTGTGATGCACCGCAGCGGCCACTCGTTTATGAAGCAGAAAATGCTTGAGACTAATGCGCCCTTGGGAGGCGAATACGCAGCCCATGTTTTTATCAAAGACCGGTGGTTTGGCTTTGACGATGGCCTTTACGCGGCAGCAAGAGTTGTTGAATCAATTAGTCAGCAGGATCATTCGAGCGCCGTTGAATTTGCATCCTATAAAACACCCATCAGTACCGGTGAAATATCAGTAGCGGTAAGCGATGAAGATAAGTTTGAGCTAGTTGCCCAGCTTCAACACAATGCCGACTTACCCAATTGCAAAATAATTCTTCTTGATGGACTGCGCGCAGAATTTGAGTTTGGCTGGGGACTTGTCAGAGCCTCCAATACCAGCCCTACCCTATTACTTCGCTTTGAAGCTAATACCCATGAGCAAATCGAGTTTATTAAGGCTCATTTCAGAGCTTTACTCTTGTGTGTAGATAAGAAATTACACTTAAACTTCTAGATTTTTGACTTGATCGGCCGATTAAATTGGCTTAGCCAGTTACTAACTGCTAACTAACCCAAGTTTTCGCTCAAGGCTGACCCATGTCTCTTTCGCTCGATAGTGCCAAAAATATCGCTAATGTCCTCACCATGGCTTTGCCCTATATCCAGAAATTTACCGGCAAGACCGTGGTCATAAAATATGGTGGCAATGCGATGGTAGATGCTGAGCTAAAGCAAAGTTTCGCAAGAGATATTGTTTTAATGAAACTGGTTGGCATGAACCCAATCATCGTTCATGGCGGTGGCCCGCAAATAGGCAACCTTCTAAAGAAGCTTAATATCGAGTCCAACTTTGTAGATGGGCTTCGGGTAACCGACAGCCAAACCATGGACGTTGTAGAAATGGTTCTTGGGGGGTTAGTAAACAAAGAAATCGTTAGCTTACTTAATCGTAACCAAGGCAAGGCGTTTGGAGTCACCGGTAAAGATGGTAATTTGATAAAGGCTAAAAAGCTTAAGTTGAAAAATGTTGGCGATAAACCCGCCCTCGATATCGGTCAGGTAGGGGAAGTAGTTAAAATTAACACGGAGATACTTGACGTAATGAAAGACAGTGATTTCATTCCCGTGATTGCCCCTATCGGCACAGATGAAAACGGAGAAAGTTACAATATCAATGCCGATTCTGTCGCGGGTGAGCTTGCCCGAGTGCTTGGAGCTGAAAAGCTGATATTGCTAACCAATATCTCTGGAGTTCAAGACAAGGACGGCAATGTTCTGAGCGGCTTAAGCATTAAACAAGTTGATAACCTAATTGCCGATAATACATTACAAGGAGGCATGCTTCCGAAAGTTCAGTGCGCGTTGAATGCTGTAAAGGGCGGAGTTAACAGTGCCCACATTATCGACGGCCGAGTAGAACACGCTGTATTGCTAGAGATATTCACCGACGAAGGTGTTGGCACGCTCATCACAGCAGACGGTTTACACAAGTAGAATCCGCTTTCAATCTAGCCGCC
>CAWKZY010000085.1:0-9653 GCA_963854625.1 Gammaproteobacteria bacterium | reverse complement strand
GGTCAAAAAACATTTTTGAGCAACGGCCAGATGGCAGATTTGATTTGTGTTGTTGCTAAAACAGATCCATCAGAAGGCGGTAAAGGTATTTCTCTCATTATGGTAGAGACAGCCGGAGTCGAGGGAGGTGGTGGGTTCTCCCGCGGTCGTAATTTGGAAAAGCTTGGAATGAAGGCGCAGGATACGTCTGAGGTTTTTTTCGCTGATGTTAAAGTGCCAGCGGAGAATTTACTTGGCTCTCATGAGGGTAAAGGCTTTGTGCAGCTCATGGAGCAGTTGCCGCAAGAGCGGGTCATTATTGCTGCCGGTGCTTGTGCGTCGATAGAGAAAGCGCTGAGAATCACATCGGAATACGTGAAAGAGCGCAAAGCGTTTGGGAAACGGATTTTGGATTTTCAAAATACACAGTTTAGGCTTGCTGAAAGGTATACCGAAGCGAAAATCGCGCGGGTTTTTGTTGATGATTGCGCGGTAAAATTGGCAGAGGGTAAGTTGGACGATGCTACTGCCTCGATGGCCAAATGGTGGACTACACAAAAGCAGTGCGAAATTGTAGATGAGTGTCTACAGTTCTTTGGTGGTTACGGATACATGATGGAGTACCCAATTGCCAAAATGTATGCGGATAGTCGTATCCAAAAAATTTATGGTGGTAGTAATGAGATTATGAAATTACTGATCGCGAGAGAGATCTAGCTGGGTATTGTGTCAACGGTTAAGCATGGTATTTGTTAATGGCCATGCTTAACCACGGAAAAATCGGGTGATTACTGACGGGTTGCTAACGCACCGGAATCCGGTGTGATTGGTAGCGGAAGTCGGATCTGCTGGCATTCTGGCGCTAACTCGAAAGCCGCTGCAATAATTGTCTGCACAGAGGAAAGAGCCACCTCGAATACTTCGTTTGGGAATAGACGGTTCATTTGGATCGATACTGTCTGTGATCTCAACGCCTACGGGATTTTTTGAGGGCCCAAAAGAATAGTACTGAGGGTGATACCAGTCCTCGACCCATTCCCAGACGTTGCCGGTGATGTCGTAGAAGCCAAAATCATTAGCTGGAAAACTGCCAACTGGTGCTGTTGTCGAAAACCCATCTACTTGATTGTCGTTGTTTGGAAAATTGCCTTGCCAGGTATTCGAAACAGCTTTGGTAAGATGCAAAGGCTGGTTTCCCCAGCTATAGATATTGCCTTCTTTGCCGCCACGAGCCGCGTATTCAAACTGTGCTTCGGTGGGTAGCTTTTTATCAAGCCAATCGCAGTAAGCAAGCGCGTCATCGTAGTTGACTTGGACTACGGGGTGATTTTCTTTTTCGTCGATGTTGGATTTGGACCCTTGAGGTCTGTGCCAGTCGGCAGTTTTGATGAGTTTCCACCAATCTAAAGGGCCCATTTTCATAGAATGGTTTTGCTCCGGAGACTCAAAAACTAATGAATCTCCTATTTTTTCGGCATAGGTGACATAGGCCGCTGTATCAACGAATTTTTGGTAGTCGTTATTGCTTACTTCGTATTTATCCATCCAAAAACCAGATAAATCAATCTGATGGGCAGGCGCTTCGTCGGCCAAGCCACGATCTGAACCCATTACGAAATTGGCGGAATCCAACCAAATCATTGTTGAGGTGTCTACGTTGTCTTCGATAATAACGAAGTTGTCTATTAAAGCGATGGCTACAACGAATGCAAACCCGCCAAATAGGTCTTTTGAATTACTCATAGATGCAGTGCTTCGACTCTTTGAATTGAGACAGGTTTGTCACTAAGTGCCTTAGTTTAGCAAAGAAACACGATTTGGGCTTCTATTAGCATTGATTGCTTTGTTAATTTCAATGAAATATACCCGAATAAGGAAATCAATATCACACTCAATGCAATCTCTATAGTGAGATTCTGGCTTTTGATTTAAAGGAATAGAGTCGAACCGAATAAAAGTTCATAATGTTCGATATCAGTAACGCGATATGCGTGGCTATAGCGAGGACAACAGGTGAAAAAACTTATTATTGCTGTTTCGATTATCGTCGTTAGCGGCTCACTTTCCCATGCAGCTGAAACTGGCTATATCCCAGCGCGGACGGCTTTTGGGGTGCCAGATTTCCAAGGTGTTTGGTCTATCGCGACCCAAACAAACCTAGAAAGAGCGGACCGATTTAACGGCTCACTAGTGATCTCTCAAGAAGAGGCGATTCGCTTAGAGGCACAGGTTCAGGCCAGAACGGAGGCAAGCTTGCTGCCTAGCGATCCAGACAGAGAAGCGCCGAGTTCCGGTCAAAATGTCGGCGGATACAATACCTTTTGGATGGACCCGGGGAGTCAACTAGCGGTGGTCGGAGATGAAATCCGAACTTCCATATTGGTCGATCCGATGGATGGACAGCTTCCTTACAGTGAGCAGGGCCGTCTAAATTATGCGGCAGCAATGCAACGCCGGCAATCTTATGATGGCCCTGAGGTTCGTCCGCTTGGCGAGCGCTGTGTTGTCGGGTTTGGGTCTTCAGGAGGGCCGCCGAAGTTACCTGTACTCTATAACAATCTCACACAAATTATTCAGACCCCCGGGCATGTAGTGCTGGTTGCGGAAATGAATCATGACGCGCGCATAGTCAGAATGAATTCTCCGCATATAGATCCGCCGCAGTACCCGTGGCTAGGGGACTCAATTGGTTACTATGAAGGGGATACGCTTGTTGTGGAAACAACCGATTTTCATCCGCAGCAGAGCCTCAGATCTTCACTTGAACATCGGTTTTACGGCTCCGTTCAAATGAAGGTCACCGAGCGGTTTACACGCACTGCGGAGGATTCAGTGCTGTATCAATTTACTGTTGAGGACCCAGAGAATTATAGCCAGCCTTGGAGTGGCGAATTACCAATGAATAATTCTGCGCAGCAGATGTTTGAATACGCCTGTCATGAGGGTAACTATGCATTGCCCGGTATTTTGGCCGGCGCGAGGAGAGCTGATGCTGACGGCATTGACTATGCCCCCACTGATCCTGGGCAGTAAATTTATAGAAAGACTGGGCAAGATAGAACCAACTTGAAAGTGAAATTCAGCTAAGTAAACACCAAAAAAGGCGGGGGTTACCCCTCCACCTTTTTTACTTCGGCAGCTATGCTTATCCCTCCTGCCCTCACAGTTAAATTCCTAGCGCAGGCTTGGGAGTTTATAGTTCTGAGCGTCTAGGTCAGCTCGAATGGTCTTCTTATCTATCTTGCCAGTGGAAGTTAGCGGGATCTTTGTTACCGAGATCACTTCATCGGGGAGCTGCCACTTGGCGAAAATGCTGCTGCAATGTTCCATCACAGCGCTCTGGTCCAGTTCATGGCCTGCAGCCATAACTACAAGGGCAACTGGGCGCTCATCCCATTTAGGGTGAGGCTGGGCCACAACAGCGGCTTGGGCGACGCCATCAATGCCAACGATGTGGTTTTCTAAATCCACCGACGATATCCACTCTCCACCGGATTTAATTAAATCCTTTGATCGGTCAGAAATAAGGACGTACTGCTCAGGATCAATTTTTGCAACGTCTCCGGTTACCAGCCAGCCATCATGAAATTTGGCGGGCTGGGGATCGTTGTAGTATTCTGCTGCAATCCAAGGCCCGCGGATACAGAGTTCACCAACAGCCTCTCCATCGTGGGGTAATCTATTCCATTGGTCATCAAAAATCTCGATCTCAAGGCCAGGCATGAACAAGCCTGCTTTCGCGATATTTTCAAATTGCTGATCCTCAGATATTCCCATATGAGATCGTTTAGCCACTTTTCTAGAGAGGGTGCCGAGAGGGTTTGTTTCAGTCATTCCCCAGCCTTGGATCATCTCTACATTATGGCTGTCCCAATACCAGCGCATCATTTCAACAGGCGGTGCTGAGCCGCCACAGGTTAGGCGGGTTAAAGCGGATAGGTCATACTTGGCTGGGTTGGCCTCAAGTGTGGCGCGAACGCCCTGCCATATAGTGGGTACGCCGGCCGAAATAGTTACCTTTTCGTCGTGTATTAATTGCAAGAAGGCGTCGGGTGTCATGAACCTATGTGGCATAACTTGTTTGCAACCCAGCATCGAGGCGCAAAAAGGTAATCCCCAGCCCATTGCATGAAACATCGGTACGATGCCTAAAACAGAATCTAATGACGACAGGCCAAGGGAATCCGTAAGGCATTCGGCCATTGTATGCAAGTAAGTGGAGCGATTGGTGTACATCACACCTTTGGGCTTTCCGGTCGTACCAGAGGTATAGCAAAGCCCCATAGGTGAGGTTTCGTCTATTTCGGGCCAATCATATTCAGTCGCCTGCGCGGCGATAAAATCCTCGTAATCAATTTGATTTTCAAATGAACTTTCACCGCCTTCACCATGACGACAAATGACCAATAGCTCTACGCAGGGAACCTTGCCCCAAAGTGGCTCTAAAAGGGGTAATAAATCCTCATCTGCAAAAATGATTTTATCGCCAGCATGGTTAATGATGTACTCGAGATCAGTGCTCGAAAGTCGAATATTCAAAGTGTGTAGGACGGATCCCATCGAGGGGACCCCTTGATAGAGCTCTAAATGGCGATAATTACTCCACATAAAGCTGGCGATGCGGTCACCTATCTCAATGCCATGGGTGTTCAAGGCGTGAGCTAGCTGATTGGCTCGGTCCCAAGTTTGTTTGAGTGTTTGTCGATGAGTCCCCTCAGCTTGCATGGTGACTACTTCAACATCAGGGTCCAGTTTAGCGCCCCTGCCTAAAATTTTTGACATAAGCAGTGGTGTGTTTTGCATCGTCATACCGGTTCTCTCCTGATACTAATTTCTAAAATCACTAGGTTAATGAAAAACTAAAGGTCGGCAGAATATATTATCTAGTGGCGAGGTTCAATTGAGTTCGTCTCAGTCAATAGGCAACTGGCAGAGCTTATAGGACTATAAGCTCCAAGTTTTAAAGCAGCCTACGCCAATTGAGAGCATTGAGGTTTGTAAAGGGCGCTTCCTGCGTTTATTCTCGACTGTCTTCCTGCTCAATCGATGGCGGGGAATTTTGATCAAGAGGCAGCCATGTTAAGCGCGAAAGAACATTCCAAAAAGAGCATTACGGTTCTCGGTAAGACAATAAGCTATGTGGAGATGGGAGAGGGTGACCCTATCGTGTTTCAGCACGGCAACCCAACGTCTTCTTACCTTTGGCGGAACGTTATGCCTCATCTTAAAGAGCAGGGTCGGTGTATCGCGATTGATCTTATCGGTATGGGAGATTCAGATAAATTAGATGACTCTGGGCCAGACCGGTACACCTTTGTAGAGCATAGTGTCTATCTAGCAGCTGCTTTAGAAGCGCTAGGGGTCACTGAAAACGTAACTCTAGTAGTTCATGATTGGGGTTCTGCACTAGGTTTTGACTGGGCTAATAAGAACCGTGATGCGGTGAAGGGCATTGCCTATATGGAAGCATTGGTTAGCCCTGTGCTTATGTCTGATTGGCCAGAGGCCGCACGGGGTATATTTCAGGCATTTAGGTCTGATGCCGGTGAGGAAATGATCCTTGAAAAGAACATGTTTATAGAGAGGGTGTTGCCTTCTGCAATTTTGCGAGATTTGTCCGAGGAAGAAATGACCGTGTACCGTAGGCCATTTATCAACGCTGGCGAGGATCGCCGGCCTACACTGACATGGCCCCGACAAATCCCCATCGATGGTTCTCCTGCTGATGTGGGAGTTATTATACAAGACTATGCTGATTGGCTTTCAATGAGCCCTTTGCCTAAGTTATTCATCAATGGGCAGCCCGGGTCAATTCTTGTTGGGGCGCAGCGTGATTTCTGCCGGACGTGGCCTAATCAAATAGAGGTCACTGTCGCTGGTGATCATTTCATTCAGGAGGATTCTCCAGACGAAATAGGGCAGGCCATCTCCCAGTGGCTGCGAGATCTTTAATTCTAAAGTGCAGCTGTCGAATTTAGCCGCCGAGATGTTCGGCTCTTAGTATTAATGCAGGAAAATAAATGTCAGAAGCTATAGATGGGCTAGCCGCTACTCCCGCGCAGCTAGAAGGTAATTTGAGACGTTTTATAATCTTTCGTCTTCTGTACACGGCGCGATTTTACTATCCAGTTTTTACAATTTTGTTTCTCGATTACGGTCTTAGTCTCGAACAATTCGCGATTCTAAATTTAGTTTGGGCGCTGACTATAGTCTTAGCTGAAGTTCCGTCTGGCGCTTTAGCCGATATTGTTGGTCGAAAAAAGTTGGTGGTCTTCGCGGCTGCAATGATGGTGTTGGAAATGGCACTTATTGTGTTTGCACCGATAGGCAGCTCGAACTTATTATTCTTTTTGTTTTTAGGAAACCGAATTTGTTCCGGCTTATCTGAAGCGGCAGCCAGCGGTGCAGATGAGGCATTAGCCTATGATTCGCTGAAGGCCCTTGGGCGCGAGGGTGATTGGTCGAAGCTCTTAGAAAAAACCACTATGGTTGTGTCAATTGGGTTTTTCACCACTATGATCTTGGGGGCCTTTGCATACGATCCGGCCATTGTTAATGGCCTACTTGGTCTGTTTAACGAGCAATGGGTTTTGCCCCAGTCAATGGTCATTCGCTTGCCGGTGTTGCTAACCTTGCTGACAGCTTGTGCGGTCCTCATTACAGCTTTGGGTTTTTACGACTTGGATAAAGACTCCTTGGCAAGAAAGAAAGCGTTGCATCTTGAGAGCCGCAAGGGAGAGAAAGAACACCCTCTGCTAGAACCTTTTAGGCAAATTTTGGTAGCAGCAAAATGGACATTCAATCACCGTTTTGTGCTGTTTGTTATTTTAGCGGGGCTTGCGCTGGACAGTGTGGGGAGACAGTTTGCAGTGCTTTCAAGTGAGTATTACCGAGTCATCGACATTCCAATTTCGTGGTTTGGGTTTATCGGTGCGGGGATGTCTTTGGTTGGAATAATGAATGCAAAAATATCCCGTTACTTGGTTACAAGTCATTCGCCAATATTCAATTTTCTAAGCCTGTCCTGCGTATTGATGCTAGGTCTTATTGGGCTTAGTTTCGCCGTGCCGATCTACGGGGTTCTCTTCGCGGTAGGTGCTTTTGCTATGATGGGAATGGTTCAATTTCACGCAAGTTATTATATAAACAAAGAAGTGGACTCTAGTATTAGAGCCACGGTGTTGAGTTTTAAAGGGTTGGCATTGAATTTAGGGCTTGGTGTTGCCAGTTTGTTGTATACAGCTTACGTGGCGGCGCTGCGCCGTCAGCAGCAAGAGACTCTGAGCGGAGAAAGCTTAGAAACAGCGGTTTTTGTTGATTCCTTGGCAGTCTTCCCGGTTTATTACTTGGTTTTATTCGTCTTGGTAATCTTGTTAGCGCGCGTTATGATCAGGAATCGCGATGTCTTTTTCGCTAAACCTGTCACTGTGGTAGTGTTGGATGTACCGGAAGCGCCGAGCGCATCGAAAAAATAGAGGAAACCGCCTCAGCTATGTCTAAACGCACGCTTAAAAGTATGCCCAAGCTAAACACCCTTTATGGAGTGCTATTGGCAGTGGCAAGTGTTTTTTTCAGCCAGATACTGCTAGCGACCGAAAACCCGACAAGCGAGATGCTAGTAGGACATTGGGTGATTGACGAAGATCGCAGCGACAATACGGATGATCAAGTTGAGGCGGCTATAAAAGAAGGTGGAGGCAAGGTAAAAAGGCGATGGTTTGCAAAAAAAGATGATGATTTCTATCGCGGAGGTCCTGCTGAGCAAGAACTTTATGACCGAATATCCTATGACGATGTGCTGACAATCTCAATTGATGGGGTTCAGTGCAGTTTTGAATATGCAGATAACTTTACTCGAATTTTCTACACCGATGGACGCAAGAGGCAGTCCTCTGCAAACAGCTTTTACAGTGACGGGGGTGAAGATTTTTCGCTTTCTTATTGGGAAAATAAAAAGCTAATTGTAGAGGCGCGGCCTCGTGATGGCGGTTTTACGCTAGAAAGCTATTCGCTTTCCGATAGCGGCAATACCCTTACGATAGCTATGCAGCTCGAACCATCGAGTTTTGGCGCGGCAATTAATTTGGTGAGGGTTTTTAATCGCATCCCTGCCCGCTAATTTGCCTGCTATTCAGCCGTTAGTCTGATAGATAATTTCTGTTTCCACTTCTGCTAGTTTATCTTTGCCGAAATAAATCTCATTACCGACATAGAATGTAGGCGAGCCGAAGCTTCCTCGGCCAACAGATGCCATCGTGTTATCTATCAGTTCCTGCTTTATCTCAGGGCTAGCGGCGCCAGCAATAATGTCTTGGCCAGGTAGGTTGGCGTCATTTAGCGCTCTAGAGATCACTTCTGGGTCAGACATATTGAGTTCCTTCTCCCACATACACTGATACATGGCTTCTATGTAGCGCTCTCCAAATCCATTTTTAATTGCGTACACCGCACCGCGCATTATATGCAGCGTGTTAACGGGAAAGTGTGGATTGAATTTGAAGTTGTTTAGCTTATGCCTACTTACAAACCTTGCTGTTTCCAAGGAGTTGTATTCAGATTTATTTTTAATCCCAGCAAGTGCTTCCATCGGTGACTTGTTATTAGTTGCCTTAAAAACTCCTCCCAATAAAATAGGAACGTAGTCAAACTTGGCTCCAGTGCGAGCCTCAATTTCCGGCAAAACCCGGTGGCAGTAGTAGGTGTTTGGGCTGCCAAAATCAAAGTGGAATTCTAATGTCATAATAGGCTCTCAATTAATGTTTCAAATTTTCTGTAAACGGTCGGATACCCATTTCATGGGTCCATGCGTCTCGGGTTTGATGGTGTGAATTCCAGTAGACTTTTCCGACAGAATCTGGGCTCATAAGAGTGTCTTGAGGTGATTCGTCAGGATTAATACCTCGCTCTTTAATGCGATCGCGAACGAAAGCGGTGTCACCACCTGAGTCGATTATCAAGTGTGCAACAGGCAACCCTCGCGGCCTCAATTCTCGTTTCATGGCTTGAGCAAGTGCTCTTAATCCAAATTTGGCACGCGAAAAGGCGGCGTGTCCGCTGGCTTCTCTTAAACTTGCTGTGGCTCCGGTAAAAATAGAACCTCGTCCGCGCGGCATTATGTGTCGGGCAGCCACGCGGCCCGCAAAAAACCCGGCAAAGCAAGCCATTTGCCAGACCCTGTAGAAGACCCGTTCGGGTGTCTCAAAGATTGGGGAATTGATATTGCCGCAGACATTGGAACTAACAGTTTCCAAAGGGCAGATAGTAAATCCACCTTTGGCGAAACGCTTAGCGGTTGTCGCGCCTATAGAGTCATCGGCGCCAACAATAAGGCAGACTGTGTTTGACACGTATAAAATTCCTCGTCAGCTGGTATTCAACTGAGTAAAGGTACGTTAAGTTAAAGCCTTTAAGGGTTTAACCGTATGCTATCGGAAGTCAGTTTGGCATGAATGATCAACGGACACTAGTAGGCAGTGAAATTCAATAGTGGTTGACGGAGGTGAGTTAACAAGGAATCGGGGATGCTGGTTTTGATGGTAAACGGGCACTTGGTGGGCGGGTATTTCTTTCTCTAGCCAGGTAAGCCTTCCGAGTACAAAAAGTAAAAGGCCGATTAAAATAATTCCGATTACTACAGTAGCTGTTAGTAGTGCAGATAGCATAATAATTCCAGT
>CAWKZY010000084.1:0-9748 GCA_963854625.1 Gammaproteobacteria bacterium | reverse complement strand
GGCTAGACGGAATGATTCGAAAGACGATATCCCAGCCAGCGGTCAGACGCGCTATGCCGGCTATTATAGCTCTGATGACCGTGATGTTATTTATCCTGGTATATTCTTGGAGTCAAACCTCTCCGTATAGAACAGTTTATCCGGGTTTATCGGAGGTAGATCGGCAGTCTGCGTTTGAGGCTCTCTCTAACGCTGATTTTAGTGCCAAAATCGACACTCAAACTGGTGAGTTAAAAGTGCCTTCATCTCGGTATCATGAAGCCCGCCTGTATTTGGCGTCTCAAGGTTTACCAAAAAGCACTGTGACCGGAAGTATCGGGGCGATGAGCGAAACAGCCGCGATGACAACCAGCCAATTTATGGAGCAGGTCCGATATATTTCTGCAATTGAAATAGAGCTCGCTGCCAGCGTTTCAAAAATTTCCACCATTGAGTCAGCACGAGTCCATCTCGCATCGCCAAAGCAAAGTGTCTTTGTAAGAAACCGTGAGGCTGCAAAAGCATCGGTAGTTGTTTCTCCATATCCGGGTCGGGTAGTTTCAGAGTCTCAAGTGCAGGCAATTATCCATCTAATTGCTTCGAGTGTTCCATATTTAGCAACAGAGAACGTATCGGTTGTAGACCAACGCGGAGAATTATTGACCAATGTTGAAGGGTCTAGCTCTTTGATGAGTAGCGAACACATGGCTCACAAGCAAAGTAGGGAGGAGAGCTATCGTAATCGGATTAATGCTTTTTTGTCACCAATTGTTGGGATGGGCAATGTGCGATCTGAGGTTGATATGCAGATTGACTTTACTGAGATTGAATCTACTTATGAAGAATACGACGGAAATGACAATGGTCCACGAGCACGCTCTGAAATTTTAACGATGGAGCAACAAGGGGGTTCTCAAGCAACTGGGATCCCGGGTGCTACGGCAAATACGGTGCCTGCAGATCCTAATGCTAACGATTCTCCCAGCGCACTTAATAAAAATATGCTGAGTAGTAAAACGACACGCAACTACGAAATGGATAGAGCTATTAGGCATGTTAAGCGACAGGGCGGCTTAGTTGAGAGGATATCAGTTGCAGTAGTACTTAATCCGCCGAGCCCCAAAATACTATCAGATGACGAGCAGGCAGAAGGATCAGTAGATCCAAACAGCGGAGAATTTTCAGAGCTAGAACTAGAGCGTTTTTCTAACTTGGTCAAAAGTTTGATCGGCTTTAATGCGGATCGGGGCGATGTAGTTACGATCGTTTCTGCTCGCTTTGAGCCGCCTGAGCTTATTGAGCCAATATCAGACCCCTGGTATGAAAACAGCCAGGTGACAAGCTTGATCAAAAGCTCATCCGTAGCTGCAGCATTTATTGCCCTGCTATTGTTGGTAGTAAAGCCCGCTATTGGTGCTTATTCCTCGCCAGCGTTGCCTCTTGGTAGAGCCGGGAATACTTCGCTTGGTGGGGTTACGAACATGGGGGCATCCCCAGGACAAGCCGCGCAAAAAGATAGCCTGGGACAGCCAAGCAGCTACCGAGGTGAGCCTGTATCGTCACGCAGTTATGACGATAAAGTTGACACTGTGAGAGCTCTTGTAGCGGCTGATTCTGGTCGAGTGGCTAATTTACTTAAATCTATGATTAAGAACGCTTAAAAGCGGCGAGGATATTAAAATGGCAAAGAGGCCCTTAACACCGGCGATTGATCCTCAGCAAGAGGCAATAGACCAAGCCTATACCACAATGACGGGTAGCCAACGAGCGGCTGTCATTATGCTGCTACTAGGAGAGGATCATGCCTCAACGGTCGTTCAATTTTTGGAGCCTAAAGAGGTTAGTACGATAGGTGGATCGATGGTTGATGTCTCTAGTTTATCTCAAGGCCTAGTGAATAAAGTACTTGATGAGTTTATTAATACGCTCGAAGATCAGACGAATTTAGGCCTTGGTAATGCGGCCTACGTGCAAAATGTTCTCAAGCGAGCGCTGGGAGATGAGAAGGCGGCTACGGTTCTCCGCAAAATCATGCCGCCAAGCTCTAGCAAGGGATTAGAGATTTTGCAGTGGATGGATGCCGCTTCTATTGCTGAAATTATTAGCGCAGAACACCCGCAAATAGCAGCCATTATATTGTCAGTCCTCGAGCCCGATGTTGCCGCACAGGTTTTAGGGTCTTTACCGGAGGAAAAACACGTTGAAATAGTTCACCGAGTGGCCACCATGGACGCGATTCAGCCAGCGGCTATGAAGGAGCTTGAGGGTATTATGACGCAGCAATTTGCAAATACATCTGCGCAATCAGCGTCTGTTGGTGGAATTGAAGCAGCGGCCACTATTTTGAACTTTGCAAATGCTGACGTGGTCGCGGATGTTATGGATAACTTGACTATAAACGCCGAAACTGTGGCGACACAAATCCAGGATAAGATGCTGACGTTTGACAATTTAGCTGATGTGGATAACAAAGGTATCCAGAAGCTTCTGTCGGCTGCTGGCAACGAAGTTTTAATGGCTGCGATCAGAGGCGCAGACGACGCAACCAAGGACAATTTCTTAAACAACATGTCAGAGCGTGCTCGGTTATTATTCTTGGATGACATGGAAGCTAAGGGCCCAATTCGGATTGCCGAGGTTGAGGCTGCACAGAAAAATATTTTGCGGATTGCGCGGCAGTTAGCCGATGATGGCGAAATAGTATTGTTGGGTAAAGGAAATGACTTTGTCTGATAAAGAAATATCCCCCAGCTGGCGTTCAAATCAACTTTTGACCGGCGATAAAGTATCTACAAATTTTTCTCCTTTGTCATGGTCAAATGGAGGCACTCGCGCGGGGTTTACTAAATGGGAAGCACAAAACGTAGAGCTTTTAGAGCCAGCTGAAGAAATAGATATCGTAACAGAGGCTTCTGAACTGTTAGAGGAAGGTTTAGATATAACAAAAGAAGATGGACCTGAATCTGAGGCGCTAACAGTGTCAATGGCCGCTTTTGATCAAGCTACCCAGGATTTTTTTGAGAAGGGTTATTCGCGGGGTGTTGAGGAAGCTGAGCGAAAATGGGAGCGTACACGAGAAACTTTCTCCACGCTCACCCAAAGCATGTATCAGGAACAGCAAAAGGCAACGACTTTTTTTGAACCAGTAAAAACATTGTCTTTACACATAGCGCAGCAACTAGTTCGAGGGGAGCTAAGTATCTCAAATGTTGCTATTGAGCGGCTTATCCGAGGAGTACTAGAAGAGCTTCAACAAAAAGGACCGGCTTCTATAGTGATGACCCTTAATCCTTATGACTTTGATCAGGTCTGTTCGAATTTGGCTGAGGATTTGGCACACTTGGATTTAAGGAAAAGTGACAATCTGTCCTCGGGTAGCGTCGTTTTAACGCTTGATAATAGTGCGGTTGAGGATCTGATAGAACATAGATTAGAAGTCCTATCAGAGAGTCTCTTCACCGCCGTTTCGACAGATAATGTGAGTACTTCAAACACTAATGAGGTCTTAAGCGGAAAAGAAGAAGGTAAAAGCCAGCGGCAAGAATCAGAGAGTCATCTAGCTAATGATCCTGAAAAACCACTGGATGAAGTACAAGATGCATAATTTTTCAGAGCAAGTTCAGCGGTTAATACCTCAGCTGAGAGCGCCCAAGACTAACATTAGCGGGAAGATAGTCAGAGTCGTTGGTTTGACCTTGGAGGCTAAGGGGATTGTAGCCCCCTTAGGTGCGCATTGTCAGATCGAGCACCTGGAGCTAGACACTTTCATAGACGCCCAAGTAGTGGGGTTTAATGGAGAAATACTTTATTTGATGCCATTTACAGAGCCCGCCGGTATTGGTCCTGGGGCCCGAATATGGGTCCGCTCCAATAACAGTAAAGGAGGCCTTGGTAATGCGCTGCTTGGAAGAGTTGTTGATGGGCTGGGGAATCCTATAGATGGTAAGGGTCCGATTCAGTACAGCGAGTATAGAAGTCTAGAGGGGACAGAGATCAATCCAATGGAGCGAGGCTCTATCAATAAAATTCTTGATACTGGCATCAAGGCGATCAACACCTGTTTGACCCTTGGGCAAGGCCAGCGTATTGGTTTGATTGCGGGATCTGGAGTAGGTAAAAGCGTGCTGATGGGTATGCTAACGCGCAATACAGAGGCTGATATCGTCGTAATAGGACTTATTGGCGAGCGGGGTCGAGAGGTTCAGGAGTTTGTCCATCAAACTCTTGGAGAAGAGGGCTTGAAAAAAGCAATCATTGTGGCCTCTCCAGCTAATGAGTCGCCGGTTATTCGACTAAAAGCCGCTAACCTGACTCACTTGATCGCAGAATATTTTAGGGATCAAGGACAGAATGTGCTGTTGCTGTGTGACAGTTTAACGCGAGTAGCTCATGCTCAACGTGAAGTTGGCTTGGCGATTGGTGAGCCACCTACCGCGAAAGGATATCCTCCATCGGTCTTTGCACTGTTGCCAAAACTAATTGAAAGGGCGGGGGTGGGCCGCAATAGCGTTGGAGCAATCACCGCTATTTATACGGTTCTCGCTGAGGGAGATGATCGGTCTGATCCTATTGTTGATATTGCTCGAGCGTCGTTAGATGGACAAGTTATGTTGGCAAGAGAGTTGGCAGATGCAGCGCACTATCCGGCGATCGATTTGGCGGGCTCAATTTCACGGATCATGAATAGCTTACTGACACCAGAGTTACAAAAAAATGCCAATCGATTACGTAATCTTTGGACGCTCTACCAACAGAATAAAGATCTTATTCAAGTGGGAGCCTACGAGGCAGGGGTTGATGCAGACATCGATCTGGCTATTCATCTTAGATCTAGGATAAACGATTTATTACAACAAGACAGTGAAACAGCGGTGAGTTTAGAGAAAAGCCAAGAATTACTTCAACAACTAATGGAGCAAACCTAGTGGCTAAGAATGTTAATTCGGTCTGGCAGGTTCTTGCTTTACAAGCCAATGATACGGCGCTTAGGGCAGAACTTAGCTTTAAAAAGACGACTCAGCTGAAACATAAAATTATAGTTAGGCAAAGTAAAATAGCAGATCTGTTGGTTGAATATTCTAATCATGCTGAAGCGCTAAAGGGTGACCTGGGTAGCGGAGATATAGATAACTGCAGAAAATTTATTGCTCAGTTAATGGACCTTCAAAATCGAACTTCTTATGAGTATATGAATGCTGAAGGTGATCATACCGAGGCTAAAAAAAGCCTAATATTGGCTAATCAAGAAAAATTAAAAGCTGACTTTTTAGTCCAAAGAGAGATAGAAAACCAAAGTCAGAAGGTAGCGGCTAACGAAAAACGTGAGCTTGAATTCCAGAGTATTACCCAGTTTAACCTCAAACGATAACCTCCTCAGTTAGATATTGGCACATGTCTTGCTTTCATATAAATACCGTAGAAAAGAACTGTTTGGAGAATGAAAATTATGGTTGATTTGCCGCCAGTAATGCTCAGTAAAGAAGCCACAACCCCCGCTCCCCGGCGTGATTCTGACCCCAGTCGTAGCAAAGAATTTAACGAACTATTTAAACAAAGTGTTAATAAGGTTGCCACGCCAGAAAGCGGCATCAAAAAGCCTGAACATGGCGAAATCCTGCCGAATAATTCTTTCCCAATGATCACACTGGAAAGTAAAGTCTTGCGGGGTGGCATGTTATTACTTGTTGGAGGTGATGAGCCAACCAATGATGTGATAGAAGAATTTGCACAATCTCAAGGAGTCGAAGCTGAATTGCTCGCTCTTTTGATGAAAGATCCATCATCTGTCTCTCAGACAAGGCCGACTTCAATTAATTCAGCACAGCAGGTTTCGTTGCTGAGTAATGAAGCATCGTTGAGTAAAGAAAAGATTCCACGCGCGATGAATTTATTGTCGGGTACCGTCAAAGAAACGGCTAAACAAAATACGCTACACACGGCTATTCCAAGCAAGTTCATTGCGTCGGAGTCTCTACCGTCAAAGAGCACGGCGACGCAATCACAAACCGTACAAAACTCAATTTTACCCTTAAACCGTGAAAGTACTCGATTAGGCGGAGTTGATGATGACGGTATTTTGATACAAACAAAAAATACTGAGCCTCCTGTAGCTCTTATGGATGTAACCGATAAGCGAACTTCAGTTCATACCTTAGTTGGGAAGTCTTTGTTGACTGAAGAAAAGATTCCACGCGCGATGGGTTTATTGTCGGGTTCTGTGAAAGAAACGGCTAAACAAAATACGCTACATACGGCCATTCCAAGCAAGTTCATTGTGTCGGAGTCTATGTTGTCAACGAGTACGGTGACGCAAACACAAACTGTACAAAACTCAACGTTACCTTTAAACCTTAAAAGTACTCGGTTAGGCGGAGTTGATGATGACGGTATTTTGATACAAGCAAAAAATGCTGAGCCTCCTTTAGCTCTTATGGATGTAACGGGTAAGCGCTTTTCAATTGAACGTCCAGATGAAGTACTCATTATAAAACAAGAACAACACGCTGATATGTCTAAGAGACTTTCTGAGGCACTAGGGCAGCGACTTACCGCACAAATCGCTAAAGGGGTTTGGCAAGTCGAATTAGACATACATCCTAAATCCTTGGGGCGTATAGAGATACATTTAGAGATGAGAGGCGGCGAGTTGGAGGCACATTTTAATGCGTCAAAGGCCCTTACAAGAGAGCTTCTTCAGGATGGAATGCCAAGATTAAAAGAAGAATTAAGAGAACATGGCATAGAAACTGCTTACTTGGGATTAGGGAGTGGAAAGCAAGGGGCAAATGACGGAAATTCGACACCTTTTGGCGGTGGAGACGATGAAGAAGACTTGGACATGGCGGCACGCCAAGCAAAAACTGCCATGTTAGAGCCAACGGTCGGGCCCGTGAAGCAACAATCACTAATCGAGGGTTTGGATATTACGATCTAGAGTGACAAGCCAGCGCAATGAATTATTTTTACATTAATAAGGAAGATGAACAATGAGTGACGAAACAAGTGACGTAAGCGAGACACCAAAAAAAAGGTCAGTACTGAAGATCGTTCTTGTTGTTTTATTGGCTTTGATCCTGCTGGGAGGCGCGGTGATTGGAACATTATTCGCTGTTGGGTTTTTTGAATCGGAAAGTGCCGAGGACGCTATCGCTGCAATGGAAGCTGGCGAAAACGGCGACAATCTCGAGGACATAGTCGAGAGTGAGCAACCGCAGGGTAAAAATGAAGACTCTGATGAGGGTGAGCTCGCCTATTTTGAAATAAAACCTGAGCTGCTAAGTAATCTTTTCAACTCTCAAAGAATGATTCAAGTCCAGATTGCTGTAATGGTAAAAGAGAATGATGACAAAACGCTTGTTGAGGAAATAAAGGAGCATGCATTTCCTATCCGAAGTAGCTTTTTGAAAATTTTGTCGCAGAAGCGGGAAGACGAGGTTTCAAATCTAGGGTTTAGAGAGAATTTAGGCGATGAACTTAAAAAAGCAATGAATGATGTTCTAGAGAAACGTACCGGTAGCCGTCACATCCAAGAATTATATTTTACAGAGTTTATTGTTCAATAACGGCGAGTGCTTAACAGACGATATTCGCCGAAAGGCCACTATGGAGAGCCAAGATGGCTGACAAAGAAAACGTTTTATCCCCAGAAGAACTAGATGCTCTGGCAGCAGGCATAAATGATGGGTCTATTGAGTCAGGCACGGGCTTAAACACACAGCTTAAAGCGATTAAGCATGATCTTGTCAATGAGGAAGACTCAAAGGGGATTAACACCAGCGCCATAAATCCTATTAATGATCGCATCCTTTTGGGTTTTAAGCGGCGGCTTTCAAGCGTTATAAGAGTGCCGGTGAAGGGAGTAGCTGAGGCAGTTAAGATTCAGACTTATGGAGACTACATGGGGGAGTTAAAAGCCCCGCAGGCAATAAACATTATTCGCGCTCGGCCGCTTCATGGCGAAGCGCTAGTGGTCATTAATCCAGGCCTTATTGGTGAATGTTTTGATAATTTTTTTGGTGGCGACAGTGAAGTTGATACACCAGAAAGCGATCAAAAAGGGTTTACCAGAACTGAGTTAAGCATAAATAATATTTTAATGAATGAGGTATTGGGTGCTCTGCACGACGCCTGGGCCCCGATTCAGCCGCTTACGTGCACAAACGTAGAATTCACAAGTGATCCTAGAAAAGCTAAAACGATGAAGCGTGATGAATTAGTTCTTGTTAGTCGATTTAACCTGCTTGTTTCTAAGACTGAGAGAACTATTGAAATTGTATATCCATACTATGCGCTTAAGTCTATCAGAAGCTCTTTTCTCAGGCCTCCTGCGGAGGTTGCAAAAGATGACCTTGCTGCGCGATGGAGTTCAAATTTAGAGACTGCCATTATGGACGCACCGCTTGAGATCACCGTCAGGCTAGCGCAAATAAGCACCACTTTAAAAGAATTTGAGTCTTTACGGCAAGATGACATTATCTATTTTGCCAAGCCTAACTTCGCAAAAGTGGATATTGAGAACAGCCCTGCTTTTGAGGGGAATGTTGGCACCCAAGGATCAAATATGGCGGTTCAACTTGTAACCTCTTTAGCCGGCTCCAAGTAACAAAATATGAATTCATATTTAACGATTAATTAAGTAGAGAAAGCGAGACAATTATGGAAGACAGAGAACTGAATACCACCGACCAAGACAGCCAAGCAGACGCAGTTGAGCCGATATTAGAGGGTACTAAAAAGAGCAAAATTGATTCTGATCTATTACAAAATATTGCCGTTACTCTGTCTTTAGAGGTAGGAAGAACTACCTTAAAAATACGAGACATTATGAGCCTTAGCCAAGGTAGCGTTGTTGAGCTAAGCAAGCTTGCTGGCGAACCACTTGATTTGTTAGTGAATGACACGCGGGTCGCACAGGGTGAGGTCGTTCTTGTGGGCGAACATTATGGTGTCAAGCTGACGAATGTAGTGCCGGCATCAGAGCGGGTAAAAAACCTTTAGAGGGAGTAAGGCGGAATGGAAGTTATTGGCTTCAGTCAAGTTATCACCATGATGGGATCGTTTTTAGTAGTGATACTTCTTTTAGCGGTTACTTTGTTTGGTATAAAAAAATATAGCGCAGTTATGGGCATTTCGGGGGAGCAGAGACTAGAGTTACTCGAAGTCAAAAATCTTGGTGGTCGTCAAAAACTAGTATTAGTTGGCGTCAATGGAGAGCAGCTATTGATTGGGGTATCCCCGCACAGTTTGACACATTTGGGGACTTGGGATCGCAATACCTGCGTGAGTAAGAGCCGCGAGGAAACCACAAACAAGCAGATGAGCCGAGATAAAATCAGCCAACATGCTAAAGGGTTTGGGGCGCTATTTACTAAAGCTAAAACTGAAATAAAGGATTAAAAGGTGTTCAGAATGATTGGCAGTAAACAGAATTTGGGCATTCAATGTGAGAGTGTAAAATCAAGCTCTTCTCGAAGTCCGTCACAAAGAATAAAGCTGCTTGTTCGGGGTATTGCGATCATAGGTATGTTATTAGCGTTACCTGCCGATGCTCAAACGGGCCTACCAATCATAAATATGATTGATGATGGCACTGGAGGGACCAAATATAGTTTAACGTTGCAACTACTTGCACTTATGACGTTACTGACATTGCTACCGTCACTGCTGTTAATGATGACGTCTTTCGTCAGGATTATTATCGTTATGTCGTTGCTGCGACAAGCTTTAGGAACGGCGCAAACTCCGCCAAATCAAGTTTTAGTGGGTATAT
>CAWKZY010000083.1:0-9768 GCA_963854625.1 Gammaproteobacteria bacterium | reverse complement strand
GTGTCTAACGGCATTCGAAATTTTCAGCGCGCCAGTTTTCTGAATCATTGGCGCCGTTGTTGGGCCCTACATAGCTGGCCTGTGCCGGATAAGCACACAGCGGCCTTTCGTTAACAACTTCGCCTCCCTGGGTGTATGTCGCGGTTATTGCATCTGGAGCGTGGCCGTTTTCAACCCAATCAACAAGGGGAGCCAGTTTGTCCCAGCTATTAGGCCCAGACCCACCCGAGCAATGAGCCATGCCGGGAGCTAAGAATAACCGAGAGCTTTCAACGGCGTCGGCTAAGCTTCCAGAGAAAGAAGTACTGATCATTTCTTGATAGTAATCGACGGTGTCTGACGCCACGATTAAAGAGTCGACTAGGCCATGGTAAACAATAAGCTTACCACCACGGTCTTTAAGAAAGCGGCTAAGATCCGGGTCTGTGGCGTCAGTAATGGACATCATCAAATCACCCTTGCCTGAGTTAAAATCATTGATGTCATAATCAAACCAATGAAACTCGGGCACTACTCCACCTTTTCTAGCTTGATAGTTAGTATCTTTTACATTGGGTACCGAGACGCCTGGGTCCTGTTCATAGAACAGGTAGTTCATATGATCTCCGGCAACGCCCATTAACTTGCTCGGACCATTGTTATTTCCCGCGTGGGGGATATACAACCCGGTCCAGCGCTTTTCAGAGCCAAACATTTTGCCAGGGTAAATTTGCACGCCATTGTCGTCGCGGGGGCCATCATAAAGATCCTGAACAGTCTGCAATTGAGCTTGGGTAAAGCATTGATCGCTGACCGCATTGATGGGGCACATTAAATTCGCAAGATCCAAAAAAGGATTGAAGGGACAGGTAAACGGATCGTTCACCACCCCATCGAGAATACCGTCGCGGGCATCACATTTTTTCAATACCTGATCATGAAGAATATCAATTAAACGAAGGCTGTCAAAATCACCATCACCGGTGGTGTCTACTGCTAGATTTCCGTTCAGGTTATCGCGGAATATTCGTTGTAAATTCCAGGTCCCAGCGGCATTAAGTGCTTGGTAAGCAAAAGCGGGAGCGCCAGCCACGATTCCATCGAAATCGTCTGGGTAGCGCTGAGCCTCCATTAAGCCTTGGCGCCCGCCCTGAGAGCAGCCTTCGAAATAAGAGTAGTCAGGTCCAGACCCATAGTACGCATGAACTAGGGTCTTGCCTGCCATCACGGTGAGATGAACAGCACGGTACCCAAAATCGATTTCCGCCTGACGGTTATTAAACCCAAAAGAAGCGCCTGGTTCGACCCCACTATCATGGCCGGTATTGCTATTGGTCACTGCATAACCCTCTGCAACGCGGTTATCTGCGAAATCTAAATCACCGTCTTTGCCGCCATCACCCCACTGCAGAAAGCGTCCATTCCAGTTTTCAGGCAAGGGCAGTTGGGCGTGAAAGTGGATTGCGGGTGAAATTATACCCCGGACATAGCAATAAGGCTGGGACCCTTGGTCGTTGTCTCTGATCGAGGCGGAGGTGATTGTTAGGTTTCGCAGATCTGCCAGAGCTTGGCAGGCTTGCCCTGAGCTATCGATGATATCTTTGTTGTCAGAGCTAAGTGAGGCCGGTTGGGAATGTCCAAACGTTGGCAAAACAAGGGCAATACCGGCGGCAATCAATATTCTAGAGGTTTTAGCAGACAAGTTTTGACGTATCATAATTAACTCAATGCAGTGTCTTTGATTTTATTGTTAAATCGACTTTACCACCAACCGGGGTAAAAGCAATCTGCGCTAACGGCGGTCTAGTCGGGTTAAACGGCGCTGCAGATTTAACGAGCTTGTTAGTGTTATCGCAACCTCCAGTTAAAATTAGCGAAAGGAAGAATGAGCAATATGGAAGAAATATCAAGTAATAAAAGCTTTGGCGGTCTTCAGAAACGTTTTACTCACCACTCATCAGCGCTGGATTGCGAGATGAGCTTTTCAATCTATTTACCCAGACAACTAAGCCCTGATAGCGGCGACGCAAATTTGAAGTTACCGGTATTGACTTTTTTGGCAGGATTGACCGGCAACGATGAGAGCTTTGCTCAAAAAGCAGGTGCTCAGAGATTAGCATCCGAGCTGGGTATCGTGATTGTTACCCCCGATACCAGTCCCCGTGGAGAGTCTGTGCCAGACGATCCAGACGCGGCTTACGATTTTGGCTTGGGTGCAGGGTTCTATCTCAATGCCTCACAAGCTCCTTGGGAATCTCACTACAAGATGTATGACTATATAGCCAAGGAATTGCGGGAAGTTGTTGCTGGGCATTTTCCTGTAGATGATAATCGTCATGCATTGATGGGTCATTCAATGGGTGGTCATGGCGCGCTTTCGATAGCGATCAAGAACCCCGAGCGATATACATCGGTTTCGGCTTTTGCACCGATAGTTTCCCCAATGAATTGCCCCTGGGGCACAAAGGCTTTTACAAACTACTTAGGTGATGACAGGTCTTTATGGGCAGAATACGATTCTGTTGAGCTATTGAAGACCGCAACTGAACACCTTCCAATATTGATAGATCAGGGCACAGCAGATAAGTTTTTAGAGAGAGAGCTAAAACCTGAATTGTTAATAGAGGCAGCGCGTAGCTGCGGATATCCATTGGACTACCGGTCGCGGCAAGGTTATGACCATAGTTATTTCTTTATCGCGAGTTTTATTGAAGAACATCTATACTTTCACGGGCAGCATTTCGGTGTTCAAGCTTCGTTAAATAGCCAGCCAAAGGATGGTACCGCTTAGTATCAACATAATCTGACTCAGGCGGTCATGGCTTGCGAACAAGACTGGGTCTTCATCAAGTGTTCCAGCGTAGGCTTTGCACCAAACTCTTGCCAGCATTGCGATGATTAGGGGGCAGATTGCCCACAAAAGCACAGGCCGGTCGTATAGGTAAGTTATATTGGAGGCATTAATATAAACCATAAATACCAATATTGAAGCTGCGCTGGACATAACTCCTAAAACTGTCACTACTCGAAGTCGATCTGTGCTGTAGTCGCGTCCACGAGTGGTGACTTGGCCACCCATTACCAAATTGCGTAGCTCGGTTGTGCGCTTAAGCAATGCCAATCCTAAAAACAAGAATCCCGAAAACGCGATTAACCAAGTAGTAGTGGTGATCGCTATCGCCGCCGAGCCGGCGATGATACGAAGTGTGTAAAGGAGTGACAGAGTTAGTGCGTCCAGCAGATACAAACGTTTCAGATAAAGGCTGTATAAACAGGTAATGAGCCAATAGCCCATAAGTACGGCAAAAAACTGTGTCCCTACTAAGCTCGCAAATCCGAGTGATAACAAAAATAACAGGGGTGCGCCAAGCACGCCGTACTGCAATGGTAGGGTTCCTGCAGCAAAGGGACGTTTCGATTTGCTGTTATGTTGACGGTCGCTTTCAATATCGAGCATGTCGTTAACGAAATACACGCTTGATGCACAGAGGCTAAAGCTGATGAACGCGAGCACAGTTAAGATAATTAAATCAGTTTCACCGAGTCGATGTGACAGGATAAGTGGTAAAAAAACCAAAAAGTTTTTTAGCCATTGGTGAAGTCGCATGGCTTTAAGCAAGCGAGGAAGAAGAGAGGGTGGCTTATCAAATTCAAGTAGTGGCCGCTGTTGCGTAGTTAAAGATTTTGCTTTTTTTGCAATAGAGCTTTCAGCATTAACCACGATAATTTCTTCAGCTTCTTGCCAGACAGTAAAGTCTGCGCCCGAATTTCCTGCATAGGAAAAATCCCCGTCTTTTATATACTCTCGGATTCGGGTTAACTTGGCCCCCGATTTCAGATTAATCGTGCCATCACTGCCGATGGCTGCATCGAATAAATCATAATGCTCGCTGACGGCAGAGACAGCTTTTTGATCAGATGCTGAAATTAAAATCAGTTCCCTGTGCTTACTTTTTTCTTGCTTTAGAAATTCTAGAAATTCACGATTAGCAGGAAGTGAGGGGATGTCGACAAGGACCGCCTCAGCCAAATGCCGTTTTAAATTGCTCCGTCCTTTAGCAAGCCAAATTGCTATTCTAAAAATCGAGATGGGATTGACCCTGATCATTGCTAGAATAGCTTCCAGCATCCAGTCAGATTTAATAAGTGTGCCATCGAGATCTACAAATAATGGCGACTGACGATCGGTAGCAGCCATGATTTAAAATTTCAGACGTTGGAAAATAATTTCAGGAATCGAGACGACCACCATCATTATCAAGCGCCAGTAGCCTGGCGCGTAGATAACAAGGCGTTTCTTATTTACGCCTTTGACTATGCTTTTCGCCACTAGCTCTGGGGATGACCATAGCGGGCCTTTTTCAAACTCTGCAGTCATCGGTGAGTCAACTAAGCCAGGTTTAATATCAAGCACGTGAACTCCATGTGGCAGGAGTACACCTCGCAATCCTTGCAAGTATGTCGATACCAGTGCTTTTGATGCGCCGTATACAAAGTTTGGTTGCCGGCCTCTATCACCGGCTACGGAAGTAATCACAGCTATACTACCAAAGCCTTGAGATTTGAAGGTGTCTGCAAAAATGGTCAGCAATGAGATAGTACTTAATCCGTTCACATTAATGGCTTTTTGAGCCATTTTAAAGCTGTTCTCGCAAGCTGTCTGATCGGGTAAGTCGCCGTGACAAATAAGTGCGAGGTCAATTTTTTCGAGGCTTTTCAATGCGGTTTCAAGCGCTTTTTTATGCCCTATTGTTTTGCTTATATCTAAGGAAAGGTGACCGCTGATCTTGGCGCCACGAACGTCAAGGTCAGCGACTAGCTGTTCTAGACGAGCTTCATTTCTAGCAATCAAAAAAAGTTCAGCGCCGGTTTCCGCGTACAATCTGGCGGTAGCTTTGGCTATTGCAGAGGTGGCACCAATAATAAGAATTTTCATGCTTTCTTTCCATCCTTATTTTTTTTCCGGTCTTTTTCACCGGTTAATCCTATTCTGTCAGATTGCAGCGAACCAAAAATATTTTCAGGATCGATGGATTTCTTTAGTTCTAGGAATTTTTCCCAATTAGGATAACTTTGCTTGAAAGTACTTTCGGCCATTCTTGCATCTTTGGCGAGATACAGTCTGCCGCCGTGCTTTAGAATTATTTCATCTAGTTTATCTAACAAAGGAAACAGAGATTTTTCGCGTTTAAAATCCAGAGTCAGGGTATATCCCTCTTGTGGAAAAGAAAGCCAGTTTTTGTTGGCCTTGCCAAATTTTTTCAGTACCGACAAAAAAGACCCTTTACCTGCCGCGGATACTTTTTCCAAGACTTCGGTGATTGATTTCAAGGCTGTTTCAGATGGCACAACAAATTGATACTGTAAAAACCCATTGCGCCCATAAAGCCTATTCCAATTCCCGATATTGTCCAGGGGGAAAAAATAGGAATCGTAGTCCACCGTATCTGACTTATGTAGCAGCTTTTTAAAATTAAAATAGCTGCTGTTAAATAGGCTCATCGAGTATTTGTTCAATAAGAAGCTCGGAGTCGTTGCGGGAACATTGATCCCTCTTCTTATGTTGATTTCAAACTTGGGATTGCTAGCATGATTACCCAAGAAAATAATCGATCGACCAAGTGACTCACCTTGAGCTAAACAGTCTAACCAGGCGACTGAGTATGTGCTGGTATTGTTCTCTTCCAGAATTTCAAAAGTAGATACTAAATTTTCACTAACTATAGATTGCCTGTTGATAAAAACGCCGGGTACGTTTTGTAATTTCAATTTCGCGTCAAGTATTATTCCTGTTAATCCCATGCCGCCGCAGCTGGCGTGAAAAAGGTCGGTATTTTCTGACTCGCTGCAATAGACGGCTTCTCCTGAAGATAGAAGTAAATTGAATCCAACTAAGTGGTCACAGAAAGAGCCGGCGATATGGTGATTTTTACCATGAACATCGGCTGCAATGGCGCCGCCAACTGTAACAAATTTACTGCCGGGCAGAACCGGCACAAAAAGTTGATTGAGGATAGCGATCCTGAGAACGGCATCTAGACTAACACCTGCACCACAATGAATAATGCCATTGTCAGAATCCAACGACAAAAAACTATCTAAAAATCGGCTGCTCATTACAAGCTCCGCCAAGGCGCTATCGCCATAGCTTCGACCCGCACCACGGGGGATTATTTTGCCTTCACTTGCATGCGCTTTAAGAAGGCGCCTAAGTGCAGGGCCATCAAGTGGTTCTAGCACGGTGGCGATGGCTTGTGGATAGCGTCCCCAGCTGTCAAGGATCATTTTTGCCCTTAAGAATTAAAAACGAAGCGTTTATCAAGTTGATATTTTATACCATAACCGGTCGCTAGTCCGATGACTGCGCCGCCGTAGCGTGCAAATTTGGTCCCAAAATAGCTGTCAAAACCGAATTCGAATCCCCAGAATAACAATGTGGTGAAAACCCCCGTAAGGCTGTAGGCACTAAATTTGGCCAATGAACCTCGGGCTGTCGTCGATTCATACCTAAAAATAAAGCGCTTATCCAATATATATTTGCTTACCAGACCAGTGGCAGTGCCGGCGACCATTGCTATCTCAAAGCTATAGGTTGCTTTTATAAAAGAGATTGAGGCTTCTTGAGTGAGCAAGTTAATTAAAGTGGCGATAGTCGCAAAGATGCAATACAGCATGGCGGTGTTTAATGCGGTCATAGGCAGGTCATAGGCAGGTCATAGGCAGGTCATAGGCAGGTCACAGGCAGGTCACAAGAGGATGATAGCGGTACTAGCCAAGCGACAGTTGGGTCGCCTGCAAATAAGTCTCAGTGCATTACTGTCATCGATTAGGCGCCATTAATTGCCTACTATGCTGCCACGTTTGGCAGGTATACTACAGCTCTTTTTAGTCTTAATGATTACACATCAAAAGGTTCATTCTCACAAGGTTTGTTAGCCGTCTGGGTTGCCTTAATAAATACACTATGATCAAAATGCGAAAATTCTATGACAGTTTTTGAGTTTACCCAAAAGCTTGCCCGCGAGGCAGGTGAGTTAATAGTTGATCAACGCAACAATGCGCAGCTCACCCACCAGTATAAAAATGGCCAAGAGTTGGTAACTAATGCAGATTTGTTAGCTGATAAATTGATCATAGGCAGCATAAAAGCTCGTTATCCGGGGCATCATATACTGTCTGAAGAGTCTTCTCCTGAGGCTATTTCAATTGCCGACCTTGACGCGCCATTGTGGATTATCGACCCTATCGATGGAACCGTAAATTATGCACACGGGCACATCCAATCGGCGGTTTCCATTGCTTATGTTGAAGCGGGAAAAATCTGTCATGGCGTAGTCTTTAACCCCTTTACAGATGAGATGTTTACAGGGCAGCTTGATGGCGGCGCGCATCTTAATGGCAAGGCTATTTCAGTTGCTGATGAAACGGATCTGCGCCGCAGTATAATTGCGACAGGATTTCCCTACGACAAAGCCACTATCGAGCCGATTCTGAAGCGCGTGGCGGCAGTGTTGAGGGAATGTGCTGATATTCGCCGTCTGGGGTCCGCAGCTCTCGATATTTGCTGGTTAGCAAGCGGGAGATTGGATGGATATTACGAGAGCTTAAGCATTTGGGACTTTGCTGCTGCGCAGCTTGTGGCTCGTGAGGCAGGCGCTCAGTGGGGGCATTTTAGCGAGGTTCCCGAGGGTGTTGATCCACAGTTCCATGCTCAAGACATTCTGGTTGCCAATCCGGCCCTCTATCCTAAATTACTGACTCTTTTGCAAAATGTGGATTATGATAATTAATTTCTTAAATATCATCAGGCTTAAACGGTCTGTCTGAGGGGCTGAGCGGCCTAAAAAAGGGATAAAACGAAGGTCCACTAATTGATTAAGCGCGTTCTTCACCTTAGAGTGAAATAGTTTTGTGGCAGCGCTGGATCAATTCTTTGATCAATCCGCTAAGTTGTTTTGAAAGCCTTAAGCCATGGGCCTTTCAAAAAACTGTTTTGCGATACCCATGCAAGAACTTAGGTTCAATTTGGTAGGCGAAACATCAAGAAAATAGTCACAGTGATATTATTTTAGGAGATTACAGTGAAAACAATAAATATGTTAAAAACCGCCGCACTCTCTCTGGCTTTGGCACCTGCTATAAGCAGTGCTGCAGACCGAGTGGGCGACTTTTCTTTGCTAGACCAAGACGGCTATAACCACAGCATGAGCTGGCTTGACGATCACAAAGCAGTGGCACTGTTGGTGCAAGTCAACGGCAGTGCAGCGACCGAAGCTGTTATCCCCGCTTTTGACGCTTTAAGAGCGGAATACGATATCAAAGGCATCGAGTTCTTCATGATTAACCCAATGGGTAAAAACAATCGTGTTGAAGTTAAAGCACAACTTGCTGAATACGGCATCGATATCCCCGTGCTTATGGACGATGCTCGCCTTATATCCGAGGCTTTGGGTATTGCTCAAACGGGTGAGGTTGTTGTTTTTAACCCGAGCAAATTCACAGTTGAATACAAGGGCTCTGTTTCTGGCGCTCGAGCCGCTCTTGCAGAGATCGTTGCAGGTGACGCAGTTAGTACTGCGATAGTAGCCGCGACTGGTGAAACCATTTCTTATCCAAACAGTGATTCGATCTCCTACGCTAAGGATATCGCGCCTGTTTTGGCTGAGAACTGCTCAAGCTGTCACCGAGAAGGCGGAATTGCGCCATTTGCCATGGACAGCCATGCAATGGTTCAAGGTTGGTCTCCAATGATTCGCGAAGTATTAATGACTAAGCGTATGCCTCCAGGCCAGATTGATAGCCATGTTGGTGACTTCACAAATGGCATGGTTTTAGCAGATCAAGATATTCGTAACGTGATTGCATGGGCTGAAGCCGGTGCACCTAAAGACGGTAACGAAGATCCGCTAACACAGCTTATTTGGCCTGAGTCTAAGTGGGCGTTTGGTGAGCCTGATTACATTATCGAAATTCCTACTCAGCAGGTTCCAGCGACTGGGGTATTAGATTACAGAGACGTTGCGATCACGATTGATATCGAAGAGGATCGTTGGCTACGTGGCAGCCAGTATCTAGCAGGCGACCCAACTGTGCTTCACCATACAATCAATCGCCTAGATTTTCCTGATGATACTGGCCGAGGTGGTTTTTTAGGTAGTGGCAACCCGGATAAGGCGAGCATTACTGCTTATATTCCAGGTGCCGATCCTGTATGGAATCCTGACAACACGGGTGGATTGCTTAAAGCCGGTTCTACTTTAAATTTGAACCTGCACTACACAACTACCGGCCGTGAAACTGTTGACGATGGCAAAATTGGTCTATGGTTCTACCCAGAAGGTGAAGTACCAGAGGAGCGTATGTCTGGCGCGTGTGCCTGTATTTTTCCACCGAACTGGACTTCGATCCCTCCTAACGATCCAGACTTCGAACAACAGGCTTCTATTACTGTTCGCAAAGATGCCAATATTATGAGCTTTACTCCGCATATGCATTTCCGAGGTAAGTACATGCGTTTCTTCGCTGACTTCCCGGATGGTTCTAGCGAAGAATTGATTAATATTGCCCAGTACGACTATGCTTGGCAGCGTGCTTATACGTTAACTGAGCCAAGATTCGTGCCCGCCGGAACTAAGATCCGTGCGGTTGGTGCTTTCGATAATTCTGGCCAAAATCCCGCTAACCCTGATCCAGAACGAGAAGTTCCATGGGGACAGCAGAGTTGGGATGAAATGTTCTTCGGTGCTGTAAACTGGAAATACACTGAACAAGGAGGCGAAGACTAAAACT
>CAWKZY010000082.1:0-9848 GCA_963854625.1 Gammaproteobacteria bacterium | reverse complement strand
CTACGCGCCGGGCTTGGTTCAAACATTTTTCCCAGGATTTGTGTTTACAACGCGCGAAAACTTATCCTACGCCCTGACGAGTAACAATCAAGGCCAGGGGGATTGCATGTTCTATAACCCCTACCTGAGCCAACTGTCTGATCCTAATCTTGCTAATAGTCGCGAGCTTATGGACTGGATGAATGTCACCGTTGATCGTGTCGACAAAAGGAACAAGCTAGCCGTATTCGATGCCAGGGTGTCCGGTGATCTCATAGAGATGAAGGGGGGAATGGCGCAGTTTGCTATAGGTGGACAATATCGCGAACGCAACACAAAAGAAGACGCTAGCGAACTGCATTATCCTGGGCTCCAAAATAGGATCCTTGGCTATGACGAGAATGGGACGCCGAATGAATTTCACCGCGTGAGCAATAATTTTGAATGTGCGATGTGCGCATTTAATTATAACGACACGCGTACTACGAAGGCGGTGTTCATGGAGCTCTCGCTGCCATTCATTGAGAACGTGGAAACACAAATCGCCCTTCGTTACGAAGACTATGGGGGACAAATCGGTAGCGAGGTATCACCCAAGATCGCGATGAGTTGGAGGCCATTTGATTCTCTATTGGTTCGTGGCTCTTTCTCACAATCCTTCAGAGCCCCGAACATTGCGATTATTCAAAATGGGCTACAATCGTCAGGCTACACGTTCCGAGATCCTATATCTAACCAAGCGGTTCGTGCAGGCTTGGTGCCTCCAACCGATGCTAATGCCGAAGCCGAAGGAACTTATACCTTAGGTGGGCCTGCGCCTTACGTTGGCAATGAGTATGCAGATACCTATAACTTCGGCTTGCAGTGGACGCCAGATGGCGCACTAGAAGGGCTTTCCGTCGGTGTAGATCTATGGCGTTTTGAAGTCAGCGATCGTGTGCTGCCCGAGCCGCCGATTCGAGCGATACAGCCCGAGATCGCAGCATTTAGTGAAGCAGCAAAAGATGAGTCTAACTATATCTTTAACGATTCAATCCCCGCAGACTCGCCTCAGCCTTACACGGCTTGCAGCCCTTCCGCAGTGGCCGCTGAGTTTGGTGTCGATTCAGATGAGCGCCTCAACTGCGTAGTCGATCCACGTACTTATGTTGTGCCTGGCATTCAGAGGGCATTCGGATCTACAACGGCAAATCTGATCACGACCACACTAAGTGCGATTAATGCGGGAACAATTACCGCTGATGGCGCTGATGTAGCACTTGGCTACAACTGGTCGAATGACATGGGTCGCTTCAGCGCCCGCGTTAACTTCACACATGTGCGTCAGTACACACTGGCTAACGTACCTGGACTCGAGCGCGGGTTGCTAGATACCTACGTATACGACGCGGCGGGAACAACAGGAGACGGGAACATTGTAAGGTCTCTTCCCGATAATAAGGGAACCCTGACCATGTCCTGGCAGCGGGATAGCCACGGGGTAAGCTTAATAAATCGCCATATCGGCTCATATCGCGACCTTGCCTATCAGACTGCCTATGAGTCAGGCTCTGATTTCACGCGCAGTATGCTCGATGAAAAAATCGATAGTTATAATACCTGGGACTTCCAGTATCGATACTCAAAGGATTGGGGCGGCCGAATCGGCAGCACCAATTTCTCTTTGGGCGTACTAGACATGTTCAATGAAGATATCCCGTACCGTGAAGTGGGTGGACGAGACTACGATACAGTGGTGTTTGATGGACGCGGTCGCCGCATCTATGCAAGAGTGCTTTGGCAAGTCCAATAGCGCTTTAAGAGCTACCTTGTGTTAGTAGCTAAACTTGAAATAAAGAACCGGGTGCTTATCGACCAATAAGCACCCGGGTTTTTTCGACTGCTAACTTACGGCGATACTGACAAATTAACTCGCCCCAGTAGACACCTGTGTCATAAATTACTACCAACGTACAAACTCCACCGCTTCCCACCTGAAATCATCCAATACGCCGTTTGGCTCTACCATCGATTTAATCTCAGTCATCGTGATATCGAAGACCTATTGGCTGAACGAAAGGGCGCGGATAAGTTAAAGGTCATTCTGAGGAAGCTGAAGGAAGTGTTGAGAGAAATTTCGAGTTTCAAAGTCAGGGCCAACGGACTATGAAACTCCATATTCCGTCGCTCCAAATCATAACTCGATGAAATCTACAAAAAATGGTGGGCCCACGAGGACTCGAACCTCGGACAAACGGATTATGAGGCAGTGGAACTCGGAGGCCTCTGATGCTGTAACTTGAGGAATTCCCTGAGTTTCTTCTAGGCCAAATTCCCAAGGCCGACCGAAACCGAACCTCTTCCGAACTTGGTTGGGGTCGGTTGGCTCACCGAACTTGGCAAGTGGCAGATTTCAAACGGATTTCAGTGACCGAACACCGAACTGAACCTGAAACGGATTGGGGGCAGCTTTCTCGACCGACCGACCGAGGGGGGGGAGGGGTGAAAACCTGCAGAACTGAAAACCTGAAACCCAGGGTGGCAGCTTTCGGCCAAAGAGCAGGCATTCAAACTACTGGATATTTACTCTACCCCCAATAACTAAATATCACCGCAATTGACTATCCTTGCTGCCACGACGATTGTAGCCTTGAATATCTGCCTGCTGGTTATCAAGATCAGTTTGGCAACTAATACAGAGGCGCACGCCTAGGATTGCTTTACGGCGCGCTTCTGGGATTTCGGTTTGACATTCTTCGCAATGCGTTAGGCTATTGCCAACCGGTAGCTTGCTCCGAGCAGCCGTTACAGCATCATCTACGCTGGCATCAATTTGATCTTGTACCGCTCCATCTTTGGACCAACCACCAGCCATCATTTTCTCCAGTATTCAGCGAGGTTGACGCTAGTCTTCACTCTGCTCAACGGCGATGATCACTGCTAGGAACGAAGTGATCTTGTATGGTACCGACAAATCAACTCCCAATCTGCCAGAATCCGACGGATGGCTCAATCAAAAGTGTACAAGCGCCATCGATTTCCACCCGAAATTATTCAATATGCAGTGTGGCTTTACCATCGTTTCAATCTGGGTCATCGCGACGTCGAGGACCTATTGGCCGAGCGGGGCATGCGTAAGATCAAATCGATGCTTCAGGCTCAGCGCTTTCTAGGTGCACATGCAGCCGTTTACAGTTTGTTCAATCTGGGATGGCATTTGGTGTCAGCTGAGAACTATCGCTTTTTCAGACAGCGTGCCTTTTCGTCCTGGGAAAAGGCTGTGGCGATATAGGCTGTATTTGAAGGAGGTCTTTTCAGGCCTTGGGAGTTTACTTGTCAATACCTTCCACTGAACCCCTATACATACTATTGTGGAGGAACGGTTAGGTATTTTTATCGATATGCAGATTCAGCTACAGCGGCCATTCTTCTTCTATCATTCCGCCATTCTGGGAATTTCTGGTTAAGTAGTAAAGTCAGTTCCCGCACAGCTTGTGATTTCGAAGAAACTAATGAGCGATACTCGGACAATGTCGCTGAAATTTGGTACTGACAAATTAACTTCCAATCTGTCAGGATTCGAGTATGAAATCTACCACAGTGATATATAAGCGCCATCGATTCCCACCTGAAATCATTCAATACGCCGTTTGGCTCTACCATCGATTTAATCTCAGTCATCGCGATATCGAAGATCTATTGGCTGAACGAGGTATCGTGGTCAGCTACGAAGCTATTCGGTTGTGGTGTAACAAGTTCGGGCCGAAGTACGCCCAGCGATTGCGAACAGAACATCAGGGATATGGAGATACGTTCTTCATTGATGAGGTCTTCGTGAAGATACAGGGTGAGCGGCACTACCTATGGAGAGCGGTGGATCAGGATGGTGAAGTTGTTGATGTATTCTTGCAGAAACGGCGCGACGGAAAGGCCGCAAAGCGTTTCTTTAAGCGGTTATTGCGCAAGCACAAAGGCGAGCCAAGGAAGATAGTGACCGATAAACTTAGAAGTTACGGAGTTGCTCATAGAGAACTGATCCCTGAATCAATTCACGACACATCCCAATATGCCAACAATCGATGTGAGCTATCGCACGAGCCTACTCGGGTGAGAGAGCGGGGCATGCGTAAGTTTAAGTCAGTGAAGCAAGCACAGCGTTTTCTGGGCGCACATGCAGCTGTCTATAACTTATTTAACTTGGGCAGGCATTTGGTGTCAGCTGAGAACTATCGCTTTTTTAGACAGCGTGCCTTTGCGTCTTGGGAAAAGGCGGTGGCGATATAGAGCGCTAGTTCACCTGTTTTTCTCGACTTAGCTCGTTAACTTGTCAATACCGTGTGGGTTGTTGCTGAGGGCAATTTTTCTTTGTGCATGGGTCTTGAAGGGGCGCTATGACCAACGGACTGCGAAAACTCATAGTCCGTCGCTCCAAATCATAACTCGATGATTTTCAAGGAAAAATGGTGGGCCCACGAGGACTCGAACCTCGGACAAACGGATTATGAGTCCGCTACTCTAACCAACTGAGTTATAGGCCCATATACTTTGCTTTTTATTCGTACTCGTCGCTGCTAGATCTTTTCTCTCAGTTACGTACCTATTGCACGTTTCCTCGTTCATTCAATCTCGCGTCTCGACTACAAGTAAATGGCTTTGTTTTCGCTATTTAGCGAAAACAACACTACTTGGCTAGGGAGGTCCCAGCAGTGTCTTTCACAGGTTGGGATTCTATCTAATCCCAGCCGTTTTCTTAAGTGTTATTTTGCTTATTTGGGTTCTATTTTTGAGCCGCTTTGTAATTATCGAGCTGCATCTTCTCCACGGCCTTGGAGTCAGCTTTAAGACCTTGGTTTATTTGAATGGCGAAAGCGTCTGGAAAAACATCCTCATGGCCCGCAGCAATGGCTTCAAATACTTTAACGGCAACAACATCTGGTGATTCTTTGTCATAGGGTAGGTTGGCCGCCATGTCAGTGTCGATTGGACCAGGGTAGACGCCAGTGACCAATGTGCCTTGCCCATCCAGCTCAACCCTTAAGCCTTGAGTCAATGAATGAGCAGCCGCTTTAGAGGCCGAGTAGCTCGCTGCAAAGGGAAAGTTGCTTAAACTAGAGATGGATAGGATGTTGACCATCGCGCCGCCGCCGTTGGCTTTTAGAATCGGTGCAAAGGCAATAGCCATTCGTAGGATGCCGAGATAATTTACGTTTATCTCTAGCTGAGCTTTGCTTGGGTCAGCTGCCACCAAAAAGGGGCTGCCAGTCCCCATGCCTGAGTTGTTGACTAGAACATCAGTATCGCCCGCTAAAGCGGCCGCCGCGTCAACTTGCTCTTGCTTGGTTACATCAAGCTCAACCGGGACAACTCGGTCGTCGCCGAGTTCTAACAGAGCTTCAAGTTTTGATTTGTCTCTCGCGGTGGCATAGACTTTTTTTGCGCCCATGGCCAAAGCCTGAGTTACAAAGCTCTTACCAATGCCGCGATTTGATCCGGTGACAAAAACGACTTTATCTTCTATTGATACTGATGGCACGTCTCTTTTTCTCCCTAATTTATTGTCGTCCAGTAAAAAGCGACTGCTAATGTGATTAGTCAGTCGCTCGTTTACAGCGCTATAGATTTGGTAACGCTTATTCCTGATCTATTCGTCGAGGAAGCTGCGTAAGTGATCAGAGCGAGTCGGATGGCGCAGCTTACGCAGCGCCTTCGCTTCGATTTGACGAATACGCTCACGGGTCACGTCAAACTGTTTGCCAACTTCTTCTAGGGTATGGTCAGTATTCATGTCGATACCAAAACGCATTCTAAGGACTTTAGCTTCTCTTGCAGTCAAGCTGCCAAGAACGTCCTTAGTGGCTTCGCGAAGACCTTCGTCGATAGATGAGTCCACTGGAGAATCGACTGTTGCGTCTTCGATGAAATCACCAAGATGGGAGTCTTCGTCATCACCAATAGGCGTTTCCATTGAGATAGGCTCTTTCGCAATCTTAAGCACGCGGCGAACTTTGTCTTCAGACATGTCCATACGCTCGCCCAGTTCTTCTGGGGTCGGTTCGCGGCCTTTCTCATGAACCATTTGTCGAGAGATTCGGTTCAACTTATTAATCGTTTCAATCATATGCACCGGGATACGAATCGTTCTGGCTTGGTCAGCAATAGAGCGAGTTATAGCCTGGCGTATCCACCATGTAGCATAGGTCGAGAATTTGTAGCCGCGGCGGTATTCAAACTTATCTACCGCTTTCATTAAGCCAATGTTGCCTTCTTGAATAAGATCTAAAAACTGCAAGCCACGATTAGTGTATTTTTTAGCAATGGAGATTACCAAGCGCAGGTTGGCTTCAACCATTTCTTTCTTGGCGCGACGAGATTTTGCTTCGCCAATAGACATCTGGCGATTGATGTCTTTAATCTCTGTAACGGAAAGTCCGCTTTCTTCTTCAAGGAGCCTGATCTTCTTTTGGGCTCGTAAAACTTCAGTCTTCACGTTCACTAAAAGCTCAGAATAGGCTTTCTTTTCTTTTATGTGCTTGTCGATCCACTTTTCATTGGTTTCATTGCCAGGAAAACTTTCGATGAAAGTTTTGCGTGGCATTTTAGCGCCACGAACACACAGGCTAATGACCATTTTCTCGTGGCGACGCAGACGTCCTAGTACGGCACGAATATGGCTAAGCAGTGGATCAAATTGACGTGGAGTCAGCTTAAAGCTTTTGAACACCTCGCCTAAGTTTTCCAGCTCGATGACTGATTTGGGGTGATCGCGACCGTTTTTGTTAACCACTGTACTGGTTTTCTTGAATTGATCGGCCAACTCGCCAAAGCGAATTCTGGCTTCTTCAGGATCTGGTCCTACTGGCGCTTCGTCTTCATCATCATCGCTTGTTGAGGTAGCTGAGCTGTCAACGATTTGAACTGGCGCTGGAATAACGTCAGTAGTGTCAAGGTAACCTGTAATAAGTTCGTTCAGGCGGCGCTCTTCGGTGTTAGTGAGCGCGTATTCGTTCAATACATGCTCTACCGTGCCAGGGAAATAGGCCATGGCTTTCATTAGCTCACGCAGACCTTCTTCAATGCGCTTTGCGATAACTATTTCGCCTTCACGGGTCAATAGCTCCACGGTGCCCATTTCGCGCATATACATGCGCACTGGATCGGTTGTTCGCCCGGCCTCGTTTTCCACCGCAGCTAAGGCTGCAGCAGCTTCGGCTGCGGCTAGTTCGTCGGCGCCAGTGTCGCTCTCTTCATTTAGCAGCAGAGAATCAGTATCTGGTGCGGTTTCGAACACCTTGATGCCCATGTCGTTGATCATCTGAATAATGTCTTCAACTTGGTCAGGATCTGATATTGACTGTGGAAGGTGATCATTTACCTCAGCATAAGTGAGGTAACTTTGTTCCTTTCCTTTAGCAATCAATGCCTTAAGAGTGGACTGTGGAGCTATTAAATCGGCCATGAATTCTCGTCTTGCCTGGCGCAGATGCCAGGAAATGGGTGAATAAAACGGAGCCGGGTATTATAAAGATCACCAGCTATTTTGTATATCGTTAGTCGTTTTTTTAGGCAATTGAATTGCCTATTTAGTTTAATTCTATTCTTCATCACTGTTTTGGGAGGTAAGTGCTGGACTGCCAAACTTCGACTTCAACATCTCATTGATTTTCAGCTGATAGAGCTTTTTACCCACATCCACCATTATGCTGTCAATTATTTGCCTAAATTCCCCTTCGAGCCCCTCAGTGGGCGTTATTTTCTCTTCTTTTAGCAGTTGGGTTAACTGATTGCCCAAAGTGGTTCCATAACAATAGCCTAAAAGAGTGAAGACTTTAGTAGTGGGGTCTTTTTGAACAATTTCAATGAGTGAGAGCAGGAGTTTCCGGCTTTCGTCCTCGGTACTTCGCAGCGGTGCTAGGTCTATTTCGATACTAAGCGCTATTTCTGGGTTGCGGAGCAGTAATTCAATGGCTTTGACGGCTGCGGGGCGTCGGTAAATAGAAAGCCCACTGTTGGACGGCTTAATTGGATATTTCTGTAGGCCCTGAGAATTACCGGATCCTTGAGCCGAGCCCGCACCAGGAACATAAGAGGGGGTATCGTAGGGAACGTCAAAGTGCCCGTCGCTGCGGCCGCTGGTGTAATCATCGTAGCCCTCACCGTCACGGCCACCGTCACGGCCACCGAAAGGTGCGTCGGATGACCCAGACGAGCCAGTCCATTTCGATTGCTCTCTATCGTCAGGCTTATCTAATAACTTATTCAAAGCATCGCTAGATATCCCGAGCAGGCCTGCCAGTCTGTCTTGCATAAGCTGACCGTAAACACCGTGAGGCAGCTGTTTAAGATGAGGTTTGGCGAGATTGCTCAGTCTAGCTTTCCCCTCAATGGTGGCAACGTCAATGCCGACCGATAGCTTATCGAAGAAAAAAGTCTCCAGTGGAGTCGCGTTGACAAGTTCTTCATTGAATTTGTCTTGGCCAATTTTGCGGACCAAGGTGTCCGGGTCCTCTCCCTCTGGGAGGAATAGAAACTTTGCTTGGCGGCCATCTTCCATTTGCGCAAGGGTTGCCTCCAATGCCCGCCATGCAGCAGTTCTGCCTGCTTTATCGCCGTCAAAGCAAAACACAACTTCGGGTACTAAGCGGAATAGTCGGCTTAAATGATTGCTGTTAGTTGCTGTACCTAAAGTTGCAACGGCATTTCTGATGCCCATCTGGGCGAGGGCTATAACATCCATATAGCCTTCTACTATGAGCAGTTGGCTATACTTCTGGTTGGATTTTTTAAATTCATAGAGGCCATAAAGCTCGGCGCTTTTATGAAATACGGGGGTCTCCGGTGAGTTCAGGTATTTCGGTTTGTCATCACCAAGAACGCGCCCACCAAATGCGATAGTTCTGCCTCGAGTGTCCCTAATAGGGAACATGATACGGTGCCTAAAGCGGTCATAATATCTTGCTCCTTCGCTTTGAGCTTTTGATTTTTCGTTGGTTTTCTTGTTATCTCGGTCTTTCTCGATAACCATTCCTGACTTTTCTAGGGATTGCTTTGCTGCGCTATCGCTGCCTAATGCTCCGAGGAGGTTGTCCCAGCCTGGAGGGGCATAGCCGATGTTAAAGTCTCTTGCGATCTCTCCACTCAGCCCGCGGGAGACTAGATAGTCAATCGCCGCTTGTTTGTTTTCATGTTGCCTAAGCTGATAGCGGAAAAACTTATTGGCTTTCTCTAACACGGTAAACAGTTTTGCGTTTTCTGACTGCTTGCGCTGGCTTGCTTCTGATTCTTCTCGGGGAACTTCCAGGCCATTTTCTTTTGCAAGGGCCTCAACAGCTAGAGGAAAGTCCAGTTGATCGAAGTTCATTACAAAGCCGATTGCATTGCCCGCAGCGCCGCAGCCGAAGCAATAGTAAAACTGACGTTCGGGTTGAACACTAAAAGAGGGTGTTTTTTCGTTATGAAATGGGCAGCAAGCAGAGTAATTCTTGCCGGATTTCTTTAAGGGCACCCGTTTATCTATAACGTCAATGATATCAGCGCGGCTGAGCAGATCGTCAATAAATGCTTGTGGGATTAAGCCTGCCATCGCTTGGTGATTGTTCCTTGCTGGTGTTTATTGTGTTCTTTTAAGGGTGCTGCTGCGAACGCGTCTTAAGGAACCCATTGCGGCAGCTATATTATAGCGAATATTTCAGTATCGTTGGACACTTCCATTAAAAGAGATAATATCAAAACTTCGACAAACCGCTTCTTTGGGAGCTAGGGGATGGATAAAGGTGTGGGATGCTGCCGGCTCAAAAAGTATTGTTTGAGCCAAGCTCCATGCCCAAGAGGCTTTATTAAGCGCCGGCTTAATCCAGCGCTGCTTTGATCTTTTGGCTTACAACGCCCATGTC
>CAWKZY010000081.1:0-10063 GCA_963854625.1 Gammaproteobacteria bacterium | reverse complement strand
ATTTATTCGCATACCAACTCGCAGTTGTCGTAGACGATGCATTTCAAAACGTAACGGATGTGGTTCGCGGCTTTGACCTTATTGACTCCACTGCTAAGCAAATCTATTTGCAGCAGCAGCTTTTTGTACCTACACCCCGCTACGCGCACTTTCCTGTTGCTACGAATACGGCTGGAGAAAAGCTCAGCAAACAACAACATGCAAGTGGAATCAATGTTTCGCGCAGCAGTGAGTGTTTGCTGCAGGCTATGAAATTCCTCGGTTTGAACGTTGACCCAGAGTTAACTGGCGAACCACCAAAAATCTTGATGAATTGGGCTATTTCTCAATGGGATATACAGAACGTCCCTAAGTTAGCTACTATCAGTGGCAATTGGATTTAGACGCGAATTTAAAATGTATATTCCCCGCTCATTACTTGCACTGTTAGTTATTGTTTATTTATTGTTTCTATTAAGCGTTGATTGGATTAATCAAGCGGACGGGTCATGGTGGCGACCCTATTTGTTCGGATTCTTAGTGGTCGTTTTTGCAAGCTGGGCCCATAGAGAGCAAGAATCAGATGAATTATGAGCTTTCTACTCTCCTTATCTTGGGAAGTTGCTACCTAAGCCTGCTGTTTGGCATAGCCTATGTCACCGATAAAGGCTGGATCCCCGAAAGCATAGTCCACCACCCTATTATCTATGTCCTGTCGCTCGGGGTATTTGCAAGTGTCTGGGCTTATTACACATCTATCGGCAATGCTCTTAGAGACGGCTACGGTTACTTAGCCCAGTCTATAGGCATCTCGCTAGCATTTCTTCTGTCACCCCTTGTACTAAAGCCCTTACTCGAACTTACCCGCACCTATCAATTGAGTTCGCTCGCCGATCTGATGGCGTTTCGTTATCGATCACCTTGGGCTGGCACAGCAACCACTTTAGTGATTCTAATAGGAGTCACTCCGCTAATCGCATTGCAAATTCAAGCAGTTGCCGACACCGCCCAAATAGTCACCACCCAAGCATCTGAAGGGGCTGTTGCTATTGGATTTTGTGTGCTCATCACTTTATTTGCTATTTTTTTTGGCACCTCACACCAAGGCGGGCGCTCACGGCAAAATGGCCTGATGATGGCCATCGCATTCGAATCTTTGGTTAAACTAATTGCATTCTTAAGCGTGGGCTTGTTTGCAGTTTATGGTGGCTTCGATGGCTTTGCTGGCGTAGAAAAATGGCTCGCCACACAACCTGAGTTGCTGACGAGTTTAAAAAACACAGACTATTTCAGTTCGTTTCACATTATGGTGCTATTGTTCTTCACTGCATCTGTTGCCATGCCTCACATGTTCTATGTCACATTTAATGAAGTGACAGGACGGCGAGGATTATCTTTTGCAAGCTGGGCATTGCCCCTATACTTTCTTCTTCTAAGCCTCCCAGTTCTACCCATTTTATGGGCCGGAATAAAATCTGGAACCGATATTCAAGTTGAATATTACCCTGTTGTCATCGGAGCCCTTTACGACCAGCCGCTAATCACTTTGCTGGCCTACCTAGGGGGTTTATCAGCTGCCAGTGGCCTTATTATTGTGTTGACCTTAGCACTCTCAAACATGTGCCTTAATCACATAGTCCTGCCGCTTTTTCAACCAAGCGCTAAGCATGACATTTATAAATGGTTGCGCTGGCAACGTCGTACTTTGATCACAGCTTTAATTTGGTCTGGTTTTTTATTTCATTACTTGCCAGGAGACAGAACTGGTCTGCAAGTGATAGGGACCGTTGCTTTTACCGCTGGGCTGCAGTTTTTGCCAGGAATCGTCGCTATTCTCTACTGGCCGCAGGGTAATCGAAAAGGCTTCCTCTCGGGTTTAATAGCAGGGGTACTCACTTGGTTCTTACTGCTGATGATGCCTGTCGCCACTGAATCTGGTTCTCTTTCGCTAGTCTCTCTTCATTGGCGTGAAATAACAGCCTTATCACTTATCATCAACACTTTGCTGTTTGTCGGCGTTTCTCTATTTAGCCATACTAGTGATGAGGAGCGCAGCTCTGCGGACATTTGCGCGCTCGACACAATAAAGCGTCGCCGGCGCAGCGGTTTGGTAGCAAAAACCACCGATGAATTTATAAAGAGTTTGAGTAAACCGCTAGGGAAGAAAACAGCTAATCGTGAAGTTCGCCAAGCCCTGAAGGATCTTAATATCGAAAAGAGCGACAAAAGACCATACGCCATGCGTCTGCTTAGGGGTCGGATTGAGGCTAACCTGTCCGGCCTTCTCGGCCCATCTATAGCGCGAGAAATAATCGATGGTTATCTGCCATATAGCAATGTCGCGCAGCACGGCAGTTCAGATCTAAATGTGATTGAACGTCGCATTGAGTCCTATCGGAGTAACTTATCTGGCATGGCCATGGATTTGGACAACCTTCGTCGCTACCATAGGCAGATATTGCTTGATCTACCATTAGGGGTTTGTGCACTAAGCTATGACAATGAAATTGTGATGTGGAACCATAGCTTAGAACGACTCACCAGCATAAATAGCAGCGAAGTAGTGGGCTCCCAGCTGACCGATCTGGTGGAACCTTGGCGCTCCCTTCTACTGGGATTTCTTGATGAAGACGAAGCTCATTCTTTTAAACAAAAGTTTGAATTAAACGGCCATAAAAAAACGGTGGATTTACATAAAGCGAGTATCGAAGACTCCGGTGAGAGTGATGCAACTAGGGAAGGCGCTATCATCCTAATCGAAGATATTACAGAGACGGAGATGCTCGAAGCCGGCCTAACTCACAGTGAGCGGCTTGCCTCTATCGGCAGGCTTGCCGCTGGTGTTGCTCATGAAATCGGCAACCCGATAACTGGCATTGCTTGCCTGGCACAAATTATACGCGACGAATACCCATCCAGTGACCTCAATGGGCTCGCTGAACAAATAATCGAGCAAACCAATCGCACATCAAAAATTCTGCAATCGCTGGTTAACTTCGCCCATGCCGGCACCAGCCAACCACACCATAAAAACGAAGTATTCCTCATAAGCGACTGCATGACAGAAGCACAAACCCTCATTTCTCTTGATAACAAGAATAAGGATTTTCTCTTCGTATTGGAATGTCAGCCGGATGTCAGAATCATGGGGGATTCACAGCGACTTCTCCAAGTTTTGGTCAATTTAATAAACAATGCCAGAGATGCCAGTCAAAAAAATACAACCATTACACTCAATGCCGAAATCGATGAAGACAAAGTTAAGATTTCCATAACCGATGAAGGGTTTGGAATACCCACAAGCATTAGAGATAGGATCTTTGATCCATTTTTCACCACAAAAGAAGTGGGTGAAGGCACCGGGCTAGGACTCTCTCTAGTCTTTAGAATCGTAGAAGATTTTAATGGGGATATTGATATAATCAGCCCCATAGACAAAGTTAAAGGTAGCGGGACTAAGGTTATCCTCCGGTTTCCCTGTTATCATGCAGACAACTAGCGAAATCCCCTAACAAGCGGGCTTTAGGTTAAAAGAATCCAATAATCATATGACACGCATTAATCAAGTATTAGTAGTTGAAGACGAAGCTGTTATTAGAAGCTCTCTGCGGCGTATTCTCGAGCGAAACCAGTATCAGGTTAGTGAAGCTGGGTCGGTCAAAGAATCCATGGAGAATTTTGATATGGACACCTTTGACGTCATTATTAGTGACTTGAGGCTACCTGGCGCCCCAGGCACCGACCTCATTAAAGCAACTACCACCCCTGTATTGATAATGACAAGTTACTCTAGCATTCGTTCTGCTATCGATTCGATGAAAATGGGCGCTGTTGACTACATAGCCAAGCCGTTTGAACACAATGAAATAATTGAGACCGTCGCAAAGATTATCCGCGAACATGCAAAAACTGGCACCCTAAAACCTGCAAAATTGGGCGAAAACGATATAGAGCCCCCGGTCCAAGGAATGATCGGCAACTGTCCGCAAATGATGGAGCTTTTTCGTCGGATTCGTAAAGTTGCATTAACTAACTCTACAGTACTCATTAACGGCGAGTCAGGCACCGGTAAAGAGCTTGTCGCATGCGCGATACACAACCTAAGTAGCCGGCATTCTCATGAAATGATCTCGGTCAACTGCGCCGCCATACCAGAAAATCTCATAGAATCTGAACTGTTTGGCCACGAAAAAGGCGCGTTTACTGGTGCAACAGCCACCAGAACGGGCTTAGTAGAGGCCGCTAACGGAAGTACTCTGTTCCTTGACGAAATAGGGGAACTTCCTCTAGAAGCTCAAGCTAGACTCCTTCGAGTCCTGCAAGAGAACGAAATAAGAAAAGTCGGCTCAGTCCAATCAAAGAAAGTAGATGTTCGCCTAGTTGCAGCAACCCACCGCGACCTTAAGCAGCTTGTAGTGGATGGTTTGTTTCGAGAGGATCTTTACTACCGAATTAATGTAATGACCTTGTTAATCCCGCCGCTTCGAGATCGGGGTAACGATATTCTGCAGTTAGCAGACGCCATATTGATACGAACCTGTAAACGGCTTAAGACAGCCGTACTTACATTTTCAAGCAGCGCAAGCAAGGCCATCGCTGACTATGGCTGGCCGGGTAATGTCCGCGAACTAGAAAACGCCATTGAACGCGCGGTGGTTCTAGCCGAGACCAGCGAAATAGGCGAGGAGCTACTAGCTATAGAAGCTGATCTGGTAAACACTCAGCGGGAAATTAATAACATAAGTCAATTTGTCGCACCAATTCCCGCAGAGCCAATCGAAGAATTGTCTTTAGAAGACTACTTTCAACGTTTTGTTCTCGAGCATCAAGACTCTATGAATGAAACACAATTGGCCAAGAAGCTCGGGATCAGCCGTAAATGCCTCTGGGAACGCAGGCAGCGATTTGGGATTCCCCGCAAAAAGAAGCAAGCAATCTAACGTTGACTCAAACAAAGGCGCTAAGCTAATCGTTATTCCAGCCCTGAGAATAATTGGGAAAACTACTAAGTTAGGCGGTCACTCTTAGCTTCTCACACTAGCGAATACTTACCCTGCAGCGCCTAATTTGTATCTCTAAACTAAAACCTAATGACACGAGTTAAAACTGTTACTTTTCTGTAATATTTGTTACCGCTACTCATCTACCCATTTATCAGGGGCTATTCGTAACAAAATCAACAACAAAAAAACATCCAATTTGCTCGACTCATTACAAGGCATTGTTTTTACTAACATTAATTAAACTGGCACGCTAAATGCTTTGTATATACAAACAATAAAAATAAATAATAATAATAAGCCCCAAAAATAAAAAAAATAGCATTACTGAGTTACACATATAAGGTTAGTGCGTTAATAATAAGAGGTCGGATTTGTAGTCATAAAGGCTTTTTTAGTCAGTGTGATTCAATGTAACCGCCTAAAAACTAAGGTTGTCCGTATTGGGCTTCCCAAAAAAAGAATAATAATAAATAGATAAATAATAGCTATAACAATAATAAGTGCTTTAAGAAGGGAGATATTTATATCTCCCTTTTTTATTATATCACCGCCAAATTGATCAGAAATTGAACCGACACTTCCGCTAACTTCCTCAAATTCAGCTCTTGCAGGGTTTTATTTTGTAAGTCTCCGTGTATCATGCTCTGGCTAATCCTTCTGCTGCGAGCCACCTTTGTATTGCTTGTTCAAACCAATAGCCACCCCCTCAATTGCCCTTTATTTTGGCAATACACAATCATATTTCGGAAAAATTGTTGCGCGCGAAACCTATCGACACGATGAGGAAGGCTCGCACCCGCTTTTTAGGTCGCTCAGATTATGAATCACATAGATAACTCACCAGGGGTCGAAAGAGCTAAAATTATCAATCGAGAAGACCACAACATCTCTCGAAAGCTTATATCACCTAACGCGCTGAAGGTCCTATACAGACTGGGGGAAGGAAACTTTGACGGCTACCTGGTCGGCGGCTGCGTAAGAGATATAATGTTGGGAAAAAAGCCTAAAGATTTCGATGTGGCCACTAACGCAACCCCAGAGCAAGTCCGCTCGCTATTTAAAAATGCGAGAATTATTGGGCGCAGGTTCAAGATTGTGCATATTCGCTATGGCCGCGAGATTATCGAGGTAACTACATTCAGAGCCAACCACGATGCCTCGAATGAGATTGCAGACGGCGCTTCTCGAAGAAAAATCAAAGAATTAGATTCGGCACATTCTACTAGCGGGATGATTTTGAGAGACAATGTTTATGGCAATATAGACGAAGATGCTTTGCGCCGAGATTTCACGATTAACGCCCTTTATTACTCACTGGATCAATTTCGAGTGCTCGATTTTTGCGGCGGAATTGAAGATCTGAACTCCCATTCGATTAGAATGATTGGGGATCCGAAGGCAAGATATCACGAAGACCCCGTGCGCATGCTAAGGGCTATAAGGTTTGCAGCAAAGCTAAATTTTGATCTGGACGCGCCTACTGCCGAGCCGATTGATAAGCTAGCTTACCTTCTTGAGTCCATCTCTTCTGCACGCCTGTTTGACGAAACTATCAAACTCCTAACCGGTGGCAATGCGGTAAAAACATTCGAGTTGTTACGACAAAGTCGGGTTGGGGATTACTTATTCGCCCCTACTATGAACTCGATTAGCAAGGGCCCAAACAATTCCTCAAGACTACTAGATTTGGCATTAGTTAATACAGATTCCAGACTTGCCTTGGGTAAGTCTGTTACTCCAGCATTTTTATTTGCGGCTCTATTATGGCCAGTTCTCCAGAATCGCTTAGCACCAGCTTCTCCTAATGGCGACATCGATTATCAGCGCCACCAAAATGCCGCAAACGACGTTATATTAGAGCAGCTGCCCTTCACTGCCGTTCCAAAGCGATTTACGATTGCAGCTAAAGAAATTTGGGAACTACAACTACGCCTCGCACGCCGGAACAAGCGAAGCATAGAAAGCTCTTTCGCTCATCCGAGATTTAGGGCCGCATATGATTTTCTCCTCCTACGCGAAGAAAGTGGCGAGGATCTTGGCGGACTTGGCCAATGGTGGACAGACTTCCAATTAGCAGACAAAGAGCAGCGAGGTGAACTTGTTTTGACCGCAGCTAAAACCCCTAAACGAGCGCGTCGCAAACCGAGCAGAGGTAAGGGAGAGGCGGGATGAACCCGTTATCCAAATTCTCTAAAACCCTACCGCGTTTCATTGCTGTCGAGGGACCTATTGGTGTCGGCAAGACAAGTCTGGCAAAGCGACTTGGGGACACCTTTAATTACGATTTATTACTGGAAAAAGCTGAAGAGAACCCTTTTCTTGAGCGGTTCTACCAAAACCCAAAGCAGCATGCTTTATCGACACAGCTTTTTTTCCTTTTTCAACGCTCTCAGCAAATTCAAGAACTGAGACAAGATGATCTCTTCGAGCCAGTGCGAGTAGCCGACTTCTTAATTGATAAAGACCAACTGTTCGCCCAGCAAAACTTAGACACCGATGAGTATGAGCTTTATCTTAATGTTTTTGATCATCTAACTATTGATGCTCCAAAACCTGACCTCGTGATATACCTGCAAGCCCCTACAGAGATTCTGCTAAACCGAATTCAAAGACGAGCGATAGCCGCTGAGCAACTGATTGAACTGGAGTATCTCGAAAATTTAAACCAAGCTTACACTGAGTTTTTTCACTACTACAATCAATCTCCGTTGCTAATTGTTAATAGTGCTGAGATTGACTTAGTTCGTAATGAAGATGATTACAATCAATTGGTCGACTACATAACCTCTGCACCGAATGGCACTCAATATTTCAACCCCCGCCCGTCGCTGTTATAGTCCAGAATTCGAAAGCTTCTTACATACCAAGCCAAGCCCTTGAAATTGAATTATTGAAGAGCACACCTTATGAGCACCCAATCCAAAGCTAAAAATGTCACTTTGACCACATTGCAAAAGATAAAAGAAAATGGTGAAAAATTTGCCTGTCTTACTGCTTACGACGCCGGTTTTTCTTCTATTCTTGGTGAACAAGGTGTCGAAGTTATTCTTGTCGGTGATTCATTGGGCATGGTCTTGCAAGGTCATGACAGTACCCTACCGGTGACAATGGAAGATATTATCTATCACATGCAATGCGTCAAGCGCGGCAATAAGGGCGCCCTCTTGATGGCCGACATGCCATTCATGAGCTACTCATCTGAAACCCAAACCCTTGAAAATGCAGCATCGTTAATGCGAGCGGGCGCCCATATAATTAAACTTGAGGGCGGCGCATGGATAGCCAGCACCACTAAATTATTAGCTGAACGGGGCATTCCTGTGTGCGCGCACATGGGGCTAACCCCGCAATCAGTTAACCGAATAGGTGGTTTTCACGTTCAAGGCCGTGACACAGAACAGGCTCAAGCGATAATCGAAGAAGCTCACCTTCTCCAAGATGCCGGAGCCAATCTACTTTTATTGGAATGCGTACCTAGGTCACTGGCCAAAGAACTCACTAACTCGGTCGACATTCCCGTTATCGGCATAGGGGCTGGGCCAGATACTACCGGCCAAATCATGGTGCTCCATGACGTACTAGGGATCTCTCCTATCTCACCAAAATTTGTTAAAAACTTTTTAATTGAGTCCACCAACGGCATCCCCGGAGCAATACACGCATATGCCCAGGCCGTCAAAAGTGGCTCATTTCCTGCCGAAGAACATTGCTTTCATTAAGCGGAAAAACAACGCTAGGAAAAATTGATAACAGCATGAAAATAGTCACTTCTAAAGCAAAGCTCCAAGCACTGCTGTCCAATGCAAAAGGCAACAAAAGCATCGGCCTAACCCCCACCATGGGCAACCTCCACTCCGGCCATTTAAAGCTAGTTGATGCAGCGGTCAAAGAATGTGACGTAGTTGTTTGCTCTATCTTTGTGAACCCAACTCAATTCGGCCCTGACGAAGATCTTGCGAATTACCCAAGAACTCTCGAAGCAGACAAACAAAAACTCAATAGCGCCAATTGTGACATCCTTTTTCTGCCTACCATCGCCGAGATCTACGGTGACGATCTTAATAGCGAAACTACAATTCATGTACCAGGCGTTAGCGCAAACTACTGTGGTAAATCTCGGCCCGGGCACTTTGATGGAGTTGCAACTATTGTCTGTAAATTACTTAATATAGTGCAGCCCACAGTAAGTTACTTTGGCTTAAAAGATTATCAGCAATTTCTGGTGATTAATAAGTTGGTCGACGACCTACGCTTACCCGTCAAGGTGGTGGGCATAGAAACAGAAAGAGAATCTAGCGGTCTTGCCAAGAGCTCACGTAATCACTACCTAAACAGCAATCAATTAGATATAGCCGCCGGACTCTATTCCACCCTGCAATGGGCTGCTGGTCAGTTACAAATACCACTGTGTGATTTCATTGCTATAGAGGAAAGCGCTACGAATCGCCTAAACCAGCTGGGACTAACCGTTGACTACTTCTCGATCTGTCATTCCAACAGCCTTCATCCCGCCTCTCAAAAAGACAGCGAACTTACCATCTTAGCCGCAGTGTTCTTAGGAAAAACCAGATTGATCGATAATATTCACGTCCGGCTGTGAACAACACAGCTGCGGCAGCTAAGCATCTTTTTAGCCGGTTGAATCAACTGGCGCGGCCAGCCTGTTTACAGTACAGTCTTCAGTAAATCGAGTACCAACATCGCGCTAAATCAACCACCCAACCGTCTTTGTTCAATGCTCGTCTACGCACGTGGTGGCGCCTCGTGCTAAACATTCATAAAGGTTAGGAAAAAATCAACAATGTCAAAAGCAAAAGTGTACCCAGTGGACCCTGCCAGCGCCAAAAGAAGCCATCTCAGCCCTGCCACGTTTGATAAACTATATAAGCAGTCTATAGAGTCGCCAGAGGAGTTTTGGGCAGAACAAGCCACCGAGCTACTTCACTGGCACAGGCCTTGGCAAACAGTAGTAGACAGCAACTTTAGCAAAGCCAGCGCCCGTTGGTTCACTGGTGGCAAGCTTAACGTGGCCTTTAACTGCATAGACAGACACCTTGAGAAACGCGCAGATCAAACAGCCA
>CAWKZY010000080.1:0-10192 GCA_963854625.1 Gammaproteobacteria bacterium | reverse complement strand
CCACAGGAATACGTATGCCATACAGGGCTACCAGCTCCTGCGTACTGCTAATATCCACGGCCTCGACCTCAACAGCCTCTACAGACACTAAGTGCCGCAGCAAGAGCTCAGCCTCCTCACAGAGGTGGCACCCCAGAGTAGTGTAAAAAACCAATTTATTCATAGCGTAAAATTCAAACCAAACGGGTGACAGATCGTAATTTATTCTGACTATCGATTGTGAACTCAAAAACACCGTGTAGACCATTATGGCTGACAAATCGATTCAAAATCGAGCCCGGAAACTCTACGCGTAAACCACTTTCACTAACAGCGCGAACAGATTTAATTTTTCCCCCATAGAGCGCGACATAGCGCTCTGCTGGAATCGAAAGATGTACTCGATGAACTATCATTGTATTACTTCTAATTTGGCCCGGTCGTTTGAGCAAGGTTTAGCAGTTCTCGCAGCGCAACTGAAAACATCGAGTAGTCAGGCCGAACCTCTGATTTCAACATAGCCAGCATAGATTTTACCCGAGTCAATGACTTCGAATTATCTTCTGCCCATCTGGACACCAAAGCTGAGGCTGACACCTTCTTCGTGCCTCCAGCCAGAGCATTTAACGTCAGTGCTCGCTGTTGCCAAGACATATCATCCAAAAAGCTTTCTCGCGCTAAGGCCTGCCAATAGTTGTTAACATCCAACTGGTTGATCATTTCACCAAGCCAATTGAGCTGTATCTCCTCTCCCATAGCATAGTAGACATCGAAAATAGTTGAGAGCCCGTGGCCGGTGGTAGCGGATATCTCGATGAGGCTTGTCACTGGCACCAAGAATTGGCAACTAGCGATTTGAATCGCCAAAGATTCGTCCACCTTACAGTCTATTAATGCCTGTTTTTTCCGAAAAAAAACTGCCTCTGATGCTTCCGGCAATTTTTTTGGAATCATCGCCCGCGCGACCGCTATCTTCTTCGCATAAAGCTCATAGCATTCTTTGAAATCTAAATTATTACGCTTGTTTCTAATCAACCACCTGGTGGCCCGACGCGCCAACCTGATTAGTTGAAACATCATGTCCCCTTGCACCGATGCGTCTACCTTATAATCAAGGGCTTCAATTTCTGTCCATGTCTCATCAATTTTATAAACGTGCAGAGCAATAACCGCGGCCTTAACCACCTCACATGGCAAGGCACCAGTTGCATCAACTAGCCGATAGACAAAGCTTGGTCCAAACAAGTTAACAATAGAATTAGCTAACTGAGTTGAAATAATTTCCCGTCTTAGCTGATGCGCCTGAATCGCCTGCTGATGTGATTCCCGCAGCTTGTGTGGAAACGCGTTGTAAAGATATGGGAGCAAATAGTCATCATCTAAATAGCCAACAGAGACAAGTTCTTTCTTCAGAAACATTTTCATGTACGACGTCACGATAGAGACTTCCGGTCTCGTTAAAAACTTATTCTTGGTTATTCTTTCTTCAAGCACCTCATCATTTGGCAGATACTCGAGCTTGCGGTTTAAGTCAGCATGCTTTTCTAAAAAGCTGATTAGACCGATATACTCTTTTCCTCGAGCCTCCATTTGAGCCTGCGCAACTCCAATAGCCTGAACTTGACTATAGTTATTGTCTAAGACCAAGCTCGAGACTTCATCGGTCATACTCTCAAGCAATTTGTTTCTCTTTGCCACGGTAAGTTTTTTGTCAGCTAGCTGTTTGTTCAACAGAATTTTTATATTGACCTCATGGTCAGAGCAGTCTACGCCCGCTGAGTTGTCTATAAAATCTGTTAAAGAAACTCCACCGTTCAAGCCAAACTCAATTCTAGAACGCTGAGTGAAGCCTAAATTCCCACCCTCACCGATAACTTTGCAGCGTAGTTCATTAGCATCGACCCGGAGCCCGTCATTGGTTTTGTCCCCTACTTCACCATGACTCTCACTAGAGGCTTTGACATAGGTACCGATGCCTCCGTTCCATAGCAAGTCAACTGGCGCCTTTAATAGCAATGAAATAAGCTCATTGGGTGTGGCAGACGTTTGTTCGATGCGAAAAACTTCCTGCATTTGCTTGCTTATTGCAATAGATTTAGCTGAGCGCTCAAACACACCACCGCCTCTAGATATAAGTGCTGTCTCATAGTCTCCCCAACCTGAACGAGGTAATTTAAACAGCCGATGACGCTCTATAAAACTTGTCCCAACATCCGGGCTAGGATCTATGAAGATATGCATGTGGTTAAATGCAGCTATTAGGCAGATATGTTTAGAAAGCAACATACCGTTTCCGAATACATCGCCTGACATATCGCCAATTCCAACCACCGAAAAATCTTGCTTTTGAATGTTTACACCACGCTCACGGAAATGCCGCTGTACGGAGACCCAAGCCCCCTTAGCAGTGATCCCCATTTGCTTATGGTCATAGCCATTGCTGCCGCCAGATGCAAATCCATCGCCTAGCCAAAACTTATATTCCTCGGCGATGCCGTTGGCGATGTCAGAAAACGTCGCCGTACCTTTATCTGCGGCAACCACTAAATACGGGTCGTCTTTATCTTTTCTAATAACCTGCACAGGAGCTTCGACTTTATCAGCAACAATATTGTCAGTGATATCCAGCAAGCCGCTGATAAATGTTCGATAGCAACTAATACCGACACGTATTATTTCATCTCGATCCGCTGAGCTGCTGTTTTGCTTTACAACAAAACCACCCTTCGCACCCACCGGTACAATTACTGAGTTCTTAACTTGCTGCGCCTTTACCAAACCAAGTACCTCGGTACGGTAATCTTCACTTCGGTCTGACCAGCGCAAGCCGCCTCGCGCAACTTTTCCGCCGCGCAAGTGCACACCTTCGACATTGCGAGAGAACACAAATATTTCGAACATCGGCTTAGGAAGAGGCATGTTCTTAATCAATGCACAATCAAATTTAAAGGAGAAGTATTCTTTCTTTTCGCCGCTTTCATCTAACTGAAAATAATTTGTCCTAAGACTGGCATCCATAAGCTCCAAGATCGATCGCAACACGCTGTCTTCAGCTAAATTTGACACCTTGTCAATTCCAGCTAGTATTTTTCTATGCATCTTAGTCGCGGCAGGCCTTGTCGATGATTTGATGGTTGGATCGAACTGAGCATAAAAATACTCAACTAGCTGACCCGCGATATCTTTATGCTGCGCTAAAGTATCCGCTATATATTGGGCACTGTAACCGAACTGAACTTGTTTCAAGTAGGCTGCATATGCGCGAAGCAATGCCGCATCGCGCCAGTGTATTTGCGCCGCAACGACAAGCTGATTAAAACTATCATCCTCCGTCTTTTGTTTCCAAATAGCAGCAAAGGCATCTTCAAACTCCTCTTCCAATCCCTTTGGTAGCTTTGTATTGGTATGTTTTCTAGACAAAGAGAAATCGTGCATCCAAATTACTTCTTCACATTCAGGCTGTAATTTAAATGCTTTTTCGCCAATGATCCTTAACCCTAAATTTTCCAGTATAGGCGCCACGTCAGATAAAATTAAGCGCTCTTTAAAGCTAAATATTTTAAAACTTAGCTCCGAAACAGAGCCTTGCTCACACACTTCTAGATCTAGCGCCAGCTCCTTACTTTTAACCACACTAGCGAGTCGAGCAATGTCGATTACGCCTTCAACAGCGCTGTAGGTTTCCTTATATGCTGAGGAGTAACTAGACGAATAAACAGAAAAGAGGTTTTCGGCCTCAGCTTCAGAGTAATTCTCGCCTAAGCTTTCTAGAAAATAGTCATCCCAAGGTTTAATCAGTCTAACCATCTCAGATTCTAGCTTCGCGCGACTATATTTCACGCTCTGGATATCAGGTGTCCGCAAGGTAAAATGAATGCGTACCAACGTTGACTCTGACAAATAGGTATTGAACTCAACCTCTACAGCTTGCAACTCATTTTTTAATAGACTTTGAACTTGTTGCCTTACTTTTGTGTTGTAGATATCTCGCGGCATATACACAAGACAAGAGAAAAATTTACCGTATGAATCCCTGCGCACAAACAGTTTCGAAATACGAGTTTCTTGAATCTGAGTAATTTCTAATGCTGTAGAATACAGCTGGTCTTTGCTCATCTGAAACAATTCGTCTCTAGGGAAAACATTGATCACCTGCAAAAGGTCTTTGATGCTGTGCCCGTTAGGTGAAAAACCAGAATCCTCCAAGACTTGATTTACTTTATCCCTTATCAGCGGAATCTCTAAAGCCGTTCGATAATAAACAGACGATGTATAAAGACCAACAAATCTATGCTCAGCAATCACTTTGCCTTTGCTATCGAATTCCTTTAGCAGCACATAATCAAGATGAACAGAACGATGTACTTTTGAGCGATTGCTTGACTTTGCAAAGCTGCAAATCTGTTTTTTCAGAATATGGTCAGCCGTGCTTTTGGGTAAGTTCGCAAGCTTTACCCTCTCTTTTAATCCTGATTTGAATTTTGAAATCCCTAAAATTGAATCCGTCTGAAGTTCAACTATCGCTCCTGACTTAAGATGCTTTATTTTGTACTTTTCATAACCCAAAAAAGTAAAGTGGTTTTTTAAAAGCCAACTAATAAATTCAGTTGATTCAGTCAGCTCTTTTTCACTGACCGGCAAGGTATCTGCACTTTTTAACAACGCAGCTTTTACGTCCTTCGCTTGCTTACAAATAGGCAAGTGATCTTTAACGGCTGACGACACATGTTTTAGCGTGTCTTTAAGTTCTCGCTCTAGCCGAGGGGTTTGAGACGCACTGATCACGCCGCAGTTAATGCAACAAACAGCTTCCCCATTTCGGGAAGGCGTATTGTCATTGCTTATAAATTTAAGTCTACCGGCGTTCTTTTCACTTTTGGTCTCTCGCTTAACCTGAAGCACCACATTATTCACACTACGAATGCTGACCCCGATCCTGTTTACCGCCTGACGAATCGAATCGACCAAGAAGGGCATGTCGTTCACTAACACATAGATTCTGGCACCCGCTAACTTGCTATCCTTTTGCTCAGCCTTAACTTGGCTGATCTGAATCTTCGGAGCGCTAGATTTCCGATCCTGAACAAATTCCCACGCCTGAACCACCGCCTCTAGAATTTGAGTATCGGACAGATTGGAACTCTCTGCTTTGTAGTAACTACTGGCAAAATAACGCTTGGCAAAAAGCTTTAACCGGCCCGCTTCAGACTTCGCGAACTGTTTATCAATTAATTTAAGTACTGGCACCAATAAGGTGTTTTCCAAGTTTTGTTTTGCATTCATCTACTTTCTCCGGCGGAAATAGATTATTGGTTCCGCCCTACTCTTTAGTCATTAACTTCAAATCACGAAGCATCCTAGCAGCTTGCAAGCTGCTGTCTTTTCAAATAATTCTGCAACACTCCGCTACAATCTTCGCCTAGACATCCCATATAAAACGTTTACAATCCCTGACTTTGTCTCACGAGCGCCAGAATAAAGAGAACTCCTTTTATGAGCCACCATGCAATAATAACAGACCTCAAAAATTGGTTATCACATCAAATTATAGGACAAGAGCGGCTAATTGATCGCTTATTAATTGCATTGCTAGCAGATGGGCACTTGCTTGTAGAAGGCGCTCCCGGCTTAGCAAAAACGAAAGCCATCAAAGACTTATCTCGCGCCATTGAGGGCGACTTCCATCGAATTCAGTTTACTCCCGACCTTTTGCCCAGCGATATAACAGGCACGGAGGTTTATCGGCCAGAAGATGGCTCCTTTAAGTTCCAGCCAGGCCCAATTTTCCACAATTTAGTTTTGGCAGACGAAATTAACCGAGCGCCAGCAAAGGTACAGTCCGCCCTTTTAGAGGCGATGGGCGAGCATCAGGTCAGCGTGGGTCGCGAATCCTTTACACTACCACCTTTGTTCTTGGTAATGGCAACTCAAAACCCTATCGAGCAAGAAGGTACTTACCCTCTTCCCGAGGCTCAACTCGATCGTTTCTTAATGCATGTCACTATTGGCTACCCAGACGCGAAATCCGAACGAGAGATTCTCCATCTTGTGCGCAGTGAAGCGAGAAACAACACGCCGGAGGTTCCAACTCAAGTAGCCCAAGAAGCACTTTTCGCTGCTAGGCAAGAAATCCTAGAAATGCACATGGCTCCAGAGGTAGAGGAGTACATTATTCAATTAATAATGGCGACACGTAACCCCGAAGTATATGGTGAAGATCTTAACTCATGGCTTGAATACGGAGCCAGCCCTCGAGGCACAATAGCGCTGGATCGCTGTGCACGCGCCCATGCTTGGATTCAAGGCAGAGACTTTGTAAGCCCAGATGACGTTCAGGAAATCTTGTTCGATGCCCTGCGCCACCGCATATTATTAAGCTTTGAGGCAGAAGCTGGCGGCGTGACTCCTGATCAGGTTTTGGAGACTATTCGCCAACGTGTGCCCTGCGCCTAATCCAATTTAGGCAAAACTATGTCAACACCGATAATAATAACCCCACAGCAACCTCGCTATCAAGCTGAGGGGGCTGTTGTTAGCCTGCAACAATTGCTTATTCAGCGATATGCTGCAAAAACCCTCGATTACCTCATCCATACTCGCTCTGTTGCTGGCATTTCCGGGTTACATTTATCAAAGATGCGCGGTCGTGGACTTGATTTTGAGGAGTTCAGGCCCTATCAACCAGGCGACGATGTCCGTTTAATAGACTGGCGTGTTACAGCCCGAACAAATCGCCCGGTCACCAAGGTATTTAGGGAAGAACGAGAAAGGCCCGTGATTATCGCGGTAGATCAGACCCACAACATGTATTTCGGCAGTCAGGTGGCCTTCAAATCAGTTATCGCAGCTCAGGCAGCTGCCTTATTTTGTTGGCTGGCCATAGACAATGGCGACCGCGTTGGCGGCCTTGTCTTCTCGGATGTCGCCTCAAGCTTGGTGAGACCAAAACGTAGCCGCCGCTCAGCTTTGCATCTACTGAATCAGGTTTTCCAATACAATCAGCATCTTCAGGAGATGAAAACTCCCGAAGCCCTGATTCCCGAAGACCCAAGTTTTAAGCCCGGCTTAGCCCATGCTTTAGGGCAAATAAAACGTATAACCAAGCCGGGCAGCACTCTTTATGTCATTTCCGACTTCCTAACTTTAGACGAGAAAGCACTTCAATATTTGAACCAGCTCTCCCGCCATAATAATGTCGTGTGCTGCTTTGTTTACGACGCCTTGGAAGAAACCTTACCAGTTCCTGGGATCTACAGCATCACTGACGGGGGCATGAAAGGCGCACTCAACACCCATAGCAGCAAAGCACGAGCGAACTATCGAGATCAGTTTAAACAACGTGTCGCAAGCCTTGAAACGCAGCTCGACAAGCTCCAAATTCGACTCATCAAGATGCGAACTAACCAATTAGTATTAGAGCAAGTGAGACAATGGATAGCGAAGAACTCCTAGCACAACTTGCGGATATTCATTTGCCGGAACCGGTAAGTTTTTGGCCGCCCGCTCCTGGCTGGTGGGTACTGGCGATTTCATTGCTGATTCTAATCCTTTGGACCAGCCGTAAGGCTTTTATCGCGAACCGGCGCCGGAAGATAAGAGCTCGGGCGTTAGCTGAGTTGCAAAAATGCTACACGAATTACGCCAACCACATCAGAGATGTTTCACTCAGTAACTCAGCCAGTAATCAAGACAATGAAAGCGATCTCCAAAAGCTTCGCTACGTGAACGAAGCTAACTCAGTATTAAAACGAGTTGCCTTAGTCCATTTCCCTGACTCGGCGGTAGCTGGATTAGGCGGGCCTGAATGGGTCAGTTTTATTCGGAATACTGGCGAATCTGGCCTTCTTACAACAGAAATCACTGATGCTCTTAGTCATGGTAGATTTCAGACCACACTCGAAATCGATGTGGATGCAATGAATAACTTTGCCATGCAATGGATCGCTAGCCTTTATGATGCCCAAGGCCAAACTCAAACAAAGAGACCAAAGCCCCAAATCACTAAGATCGAGGAAGCTGCCCACTAATGTTGGAATTTACTTGGCCTTTAGTTTTTATAGCCCTACCGCTACCGATAATTGTCTACCGCCTTTTAGCGAGAGCGCCGCGACAGGATGCGGCCTTGTATGTGCCATTTTTTAATTCACTGACCAGGTTGCAGTCGGATAATGAAAATATATCCAGTGGACGATTACTCAATCTAATTTGTTGCTGCCTTATGTGGATACTGCTGGTGTTAGCAGCAAGCCGTCCGCAATGGCTAGGTGACCCCGTTCAACTGCCTTCCACTGGTCGGGATCTAATGCTATCGGTAGACATATCCGGCAGCATGGAAGCTCAAGACATGGTTGTAGGCAATCGCCAAGCCTCTAGAATAGACGTAGTCAAAGCTGTGGTAGGTGATTTCGTAGAACGCCGGGAAGGCGACAGACTTGGCCTAATCTTATTTGCCGCCCATGCTTACATTCAAGCACCGTTAACTTTCGATAGAAAAACCGTGGGCACTCTGTTGGAAGAAGCTGATATTGGCATTATCGAAGAATCCGCCACGGCTATCGGTGACGCCATTGGCCTCGGGGTCATCCACTTACGAACCAGACCGGAAAATAGCCGTGTCTTGGTCCTTCTCACAGACGGCGTAAACAACGCCGGCGCAGTCTCTCCAGAACAAGCAGGCAAGTTAGCGCAAACAGAGAATATTAAAATCTACACTATTGGTATCGGTGCTGACCAAGTAGTCCAGCGAACCTTTTTCGGAGCAAGAGCCATCAACCCGTCTGCTGAGCTCGATGAAGCTGTTCTGACTCAAATCGCCGAATCCACAGGCGGTCGCTATTTTCGAGCCCGGGACGTCAACGACTTGGTGGAGATTTATGAAGAACTCGACCGTCTGGAAACTATAGAACAGGATGAACAAACTTACCGCCCCACTCGAGTGTTATTTTATTGGCCATTAGGAGCCGCTCTTATTATTAGCTTCCTACTAGCATTAGTCACCATTCCATGGCTATCCTTAACCGGCAGAGCTCGACTTAGCTCTTCTGAGGACGAATCAGAAAGCGGTAGCAATACAGCAGGAAACCAAATCTGATGGAAGTCATGATTCCTAGCGATCTTTTCGAACAGTTCCAGTTCTTGCGGCCGGTTTGGCTGCTGGGATTAATCCCAATGCTAATATGCTTTTTGGCCATGTGGAGAATCAATTCTGTGGTTACAGCTTGGGATAAAGCCATTGACAAATCCTTGCTTCCCTTCCTCTTAGATCGCAGTAAAAACGCGGCTCAACGCACGCCTCTTATCATATTGCTCATCGCTTGGACCCTCGCCGTTCTGTCAATGGCTGGCCCCGTGTGGGAAAAGCTACCGCAGCCAGTTCAAAAGCGGGAAGACGCACTAGTCATCGTTTTAGATCTGTCACTATCAATGTTTGCACCAGATCATGAGCCAAGCAGATTGGATCTGGCGAAACGTAAATTAAGAGACATTCTTAGCTTACGCGAAGAAGGCCAAACTGCCTTAGTAGTCTATGCTGGGGATGCACACACGGTGACTCCTCTTACTGATGATGTCGTTACCATCGCCGCTTTGGTGCCATCGCTCAGTCCCAATATTATGCCGCTGTTTGGCAGCAACCCAATGCTGGCTATTGATGCTGCGATAAAACTTTTAGACGACGTCGAAGCCAATCGAGGAAAAATCCTTTTGATGACTGATGGCATAAGTGGATTTGATCAGGAATCATTGATCACAGCCCAAATAAAATCAACTGACTACGAACTCTTAGTGATGGGCATAGGTACCGAAGAAGGTGCCCCTATACGCACCAATGATGGCAACCTTCTCACCGATGAGGCTGGCGCCATTGTTGTGCCAAAACTAAACAAAAATGTGCTGCAGTCTCTGGCAAATCGAGTCAACGGACGCTACCACGATATTCAGCTAGCTGATTCTGACTTAGCCTATTTACTGAGTGATCTGGACCTGCTGGACGACAACCAACTTAGCGATGTTGAAGAAGAATTTGACGTCTGGTATGAAACGGGCCCTTGGCTACTTTTGTTAGTTCTTCCTCTAGCTGCCATGAGCTTTCGTAAAGGCTGGTTATTCTCAATATCACTAGTTCTTGGCAGCGGGCTTTTGCTGCCACCTCAACAAGCACATGCCTTTGAGTGGCGAGATCTTTGGCAAACCAAGGATCAGCAGGCAGCACAAG
>CAWKZY010000079.1:0-10429 GCA_963854625.1 Gammaproteobacteria bacterium | reverse complement strand
CGGCTTTGTTCTCACGTCAATTGATCGTGGTTCCATCTCCGCAACTGAAGGCCTGCAAAATATAGGCTTGATGTTTTATGTTATAGTTATAGTTATGATTATGATTATGATTATGATTATGATTATGATTATAAGACTGAAAAGCTCGTCGTATTCTTCTCCAGCAACTCAGCTATAGTTTGGCAAACTGAAATCATCATTTCTCGTCAGATTCGAGCGAAGATTTTCAATCCAATCTCTGGCCACATAATCAGCAATAACATCATCGACACACAAAGCGTTCAGAACGAATATCTTGACGGCATTCCTACAGATATTAACTTTGATAAAATAGAAGTGATCTCTGAGACTCCAAGTAGCAGGCGTCGCCGTTTAGAAGTGATTTCAAGTAGCAGCTCAGAGCTTTTAGACTAGTCTCCGGGCAAAGAAAATAGCCAGCCGAAAGCGGGGGCATCGACTCTTACGACGAGTCTCAACAATGACCAATCCGATAATCGGGTTGACATTCTGCTGCTTGGCGATGGCTGTATTGAATCAGAGATGGAGCAATGAGAAATAGTTGAAGAGGTTGCAGTCACATCCTTTCTCAGCGTAGAGCCCTATAGCTCGTGGGCCCTCTATTTTTATACACATCTTATTAATCTGCCCACACCCTATACTTTAGGTGTTAGTGACCCCGGCCTTTATCAATGCTCAAAGTATTGCAATGAACCATACCGGCCTAAGCCCAATTCTATGATGCGCTCCCTTAGCCGATCTTTCGATACTCTTAACAAAGAAGCCTTAATGCTTTCCATTTATGATTTCGCCTCCTCAGTAGATAGCTTCAGTCAACCAACATCTTCAGTTACAGTTAGCGCCAGTCACAGCACGGCATTTGCGGTTACCACATTACGGCCCAAGTCCCATGAACTGCAAAAAAATAGTATGTGAACGATCAGGAAGTCAAGTCAGGCGCCTCGTTCAATAGCACTTATTGAACGACGGCAAACAAGATGATTCGGGCCTTTTCAATACCGAACTAACGATAACTTCTACGTCGCCTTATCTGTTCACACTGCAACCTAAAGAGAGCGAAATTTAGATCTCCAACCAATTAATAGCTTCTCTTTTAATGGCAATATTCTCACACTAAATAACCTAATGTCGACGAGGTTAGCTATACAATCAATCTTCAGTTACAAACCACGACACCAGCAATCCTTCCGAATTACTGAGCGCTACTGCAAACTAAACAAATTATAGTGATAGACTATAGTTGGCTTTACTTTTAATAAACGTGGCCATGGGGGCTATCCCGCAGGGATAGATGGAAGTTACTGCTACTCTGCCCTAAGGCGGCATTGGGTTTTTTAGGATCAAGCCGCCGAATTTTTGACTCCCCTCATTGATCTGAGTTAACTTGCTATAGACTACTTTTAATTTGACTTAAAAAAGTAGCATCGATATCTCTAATAACGGCTAATGCGCCTTCTTGCATTGGCCAATATCACTAGCCGATATTGATTATTTTCGTCTGCTCATGCAAACCGACATTAACAAGGGCAATATGCATAGGATCATCGTTTCAGATATTTTTGGAAGGACATCAGCACTAGAGAAAATTGCTGAGGTACTCCCCGGATACGTGGATATTTTTGATCCCTATGATTCGAAATACATGGGTTTTAGTAACGAAGCCGAGGCCTATGCCTGCTTCTCCTCTGAGGTAGGACTGGACACCTACGCTGAAAAGTTATCAGGAATAATTGCAGCACAACCCAAAGAAATTGATTTGCTAGGGTTTAGTGTAGGCGCATCCGCAATTTGGAAAATATCCAATCAAGAAGAATCCAAAAATATTTCAAGCGCACTGTGCTTTTACGGCTCACAAATTCGAGATTACATAGACATTACCCCAAAATTTCCAGTACGACTTATTTTTCCATCGTCTGAATCACATTTCTTAGTTTCTGAACTTATTCACTCCCTTGAAGGAAAGGAAAATGTTGAAATTCACAGAGCTGAATTTCTGCACGGCTTCATGGACTCCCACTCCGAAAATTTTGACCAGCGTGGCTACGACCAATTTTTGGAAATGCTTAAATCTAAGTGGTAAGGAAAAAGTCAACTTGGGTCTACGTTATTTTCCTCCTCGTTTAGGTTTAGGTTTAGGTTTAGGTTTAGGTTTAGGTTTAGGTTTAGGTTTAGGTGGCTATGGATATAGGCGCGAGTATTTATGTAAAGTTTCGCGATGAAACTTCTAAGTTTCCAAGCCAGTGGCTAAGGTCAACCAGGTCTTTTGCAATGAGATGAATAACACCTTCGCTTTTTTGCACATGGCCAACCACACCGAGCAGCATTGCCTGTCTTACTATTGGCCGCAGCTTTTCTCCTAAGTCTGGCCACACCACCACGTTTACAAACCCGCTTTCATCTTCCAGAGTTAAAAAAGTGACTCCCGCTGCGGTCATAGGTCGTTGCCGTGAGGTAACTAAGCCAGTCACTTTGACATTAGCTTCGTTGTTTATCGAATTTAAGTCACTGGCTGTAGAAACATGATGTGCATCTAGATGACTGCGAAACAGGGCGATAGGGTGGCGTCTTAAGGTGAAGCCTGATGCGGCATAGTCATTTAAAATGTTTTGACTCTCACTTGCGACAGGTAACAACACATCGAGGCCAAAATCATTATCTGCAAAATCCTGATCTGAAAAAAAACTCAAAGTCTGATTCTTTTTACGCTCCCCTTCTTTGTCACTTCCGGCGGCTTGCCAGAAAGCACGATGGCGATCGCCGCTTAATGCTCTGAGCGCGTCGGCAGCTGCTAATGATTCCAAATCCTTTTTGTTAATCCCGCTTCTGTACACTAAGTCTTGAATTGATTTGTATGCGTTTTCTTTTGCTTTCCCTCTGGCTTCTTTTTTGAACCCTTCGCTGGCTTCTACTCTTGGCCCTTCTCTTGGTCGTTCTCTTGGCTCTGTTCTAGCTTCTGTTCTAGCTTCTACAATAGCTTCAGCACCTTCTTTAGAGAGTCCCTTTACCATACGAAAACCAATCCGCAATTTAGGTTCAAGCGTTACTTGGTCGGGCTGATTAAGCTTTTCAAAATTCTTATCTACTTCTAAACTGCAATCATAAACACTGTCATTGATATTAACAGCGAGCACTACAACCCCGTGGGCACGCGCGTCTTTGATTAGCTGAGCTGGGGCATAAAATCCCATGGGCTGGCTGTTAAGAAGAGCGCAGCAGAAAGCAACCGGATGATAAAGTTTCATCCAAGAAGACACATAAGTAATTAACGCAAAACTTGCGGAATGAGATTCAGGAAAACCATAGTCTCCAAACCCTTTTATCTGGCTAAATAGCTTTTCGGCGAAGTCCAATTCATAGCCGCGCGCTAACATGCCGTTAACTAGCTTTTTGTGATAGGGCTCCAAACCGCCTTTACGTTTCCAAGCGGACATTGCACGCCGTAACTGATCTGCCTCCCCACCGCTAAAGCCTGCAGCGACCATTGACAACTGCATCACTTGTTCCTGGAAAATAGGAACACCTAGTGTCCGCCTTAGGGTTTCTTTCACTGCCTCACTAGGGTAAGTCACTATTTCCTTGCCACTGCGCCGGTTTAGGTAAGGATGAACCATATCTCCTTGAATAGGGCCAGGCCTAACTATAGCGATCTGTATAACCAAGTCGTAATAACACTTTGGTTTTAATCTCGGCAGCATGCTCATTTGAGCGCGAGATTCTATTTGAAAAACACCCACGGTGTCTGCTCTGCACATCATGTCATAAACTGCTGGATCTTCTTTGGGAATAGTTTGGATGGTCAATTCGCAATGACTGTAGTCACTAATAAGATCCAGGCTCTTTCTAATAGCTGTGAGCATGCCTAGCGCCAGCACATCTATTTTCAAAAGACCTAAGGACTCGAGATCGCCTTTCTCCCATTGGATAACAGTGCGCCCCGGCATAGATGCATTTTCGATAGGCACTAAATGAGATAGTGGCCCTTCACTGATAATGAAGCCGCCGACATGTTGAGATAGATGCCGAGGAAAACCCATAAGTAGTTTTGACAACCCGATAAGCTTTTTGATTTGCGGATCACTGTAGTCAACATTAGAATCACTAAGTTGCTCTTCTAGGTTATCGCCCCACCAGTAGATGGATTTGGCCAGGCGGTTTATCAATTCATCATTCAAGCCTAATGTTTTACCTACATCGCGAATTGCACTGCGTGACTGGTAGGTAATAACAGTGGCCGCTATAGCCGCGCGATGACGACCATATTTTCTGTAGATATATTGAATAACTTCTTCGCGTCTAGTGTTTTCAAAATCCACATCGATATCTGGAGGCTCATTGCGTTCTTTAGAAATAAACCGCTCAAACAACACCTCTACTCTTGCCGGGTCGACTTCGGTAATACCTAGGCAATAGCACACGGCTGAGTTGGCAGCCGAACCCCGACCCTGACAAAGTATGTGCTGACTGCGAGCATAGTCCACTAGGTCGTGAACGGTTAAAAAATAATGCTCATAACCCAGCTCTTTAATCAGTGTTAATTCATGCTCAATGATATTACGCACTTTAGGTTCAGCGCCGCTCGGCCAGCGCCGCCGGATACCTTCCTCGGTTAATTCTCGTAGCCAGCCATGAGCCGTGTATTCGCTAGGCACTAACTCCCTAGGGTATTCATAGCGCAATTCATCCAAAACAAAATTGCAGCGCTGACTTATATACAACGTTTGCGCCATGAGCTTAGGTGGATAAAGTTTACTTAAGTTCTCATAGCTTCTTAAATGCCTTTGGCCATTACTCTGAGCCTCGAAGCCTAATTCATCAAACTGCTTGCCTAAGCGAATAGCGGTAACCGTATCTTGTAATATGCGGCGCATGGGGTGATGCATATAGACACCGCCAACGGCACAAAGAGGGATAGAAAACTGTTCACCAAGGGCCGCCAACTGAGCAAGTTTTAGGCGATCATCGCCTCGTAATAGTAATTGAACTCCTATCCAAAGTTGGCTAGCAAAAACCCTCTGTAACCAAACTGCCTGACAGGCTAACTGCTCTGGCTGCTGCAACAAATTGGGAATCCAGATCACAATACAATCAGCAGTGAGATTCTGCTCCACCATTTCACGATCAATTTTGTATTCACCTTTTACAGTTTCTCGACGGGCACAGCTAATTAGGTGGCTTAGCTCACCATAGCCTTTACGATTACATGCTAGAACGACCAAATGACAACTTCTATCTGGTTCTGCCTTAGCTCCTTTTTGCTGCTTTTTTGTTTCGCTGCCATTTCCATTTGTTTGATCTCCCTGCTTGCTCCTTCCTGTGTTACTGCCTGTGTTCTGCTGCTTACCCAGAATAAACTCACTGCCAATAATGAGCTTAATAGCTTTATCTTTCGCTGCCACATGCGCACGCACTATCCCAGATAGGGAGCATTCATCGGTTATAGCGATTGCTTCATACCCCAGCTTGTAGGCTCTATTAACTAGTTCTTCAGGAAAAGAAGCTCCTCTTAGAAAGGTGAAATTAGAAATACAGTGCAGTTCTGCATAGGGATTTTTTGCCGGCTCATTAGGGGGCACTGACTCTACTTGAGAAGAATCAGGAACCTTCAATAACGAGCTTTCGGTCTCGGCTACTGTCTTGCTTGCTGTTTTAAATGGGGGATTCGGAGCCATGGTGGATAGCCAAATATACTGTATATATATACAGTAGTTTTAACCTTCAAAAATGTCAACAATATCTGCACGCCTAAACAAATGGCTGGAAAGAACAGGGCCATTTCGGGTACTTTATTTTGAATTGACCAGCCTATTAACTAGCCTTTGGCGGCCCCTTTATGTCTTATTCGCGAGCGCTACTGTCCGTTCTCATTGTTTTCTTAATCACTTCTTGTGGCAGCCCAGAAGAAACATCAACTTAAGCCTACGACCCCATCATTCGGAACGGCCAAATCTACGATGGTAATGGCGGGGCGCGTTATATTGCTGACATTGCTATAGTCGACGACCGCATAGCGGCCATAGGCGAGCTCGGAAAAAACAGAAGCCTCCAAATTATCAACGCAGAAGGTCTAGCAGTGGCGCCAGAGTTTATCAATATGCTTAGCTGGGCGACCTCATCGCTAATTAAAGATGGCCCCAGCCAAAACGATATTCGTCAAGGGGCTTACCTTGGACGTATTTGGTGAAGGCAGCTCAGAAGGTCCACTTAATGATGTGAAAAGCCCAAGCAACCGCAAATAAAGGATACGGCGACACTGCTATTACGTGGACCACGCTAGATGAGCATTTAGAGTTTCTCACCGCAAAAGGTATCTCACCCAATGTGGCTTCTTTTATCGGAGCCACCACAGTTCGCATCCACGAACTTGGCTATGAGGATCGAGCGCCTAATTCCGAGGAACTAGAAAGAATGGAAAACTTGGTAAGGCAGGCAATGGAGGACAGTGCACTTGGACTAGGGTCATCGTTAATCTATGCGCCTGCTTTCTACGCTGAGACTGCCGAGCTGATCGCGCTTGCTAAGGTGGTTGGAGAATATGACGGTGTGTATATTTTTCACATGCGCAGCGAGGGTAATAGGCTGCTCGAAGCCGTTGATGAACTCATCACCATCGCGAGAGAAGGTGGCGTAGCTGGAGAAATCTATCACCTTAAAATGGCCGGCCAAAGTAACTGGGATAAGTTTTATCGCGTGGTAGAGAAAGTCGAATCCGCTCAGGCAGAAGGCTTGGCGATAACCGCAGATATTTAACCCTACACCGCCGGTTCTACGGGTTTAGATGCAGGCATGCCACCCTGGGTTCAAGAGGGCGGCTATGATGCCTGGGCGCAACGATTGCAAAATCCCGCAATTCGAGCGCAAATATTAATAGAGATGACGACTCCCAGCAATGACTGGGAAAACCTCGCATTAGCTGCGGGCCCGGACGGGACTTTGTTAGTTGGTTTTCGCAACCCGGCACTTCGCCGATACATCGGCATGACCTAGGCGGAAGTAGCCGCGCAGCGAGAAAAATCTGCCGCTGACACTGCCATTGATCTGGTTATTGAAGATGGCAGCCGTGTTCAGGGTGTTTACTTTTTAATGTCCGAAAAAATGTAGCCAAAGGAATTGTCCTACCTTGGGTAAGCTTTGCATCTGACGCACAGTCTCTTGCTAGTGAAGGTAAGTTTCTTGAACAAAGCACGCACCTCGTGCCTATAGCAATTTTGCCAGAGTACTCGGTAAATATGTCCGCGATGAAAAAGTCATTACCTTAGCCGAGGCTATTCGAAAACTGACTAAGTTGCCGGCTACAAATCAAAAAATTCGAGATAGGGGGGAGCTTAAACAGGGACACTACGCCGATATAGTTATATCTGACCCTTCTAAAATTCAAGATCATGCAACCTTCCAAGACCCTCATCAGTATTCCACCGGCATGCAATATGGATTAGTTAACGGGATATTCGTTCTTATAGACGGCGAACACCCAGGGGCGTTACCAGAAAAAGTAGTACGCGGCCCCAGCTGGAAAGGCTGGAGTGACTAAGCCGAACAAATAACTGAATTATCCAAAGCTAAAAGCTAGCGGGTATAGCTAAAATACACAGCTAAAAAGCTGCTTTATTTTAAATTCTGGAAACCATCAATCCAAAAAAAGCCGGGTAATGTCCCGGCTTTTTACACTTATAGAGATGTCGAAATAATAATTCCTACACCAAATAGCTGTCGGATCTAGCTATCTCGCTCCTGCCTCAGTTGCTCTGCTTTCTTCTGCTCGCTTACCCCGCAGAATATTCACCATACCATAGTTACCTTCATGGCAAGCATACTCATAAAGCTGGCCCGCAACTCTAGTCATAGGAACAATGGCAGTGAACTTATCAGTGAATGTAGATGGATCGTCAAGAGTCCATTCATAGTTAACTGTAACTGGGTCAACCCGAGTGAAGCGCTCGGTGAGAATCTTGTCTTCAGAGGTGCCGAAGGCGCTGAAACTTTGAGTCATGCCGTTAAAGTTTTTAGTCACAACAACTAAGGTGTCACTATCCCAATATCCCTTAGAGTCGCCAGACCATAAACCAATATCTTCGCTAATATGATCTTGATCGATTGATACAATTGGCACGATACGCGCGTCGTGAATCATCTCCACCACAATCACCGCATGATCCTTGTTTTGCACGATCTGCACGTTATTGTTGTAGAGGCTAGGCATAAAAGGAGGTCCTGCATTAAAACCGACAATGCAACGCTCAGACAAACCTCGGTCCTCTGGACCATCTTTAGAAATGCCGCCCACTGTGTAACGCACAGGACGAATGCCAGGCACATCGTCACCAAGACCGCCAAACTGAACCATCGCCCCTTCAACTCGGCCAGGCATTCTTCCGTTTTTCGGATAAATTATATGAGAAGTACGAATCTGATCGGTGATGCCTGCGCTTTCAACCCAAAAGTCGTTGTAACCACCTGGACTCCCCTCTGTTGACGCTACCGCCTGATCCGACGATGCATCAGCTGCGGCAAGTCGCGCCTGCATAGAGACAATTTCATCACTAGTCATGAACTCCCGCTCACCAAACTGTTCTGGACGCTGCATAGGCACGTTGGATGAGAAGTTCCAAACACCGTTAAGGTCTGGATCGCCCCATTCTGTACGAGGTGCAATGTAAGTCTCCTGGGCGAATGTGGATGTTGCAAAACTCGCTGTTATAGCAAGTGCCAGCAATGTCAGTGTATTTTTCATGGAGCCTCCTTGAAATTAAACCTTACTCTACCCCCAAGGTAGTGATTTTCGCTCACCCACGCAAGCAATCTCATAGCAATAGTGAGTAATTCCAGCGCATATATCAGGACATGAGCATCATTGGACATATAGCGCTAAGCCTCTTATGCTGGTACGTCAAAATATCGATCCTCTAACCGCATTGCTGCGTCACTGATTTAATGGTGGCCACTGGAGTTTGTGATGAAGAAAAAGCGATTGTTTCGTGAAGAAGTGAAAGACCGCCATACCAGCCACTGGGATTTGGATATGATGAGCCGAGAAGAGCTAGAAGCCATGATGGCCGGCTCAGAGAAAAAAGACGCTAGTGGTACCAAAAGCCAAATCTCGTCGACTAAAACGGACTCTGATACCTGATATTTGAGCCATGCCAGTAAATTCGTGGGGCAAGCACATTAAATCTGTGATTGCCTGCACTGATCTCTGAAGCACCTTTGTAATCGCCCTTGATAAAGCGACTAAAATTACGCCCTAGAACTCTCACTTTTGTTTATTATGCTGAACTCTCACAAATTCCAAACGCCTTGAGGACCCCCTAAGCCCTTCAACAAAACCCACATTATACATCACTCAATCTGTCCAATTCACTGTCAGCCAATATCCGAGCAAAGCGCTCCAGCTTAATAACATTTCACATTGAGATTTTTCATACGCTGATAAGTCTTTATCTAACTTTATACATTCATTGGGAAGCTTAGCTGATAAAGCATCTAACCAAGCAGCTTTTTCTGACTCAGTAAGTTGACTATCGAAACTTATAATAGGATTACTCAAAACGAGTCTCTTTTTATTATTCTTTCAAAACCATATCAATATACATAATGGCAGCAAGAATTAATATTCTCACAGGATTGTTTTCAGGAACATTCTGAAATATTTCTAAAACATCATTGTCAGCAATAGTAAGTAATTCTTTACCTATTCCACCCCATTCTTTAGAAATATGAGCAAGTTCATCATTGCTATCCATAAAGCGAAATTTCCAACCAAACCAATTTCCTTTTAACTGGCAAAAGTCTGCCTTGATTATCATAAATATCAGATTTCCTGCCTGTAGAAAAAAATTTCTGTTGGAAATAACCTACAGTACTGCCATCACTGTCAGAAATAGTCACTTTGGAAATAAGAAGAGATATACCCCGCTGAATGCTCTCAATGCGCTGTTCACCAGGTGTGTGTATTTGAACATCGAAAGGCGTCATAGTTTTAAAATCACTAAAACGAGGCATTTTAGTAAAAAAACCTAAATTTTGCTCTCGTCATTCCATAATGACATTGCTCGTTTCGAGATCATAAACATCATAATTATTGACTGCTTTGAATATCCAGATATGTTCTTTAGTTAAAAATAAATTCTTATTCAGTATGTTTTTCATTTTTAGAAATTTTTTCTATTTTGCTATTGAGACGTTACTTAAATTTGTCGAGAACAATGTTAAACGTAAAAATAGCCAAAGATGCTTTTACGTTTAGTCATATCACCGGTAATTTTTAGACTATAATTGAACTCTTTAAGGGTGACTTATAAAAATATAATATTTAGCAGCAAGCTATCAAATGAACCTAGCGATACTGCGATAACAGAAGCCTTATTTGACTTTTCAACGGCCATCTTTAACAATTTTCCAGTGACCTTACCGTTGA
>CAWKZY010000078.1:0-10703 GCA_963854625.1 Gammaproteobacteria bacterium | reverse complement strand
CTGTCGCCACCTGCTTTACAGGATGGCATTCCTCGGGCGCAAAAATAGCATTGCAGGCGGCACGCCCCTGATCGTACGCTGCACCGGCTAATGCAGGCCAACCAATGACGTCACCAGCGGCATAAATATTGTCAACACTGGTTTGGTATAAATCGTTGACGGGAATTTGGCCGCGACTGTTAGTCTCTAAGCCTAAACCTTTCAGGCCGAGGTCTTCGGTATTGCCAGCGCGTCCGTTTGCCCACAGCACAATATCACTTTTTATTTTCTTACCCGACTGTAAATAGGTAACGATACTGTCGTCCCGGTATTCTATTTCTGAGAACTCCTCTCCGTGCCGACTCCTTACGCCTACATTACGCAAGTGGTAGCTCAGGGCATCACTAATTTCTGTGTCTAAGAAGTTCAGTAGAGAGGAGGATGGGTTAATCAGCTCAACCTTGGCCCCGAGCCCGCCAAAAATTGATGCGTATTCACAACCTATGACACCTGCCCCGATGACAGTAACTTTCCTTGGAGAATGATCAAGGGTAAGTATGGTGTCACTATCAAACATTCGCGGATGATCAAAATTTACCACTGGCGGTCTATAGGGTCTTGAACCTGTCGCGATGATAAAATTATCGGCAGACAGTTTTTTCCGCTTGCCCTGTAATTTGATCGTACTCCCATCGACAAAACTGGCTTTACCGGTAAAAACAGGGATTGTGTTACGCTCATAAAAATCGGATCGCATCCGTACTTGCTCATAAACAACTCGATCTGCATGAGTCATTATCTGTTGAAAACTAAGCTTTCTGGTATCGCCAAAATCGCGAAACATAGGATTCGTGTTAAATGCCATTATCTGCTTAACTGAATGACGTAGTGCCTTGGAAGGTATTGTCGCCCAGTGTGTACAAGCACCACCTACTTGCGGGTAATCTGAAACAACTGCTACTGTGCGGCCTTTCTTGCGGGCGTTCATTGCTGCGGCTTCACCGGCAGGGCCACTACCAATGACAATTAAATTAAAATGATCTTTTTCCATCATCAATAAATCCTAGAATTAGTTTGAAAATGTTTCTCGGGGTTTAAATCCTGCCAGTTCGATATGCGCAGTTAGACATACACACACAAACCTAAACATTTAGACCTTAAGGCTTAGTTCTTCGCATTTTGAAACGCTACCACCACAAAGTTCACACTCGTCCAAACCGCTTAAATTATTAAGCCCGCCGCAAGAGCCCTGTACGGGTTTTCTACCCATAATCACGCCTACCGACATCATCAATACAACCAGAGCTATCAGCAAAAAGCTTATCACTAGTACCATCATCACTTAATCCTCCATATATGTTGCAAATTCATCACTTGCGTAATCAAGAAACCCATCGCCAGCGTTCTTGTAAATGAAATAAACCGCTTGGCCCATAGAACCTGCTAACGCGCGAGCGTCTTCAAGCCCCATTACCATGAACGCAGTAGCTAGTGCATCCGCTGTGGCAGCTGACTCATCGATGACGTAGGCCGCAGCAAGAGAGTGGTCTATAGGGTAACCTGTGCGAGGGTCTATTTCATGGGAGTAGCGAACCCCATCACTTTCAAAATAATTCCTATAATCACCAGAACCTGCCACCGCTATGGTCTCACCTCGACTAAAAAAAACTTGATAAACCTGCGAAGCACTATCCATTGGCGCCTCTATTGCCGGCACCCAGCTTAAACCACCGGGCTTAAGTCCTTTTATTTTTAGCTCACCACCTATTTCTAAAAAATAGCTTTCAACACCGAGATCATCAAAATAGCGTGCTAATTGGTCTACGCCATAGCCCTTAGCGATTGCGCTCAAATCGATAAATAAACTCCGCCGCTTAGTGATTTTAGAGCCATCTTTGTCAATAACGACATTCTCAAAGCCTATTTGGTTTCTTGTCGCCTGAATCTCAGCGTCAGGGGGAACCGCGTCGGCCGGGTTTATTTTCGGCCCGAACCCCCACAGATTGACCAGTGGCCCGATTGTTACATCAAAAGCACCATCTGTTAATTTGGAAATTTCTATAGCTAACGATAGCACCTCTAGCAAATGTGTGGACGCTTCAAAAGGAGTATTCACCGGATGGCGGTTTAAACGGGAGAGTTCGGAGGCGTCTGCGTAGGTAGAGAAAATACCTTTGTCCATTTCGGTCAGCAATGCGCTAACGTCTAGGCTAATTTGCTGCTCGCTTTTCCCTCTGGGCACATCTGCTAGTTGAATGCGATAGCTGGTCCCCATCGTTAAACCAGAAAGCTGTCTGATCGAACTAGGGGGCGGCGATGGCCCCCAAAAAACGTAAAGAACTAGCAGTGCTGTCAGAAACGCGAGGGGATATGCTGCTCTGCGCAGCCTATGGCTCATGAAAACTCGTCAAGCGCTATGTTATCGTCCTCCACACCAAGGTCTTTTAGCATTTTGACTACCGCAGCATTCATCATTGGTGGACCGCACATGTAGTATTCGCAGTCTTCAGGGGCAGGATGATCCTTTAAATAATTCTCAAGAACCACATTATGAATAAAGCCTGTCATTCCATCCCAGTTATCTTCAGGCTGAGGATCTGACAGTGCTATATGCCAATCAAAATTATCATTTTCCTTGGCCAACTCGTTGTAATCATCTTCGTAAAACATTTCGCGCATGCTTCTAGCCCCGTACCAGAAGCTAATCTTGCGGTCGCTATGAAGCCTACGTAGCTGATCAAAAAGGTGTGAGCGCATCGGCGCCATGCCAGCACCTCCGCCGATAAATACCATTTCGCTCTTAGTTTCTTTAGCAAAAAACTCGCCGTAGGGACCAAACACTTTTACTTTGTCACCTGGCTTTAAGCCAAACACGTAAGATGACATCTTACCCGCTGGCAAGTCGGTTCTTGGTGGTGGTGTCGCAATCCTGATGTTGAATTTGATTACCCCTTTCTCATCAGGGTAATTAGCCATCGAATACGCTCTAATCGTTGTTTCAGGCACTTTAGATACAACATCAAATAACCCAAAATGCTCCCAATCGCCGCGATATTTTTCCCCTATAACAAAGTCTTTATAACGAGCTTCATGTGGCGGTACTTCTAACTGCACATAGCCACCGGCGCGAAAATTTACACTCTCACCTTCAGGAATAGCGAGCACAAGCTCTTTGATAAAGGTAGCCACGTTATCATTTGAAATCACAGTGCATTCCCACTGCTTCACACCAAAGAATTCAGGCGCAACTTCAATTTTCATATCTTGCTTTACGGCAACTTGGCAAGACAGTCGCCAATTGCTACGGGCTTCGCCACGAGTAAAATGGCCTTCCTCGGTGGGCAACATAGACCCACCACCGTCCAAAATCTGGCACTTACATTGAGCGCAAGTTCCGCCGCCACCACAGGCAGACGAAAGGTAAATCCCAGCGTCTGCTAGGGTGTTCAGCAACTTCCCACCAGCGGGGACCACTATGGTTTTTTCTGGATCACCGTTGATTTCAATAGAGATATCGCCACTGCTCACCAAAAAAGATCGAGCAGCTAAAATAATACCTACCAACAACATCACAACTACTGTAAATAAAGCAACGCCACCAACTATGGCTGTAAAATCGATCATAATTTCAACCTACTACAAAGACACACCGGCAAGTGACATAAAACCTAAGGACATCAGACCAACAGTAATAAAGGTTATGCCAAGACCTCTTAGACCATCTGGAACATCGCTGTATTTCAACTTCTCCCTGATACCCGCTAGAGCGACAATCGCTAAGGCCCAGCCAAACCCTGACCCAAGTCCAAATGCAACGCTCTCTGGAAACGAATAATCTCGCTCAACCATAAGCAACGAACTGCCTAAAATTGCGCAGTTAACAGTAATAAGGGGCAGAAAAACCCCTAGGGCGTTGTATAAAGCAGGAACAAATTTGTCCAAAAACATTTCCAAAATTTGAACCATTGCTGCAATAACGCCGATGTAACAAAGGAAGCCCAAAAAGTCCAAAGAGACCTCAGGTAGTCCTACCCATGCAAGCGCGCCTTCCCTCAGCAACCCATTAAAAATAAGGTTGTTAACAGGCACGGTGATGGCCTGAACCACAACTACCGCTACACCTAAACCGATAGCCGTTTCAACTTTCTTAGAAACAGCCAAAAACGTACACATACCCAAGAACATCTGTAAGGCCATGTTCTCGATAAAAACCGCTTTGACAAAAAGACTAATTAATTGCTCCATCAGAATGCACCCTCTTCCTGATGATGGGGCGCCATTCGAAACTCTTCAGCCTCAACTTGCTCAGTTTTCGCACTGCGTAAACCCCAGATTAAAAAACCAATAATAAAAAATGCGCTGGGAGAAAGGAGCATAAGTCCATTGCCCTGATACCAACCTCCATTACCAACCAACGGCAAGATTTCAAATCCTAGCAAGCTGCCAGATCCGAAAAATTCTCGAACAACTGCAACCGCGATTAGCACTAAGCTATAACCTAGTCCGTTGCCTATCCCATCAAGAAAACTTATCCCCGGTGGATTTTTCATAGCAAAGGCTTCTGCCCTACCCATGACAATACAATTAGTAATAATCAGGCCCACAAATACGCTTAAATTTTTACTTATCTCATAAGCATAGGCCTGCAAAAATTGATCGACCGCAATAACCAGTGAGGCAATGATAGTCATCTGTATAATGATACGAATACTTGAAGGCATGTGGTTTCGAATCATTGATATAAATAAGTTTGAGAATGCTGTGACAGAAGTCAGTGCGACACACATAACCAGAGTCACGCTCAACTGAGTTGTCACCGCAAGAGCTGAACATACGCCCAATATTTGCAGTGCAATTGGATTATTCTCAAATAAAGGAGTTAAGATTACTTCTTTAGCCGTTGCCATTTACTTTTCCTAGTATTTCTTTTCACTCGAGCCACAAAGTGGCACGTTTAAGATGAAAATTAATCACTTTTGTTAATGTTCTTAAGCATTCTTAAAATCATCAACATTTATAGAATATTGGTCTAAGGACCCACAACAGACTTGAGTACAGGACCAAAGCCATCGTCCCCAAGCCAATACTTGACCATATCATCGACACCGCGACTGGTGAGAGTAGCACCGGAAAGGCCATCGATTTCATAGTCACCGGTGCCTGCTCCCTTGACTACTGAAAGCCCTACTGAGCCGTCGTCAGCATAAACTTTTTTTCCAGGCCAAAGCGCCGTCCAGCGCGGATTTCGAACCTCTGCACCAAGCCCTGGCGTCTCTTTTAATTCATAGTACGCTAGACCTTTAACCGTGTTCGCATCTCCTTCGAGAGCGAGATAACCATAGAGGATTCCCCACAGCCCATAGCCAGAAATTGGCAAAACAATGGTTTCTAATCCTGAATCATCTTCAACAAAATAAATTGTCTGATATAGCGCGCGCCTTTTTACATTAGCTTGATCTTGCTCAGAACTGATTGCCTCTGATAGCTCAGGGTCATTCATTATTAAACGTTGATCGTAGCTGCCAGCGTCCAAACCTAGGTTTTCTAGTTCGGCTTCACTTAGTAATTCTCCGCTGTTTATATCGACTACTCGCGTTGTGAATTGTGCGAATAAAGAATCTACGTCACCATCGGAGTTGACCGCAGAATCGTAGAGTCCTGCGGCAGCTAGAATGTTTTTATTTCTATCAAGGATGCGATTTGCATCTTGCCGAGGCTTCAGAACAACGGCTGTTCCCGACACAATAATGGAGCAAACCACGCACAAACAAAATGCGACAATTAAAGTACTTTTGATCGAATTTTTAGAGGACACCGCGAGCTCTCCTCCTACTTACGTTAGCTTTAACCACGTAGTAATCAATGGTAGGTGCAAAAAGGTTAGCAAATAAAATGGCAAGCATTACTCCTTCAGGATAGGCCGGATTCACTACTCGAATCAGCACCGTCATAAATCCGATAAGCCCTCCAAAAATAAACTTGCCGGTATTGGTCATCGACGAGGAGACCGGATCCGTCGCCATGAACACCATGCCGAAGGCAAATCCTCCCAGAACAAAATGCCAATACCAAGGTGTCGCAAATGCGGGGTTAGTATCAGAGCCTATGGCGTTGAATAAAACCGCGGTAGCAACCATACCTAAAAAGACACCTAGCATAATTCGCCAAGATGCAATCCGGGTAAAAAGTAGAAGACAACCTCCAAGCAGTATTGCGATTGTGGATGTTTCTCCGATCGAGCCTTGCATCTGACCGAAAAATGCATTCATCCACGTCAACTCTAACCCAGTGTTGGCAGCCATTGCCGGAAGACCTTCTGCTGCAATCTGGCCCAATGCGGTCGCCCCGCTATAGCCATCGACTGCTGTCCATACTGAATCGCCGGAAATCTGAGGTGCGTAAGCAAAATACAGAAAGGCACGGCCGGTGAGCGCTGGATTTAAAAAGTTTTTACCAGTACCACCAAAAACTTCCTTGCCAACAACTATCCCAAACGTAATACCCAGCGCTGCCTGCCATAAAGGAATATCTGGCGGGACAATTAAAGTAAACAGTATAGAAGTTACGAAGAAGCCTTCGTTAATCTCATGACCGCGCTTGGTGGCGAAGAGGACTTCCCAAAACCCACCTACGGCAAAGACAACCACGTAAATGGGAATATAATGAACTGCACCATACACAACGTTATCCCAAAGGCTCGCAGGATTATGCCCAGCAAACAGACTGATGATTCCTTCATGCCAATCACCACTGCCCTGGAGACCCATGGCGTCTATAGCCATATTGGCCTGAAAACCCACATTATATATCCCGTAAAACATAGGGAAAAATGCGGCGATCCAGACCGTAATCATCACCCGTTTCAAATCTATGCCGTCGCGCACATGAGGCTCAGCTATCGTGACTTTACCCGGGCTGTAAAAAATTGTATCTACAGCTTCGAATAAGGCATACCACGTCTCATATTTTCCGCCGGGTTTGAAATGCGGCTCTAAGTCGTCAAGAACTCTGCGTAAGCCCAATACTATCCTTCCTTCTCAATTCGAGTGAGGTTGTCCCGAAGAATCGGTCCATATTCATATTTACCAGGGCATACATAGCTGCATAGCGCCAAGTCTTCCTCGTCTAACTCTAGGGCACCAAGATTGGTGGCGGTTTCAATATCGCCAACAATAAGTGCTCTTAAAAGCTGCGTGGGTAAAATATCCAAAGGCATTATCTTTTCGTAAGCTCCAATCGGCACCATTGCCCTCTCACTGCCTTGAATACTAGTAGACAAGGCAAATTTCCGACCTTTAAAGAACTGAGAAATGTAAATGCCCGTGGCCGAATGTCGATTCGCACCGAGAGACAGATAACCTAGCACCGGACGTTCGCGCCCTTCGCGCAGTGCAGTTACCTGCAAATGATAGCGGCCGAGGAATGCTTCCACCCCTTCCACTTTGCGCCCACCAAGAACACTGCCGGAAACAACCCTGGTTTCGTTACCCAAGAGCTCCCCGGCCATTAATTCGTCAAGGCTGGCACCTACTCGAGTTTTAACCAATCGAGGTTCAACCACCTGAGGGCCCGCAATTGAAATTATTCGGTCGGTGCTTAATTTTCCTGAAATGAACAGCTTGCCAATCGCAATAACGTCTTGGTAATTAACTGTCCAAATGTGCCTGTTTGCACCAGCCGGTTCAAGTGTATGAATATGCGTACCAGGCAATCCTGCGGGATGAGGACCCTCAAATTGGCTAACTTTAACCGAATCCTTAAACTCCATGCCCCGCAAACCTGCTGAATCCTTGGCACCAACAATCAAATGAGTTCCGTTTTCAGGCAAGGCGCTTAACAAATTCACTCCGCGAACGAAATCCTCCTGCTGGCCTTGTATAACCAGGTCAGGGTTCGCAGCCAACGGATTTGTATCCATGGCGTTAACGAACAAAGCATAGGGCCTGGCTTCTGGAGCGGGGACTTTACTAAAAGGTCGCGTACGAAGGGTGGTCCACAAACCCGAAGCGACCAAATTGTCGACCACTGACTGATGCTCAATAGATGCTAACTGCTCTGAGGTGTAATTGGCGAAAATTTCCTCTTCCTCGCCGTCCAGCTCGATGACGATAGAGATAAAAGCACGTTGAAAGCCTCGATTTATGGAGCTAACAACGCCAGAGCCAGGTGAGGTATAAGCTACCGACGGGTTTTTCTTATCGGTAAACAATACCTGACCAAGCTTAACCCGATCACCTTCGGCAACGACCATCGTCGGCTTCATACCAACGTAGTCACGTCCTAAGAGCGCCACATTACGGACGCTACGGGCATCTCCCACACTTTGACGAGGTTCGCCTGCTAGCGGCAAATCCAAGCCTCGTTTGATTCTAATCATCACTCATTTACGGCACCCTTGAGGATACCGTTCTCGGAATAAAGTACTGAAGGGCTGTCGTCACAAAATTCTTATGACAATTTGAGTATAGACGACGAAATTGATCCGCAGCTTAGCTTGGTCTTCGTCAAATTAAGAGGGTGAAATTATAAGGCTAAGCCCTTAAATTTACTAGCTATAACGACAACATCTAGGCAGTTTTAAATACACTCTTCAACAGGATATTCCTGATAGGTGACCCCCGCCATTTTATAGACCATGCGGCCAACCTGACAGCAATAACCAAATTCATTGTCATACCACACGTAAAGCACACAGTGATTGCCATCAACAATGGTGGCCAGGGAATCGACTACGCCTGCCTCTCTAGTACCAACAAAATCTGAAGAAACTGCATCTTTAGATTCGGTGTAACTGATTTGATTTTGAAGTTTTGAATGTAATGCAATCTGACGCAGAAACTCGTTAAGCTCTTCCTTGGTGGTTGCCTTCTCTAGCGACAAGCTCATTATCGCCATTGAAACGTTAGGAATCGGCACTCTAACTGCATTGCCAGTCAGCTTTCCGGCTAATGCTGGTATCGCCTTAACCACCGCTTTAGCCGCACCGGTTTCTGTAAGCACCATATTCATCGCTGCACTGCGCCCGCGCCGACTGCCACTATGATAGTTGTCAATGAGGTTCTGATCGTTTGTGTAGGCATGTACTGTTTCGACATGCCCATGAACAATACCAAACTTATCGTTAACTACTTTCAATATAGGCGCTATAGCGTTGGTCGTACAGGACGCAGCCGTGATTATTTTGTCATCAACAGTGATTTCGTCATCGTTAATACCGAAGACAATGTTTTTCAGATCACCCTTACCAGGCGCCGTGAGTAGCACTTTTGACGCGCCCTTGGCTTTCAAATGCAATGACAGGCCTTCTTTATCCCGCCATTTGCCTGTGTTGTCGATAATTAAGGCGTCATCAATACCGTAATCATTGTAGTTAATTTCTTCTGGGCCGTTGGCATAAATAACCTTGATAACGTTGCCATTGGCAATAAGGCAACGGTTTTCATTATCAACTCGAAGAGTTCCTTGAAAAGCCCCATGCACAGAATCAGCGGAGAACAAATTAGCTCGTTTCTCTAAATCGTCCTCACCACCAGGCCGAACCACAATCGCCTTAAGACGCATGACTTCGCCAGTGCTAGTCCGCTCCACGAGAAGTCTCGCCATAAGCCGACCAATGCGACCAAAACCATACAGAACTACATCTTGCGATTTGGCAATCGGAGATGTTTTCACTCCATCTAGATGGCCCAACTCAGATTTGACGAAGGCATCAACACCCATAGCCTTGTCGCCCAACTCTTCTTCGTGCTGCATAAACCTAACGGTGAGTTTTCCGAGATCTATCTGAGCATGCCATAAGTCTAATTTTGCGAGTGCCATCAAAACCGGATGAGATTCAAACTCTGACATTTCGTTTCGCTCGACTTGACGCACAAAACGGTGGGACTTCATAATAAAGGTCACAGAGCGGTTATGAAGGGGTCGCCCGTAGATAAATGTGCCGACATTTCGCTGGCTAAAAAACCGGCCGATGACTGGTATCATTTCCTGTACTAATGCTTCGCGCTGCTTCCAGTCATCAAAGTAATCATCTACGCTCGGTCGATTCACAAAAACCCCTTATCCTTAGCCAAATTGAAAAGGCCGGTATTATCTGGCTTATGCATTTCTTGTGCAATGACACAATCGAATAAAGCGCACAAATTCTCGATTATTTAGCCCTGAATTAGTCGCTCTAATTAGGATACAATCTTGCGCCTGATTTTTTACATCGTAATCCGAGACATTTGACTCAGAACCAGGAACTAATTCCAGCTGCTTATGCATACCAAGCAATCACTATTTGACCCAACCCTACCCGCAGATAACCAGAGCGCTAGCTACTGGAGCGACGCCCATGGCTTCGCTCCAAGCCTAGCTATCTATGAGGCTGCCACCAAATCTCCCGGACCAATCCTAGTTGTCTGTGAGGACAACGAATCAGTCGAACGCTTCAAACGGGAATTAAGCTATTTTTGTGCAGATGATGACAAGTTAAAAATATTCAGCTTACCTGACTGGGAAACACTCCCTTACGATAATTTCTCGCCCCATCAAGATATTATTTCAGATCGTTTAAACGCCCTTTACCATCTTCCGCAGTTAGAACAAGGCGTTCTGGTCCTTTCAATAACCAGCCTGATGCACAAGCTTCCGCCCCACCGTTACATCGACGGGAATAGCTTGTTATTAAAAGTAGGCCAAAAACTCGACCTAATGGCCATGCGCAAAAAACTGGTGCTGGC
>CAWKZY010000077.1:0-11079 GCA_963854625.1 Gammaproteobacteria bacterium | reverse complement strand
GGGCTAAGGCATTAAGTTGGCATGGTTCTTGATTGCTCAGGTAAGCCAAGTCTAGTTTTTGCTCTTTGGAGGTCGTTATCTCGGGCGTCTGCTAAATATTTGCACTGTATAAGTCGACCCGCACCAAAAGAGAGCATTTATGTTAGCGAGGCAGCAGATATTCCGTGTAAGGCGGCGGTATAACCAGTGGGTGAATAACCAGACGCTGGAAGACTATGCATTACGCTTTACTGCCAAAGGCTCTCGCCGCTGGTCGATTGCCCGGGTTAGCAATACCGCGACAGGGGCTATTTCCTTCCTCGCACTGGAAGCCATTGGTGCTGCCATAACTATTAGCTATGGTTTTGACAACGCTTTCGTCGCGATTCTCGTAGTCAGCATGTTAATTTTTTTAGCCGGTTTACCTATCTGCTATTACGCTGCAAAGTACGGCGTGGATATTGACCTGCTGACGCGCGGTGCGGGATTTGGTTATCTCGGATCAACCGTGACCTCACTAATTTACGCCTCGTTCACTTTCATATTTTTTGCTTTGGAAGCCGTGATCATGGCCAAGGCCCTCAATTTACTGGTGGGCCTCCCTCTGGCGCTGGGCTATATCGTCAGCTCCATCGTGATACTTCCGATGGTGTTTTTCGGCATTACTTTTATAAGCCGTTTTCAGCTGTGGACCCAGCCGCTATGGGTTCTTCTGCAGCTGGTGCCACTTTTTTTTATTCTAATTAACGACACCAATTTACTGTCGGAATGGCAGCTCTATCAAGGCACCAAACAAGAAGGCACAGGCGTAAACCTGCTGCTGTTTGGCGCGGCAGCATCAGTGATGTTTGCGTTAGTTGCGCAAATAGGCGAGCAGGTCGATTTCTTGCGGTTTCTGCCTGAAAAAACAGCTGCTAACAAAGTATCGTGGTGGGTAGGACTCATTGTCGCCGGCCCCGGATGGATCGTAATCGGCGGCGCTAAAATTCTTATAGGATCCTTTTTGGCGGTTGTCGCAATGGGACAAGGTCTGTCAAGCACGGATGCTTCAGACCCGACCATGATGTACACCGTAGCCTTCGGTTTCGTTACGGAAAATACGCAACTAGCGTTGATCCTCGCAGGGGTTTTTGTGGTCGTATCTCAGCTAAAAATCAATGTCACTAATGCTTACGCTGGGTCCATCGCATGGTCCAACTTCTTTTCCCGCCTTACCCACAACCATCCCGGTCGCGTAGTTTGGTTGGTATTTAATGTTGCTATTGCGATTTTACTGATGGAAATGGGAATATATCAGGCCTTCGAAAGTATGCTTAGTATTTATGCGGTCGTTGCTGTTAGCTGGGTAGGCGCGCTAGTCGCCGATTTAGTCATTAATAAACCCCTTGGCCTCAGCCCAGCGCATATCGAGTTTAAACGTGCTCATCTTTACGATATTAACCCAGTGGGTGTAGGCGCAATGTTATCAGCGTCGTTACTAGGTTCGCTGTCTTATCTGGGAATTTTTGGTGAATACGCCCAAGCGCTTACGCACTTTATGGCACTGGGTAGCGCATTTGTCATCGCACCTTTAATCGCCTTTGCAACTAAGGGAAAATACTATCTCGCCCGTGAACCCTTCATTTTTAGTGATAAACAGCAGAGCCTCGACTGTTGCATCTGCCAAAACCACTATGAAAGTGAAGATATGGCATTCTGCCCCGCCTACGATGGCCCTATTTGCTCCTTGTGTTGTTCGCTGGACACTCGCTGCCAGGATTTGTGCAAGGAAGATGAGAAATTTAGCAAACGATTACTGGATCAACTGCAGCATTTTTTTCCAAATCTCTCGGTCGAATACTCTAGTTTACGCCTGTTCCGCTTTGTGCTTTTGTTCTCGCTAATAACCTTGATTACAAGCCTCTTACTGGCACTAGTCTACGCCAACGTGAAGACGGAAGATTTTGCTATGAATGCAATGTCGGAAAAAATCCTATGGCAGGTCTTTTCTATTCTAGTGATCATTGAGGGGGTAATTTCCTGGCTATTCGTGCTCACACACGAAAGCCAAATAGTGGCGCAGCAAGAATCGCAGAGCCAAACTCGCCGCCTGATCTCGGAAATTGATGCCCATCAAGAAACAGATTTGCAACTGCAGGCTGCTAAAGAGCATGCGGAGGCAGCGAATAATGCAAAAAGTCGTTACCTAACCGGTATTAGCCATGAACTACGCTCGCCCCTAAATACCCTGCTCGGTTATGCCCAACTGATGGAAATTGACAGAAGTACTCCAGAGCCGATTCGCGCGCAGGCCTCCATCATTAAACGCAGCGGTGAACATTTGGCTGATCTAATCGAGGGACTGTTGGATATTTCCAAGATAGAAGCCGGACGGATGCAAATCCAACGTAATCATATTCGCATCCATGTACTGATGGATCAGTTAGTCAATATGTTTCGCTTGCAGGCCAAGGAAAACGGCCTGGAATTTACCTACACCTCACACTCAAAAATGCCCGAAGTTGTACTAGGGGACGAAAAGCGTCTGCGCCAGATTCTGATCAACCTGCTTTCCAACGCGATTAAATTCACTGAGGTTGGCCGTGTAGACCTATCGGTCACTTACCGCAATCAGGTTGCGATATTCAAGGTGGCCGACACTGGTATCGGCATACCCGAAGAGGAGTTGGAGCGGATATTTAGACCCTTCGAACGAGTACGACGACCTGGTGCCCCCGCCGTTTCCGGGACAGGCCTTGGCCTCGCTATCACGCGCCTGCTTGCAGACATCATGGGCGGCAACATCCTTGTTGAAAATAATGTCAACGGTGGCGTCACATTTAAAGTGTGGCTAATGCTTTCCCATGTAGTGAAACCCATCGAGGAAACCCCACCAGCAAAACAAATCTACGGCTATATTGGTGATCGAAAATCAATCCTAGTAGTGGACGATGACCCCTCTCATCGCGGTCTGGCCGGTGACCTGCTATCGCCCCTAGGGTTTAACGTAGTCGAAGCGCGCGACGCTGATGATTGTTTGGCAATGGTGAAGAACTTTTCCCCGGATCTTTTTCTTATAGACCGCCTAATGCCCGGGATTGACGGTCCAGCGCTAGCGAGACGATTACGCGAAAGCGGTTTTAGCGTACCCATTTTGATGTTATCCGCCAACGCCAGCGACGATACACTCGGCCACGACGAGAATCCCGCCTACGATGACTACCTGACAAAGCCTATTCGTCTGGAAAGCTTGCTGGAACGCCTCGCGGTCCACATGAATATCACATGGAACCATATGCCCTGCGAAGGTGAAACTGATCACTTTTCAGTTATAGAAATAACAGAGGAAGAATTTCCTTCACAGGATATCTGTCAGAATATTATTAACTATGCCGAGATCGGCTATTTGACAAAATTGACCGAAATTTTGGCGGAGCTCAAAATCTCTAAAGGAGCCAGCGCGAATTTTGTTGCTCAATTTGAACGCGACATACAGGCGGTAAGGTTTGATCAAATTATTGCGTTATTAAAGGTGAAAGCCAAGGGAAGTAAACATGTCCTATAGTAATTTAGTGCTGGTAGTAGATGATTCGCCCGACACGCTGGGCATGCTTAACACAGCCCTTGAAAAGGCAAATATGACGACCCTCGTCGCCCTGGAAGGTAAACAGGCCATAGCTATCTCACAAAAAATGATCCCGGATGTCATTTTACTCGATGCGATCATGCCACAGATGGATGGGTTTGAGACCTGTCGCCGCTTAAAGGCTGATACCAACGTAAAACATATACCAGTAATTTTTATGACCGGTCTGAGCGATACCGAAAGCATAGTGAAAGGTTTTGAAGTGGGTGGGGTAGACTACCTAACCAAACCAATTAATCCGCTGGAGTTGATTGCGCGCATTAATGTACACCTTGTGAATGCCCGTAATACCCTCAGCGCGCAAACTGCGTTAGATACTGCCGGTCAGAATGTTTTTGCAGTCACTGCCGAAGGTAAAAAAATATGGGCGACGCCCCAGGTCAACGAACTACTATCATTGCCCGCACTACAGAATAGCCTCACACGCCTCGAAGAAGCCCTCGCTACATGGCTCGCACGCGCGCCTGTCGAAAGCGATAAAATGCATTTCGAGGGAGTCGATAGGGATTTTACTGCGGTATATTTTGGCGTATCAAGCAATAAGGAACACCTTGTCAGATTGATAGACGACGATGCTGTGGATGAAGTGTCATTGCTAAAAGTAGAGTTTTCTATTACGCCGCGCGAAGCTGATGTTTTTCTGTGGTTGGCTAGAGGGAAAACAAACAGGGAAATCGCATTGGTACTGGGAGTAAGTCCACGCACAGTCAACAAACACCTTGAACAATTGTATAAAAAGCTCGGTGTAGATAACCGCACATCTGCTGCGGCAATGGCGATACAGTGCCTCCACAAGAAGCGGGGAAACTAAACCGTTGGAATTTCCTCTTCCGCCACGGTGCGTCCAAAGCCTGCAACAGACGCCGGCAGAGGCTGCTACTTGGACCAGCTTGTTACGGCATGTGTTTAAAAACGCAGTCTCGATACCTATGCATAAAATCGTATCGGCGTTACGGGACTCGAGAAGAAGCTGACACTCAACGTGTGGTCGGCCGGGTTCTAACGCTTTACCTCAAATGCAATCTCGAGATTTGACTTGAGTTAGCTTTTACTTTTGAGATATAGCTCGGGACCTTGCAATGACTGTGACTAAAGCCCAGGCTAAAACCACAACAAGTACGACAAGTACAAAATGAGATAGATTATGACCTATCCCCTCCTCTAACCCATAGCCTTCATGAGCCAAGCTAGAGGAAACCAATAAGCCACACATTATAAAAATGATTAATCGCATGATAATTCCCTAGAATGAACAATAAATTAAAATTAAAATAAAACTAATGAGTTTCGTTTAACCAGCGGGAGCCAGTCTCCCTCCCAACTGGAACAGTTTGCAGCATACCCTCACACTCAATAAAAGCGATTATTTCAGCTAATCCGGCGCCGGTTTTTAGGTTGCTGAATACAAACGACTTTTCGCCACGCATTCGTAACGTATCTTTTTCCATCACTTCCAAAGAAGCACCGACCATTGGCGCCAGGTCGATTTTGTTGATGATCAGCAAGTCTGACTTAGTGATACCCGGTCCGCCTTTACGGGGAATTTTGTCACCCGCGGACACATCAATCACATAAAGAGTCAAATCAGACAATTCCGGGCTAAAAGTTGCACTTAAATTATCCCCTCCACTCTCTACCAATACAAAGTCCAGATTTGGATGACGAGATTCCAACTCGTCTATTGCTGCAAGATTCATCGAAGCGTCTTCTCTGATTGCAGTGTGAGGACAGCCCCCGGTTTCGACGCCAATAATGCGGTCAGCATCGAGAGCGTTATGACGGGTTAGGAACTGGGCATCTTCTTCGGTGTAAATATCATTTGTAACTACTGCTATCTCGTATTTTTGACGAAGTTCAATGCACAAACTACGCAGAAGAGCTGTTTTCCCGGATCCAACCGGACCGCCAACGCCTATTCTTAATATCTGTTTTTTTTTCATGCGTCTTCGACACCCTTTTATGAACGAAATAAACGACTATATTGAGTTTCATGCCAGGCACTGGCCATACCCAAACGAGGCAAACTGGCACCAATCTCATCATCTGCAAGGCCTATTGCCGTGTTAATAGCGCCCGAAATCCCATGACTTAGGTTATATAACAGGTTTTGCGCCTGAGTTTGTCCCAAAGGCACCAATTTTGTTGCCGCTGCAACCTGATTGTCTATATAGGTCCAGCAATAACCAGTAAGACTGCTAACAAGATCTATCTTCCAAACACATGCGGCCAGAGAAAAAGCACCCACAAAACTCATTTCAGCCACTGCGAATAAGCCGTGATAAATAGACAAATCAAGTTGCTTCAGATTAGCCAACAGTCGCATTAAGGCCTTACCCATCGCCAGTTCGCTGACGCGTAGCTCATGACTTTCGCGACAAGCAATCAGATAGTTATTCCAGTAAAAAAAACGTTCGAGGTCATTCTTTTTAAGGGAATAGCACAAACGTTGCAGAATCGGCAGATCAGTACGGCTGATTGATTCTGACAAATTTAACGTAATCCAACTTGATGTGGTTTCCTGATCCTTGATCCAACCCATTTCTACGGCGCGTTCCATTCCCTGTGAAAAAGAAAAACCTCCAACCGGCAAGTTAGCACTGCATAATTGGAGCAACCTAGCCAGCCTTTGCGGCTCAGGATCTACCGTGCTAGCCTCGGTACTAGTTGGCATGTTCATGCACGTGTTTACGATCGCCATCATGGCAGTGCGTATCGCCTTTACCATAAGCGCCACTTTCCGGCTCAAAGACCGCCGGTTTAGCGTCAACTAATAAGCCGTAATTTTCAGCTAATTCCTGCAACACATGATCCACTTTAAAGCGCAACCACCGCTCACCAATTTGTACTTTAGTGTGTCGATTTCCGAGGTGATAACAAACTTGACTAAATGCCAACCAGTCATCTGTACTGGCTGTTATCACGGGCTCATTTGCGCCTACTATTTCGATTAACGTGCCACATTCTGTGACTAATATTTCACCTATCTGGAGAGGATGTCCTCGCTGCAAAAAGATGCCCAGCTCCTTGCCCTTATCGGTAATCATTTTTATTCTGGCCTTCTGACGAGTGTCATAGTCCATAGTGACTCTGTCCCCCGCCGTCTCATGGATATGCTCTAGTCTTTTATACGCGTGCAACATAAGAGTCTTGTCCTAAAACAAACAATAACGCTGGGCTAATGGCAATACAGAGGCCGGTTCACAGGTAAGCAATTCACCATTGGCACGGACTTCGTATGTTTGTGCATCCACATCAATATCCGGCGTCCAGTTATTATGGATCATATCTTTCTTGCCGATGTTTCTTGTATTACGGCATATCCCAAGCATTCGCGTCATGCCGATCTTTTCAGGGACCTTCAAATCAACTGCCGCCTGTGACAGAAAAGTCATTGAAGTCGCAGCGGCGGCTTTACCCAATGCTCCGAACATGGGTCGATAATATACCGGCTGAGGCGTGGGAATAGATCCATTCGCGTCACCCATGGGAGCGGCGGCGATAAACCCAGATTTGATAATCATCGCCGGTTTAATCCCGAAAAAAGCCGGTTTCCACAACACTATATCAGCTAATTTATCCACCTCAATCGAACCCACTTCATGACTGATACCGTGGCTTATGGCTGGGTTTATCGTGTACTTGGCGATATAGCGCTTGATCCTGAAATTATCGTTACGCTCGGTGTCAGGCTCAAGTGGTCCGCGTTGCTGCTTCATCTTGTGTGCGGTTTGCCAGGTACGGGTAATCATCTCCCCAACCCGACCCATAGCCTGTGAATCCGACGCAATCATGCTGATGGCACCAAGATCGTGCAAGATATCCTCTGCGGCTATACTTTCTTTTCTTATTCGTGAGTCAGCAAACGCAATGTCTTCTGGGATACTGGCATCCAAGTGGTGGCATACCATCAACATATCCAAGTGTTCGTCTATGGTATTAATAGTGTAGGGACGAGTAGGATTAGTTGACGATGGCAATACGTTTGGCTCGCCACAGGCTTTGATGATGTCCGGCGAATGGCCGCCGCCAGCTCCTTCAGTATGGTAAGTGTGGATAGTGCGACCTTTAAAGGCTCCTATAGTGTCTTCGACAAATCCCGATTCATTGAGGGTGTCCGTATGAATCGCCACTTGTACATCGTAAAGATCCGCCACTGACAGACAGTTATCGATAGAAGCAGGAGTGGTACCCCAGTCTTCATGCAATTTCAAGCCACACGCGCCGGCCTCGATTTGCTCTTTGAGTGCGGTGGGCAAGCTGGTATTGCCCTTACCCAAAAAACCAAAGTTCATCGCCATATCATTGGTTGCCTGGAGCATTTTATGTATATTCCATGGGCCAGGCGTACAGGTAGTGGCATTGGTTCCAGTAGCGGGACCAGTGCCGCCACCAATCATCGTGGTAACGCCTGACATCATGGCTTCTTCTACCTGTTGAGGACAGATAAAATGGATATGGGCATCGACACCCCCGGCAGTTAGAAGTCGCCCTTCTCCTGCGATAACCTCAGTGCCGGGGCCTATTTCAATATCAACATTATCTTGGATATCAGGATTACCCGCCTTACCAACCATCGCTATTCTGCCATTTTTGACACCAACATCTGCTTTCACTATTCCCCAATGGTCAACAATCAAGGCATTGGTAATCACCAAATCGACGGTTTCAAAACAGGACGCTTGACTCTGTCCCATGCCATCACGGATCACCTTGCCACCGCCAAATTTTACTTCTTCACCAAACGTCGTAAAGTCTTTTTCTACTTCTAACCACAAGTCGGTATCACCCAACCGAACTCTGTCACCGGTCGTTGGACCAAACATATGGGCATAGGCACGTTTATCTATGTTAGCCATTACTATGGCGTCTCCAACTGGGCCATTACTTCTCCCCTAAATCCGTAAATTCGTCTTTTACCCATATAAGCCACGAGACTTACCTGCCTGTATTGACCAGGTTCAAAACGTACCGCTGTGCCAGAAGTCACATCCAGGCGATAGCCTTTGCACGCTTCTCGATCAAACGTCAGAGCGGGATTGGCCTCATAAAAATGGTAATGAGAGCCAATTTGGACAGGCCGGTCCCCGGAGTTTGCAACCGTTATGCTGATTTTCGTGCGGCCGACATTTAATTGGTGGTGCCCGACATCTGTTTTTATTTCACCTGGAATCATGAAAGTCTCCTTAAATAATCGGGTTATGTACTGTGACTAACTTAGTGCCGTCTGGAAAAGTTGCTTCAACCTGGACTTCCGGAATCAATTCAGAAATACCGTCCATTACTTGTTCACGCGTCAGCAGGGTTCGACCAAAATCCATCAGCTCAGCGACGGATCTACCGTCGCGTGCTCCTTCTATTATTTCCATCGAGATATAAGCCATCGATTCAGGGTAATTAAGCTTTACCCCGCGTTTCAATCGACGTTCAGCAAGCAAAGCTGCGCTAAAAATCAATAATTTATCTTTTTCTCTAGGCAATAAATCCATTAGAAATCCATTTTTTAAGTCAACCAAATTCTGGGATGCGTAACCGACTTACCACAACACGATGGGCGGGCAAGCTGCCAAATCTCAATAAAAAAATTCTTACACTGTTCGCTATGGTCTCCAAGATAACGAATCAATAAAAGACCGTTTATATCTGTAATGCTAATAAATAATGCGGCGTTGAGATCACTAACTCTAGCCCGAATTTTTTCAACCAATTCACGGCGCAGCAACATTGTTCGGTGCTGCTTTGGAGCATAAATAATAAAACTGCCAAAAACCGAATGACCCGCAAGCCCTGCGGGATGCGACAACAAGCCATTTTCCGGATTCAGAGATATACGATCGTGATAAATCAGTTTGTCATCACAAAACAGACGATTTAACTGGGTGAACCGACCATTAACAAAATTTTGCTTCGACGCGGGCAATCCGAGGCACACAATATCCCAGCCCAGATACACACCTTTTTCGGTGAGATGTACGTCAACCCGGTTCACTCCATCAGCCCCTTCATAGACCAGTGTTTCAAGAGGAAAATGCTCGAGTATGGCATTTTCACTCAGGTATAAATCCGCTATTTGAATTTGGGTAGGGTCCCCTATGCTCAAATTATCACGAGCACGATAAAAGCGATTCGCCCCAGGAGTGGTTATTAATACGTGAGCATTATTATCAACTCGCACAGTCACACATAACTCATCACCGGACACGATCCCCGCTGGCGGGTGCAGCAAATATATGTGAGCACACTTTTTCCCTTCCGGGTGAAACGCTTTTTGCACTGAAAGTGGACCAAAACGTTTCACGGATTTCAATCTAGTGCCGTTGTTGGCATAATCAAAATCAAGATCTAATTTTGCAAACCACTGACTTTTAACAGGTAGTGACAATTTAGCGTCTCGAGACCTGAGTGATTACATCTCTGGTATCAAGAAACTGCTCTATTGCATTCATTGAACGCACTCACTCAGAGACCCCAGTATCAATTCTTTACTAGTGGTAATGCTTCTTTCAGCGATGGGCTCCTCGATATCGATATCGATATCGCGATCGCTCAGGTTGAATCGATAATAGAACCCATCTATGTAGCTGATGCTATCGAGTGGCAACCGGTGGATATTGTAGGTGCTCATTGTGAAATTCCAGTAATATCAGACTTCAACGCTGGTACATGTTAATCCGCTATAAACTGAGCCTACATACGTCAAATAGCGTATAAAAATAGAGAGCAAGGACGGAATGTGAGCGATAAAATCTAGGGGTTTAAAATGCTTCACAGCAAAAACCCTCACCACAGGGGTGTCACCGCTGGACGCTGAGCACCCCTGTCTGGTTGTCATACCCAGTCATTCATTAGCCCAGAGGTCAGGTGGAGGTGCACCAGACACCTAGAAGTTTGTGGCCATTGTGGGGGCTGCCAAAGCCAGAGCCTGCATTGAAGATCAGAACACAACCCATCGAATCCGGCGTGCGGATTTCACGTACTGGCTCTGATGCCATCCACCAATTCAATGGCAAGTTCCACTGCGTCAGGATCCAGATCTGATTCCCTTTTCAGTAGCTCAGGGATGGAGTACACCCCGGCTGTCAGCATTTTCACAAAATATGAAGGCAGGCAAAGTGATGTTACCGATCAGCGTGCTGTGGTAAAAAGTAGGGCGATGATCCCGAGAAAAACACGCAACCTGCAATTAACAGGTTAGACTGGAGAAGTGCCTATTATAACTAGGGTCAAATGGCTCCATGAGATCTGACGACGGACACTGTTGGTTCGACATTTGAAAGATTGCTACCTTGACCAACGCCTGACAATGAACAATAATCAATTTTTGTTTATTTGCCTATGCTCGAAGCCTGTCTCTGCGTAAGCGCAGGTGCGGAGGCCCCAAACAATCGTTCAGACAGAAGGTTATGTACCATGGTCGAAAACCCTACCACCTATGACTACATCATCGTCGGCGCTGGCTCCGCCGGATGTGCCCTCGC
>CAWKZY010000076.1:0-11085 GCA_963854625.1 Gammaproteobacteria bacterium | reverse complement strand
GCTGTGATCACAGTCTTTCATGTGTCTCTGACGGCCGTAAAGGTTACCTCAAGTAGCGGGGGAAAAATGTTATGCACACACGGCGGTGCATAGGGCTGTTTCACGTAGTTAGCTTTTTATTTGCACTCAAACACTCAAGTAAACCTTGTAACATATTGTTTTTAAACGATAATGTATTATTGTATACTTTTTGACCAATCTGTAAAGAAGCGGGTATTACAGCATTTAAGGACTAGCTAAACAATTTACTCACCGAGTTATCCACAGAATCTGTGGAAAAATGATGGCTATGGGATGTCTACAAAATCTCTCGAATGAAAAAACAACGACCCTGCAGATTCACGCTAGAGGGAGGCGCCCAAACCCTGACTAACGATTTGCTGCAGATAGTCTCGCAGGGCACGGCGGGTTTTCAATCTAACGCCCATCTGGGGAAACATGACCAGTGACACGACCAGGCGCATAATAAGGTCTGTTGCGATACCGACATCGAGCTCTGCACTAATCTCTCCGGCCTCCTGTGCCATACGCACGTGCGGCGGCCAGAAAGATAAACTCCGCTCATAAAACCGGGGATCGAGGAACATCATCGCCACGGTCTCCGGCTCGATTTCAGCCAGCGCGGCGAATATCCCTTCCTCCATGTCCTTGCGCCCCGATAACACCGACTGAGTAAGTTTGTCGACCAGTGTTACCTCGTTTTCCAACCGCCCTTCTGTACGGTTAAGAAAGTGCTCCTGCCGGCGCCGGATAATGCCCTGAACTAATGCATCCTTGTCATTAAAGTGCTTATAAATAGACCCGCGGGATAATTTGCCTACCCGAGCGACCTCGCCCATAGATGTACGACGTATGCCGAAACGATGAATACATTGCTCTCCGGCATCCAGAATCCGTGCCACCATCGGATCACTGTAGTGCAGTGCATTGAACTGTTCGTTCGACATTTAGATACCCCTCATTTATAGGGGAAAATACCAGATTTGCAACCAAAACGGGTAGAATTCGTGTTGTATTGGCAGTGGATATGTCTTTGGTGCCGATGCTCCGCAGGGGTCGATTTTAGGATCATAAGTCAAAGTAGTGGGATTATGTTAAGCGGTTTGCCATTAAAGGAAAATGCCGCACTAGAACAGACACCGCCCACCACCACAAGTCAGTAGAGCCTATCTCGAAATCAACGGTGGGGTGCGCTATCGCGATGTGGTTGAGAAGTGACGCAAAGAGCGCGCCGATCAAATCCAAACTCAAGCATGAGCCGCAAGGCCTCCACCCCCGTCATCATCATAACCATCGGAGAGAGTCCCTCCCCATCACCGTATTCGTCGTGCAGTGTCAAAGTTTGTGCAGATTGGGCGCACTCCTCTGAAGCCAACCGTACATACCATCATGACAATGAAGTCGCAGGTATAAATCCTCAGATCGTCGAGCCAGATTCTGTAAGACATGCTATCGGATGTGCAGCTTTGACATTTATATGGACACATCCAGCCATCCTACTTATTCTCACGATTCAGCTTGTCAGCACGCTACTTTCCTTCAAGGGCAAACCAGCCTTCTCCCTTCATACACTCAACCAACCCAACGGTGACCGTACTGAAATTTGCCTCTGGCTTGTACTCTTCGCCCAATATTTCGACACAGATATCACCGGCTGCCAATAGCTTTTCGGGGCCAGCGCCCGCCTTCCACCAGGAACTAATGCGTATTTTGTCCAAGGGATTTAGCGTATCTTCAATTGGCACTTGATCAACAATCAACACGCTACGGTCTGGATTTTCTATAGTCTTGAGCGGCGTTTTGGCTAAGGGCTTATCTGCTCCCACCACTATCCAACCACTCTTTTTTAAACAGTGCTCGATTTCATACTCATCGTTATTCTGGTCAGCACAGGTTTCTCTTTCTTGCTCAAAATCCGCCATGCCTGCTCCTCGTTTATAACTGAAACTGCCTGCGCAGCCACCGATCAGCATTGCTAATGAGACGAACACTAAACTAGTAGACATAGCGGATCGGTATTTCTTTCGCATGAATTGACTCCACAAAAATATTTAAACGTCAGTGCAAGGCTACCTCATTTTTTAAAAAGTGTTTGTACGCTATTTAACGTATTTAGAGCAATTCTATAGGTGGCTATTATCGCACCTCGATTACACGCTTTACGAAGCAGAAGGCGACTGGGTCGATATTCTTATTAATGAGTCTCACAGGGGTAGCAAATGAAAATGAATTTTAATCGCCTTGCCTGCGCAGTGGCCGTCGCAAGTACAACAATGATCACACCTGTTATATCACAAGCGGCTGGCACCATTACCTTCGGAGAAGATCAATATATCAGTGTTGGTTTTGGTATGCGTGCCAGTTACAGCTCCTTTGAAGATGCAGCAAACAATGGTGACAACTCGCAGGATTTCGATCTGAACAGTGCGCGACTTTACATTGCCGGCTCGCTCAACAAATACATCAAAGGTATGTTCAATACTGAGAAATCTGGAGCTGACGATACTTTTCAGGTAATTGATTCTGCCGGTATCTTTGAGGTTACACCTGACATTGCTATTTGGGCAGGACGTTTCCTTTCACCTAGCAGTCGCGCCAATATGGCTGGCCCGTATTACACATCAGGTGACGGCTATTGGCAAAATATTGCTGCCCGCTACGGTTGGAATGGCGGCTATATTGGTCGGGATGACGGCGTCGCACTCGTTGGACTAGCATTGGATCAGCGTCTGGCATACTCATTCGGCGCGTTTGAGGGCGACAGAATATTTAACTTCACTGGCCTACCTAACATATCAACGACCAATCCCGATCAAAATGATGACTTAATGTATGCAAGTCGCTTGCAATATAGCTTCTGGGATAAGGAGACTGGTTACTATGGCACCGCTAACTATCTAGGTAAGAAAGACATTTTTACTGTTGCCGTTGCAGGTCGCTACAAGGGTGATGGTGCGGCATCAACCACTGAGGTCGGCAATTACAGCCAATTGGCTGTTGACCTGCTGATCGAGAAAAAAGTTGGGGTCGGCGCCATTTCCCTTGAGGCTGCGTATTACAAGTATGACACTGACGATGTTTTCACTAGCGAGCAGGGTGACGCCTATGCATTAGGTGCTGGCTTCATTTTCAACAAGACATTAGGCTGGGGGCAGCTAATGCCTATCGTTCACTACCAAAGCTTTGATGCTGATGACGGCATTACCACCAAACGCACTGACGTTGGACTCAATTACATCATCGACAGTTACAACGCCCAGATCGCTACCACGTACAGATCTTTGGACGTGACTGATCAATCTGAACAGGGCCAATTTGTAGTCGAATTACAGCTTCAATTCTAGCCAAAAGCCGATAGTAACGTCATCGTTTCTACCTAGCGCGGGGGCGCGGGGCCGAGGGTCAGGACCACATTGTGTGGCATCCTGGCCCTCATTCTTGTCTCCCCTTTGCGCACAGATGAAGACCGTGACATCGAAGTCTCATCGTGTCGCGACATACCCTCTCCTACTGCCCTCCTACTGCTCTCCTACTGCCGTCCGTGACTGCTTCGCTGTCGTTATCGTCACTAAACCTTTACTGATTGACTGGCTTCACTGGACAGGCCTACAAGCCCTTTTTTTTAGCACCGTTAGACGTTATGCCACGCTATTCTCGCACGTGGCCTAGCGTGAGTAGAGACGACATTTCGGCGCGGCGGTCTTTGATTACTGGCTCGCACTCAGACGGCTTTCGCCACTATGCTGGCGTTACTTCTATGCTGTGCGGGGTGAGGGAGGTTCTATCCGCAGATTGGCATCGGCATGAGGGCCGCCAAAAAATGTGACGAGCTCAAACACGATGCCAATCGGAGGTAGATTAGTGGCTGATCATCCAGGGGCGCATCGTAGGAAATATCTTCTCGCCACGCTCGGTAAAAAACATTTTCGATTTTCCAAGTGTTGCAGTGCAGCCGCAGCCCTTGCTGTGCTCTTCGTCGTCTTCGCGCCGGGCGAGGGTTGAATAGGCGGGTTCATGTTGGTTACGCTCGTTTAATTCATGAGCCTTCTTCTTGTCCTTATCCATTTTGAAGATTTCAGGTGAAAGACGGATGATACGTGCAGACATCGCACCGCAGGTCGGACAGGCAATTGGCTCGCTGCTGTCATCCATGGTGGCCAACTCGCAGAACACTCCATGATCCTGACATTTAAAATCATAAACAGGCATTGAGGTCACTCCCTTATTGCGTTATTAACTTTACGACTATCTGGATGATCGTATAAGTAGATATGAATAGAATGGGCGTTAACCGCCCATAGACATTCCGTTAGCCAGCGCTAATCAAGGTCTGGCGCGAGCGGGATATCCACTGAGCCGTCCAGCTCAATGGTGGGGCCGTCATTACCCGGCTGCAGATTAAACTCAAAGATATCGGTTGGCAGCCAAAGGGTTGCGCAGGCGTTAGGAATGTCTACCACCCCACTGATATGCCCTTGCACTGGCGCTGTGCCTAGAATAGCGTATGCCTGTGCCCTTGAATAACCAAATTTCTCAAGGTAGTTGATCGCATTTAAACACGCCTGACGATAGGCTATATGGACATCCAGATAATGCTGCTTACCGCCTTCGTCTACTGATATCCCTTCGAAGATAAGATAGTCATCATACTTAGGCGTAATGGGGCTGGGTTTGAAAATAGGGTTTTTGATGGCGTATTTCTCCATGCCACCCTTAATCAAATTCACACGTATGTGAATCCAGCCCGCCATTTCAATCGCACCGCAAAAGGTGATCTCACCGTCGCCTTGGCTAAAGTGCAAGTCCCCCATTGATAGGCCTGCGTCTTTAACGTAGACAGGAAAATAGACCTTTGACCCTCGCGACAGGTCCTTAATGTCACAGTTGCCCCCATGCTCGCGCGGCGGCACCGTGCGGGCTCCCTCGGCCGCCGCTCTGGCTTTCTCCTCGCCGGTCAATTTTCCCATGTGGGCTGTCTCACCATGAGGCAGTGTCGCCAGGGCGGGCATTCTATCGGGATCGGTATCAAACAGTTCTTTCTCGCGTCGATTCCACTCGTCTAACAGTTCTCTTGAAGGTAGACAGCCAATCAAACCAGGGTGTATCAAACCAGCATATTCAACGCCCGGAACATGACGGGATTTGGTGAACATCCCGTTAATATCCCAAATGGACTTCTGAGCCTCAGGGAAGTGGTCAGTCAGGAAACCACCACCATTCTTCTTGGAGAAGAATCCGTTAAAGCCCCAAAGACTCTCATCAAAAGTGCCTATATCCAGAATATCGACTACTAATAGGTCGCCTGGTTCGGCGCCTTCAACCCCGACAGGACCCGATAAGAAGTGCACCTGAGTCAAATCGACATCGCGCACATCCGATGCGTCGTTGTCGTCTTTGATTTGGCCGCCGGTCCAGTCGTAACACTCGATTTTGAAATCATCGCCAGGCTTAACAGTGACGGCCATCGGAATATCCGGATGCCACCGATTGTGAATTTTTTCGTTGGTGTGGGGTGACTCTTCCAAGTTGATTTTGATAATGGTCTCAGTCATTTTAAGCTCCTAGTGTTAATAAAAGATCGTACTCTTTGGGTTTGACTATGGTAAATAAATCTAGCGCAGCTATTCTCCCTCCTGCGTCTAACTCTCTATACGGACAGATATTTCGCAATCTGCGATACATCTACATCTTCGCGTTTGTCTTCGTGAATGAAATCACCTTTGTCAATAACAATAATTCTGTCTGCGATTGACATAGTGAAACTGAGCACCTGCTCAGAAACAATGATTGTAATTTCGCGAAGCTTTTTGATGTCGTTAAGAATATTAGCAATGTCTTTGATGATGGATGGCTGAATACCCTCTGTGGGCTCATCGAGAAGAAGCACCTTGGGATTTGTGACTAACGCCCTTGCTATCGCAAGTTGCTGCTGCTGACCACCCGAAAGATTGCCGCCTTTACGTTTACGCATTTCCCAGAGTACTGGAAAAAGTTCATATATATCATCCGGAACATTCTTCGCCTTTGAAACCTCTAACCCAGTCTGAATATTCTCAAGAACCGTTAAATTGGGGAAGATCATCCGGCCTTGAGGAACATACGCTATGCCCTTTTCGACGCGCTGGTAGCTTTCCTTATTTGTGACGTCTGCATCATTAACAGATATTTCTCCGGCGGCAGATGGGAGAATGCCAATCAGCGCTTTAAAAAGCGTTGTCTTGCCCATCCCATTGCGGCCCATAATGGCCAAGGTTTCATTTATCGGGACAGTAAAACTTAAGTCATGAATGACTTCACTCTGCCCGTAACATACTTTTAAATTTGAAACATTTAGCATACGTATACCTTAAATATCTGGGTCATTAGGATTAGTGTCCTAAATACACTTCAATTACATTTGGGTCATTCTGAATTTTTTCCATATCGCCCGCTGCGAGTATTTTCCCCTGATGAAGCACGGTAACTCTCTGCGCTATTCGCTTTACGAAATCCATATCGTGCTCGATAACCAATACAGAACGCCCCTTACTGATCCGCTTTAAAAGATCTGCAGTTTGTTCGCGTTCCTTTACACTCATGCCGGCCACCGGTTCGTCGAGCATGAGTAGCTGTGGATCCTGAATCAGTAACATGCCGATTTCTAGCCACTGTTTCTGTCCATGACTAAGTAATCCAGACTCAGTTTCTAGTGCGTCCTCCAGCATAATTTCTCGAGATATCTCATGGATTTTATTGCTAACCTCTTCAGTACGTTTGAACATAATCGAACCAAATACGCCACGACCCGATGGGTAGGACACTTCAAGGTTTTCAAACACCGTCAAATTTTCATATATGGAAGGCGTTTGAAATTTTCGACCAACACCGGCCCTGACAATTTCGTGTTCTGCCAATTTTGTTAGCTCCTGATTCAAGAACTTTATGCTTCCTGATGTGGATTTCGTTTTACCGCAAATTAAATCAAGAACGGTCGTCTTACCTGCGCCATTGGGGCCTATGACAACGTGAAGCTCATTTTTGTCAAGATAGAAATTCAGATCGTCTACCGCTTTAAAACCGTCAAAAGAAACAGTGAGACCTTCGATCGACAATGTGAAATCTGTATTCGCAGAGGCGTTCATTACGTACTCCTAATGTTTTGGGTTGGAGAATCCACAGATTTTTACTGGGGATTCTCTCCGGCTCTTCTATTTGTTATATTTGAGAGATGATTGCCAATCCAGTCTTTACACCGAATCAGTCTTTTCGTTAGGTGATGACTGTAATCGTGCCAAATCCCTGCCAGGCCATTCGGGAAGAACATAACCACAGCAATGAACAGGCCGCCCATGAGGAACAGCCAGAGTTCGGGGAACGATTCGGAAAATATCGTCTTTCCGAAATTGATAAGCAAAGTGCCGTATACGACGCCGATCAGCGACATGCGACCACCAACCGCAGCAAATATTACCATTTCGATTGAGGGCACAATACCGACGAAGGACGGTGACATGAACCCAACCTGCAGAGTAAACATCGCACCCCCAATTGCAGAAACTAACGCGGCAAAACAAAATATAAAAATCTTGAAATTGGAGACGTCGTACCCGGAGAAACGAACACGATCTTCTTTATCGCGGATGGCTAATAGCAAACTCCCGAACTTGCTGGTCAGAATAAATCTAGACGCAGTGATAACCATCAGTAATAGAGCGCAGTTAACGAAGTAGAAAATATACTTCGCACTATCAGATGTTATATCCCATCCATTCATGGTCCTAAGATCCGTTATGCCATTGATGCCCCCGGTGAATCCCTGTTGCCCAACGATCAGCACCGTTAGTATCACCGCAATAACTTGCGTAATAATCGCAAAATAGACACCGCCCACGCGACGCTTGAACATTGCCGCTCCAATAATGTAGGCAAAGGCCGCTGGCAACACCAGGATTGCAATTATGGTGAAGGTTAGGCTATTAAATAGCTCCCAGAACCACGGCAGTGATGTGATCTGGTTCCAATCCATAAAGTCCGGTATGCCCGGAGTGGATTGAATAGCGGTATTTTCTGGAGACGACGCTTCCAACTTTAAAAACATCGCCATTCCATAGCCCCCAAGACCAAAGAAGATGCCCTGTCCTAGGCTAAGTATCCCACCATAGCCCCATAGCAACACAAGGCTCACTGCTGCAAAGGCGTAGGTTAAGTATTTTCCAACTAAATTCAGCCTAAACGAATCAAGGGTCAGGGGTAATACAACGACCAGGAAAACAGCCAGAATAATAAATCCGGTTAGGCCGCTTCTACCACCCATCAATTTTTCATATACAAAAGTCATACTTTTCTCCAAAAAAATTACAAGTCGATGCAACAGTCGTGATTATCGACGTATCTTGCTCGCAAATAATCCCTCAGGCTTGAACATGAGGATGAGTACCAGTGCGAGTAAGGTGTAGACTTTTGCCATGGAACCGCTAATGAAAAACTCAAGAATCGATTGAGCTTGCGCAATAGTGAAAGCCGACAAAATTGTTCCTAATAGGCTTGCCGCTCCTCCAAATACAACAACCATGAATGTATCGACAATGTATAAAGTGCCAGTGGTAGGCCCGGTCGAGGCGATCGTGGTAAATGCCGCGCCCGCAATTCCAGCAATGCCGCAGCCCAGGGCAAAGGTATAGCGGTCAACTTTTTGGGTGTTGATCCCTACCGCGTCACTCATTATCCGATTTTGGGTGGTTGCTCTTACGCGCAGTCCCCAACGAGATCTAAACAGGAGATAATAGACTCCGAGCGTAACGACGGTGGTGAGGGCAAGTACAAACATGCCGTTAAGTGGAATGTCGATGGTCTCAATAGGCTGGTAGGATCCTAGAAGCCACTCCGGCAGGGTGGGGCTAACTTCGCGAGCACCGAATATAGAGCGGAAAGATTGCTGCATTATCAGGCTGAGGCCCCATGTTGCAAGCAGGGTATCAAGAGGCCTTTTGTATAAATGGCGTATCAAGGCAAATTCAGCAAGATAGCCGAGAATCGCTGCGATAAAAAAAGCGACCACTATCGAGAAGACAAAATAGTACGGCATCAGGTCAGGAGCATACGTTTCGGTCAGTGTCGAGAGCATGTAGGTGGTGTAGGCACCAACGGCCATAAACTCACCGTGGGCCATATTAATAACACCCATTTGTCCAAATATGATTGCAAGGCCGAGTGCCATGAGTAGGAGTACGCTAAACAAGCTAATGCCGGCAAAGCCCTGCATTGCAAATATGGACCCTAGCTCCGTGTAGGTATATCCGTCCATTTAGTATTCTCCGCAAATATAAGTATGAATTTTTCGTAAAAGGCACTAATTACTTGTCGGTTGATGGCGTTTACTCAGGCTTGCTGTAACAGGGTGTTACTGCCAAACCGCGTGAACCCACAAGCAAAAAAAGCCTTGAAAAGAGGCGAACGTCCCTGTCCGCCAATATGTTAACTACTCTCTTTCGCTAGCTGCCAACCGTTATTGGTAACCTGCAGGGAACGGATCAGGCTCGAGAAGCTCAGACTCATAAACAACAGTGGCCTGACCATCCTTGTTCCATCGACCAACACGAGCAACGCTCCACAGGTGATGATTAGGGTGCAGCTTTACGTAACCTTCAGGTGCAGTAGTCAGTTCGATGTCGCCTTCCTCAGAAGCAATCACAACTTTATCAACATCAAACGAACCGGCTTTTTCAACGGCAGCTTTCCATAACCATGGACCCAGGTAAGCCGCTTGAGTGACATCGCCAATCACGCTGTCTTCGCCCCATCTTGCTTTAAACGCGGCGACGAAAGCTTTATTGTTTTCGTTGTCCTGGCTTTGGAAATATTTCATGATGGAATAGAAACCTTCGAGGTTTTCGCCACCAATTCCAAGCACTTCATCTTCAGTCACTGAGATAGTCAGGAGCGTTTGTTTATCGGAGGTAATTCCAGCTGCTTTAAGCTGCTTGAACCAGGCTACATTGCTTCCACCAACGACAGCAGCATAGATAACGTCAGGTTTTTTCAGTCGGATTTTGTTAATGACCGACCCGAATTGTGTATTACCCAGTGGCTTGTACTCTTCACCAACAACGGTACCGCCCAGTACGTTTTCAATGTGCTTGCGCGCAATTTTCATCGAAGTACGTGGCCAAATGTAGTCAGAGCCAATCAGATAATAGGTTTTAGCGTCTGTCTCCTCCGCTACCCAGTTGAGACCGTCAATGATCTGCTGAGTGGCTTCCTGCCCTGTATAGATCACATTTTTCGACTGCTCCAACCCTTCATAGAATGTGGGGTAGTAAAGCAAGCCATTTTCTTTTTCGAATACTGGCAACGCGGCTTTACGCGATGCCGATGTCCAGCAACCAAACACAGCCGCCACTTTGTCTTTCACCAAAAGCTTACGAGCCTTTTCCGCGAAGGTCGGCCAGTCGCTCGCACCGTCTTCCTGGATGATTTTAATTTGACGACCGAGAATACCGCCGGATGCGTTAATTTGCTCGATCGCGAGCTTCTCCGCTTCCTGAGCACCGGTCTCACTGATCGCCATGGTTCCTGTGAGCGAGTGAAGGATGCCGACAGTCACGGTGTCATCGGTAACAGCTAGGCCAGTCGTATTGACATCAGCATTCGTAACTGACGAGAAAAAACTGGCGGAAGCTATAAGTAGAGCGCCCATGCCCAAAGAGGAAAGTAGTCCTCTTTTTGAAGCAGACGCATGCGTCTTGGATCTAATACTTTGTAAATCAATCATTCTGAACCCTCGGTCACGTTACGTTTTCGTTGATAAATGCCTATTGAACTAGCCATGGCTAGTCTGCTCGCGAAAATTTTCGTATCGAAGCTAGCAGTTGCAGTTTCACCAAATCGAGAGTTTCAAGCCATGAGCCAAATGCTCGCTATGCCTACGTCATTTAACGCATGTGCTTAACTGAAGATCGGTAATAACTTTGCACGCGCACGGGCTAAGGCATTAAGTTGGCATGGTTCTTGATTGCTCAGGTAAGCCAAGTCTAGTTTTTGCTCTTTGGAGGTCGTTATCTCGGGCGTCTGCTAAATATTTGCACTGTATAAGTCGACCCGCACCAA
>CAWKZY010000075.1:0-12001 GCA_963854625.1 Gammaproteobacteria bacterium | reverse complement strand
ACAATTTTTGACGTGACGAGCGCGGTGACAAAAAAGTCACTCTCATTATCCGTAGATATTGTGTGCCAGCTTAGCCGTCGGATGTCTCTAAAGATATTGCCATCAAATAATGTCATCAACTATGATTCAATGATTCTTAGCATTCCATATAAGCCTGAGCTCAGCATATCCTGAAGTACCCTCGCCCCCTGAATACGTCCAAACATATCGATGGCAACTAGCAGATCAACTTCTCTGTTAAAACCATCCTGAGCCCCGGCGGGAATGATAACCAGCATTACCTCACCTTAGGGTTTTGCCAAATAAGCTGTGCGGTCATGTCGAAGCCCCAGCAAATTTAACCTCACCCATTCTCCCTTACGTCACATAGCCAGACAGCCGAGCAACATGCGCTAAAAGATCATTATCGTAGTTCTTCATAAGGAATACATGAACTAAAGCATTGCGATCCAAATCTTTACGATTCTGCAAACTCTGAGACTGGCTGGAGCGCGATACGACTACAATTAGTTCAATAGTTAAAAATATAACAAGAGCGAGGGAATAGCGCGAAAAATAACAGAGGAAATCTGACTGTATTCAGCCGGTATAACGAAGTCAGACTAAATCAATTCGAACTGGACTAGCCGATGACCCTGATGGCGTAACCTTAAGCGGCAAGCGGTAGCGAGGAATGGTTAAAGTTTCCAGGGAACGGCTGTGAGGAAATGCTAAATAAAACTCGATGCAGATTCAATCAAAGTCACCAACGGCGAAGGATAAACACCCAAAAGAATTAACATAAAAAATAGCAACCCAATCACAAAATACGAGCTCAAGCTTTCGATGCCTGCTACTGGAAAATTGATTTTATCCTGCGTTCTCAACGGCTGAATGATTATGTACACAATGCGTAAGTAATAATACAAACCAATACCGCTACCAATGACCAGAGCCGCTAACAATACCCAAAGGGAGGATTCAACGCCGGCAAAGAAAATATAAAACTTCCCAATGAAACCAACCGTCAATGGAATCCCTGCTAATGACAACAGCATCGCAATAAGCATGGTTGCCAACCAAGGTGATCTCCAGAATAAGCCCTGATAGTCTGCCACTTGGTTAATCTCATGTTCACTGGAAGAAACTACTGACAAAATAGAGAATGCACCAAGAGACATAACAACATAGGCAACCAGATAAAAACTAATTGCCTCTACGCTTATACCACCGATGGTTACGTAACTGGCGACCACTGCAATCAACAGATATCCCATATGGGCTATAGAGGAATAAGCTAAGATTCGTTTGAGATTTTCTTGCAGTAAAGCCAACAAGTTACCAATGATTATCGAGGTAATGGCTATCAATGAAAAAGCAATCGGGATTGCTCCAAAAGACAGTGCTTCAGTACTAGCTAGAAACCTGAGTAACAGCACAGCCATTGCCATCTTTCCTACGGTAGCCAAATAGGCTGTCGCTGGCAGTGGCGACCCCTCATACACATCTGGCGTCCAAAGATGAAACGGTGCTAAAGATAGCTTGAAGGCCATTCCAGTTGAAACCAATAGAAGAGCTACAACCGTGTACCCTTCACTTAACCCGAACTCAGGATCAAGCGCGGCTAGACTGGTGAAGCTTAATGTACCTGTTTGCGCATAAATGAGGGCCATACCAAAAAGTATAAAACAGGAGGCGGCAGCAGATAGAATTAAATATTTTACCGAAGCCTCTAATGGATAATTTGCGGTGTCCTTGCTGTGCAGTGGATAAGCGATCATCCCGTATAAAGACATGCTTAAAGTTTCCAAGCCAAGCACGGTGCTCACAAAATGATTGCTGCTGACCATAACTATGGCGCCAACTGTAGCGAGGCCGATGAGCAGGTAAAATTCTTCCTTATTGTCGTCTAACTTGCAGAAATATGGAAAGCTAAAGACTGCGATAAACATCGATGCAACGCAGGAGATTACGGTAAAAAGCAAACTGTATTGATCAATAATTAAAAGAGGGGTTACCTGTTGATCGGTCCAAGGGAGCATCAACATCGCCACGAAAGCCGCTAGCAGTAATCCCAATATTGTTAACGTCCCTGAAAGTATAAAGCTTCTTCTAATACCGATCGCTATCATTGTGATAACAACGGTTAAAGACACTATAAGCAGTGGAAGCAATGGCAATAAATCATCGAAACTAATCATTACAGCCCTGCTCCCGTGGTTAGGGTCGCGGCCATTGCTGCACTCTGGGTACTAGCCAGCAACGAAGCCAGAACCGGTTCTGCCAAATTTAGAAAAGGCTGGGGATATAATCCCATCCAGATCAATCCAAACATCATTAAAGCGAAATAAAACATTTCTCGCCGATCTAAGTCTCTCAGTTTTGAAACTTCAAACCGAGAATCACTATAGCCGCCTTGAAAGACCTTTTGAATAACCCACAAAGAATAAACCGAAGCCAGTATCAAACCAAAGGCTGAGGCGACAGTGGCGTAAGTATTTACTTGAAAAGCACCTAATAAAACTAGAAATTCTCCAACAAAATTACCTAACCCTGGCATGCCTAAAGCAGCTATAGAGAAAAACATAGTGACAACTGCCATACGTGGGGCGTGAACCCAAAATCCACCCATTTCGTTCATATTCCTAGTATGAATTCGATGCTGCAATCCACCAGCCAACATGAATAAAGCTGCCGCACTCAAACCGTGAGCCAGCATAGTAATTATCGCCCCTTGCAAAGACTGTTCGTTCCAAGCATAAATTCCAAGAGTCACAAAGCCCATATGACTGACACTGGTATATGCAATTAGACGTTTAATATCTGACTGCGCAAACGCTACCTTGGCACAATAAAGAATACTAAAAGCGGCTAACCCCATCGCGAACGGTGCAAATTGAGTAGATGCTTCCGGAAACAAAGGGATCACAAACCGAATTAGACCGTAGGCACCTGTTTTCAGGAGAACTCCCGCAAGAATAACACTGCCGGCAGTGGGAGCCTGACTGTGTGCATCGGGAAGCCAGGCATGAAATGGCACCGAAGGTAACTTAGTGGCAAAACCGATAAAGAAGCCAAGCATAATCCAAAATTGAAGAGGGTTAGCAACAGAGACGTTAAGCAAATCTTGATAATTAAAACTCAATTCCCCAAATTCAATATAATGCAAATAGGCCATCATCACTATAGCGATAAGCATAAGCATGCCGCTCACTTGAGTGAAAATGAAAAACTTCATTGCCGCGTAACTTTTATTCTCATGCCCCCAAATCGCAATAATGAGGTACATTGGAATTAACATAACTTCCCAAAAAAAGAAAAACAAAAATAAATCTAGCGCTGTGAATACACCGATTACACCGGCTAAAGTCCACAGCAGATTAAAATAGAAAAACCCGGTTCGCTCGGTAATTTCAGCCCAAGCCGAACCGACCGCTATTAGTCCTAAAAAGGCGGTCAAGGCAATCATCAAAACACTGAGTCCGTCGGCTGCCAAATAAAAACTAATCCCGAAACGCGGAATCCAAGGTGCATCGATGGATGCCACCCAGCCGCCTTCGCCGGCATCATTAAGCAGTAATAAAACGACCACAGCTAGCTCGATAATAATGGCAATTAATGCAACAACTCTCGGATAATTTGCGTCAACGCTTTCGGAGGCCCAAGCAATGAGTCCGCCGACAAAAAGAATACTAATTAGCGATAAGAGAATCACAGGTAAACCCCTACTGCTAATACTGCTATTAACCCGGCCGCCATGCTAGTGAGATACCAGCCTATATAGCCTGTTTGAGTTCTAACAAGCAAACCATTGGCAAAGCGTGAAATAGTAATAACAGAGTTATATAGGGTATCGAAAAAGTCATTTCGGTTTACTCTTGACAACCACATAAATGGGCTTATCAACAGATGTTTATAGAAGGCGTCCATAGCCCAGCCGCTAAACCAAAATCTATGCAAAGTCTTGCTGAACTTATAAGACATTAGCTTTTCAACTGACAGTGCCCCGCTAACAAAGAAAAGATAGCTGACAGCAATTCCAAATAGGGGAACCGCAATCATGATCCCATGAATTAGAGCGCTCACGTGATGTTCTTCATGAGGCTGCCCATGGTTAAAAACTGATTCAACTGGAATTTGTATCCAGCCGCCTACCAAGGACAGCACCATCAAAATAAACAGCGGTGTTGCCATGGCAAATCCTGTTTTTTCTTTTTCATCATGATGTCCTTGGCTGGCACCAAAGAACACAACAAATACCAATCTAAAGCTATAAATTCCTGTGAGAAAAGCTCCAAAAACTCCTCCAGCCCACAGCCAAACACCTGAGCCACCTGCTGCATACGCCACCACTAAAATCTCGTCTTTACTGAAATACCCAGAGGTGAATGGGAATGCTGCTAAAGCGAGACTACCTACCATAAAGGAGGCAAAGGCGATTGGCAGCTGCTTACGTTTGCCGCCCATCTTAAAAATATCGTGCTCGTGATGCAGGCTATAAATAACCGTACCTGCTGCCAAAAATAAAAGCGCTTTAAAAAAGGCATGAGTCATTAAATGAAACACCGAAGCAGACCAAGCGCCTACCCCAAGACCCAAGAACATATAGCCAATCTGGCTAATTGTTGAATACGCAAGAATTCTTTTAATGTCATGCTGAGTCATTGCTGTAAAGCCAGCCATTAACAGAGTAGCTAAACCAACACAAGCAACCAGTAACTGTACAGAGGGAGCCAACTCGAACAGAATATGAGTCCTAGCTATTAAGTAGACCCCCGCTGTAACCATGGTAGCCGCGTGAATAAGCGCACTAATTGGCGTAGGTCCAGCCATTGCATCGGGCAACCATGCTTGCAATGGTAACTGCGCAGATTTTCCAACCGCCCCACCAAGTAGTAACAATGAACAAGCAACAGCCATTCCTGTTCCAATTTGCCACTCACTTTGCGCGGCTGTCATCAGATCTTGGATATTGAGAGTGCCTAATTCCCTAAACAAAAGAAAAAGGCCTATCGCCATTGAGGTATCTCCTACCCTGGTTACTACAAATGCTTTTCGTGCGGCGTAGCCGTTAGCAGGATTTTCATACCAAAAACCAATCAGCAAGTAACTACAAAGTCCCACACCTTCCCAACCCAGATAGAGAAGAACCAAATTGTCAGCTAAAACCAGCATCAGCATAGCCGCAACAAAAAGATTCATGTAGGAGAAAAAACGGCTGTAACTTGGGTCGTCAAACATAAAACCAGTAGAGTAAAGATGAATAAGGAAACCCACGCCGGTGATTATCAAAATCATAACCAGTGACAATCCATCTAGATAAAAAGTAAAACCGGGACTGAAAGATCCTACCGACATCCACACCCACGCTTGGTAGACGAAGACTTCTTCCTCCGAGTTCAGAAACTCAACGGCGATAAAAGCCGCAACTAAAAATGCGACGCCGATACTGCCCGCACCTAGAGCAGCAACAGCCCGCTTAGAAAGTGAGCCACCAGTGATTGCTAAGCTCAAAAAGCTTAGCAGTGGTAATGTTGGTAATAGCCAGATAAATTCTTGCACAGTCGATTCTTATCGCTCTCTAATTAGTATTATTATGATAAGGATTGTGTCAGCCTTTCATTTCACTCAGCACAGAAATATCTACTGTTTGAAACTTTCGATACATCTGAATGATTAGTCCCAAACCTACCGCCACTTCAGCCGCCGCTAAGGTCAAAATCATTAAAAACATAATCTGACCTTCCGCATGCCCCCAACGCGCAGCGGCAACTATAAAAGCAAGGCCGCTGGCATTGAGCATGATTTCCAAAGACATCAGCACAAACACAATGTTGCGCCTTGTTAGTACTCCAATCAGCCCTAGAACAAAAAGAATCCCGGCCAAAATCAAACCATGTTCTGTCGGTATCGTTTCCATTACAGTTTTCTCTGATTCACTTTCATCATTATTTCTTTGCCAGATGATAGGCCGATATTAGCCCCGCCAGCAAAAGAATAGAGGCCAGTTCCACTGCGAGTACGTAAGGTCCGAACAACAACGCACTCACCTCCAACACCCCTACGGTTTCTGGAGCCATATTCAGGTCATAGCTACTTAATACGCTGACTAATTGAAAAAGTAAGACTCCCGCTAGCAGGCAAGGAAAAATCCAACCTTTCAAGCTTAACCATTGTTTTTCTTGGTCACGTGTATGTTGACCTAAATTCAACATCATAATAACAAAGAGAAACAACACCATTATTGCGCCTGCGTAGACAATTGCCTCAAGCACTGCTGCAAACGGCGATCCTAGAACATAAAAAATTACGGCCACCGACAACAGTGATAAAATAAGATAGATAAGCGCATGAACAATGTTGCTCTGCAAAATAACCGCTACAGTAGATATGACCGCGACAAAGGCAGCTAGATAAAATAGCAGGCTCACGGTAGTAAGCTCCTAACATTCACCGGTCCGGCTTCGTTCAGAGCCTCGCCTTTGTCTTTACCTTTTATAGATTTACCTGCAACCCGATAAAAATTGTAATCATGATATTTACCTGTGCCATTGATAAGCAGATCTTCTTTCTCCCAAACCATGTCCTGTCTTACATACTCGGCCATTTCAAAATCTGGTGTTAACTGAATCGCGTTCGTTGGGCAGGCCTCCTCACAAAAACCGCACATGATGCAACGTGAAAAATTGATTCGAAAAAACTCTGGATACCAACGTCCATCGTCATCTTCTGCTTTTTGCAATGCGATACAATCTACCGGGCAAGCGCAGGCGCATAAATTACAGGCCACACAGCGCTCTTCACCGTCTGGGTCACGGCTGAGTATTATCCGGCCCCTCCATCGAGGCGACATATAGGGAGCTTCTTCAGGGTATTGAACAGTATCGGCTTTAACAAAAGCGTGTTTGAAAACGAGCCACAACGTTTGAATCTGACTAGTCAGCGTGTCTTGTATTAACTTGAGCATAAAAAAATCCGTTGCTGATAGCTTTGCATAAAGCTGCTTAGATCTATTCTCAGATAAACCCAATGGGTTGGTAATAATGTTTGTAGAGTTTCTGGCATTTAAGTGCTCAATATAATTGCGCCGGTCACCAGTAGGTTAAGCAGCGACAGAGGCAACAAAAATAGCCAGCCGTAACTCATTAGCTGATCATAGCGGGGCCGTGGGATTGCGGCCCGCAGCAAAATAAAAAAGGCAATGAAGAGAGATGACTTGATAACAAACCAGATAATGGGAGGAAGAAATTCAGGTCCCATCCACCCTCCGAAAAAAAGTACGGTAATCAGTGAAGAAATTAAGACTAGTCCAAGGTACTCACCTACAAAAAACATACCAAATTTCATACCCGAATATTCGGTGTGGTAGCCAGCGCAAATTTCCTGTTCGGCCTCAGGGATATCAAAGGGCAAGCGATGGCTCTCAGCAATACCTGCGATAAGAAAGATAATAAAGCCTACAAATTGGGGAATCACATACCAACCGTCCGCCTGAGCCAATACGATTTCCCGCAAATTAAAACTGCCACTTAATGCAACAACGCCAAGTAAAGAGACGCCCATGAATACTTCATAACTTATCATTTGCGCTGCAGCTCGCAGACTTCCTAACAAGGCATACTTATTATCCGAGGACAAACCTGCCAACATAACGCTGTAAGCTCCAATAGAAGCCATAGCGAGAACAAATAGTACGCCTATGTTGGAATCGATCACTCCGACACCCGGCGCGAATGGCACGACGGCAAAGCTTAGTAAAATAGCAACCATGATAATCGCTGGCGCCAAGACAAAACTGAATTTATCAGCAAAAGGAGGTACCCAATCTTCTTTAGTAAAAATCTTTATCATGTCGGCAACCACTTGCAACAAACCAAACGGCCCAACACGGTTTGGACCCAAGCGCTCTTGCCACAGGCTCAATAAGCGTCGCTCAACCCAAATTAGCATCGCCGCAACAATTATCACGGTTAAAAGAATCACACCGATGTTAAGCCCTGATCCAACTTCCCAATTCATAGGTTAATCATCCTCCCAATGGTCACTTAACTGTAGGCCATCTAAATTAGCCACAGCATGTTCAGTGCTACTTTTGCTGATCGTTTTGATTTCTGCGACATCAAACGGGTTAATTTCACCTGGCGCACAGTAAATCGCCGCGGTGCCGGGTTTTTGTTTGCTGCGAATAGTGACAATTGCAGTGGCAGAACTCTCCCCTAAGCGAACAGTATTCCCTTGTATCAAGCCTCGAGAATCAGCATCTTCTAAACTTAATCCGATATAGGAAGGTGTCATCCGTTCGACTATGGTCGCTGTTTTAGCACTTAGTTCATCGCTGCCAAATATCTGGTGTGCGAAGCAAATGGTCAGGTCGGATGACGAACTTTGAGCAGAGTTCGTTATTTCGTAATAGCTCTGCGGCGCGCTCGATTTCTCAAATACCTGTGACCCTAAATGTCCCTGTTTCAATTCCCCGTTCACTTCTTCTTGAAATTTGGAAATCGACTGATTGGAATTCCAGCTCGGAGCCCAGCTAGAGGCTAGGATGTTGGAATCTTTTGTCGAGGGAACCCCTTCCATAGAGAAAGACATTTTAGACTCTTCATCTACCGGCTGTTTGGGCTCATGGACATTAATGTTCGCCTTCATAGCTGTTCTTCCGCTATAGCGGTGTGACTGTCTAGGAACCTTAATCCCCGGAATAATATCGGGCACGGAAATAAGTTCTTTGAGGACCTTTAGTTCAGTTATTTCACTAGCGCACAGGGAAATCAGGTCATCCACATAGGCTACCTCTGCGCCCGTAAACCAGCGCCATGAAGGCAATGCGTCACTATGACAGCGATGTACTTGATAGCTTAACTGCGCCCTTCCTTCGAAATTTACATAGGTCGCTTCGTGCTCTGAAAACCCGGTGCTTGGTAAGACCAATGTAGCCCGAGCAGTGGTCGGCGTTGGCAAGTGATCCGCCACAACAACCGACTCAGCTATCTGTAGAGCAGAATCAACGCTCGCGGTGCTAGCCCGGCGATACAAATCGTTTTCAAGCACAACAACATTCTTAACTTCACCAGAACTCAGCAGCGCCAAGGCTTTGCCTAGACTGTTTTCAGAATTAACCATAAGACTTAGACCCACCGAGTTAACCTCTGGACTAAGTAAACATAGGTCGGTGGTTTTTGATCTTTTTGCAGATAAGGCACGAGCAATATTAGCTGCCGCTTTTAGAGTATTTGGATCACCTGCTGTGCTGCCGGCGATGATTAGAGGTCTCTTAGCCTCGCTTAGCTCATTAACTATTTGACTAATTAAATCTCTTTCCTCTTTTTTCGCATGACTACTGCCCTCACTAGAACCTTGAGCCTCGCTAGAAATTTCATTGGCGATACATTGAGCCATTGCTATAAGGCCACTTATTGAATCTACAATACTGTGAGCCGTCACATCCTCAAGTCTTGTCGCATAAGGGGTCATCACTGTCAGGGGGCTTAGCTCACGCTGAGCAAGTTCGCGCACTGCTGCATCTTGCCACTGCGGGATCTGATTCGCTGCTGCTAATTCTTGCGCTCGTTGACGTACTGATTGACGAAGCGCTAATGCAATCCGCGGAGCCACATTAGTAACATCTTCCCCAAGAATCAGAATCGCATCGGCCTGTTCGATTTCCCTAATACTTGGGTTATGAAAAAGGTCATCAGTCATAAGGTTATTGATCAGCTGCATTGACTCATGCTCAAGATCTGAATAACCCGCGAAAAAGTTTTCTTGTCCAACTAAACTACGCAAAGCAAAATTAGATTCGTTACTGGCTCTTGGCGAACCAATGCCGAGCAAGCTAGTCTTCTTAAGGTTTGCTACAGCCGCTTTCGCATCGCCTGTATCAACTCCTTCAATCCATTCACTACCGTCTCTGTTTCGTCTAAAAGCTGCTGTAATTCTGTTCTTGCTATTAACGAAATCAAAACCAAACCTGCCTCTATCACAGAGAAAATAGCCATTTACTTCACTATTGTAGCGATTCACAATTCGTCGCAATTCACCATATCGCTCGCCGGGTGAGGTGTTACAACCAGCTGCGCAGCCCGCACAAACGCTTGGCGCTACTTGTAAGTCCCACTTCCTGCTATAACGTTTACTGAATGCCTTGTCAGTGAATACCCCTGTTGGGCAAACCTCAATTAAGTTGCCACTAAACTCGTTCTCTAACACGCCATCATCCTGCCTCCCAAAATAGACGTGATGATGTGAGGCCTGTGCAGAAAGGTCTGTGCCCCCAGCATAATCATCGTAATAGCGAACACAGCGATAACAAGTTATACAGCGATTCATTTCATGATTAATAAAAGGCCCTAAATATTGATTGCGATGCGTCACCTTCTTTTTATCGTAACGACGATAATTATGCCCAGACATCTGAGTCATATCTTGAAGATGGCATTCGCCGCCTTCCTCACACACAGGACAGTCATGAGGATGGCTTATCATCAAGCTCTCGATCACCTGTTCACGCATTTTTTTTGCCTGCGCGTCTTCGATCGAAATGATGGCCCCATCCGTTGCAGGAGTCATACATGCCATCACTATCATACCGTTCTCGTCGCTCTCATCCCGGTACTGTTTGACCGCGCATTGACGGCATGCTCCTACCGAACCCATACATGGATGCCAGCAAAAGTAAGGCAAGTCTAACCCTTGAGAAAGGCTCTCTTGCAAAAGATTGTTACTGGGATTCACTTCATAGGTGACTCCATCTATAACAATTTTAGCCATCTAAAACTCCACCATAATTTTTATCAATGTTTATAAGGACAACGCTGTTCGGTAATATGTTTCTCAAAATCTTCGGCAAAGTATTTCAAACCACTGCCTAACGGAGCAGTTGCTCCGGGTGCCAAAGCACAAAATGTTCTTCCAGGCCCAAGATATTCAATATGATCGTGTAAAATTTGCAGGTCTTTTTCATTTCCAGTTCCTGCTTCAAATCCTCTAAAAATCTCATCTACCCAAGGCAAGCCATCGCGACATGGCGTACAAAAACCGCAGGACTCATGAGCAAAGAAAGTCATAAGATTTCCAACCATGCCAACGGGGCAGGTTTGATCATCTAAAACAATCATCGTTCCGGTGGCTAATCGACTGCCTGCTTTCCCTATCTCATCGTAGTCCAAATTCAGATCCAAGTGCCGCGGCAGCATAAAATCAGTTGAGCCGCCCCCAGGTAAAAACGCGCGCAGTTCCAATCCATCGCGCATTCCACCCGCGTGACCTTCCAAAAGTTCACGAACCGGTGTACCTAACGGCAACTCCCAGCAGCCTGGATTTTTGACTTTGCCGCTGACACCAAACATTTTAGTGCCATGATCTACACCCCTAGAAAGTCCCTGATACCAATCAACTCCGTAAGCTAAAATACCGGGCAAATTACAGAGTGTTTCTACGTTGTTCACTATCGTAGGCTTACCCCAAAGACCGCTTACCTGCGGAAATGGCGGCTTTGCCCTAGGGTTTGCCCTTTTACCTTCCAGCGCATTAAGTAGTGCAGTTTCTTCACCACAGATATAGCGACCGGCACTAGTATGCAAAACAATATCCAGATCGAATCCGGTTCCCAAAATGTTCTTGCCTAAATAGCCTCGCTGGTAAGCTTCTTTAACGGCTTTTTTTAGCACATTTTCAGCGTCTATATACTCTCCTCGAAGAAAGATATAAGCCATGTTTGCTTGAATCGTGTAAGCAGCAACTAACATCCCATCGATAAGTAAATGGGGGTCGCCTTCCATTAAAAGTCGATCTTTGAATGTACCGGGTTCCATTTCATCTGCATTAACCACCAAATACTTCTGCGCTGGAGATCCATCTCCTCTCGGCACGAAACTCCACTTCAATCCGGTTGGGAATCCAGCGCCACCGCGGCCTTTGAGACCCGATTTTTTCACTATATTCAACACATCGTCAGGACTTAATCCTTTGGCGATTGCGTGCATGCTCTGATAACCGTCCGCTGCTTCATAGCCAGCAATAT
>CAWKZY010000074.1:0-12306 GCA_963854625.1 Gammaproteobacteria bacterium | reverse complement strand
TCCCAGGGCTTATGCCAATGCTCACTAGTACGGTAAGCCATTGCCAAGATAGGAGCCTTGTAAAGCGCTCATTACAGCGTCTTCGCGTATAATTCAAACGGTGTTTCTTCAAAATTAAAAAGTTACCAGTGTAACTTTTGATAGTATTCCACCGGCTGTTACATCGCACATCCCTGCAGCCGATACACTCAGCATCGTCAGCATTGAGTTCATCGGTTGGATCCCGCTAGGCTCCACCAAGATCTTAAATCCATCGTGCGTAAGTCCGAGGGCTTTTTTGGTTTTAGACACAATCATCAGAGATAGATCCGCCCCGCCATTACGCCCCATAAAACTCCCCATGCACTAGCAAGTCAATACACCGCAAATGTCCTTACCAAATACTCAGTTGGGTAATTGAGTTTATGTGTAATGGCATTCCAGCATGGAAGGCCATTCCGACAAGGTTAGACCAACTACTAAATTAGGCAGGTTCATCAATGTGAACGCTGTGTTTACATCTATTCACTATTGTCTGCATTATTGTCAAGTTCAAGCGCTGTCTTATATCGTTACTGATGTTTTTTTTTAATTACGGGAGAAAAGATATGAAGATACAGTATTCAGGAAGTGGTCGATCGTTCATTGTATGGCTCATTCTGCCGAGTATTATATTTGGTGCTAGCAGTGTGGCATCTCAGGAAAATAGCTTAATGCTGGAAGAGATCATTGTTACGGCAGAACGTCGTGAAGGAATTTTGCAAGAAGTCCCGGTGGCGGTCAGTGCGTTTGACGCCAACGAGATCGAGCGCCGTCAGGCTTTCAATGTCAAGGATGTGGTGAACAATGTTCCCAATCTACTCGGGGCCAATAATGTTGGACAAGGTTCCGCAACAACAGTCTTTCTCCGCGGTGTTGGTACAACGGAGTCGATCGTTACTGTTGACACAGCGATGGGCTTCTACCTAGATGATGTTTATATCGCCCGCCAAGGTGTTAACAACTTTAGTCTTTATGATGTTGAGCGTGTTGAGGTCCTGCGAGGCCCTCAGGGCACTCTCTATGGGCGCAACACAAACGCTGGCGCTATTAATGTTGTTACCACCAAACCTCAGGATTCTAATCAGGGTTCTGGTGAGTTTAGCTATGGAGAATTCAACCGTAAGAATCTGAAAGGTATGGCGAATGTCGTTCTTGCGGAAGATGAGCTGTTCCTTCGATTCAACGCGCTCTCGCAGACGGGAGATGGTTATGTCAATAACGCGTTGCTTGGCAAAGAAGTCAACGACGTTGACTTCTGGGGCTGGCGAGCAGGTCTTCGTTGGTTACCTTCTGATGACGTGGAGGTTCTTTTCACGGCGGATGATAGTGCGAGCGACCAAAATGGCGTTTATGCGCTTAATGTCCTAAATGGCATGCCCGATGATTTGTTTCAATCTTCCAGTATCACCGATATCTTCAATAAATCTGAAACAAGCGGCACCGCTCTGACTATTAATTGGCAGATTTCTGACACGATGAGCGTGCAGTCCATAACTTCAGCGCGTCAGACCTATCAGAAGTGGGACCTGGATTTAAGTGACTCCCCCATCCCTATCTTTAGACTTTACACGATTAACGATAGCGATCAGTTCAGCCAAGAGATCAAGCTTAGTGGCACTGCAATGAACGACAAATTGCAGTACTCGACGGGTATCTTTTACTTTGATGAGGATAGCTACTCATTTATTGCTGACCGATTCTTTGGGGGCGGCCTGTTAGCCCGTGAGTACAAAGTAGATGTGGAGAGTATTGCCGTTTACTTCGATGGTAGTTATGACCTGACTGACAAAATGTCGCTTATATTCGGCGGCCGTTATACCAAGGATGAAAAGTCGATAGACATTGAAGCGGGTGTAGGCGTACCGCCCGGATTTTCGCTCGACGGAGGAACCCCTACTTGGAACTCTGCAACGCTCAGAGAACTCGGAACGCCGACAGATCTAGATTATAGCGACTTTACGCCGAAAGTCGGTCTAAAGTATGATTTTAACGATAATTTAGACGGCTACGTTACCTTTACTGAAGGATACCGTGCCGGTGGCTGGGCTGCACGAACCAATGATCCGTCGCAGGTGTTACCTTTTGAGCCCGAGGTCATTGAATCGATAGCAGTAGGTCTAAAAGCGTCTTTGTGGGACGGTCGAGCACGCCTCAATTCGGAAATCTTCTTCTATGATTATCAGGATCTCTTCAATAGTGCTACTGATCCCGATACCGGCAATTTCGCCGTGTTCACTAATAATGCTGAGATAAAAGGGTTGGAAATCGAAGGTACGGTAAGAATCAGTGAAAACCTTGATATTTTTGGCTTTGTTGCATTCGCTGATGGAGAGTACAAAGATGTGAGCCCCTTGGTGGCAGGAGCTTTGGGTGACAAACTCCAGCGACTGCCAGAATTATCGTTTAAGGTAGGCTTCACCAACATTTGGCCTTTATCAAACGGGTCTCTGGTGCGTTTAAATGCGGATTACCAGTATACTGAGAATCACTTTACTGACCCGCAGAATACAGCGCTTGGTAAGTCTGGTGATATCAGCTTAGTTTCAGCATCTTTAGGGTGGGAGAGTGCGGATGATCGTTATAGTGTGAGTGTTTCCTGCCGTAACTGTGTGGATGATGAATACAATACGGCGACACTTGCTTTCGCGCCGTTTGGGTTCGTGTCTATTTACCCGGGAGAGCCCCAGACTTGGCTAATTACAGTGAGAGCCCGAACGAACTAATAGGTTGGGTCCGGCTGTAAAGCCTGACCATGTTAGTGTAGCTAAAATTGGAGAATTAAAATGAGACCGTCCCTCGACAAAACCGCCTTGATAGTCATTGATATGCAAAATGGGTTTTGCAGTGAAGACGGCTCTGTTAACGCGATTGGTTTGCCCGCGAGTCGGCTTAGGGTTTCTATAGCTCCTTGTGCTAGGTTGATTAGCTCCGCGCGGCACGCCCAGCTGCCAGTTTTTTACACCCGCTATATGTTTCGATCGGATTATCTGGACGGTGGGCTGATGGCTCACGAGCTCATGCCTGATCTCAAGAATGGCAAGACGCTTATCTCGGGTACTTGGGACACTGAAGTCATAGATGAGCTAGCGCCTATGGATGGCGACTTCATTATCGACAAGAATCGTCCTAGCTCCTTTTTTGGCACGAATCTCGATGCTAGTTTGAAAAATCTTGGCGTAGAGAATCTGGTTGTGTGTGGTGTCACTACCAATTGCTGCGTGGAAACTACAGTGAGAGACGCAAGTCAGCGTGACTACCGCACTTTTGTTGTAAGAGATGCTGTAGCTGAATATGAAGACGACCGTCACGAGATTGCATTGAAATCAATGGGCCTGCTGTTTGCCTATATGGTGACTACTGCTGATGTTGAAGGCGCCTGGCAATCGCTACCTGGGAGCGTTTCTTAGTTGGAACGCATGTCCGGAATACCTGATGAGAAATCGGATTTAGATGCTTGGTACGGGCTTGCCATCCTCTTTATTGCTTACACAGTATCTTTTATCGACCGCACAATTCTGTCTTTACTCGTTGAGCCCATAAAAACATCGCTAGATGTTAGTGATACGCAGATAAGTCTGTTACATGGCCTGGCATTCGCCATATTTTATACTTTGCTCGGTATACCTATTGCCCGGTTAGCAGACCGACACTCTCGTAAATACATTATTTCGGTTGGGATTTTTGTATGGAGCATGATGACAGCAGCCTGTGGACTAGCCGACCGATTCACCACGCTATTTTTAGCGCGAGTTGGCGTTGGAGTCGGTGAGGCAGCTCTGTCTCCTGCCGCATATTCAATGCTTGCTGACATGTTTCCAAAAAAAAAGCTTGGATTAGCGCTCAGCCTTTACTCTGCTGGTGTCTATGTAGGTGCTGGCCTTGCTTTTATAATTGGCGGCCTCTCGGTCCAGATGGCCCTCGACATGGGGCCTATTACGTTGCCGTTGATTGGCCATATCGAGGGCTGGCGCCTGATTTTCTTCATTATCGGTTTACCCGGTGTGCTCATTGCTTTACTCATGTTGACAGTACGAGAGCCTCCGCGGCGTAAGAATAGCGCTGCCCCAACGGGTGATAGCCTGTTGGCCGTTTTTCATTTTATTGGCAAAGCTCCCTCAACTTTCCTGCTGCACTTCATCGGATATTCACTATTAGGACTCGTATTTAACGCGATCATCGCTTGGGCTCCGACGTATTTTATACGTACATATTCAATGACAGCTGGCGAAATAGGGCCGTTACTAGGTGGGTTGATATTGGTTTTCGGCGGTAGCGGCATGATTGTAGGTGGGGTTTACAGCGACTTTTTACGGGCCCGCGGAACGGTTGCGGCGCCATTGGTATCATCGCGACTAGCAGGTATTTGCTTGCTGCCGATATGTATCGCTATACCCTTTGCGGGCTCAGCGTGGGCGAGCAGTCTCCTGTTTGCAGGGTTTTTCTTTTTTTCTGCGTTTCCGTTTGGAGCGGCAGCAGCAGCAATTCAATTAGCTACGCCAACTCATTTAAGAGCTCAGATGTCCGCGGTGTATCTGTTCGTGCTGAATTTAGCGGGCATTGGGTTTGGGCCAACCATTGTGGCACTAATTACGGATTATGGTTTTGAAGATACGTCTCGTCTGGGCTGGTCCATGGCGATTGTCGGCGCCATTGCCGCTCCGCTTGGTGCAGTTGCGCTGCATTATGCAATAAGACCATTTACAGAAACAGTGAAGCTTCGAGAACAGGAAGAGTATGTGCAATATGATCGACTTAAAAGCAATTGATATTGTTGTCAACGCCTTTACGCCAAAAGAAGTGGCGGGAGGCCAAACAGGCTTCGACAAAGCGTTTATGTCTCAGGTGCGGATGCCAGAGGATATGCGAGAGGGCGTCACTATTGAAGATTACCTCCGTAGAATGGATCGTGCCGGCATTGAGCGTAGTCTGCTTATCGCTGTCCGTGCGGGGGATCGAGCTTGGAAAGGAAGCTTTGAGATTCCATATGATCAGATCGCTGAATACTGCAGCGCGTATCCGGATCGTTTTTCTGGCTTGGCCGGTGTAGATCCTACTCGGGGTGTAGAGCAATTAAAGGAGCTCGACTACGCGGTTAAGGATCTTGGTTTTATCGGCGCGCACTTTTACCCGCATTGGTTTCGAACACCACCTGATGCTGCTGTGTGCTATCCAATTTATGCCCGATGTGTTGAGCTCGATATTCCGATTATGATGCAAGTGGGGCAGAACCTCATCTATCAGGAAGAAGTGCGTTTGCCATCTGTAGCGAGACCTATATTACTTGATCAGATTGCGATTGATTTTCCCGATCTTAGACTCATCGGTATTCATATTGGAATGCCATGGACGGACGAGATGATAGCAATGGCTTGGAAACATCAGAACGTCTATATTGGTATAGACGCCTATGCACCCAAGCATCTTCCTGAGTCACTAAAGCACTTCATGAATACCTATGGTAGTCATAAGGTTTTGTTTGGGACCGACTGGCCCGTGATTGACCCGGAGCGAGCGGTACGTGAGATGCGTGAACATGAGTTCCGCGACGAGTCGTTTGTGAGAATCATGCGATCCAATGCCTTGAAAATATTTGATTTTGATCGCCGCCCAACTGCGACTTAATTTCATTGTGCACTAAAAACGAATAGAGCATTCCTCTTTGGTGATTATTGGACGTTGCAAATTTTTTGCTAGATGACATTCTTGGATTTGGTCACTACGTGGTTAGTCTGATGAAAGCGCTCAATTGTGGCGCTATCACCGGCACAGGTATCGGAGCGGCAGATATTCAAATGCTCCTGGTAGTTTCTGCCGTCCAGCTTAATCGAGGACAGAAAGCATTTTTTATTGGTCAGGCGCTCGTTAATAAGGCGAGCATTACAACGAAATATACGCTAATGGGTACCTCAATTGCAGAAAAATCAAAAAGCGTTTTTATCCGCTTTACCAGTAGACCTAACCATTGATGTAGCTGAGGAAAGCCTCCTTAGCGCGTCTGGTGATGTTTTCTCTCTCGGAACACATTTACCCTTTGCAGTGCTTGTTCCGACAAAAATAGTGCAGGTACAAAAGATTTGGGTTATCGCTGAAAAGTACCGAATTGCGCTAGTGAATCGAGGCGCGGGGCTGTCATATACCGATGCTGTGGCACCTAGTAGGCCTGGAATGGCCGCTCTTGATCTAAGTAAAATGAACTCGATTGGCAGACCGGAACAACTAGATCGTTGCATTACTGTTGAAGGTGGCGCAACTTGGAAGTCTCTCGATCATAAACTGGCGGGGACAAAGTTACGTGTTGCGCTGAGTCCTCCAATCTCCGGCGGGGTATCTACTGTTGGTGGTGCGCTTGCTCAGGGTCTACCAACTGGCCTTGAGGCTGTTATTGGTGTGGATGTTGTCACGCCGCAAGGGGCGCTGATAAAAATTGGTCCAGCGCATTTTGGGGAGGGTCAGTGCGGTGGTCACAGAATGATGGGTGCTGATCTCCTTGGTTTGTTCATTGGAACTGGCGGCATATTTGGCACCATCGTTCGTGCCCACTTAAGGTTGGAACCGATACCGCAGGCGACGGTATTTAGATCATATGCTGTCCATGACTTGGGTGCGTCAGCCGAACTAATTACTGAACTGGCGTTTTTAGCTGGACGGATTCGCCTTATGGCAATGCCTGTTCAGCGTGAGGCTGATCTCGCTCAAATTCCTGCTAAAGAGAAAATTAAGTCAGGAATTAAGAGCCTAAGAGCTAGCGGTGGTATAGGTGACTTCTGTAAGCGTATTGGATCATTGGCGCAGTCAGCCTTTGGTCCGCGCCAGATTCTAGACAAGGCCGCCTGTGTACACGTTACTATCGAAGCCGGTGGCTCTGACGAAGCGAGTCGAGTGGTATCTCAGGTAGATGCGATTGCTTTACATCGGGCTGCGGTTAGAGTTTCCGCTGCAGCACCGATAATTATGCAGTCTCGCCCTTACTCTTTAAGGGGAATGTTGGGGCCGACAGGACAGCGCTGGGTCCCAGTGCATGCTATTGGGGCGTTATCTCAGCTGAGTATTTATGCATCGATCACAGCCAAATTTTTCAAAAATAAGCAATGTGAGTTTAAGGCGAATGATGTCGAAATATCTTGGTTAATCATGGCATGGCCTGGAAAATGTGTTGTATTAGAACCGATGTTTATGTGGCCTGCACCGTTACTGCCTGCTCATAAGTATGCCGGTGCTATTTTTGATGAAATCAATATGGACTGGACTAAAGGGTCATTAGCGAGGACAGAATTAGTCGCACAATATCGAGCTGAGCTAGTCTCTGAACTTGACGCAGTGGGTGCTCTGCATGTACAGCTAGGCAAAAGTTACCCCTATAGAACTCGGTTAGCTGAGCCGGTATCAGATTTAGTAGGTGCGATCAAAACTCATCTGGACCCCGCTCATTTGGCATCGCCAGATAACTTAGGTTTTTGATGATTATGCGACGTGGATTTATAAATCACCAAAACCGTTTTATACACTGGCGCGCAGTGGGAGAAGGACCGGTTGTTGTGTTACTCCACGAGTCGCCTCGCTCGTCCACGTCACTGATCCCTCTAATGACCGACCTTAGTCAAGAGCACTGCTGCATAGCGATTGATACACCAGGATATGGTGCTAGCGACCCCTTGCCCGGTCGATTCTTACCGATTTCTGATTTTGCCGACACCATGCTTGAGGCTGTTACATCACTGGGTGTTGATACATTTCATCTTTATGGAACTCATACGGGGGCGGCGCTAGCCATAGAGCTGGCGCTTCTCGCACCAAATCGTGTTACATCACTGCTTCTGGATGGCTTGGCAATTTTTTCGAATGAGGAACAGCAACGGCTACTGAGTAGATACCTGATACCACAGCCCGCGGAGTGGGACGGTAGTCACTTAATGCGGATCTGGAGCCGTATCCGGGATCAGGCGTTATTTTTCCCTTTTTACGACCGTTCATCTACATCACTACTCGTTCCGCCTAACCAGAATCTACAGTTCATGCTTCGAACCTGTCTGGGTTTTTTGGAGGCCAGAGATCATTACCGTGACGGTTATCAGGCAGCTATTGCCTTTGATACGCGACAGAAGCTTGCAGCCCTATCTATACCGGCTCGTCTACATGTTATGGAACATGATCTCCTCACTCCGCATATATCAAGGGCTGAAGGAGTGAGCTTTACATTGGAAATCGAAGCAAGGCCTTTACGCCCAGACGCTTGGCTTACAAAGACCAAGGAATGGTTCGCGCAAAAAAATTCCGTATTTAAGGCCTCGTCAAGTCTCCCTCAATCGGCTAAGCGGCATTTCATTGATACGGCCGATGGCCCAGTGTTTCTAACTGCAGGGTCTGGAGAGGGCATGCTAGTCCGTGCCACGTTACCTAGTATTCGACCTGCTGGAATGTATGGACCGCCTACTGATTCTGATTCAGCGATGTGGTTTGTTGACGCCCCCAAATTTGGCACCAATGCAAATATCGATTTTGATATTGAGCTACTCGGCCAAACATTGTTATGCGGTATCAAATTTGAGCACCAAGCCGCACCTTCGTTCCAGTGTGGCGAGGTCGGTTTCGATGGTAGTTTCTTGATAAAAAGTTGGTTTGCGGTGCGTGACAGTCTATTTTTCGAGCCTTGGTGTGACTATAAAAACCCTGTATTTTCTAGCGCTAAAGATGATATCGATGCTCTGTCCGCAGGTCATTTAACGTTACTTCAAGCGGCTCTCTCACCCCTTTTGCACCAAGAAAATGATCGTCACAGAATTGTTGATTAATGTGAGAAAAAAGTTGGGTACTATGTATCTAATTGAAAATTTTAATTGCAGTTATATCAGGAAAATACGATAAACTTTAATTTCTTATTGAGCATTATTTACTTATTTACGAAACTCTATTTAGATTTTTTTCCCGCCATCGATGTTGATTTTGTAGGCGAAATAACTCAGACGCCATAGCACTTTCACTCTGAGTAATGCGTTGAGTTGGTCCCCCGGCAGCAATTATAAGAGTATGCTCTCTGCCCGACAGATAGATGGGGCATGCGATCGCGCCGGAATCTGGGAGAACTCCTTCATATACTATCGCATAACCGCGCTCTCTAGCCAGCTTAACCTCCCTCATTACCTCTTTGAGAGCTAAAGGAGAATGGTTTCCGTCGTGAATTAATGCTGCCCGCTCATATAGCTCGTGAACGATCTTATCTTCCTTGGTACTCAGCGCCGCAGTACCTACAGCGGTCCCAAAGAGAGGGACTTGATCTCCCTCTTTCATCTGCAATGCAATCGGAAATATTCCAACGATAACCCGAACAAATTCCATCTGTAAACCGTTCTGCATTGACAGAGTTACCGTTTCCTTAGTGGCAGTATGTAATGCTTCCAACATCATGCTAGCTTCTCCTGATCCAAGCAATACTCCCGGAATCCAGTCGCCAAGATGAGTGACTCGCATAGTTGGAAAATAACGAACGGTTTCAATATCTAGTGAAAGGTAGCCCAGTTGCACAAGGCTTTTTAAAAGAGCATTTGCAGAAGATTTTGGATAACCGAGATGGTGACAAATTTCAGACGCCTTTAATGACCGATTGATCTTTCGGAATAATCGTAGGACCTCCAGCACGCGCGCGCAGGATTTGACAATCTCGTCACTCATTAAACTTATACATAAAAAGGTTTATCTTACATATCTGTGAACCCTAAGTTTACATGTGTGGAGTGCGGTGTACAATTAAACTTTCGGCAAGACTTCTAGGTTAGTCGGTCTATGGGGCTATTAATGCTTATATGATCTATTAACAACATCATAAAAACCATGCGAATAAGCACGGTTAGACTAGAGAAAATTCCATGATGACTCAGACCGATCAGGCGCAATCATATCGCCCATTGTCTCTTGCTGACGGCATCCGTTCGTCTATGCAACGTGAACCCACGAAAGTAGCCTTGTCAGATCCGATGTCGAGACGCACCTATGCGCAGCTTGTTGAGAGAATGGATATGATTAGCTCAGCTTTAGCTGCAGGGTTAGGACTTGGTGAGAGTGACCACATAGCCATCGTGTCCTTCAACTGTGTTGAATATATTGAATTGATTGCTGGTGCCTCGCAGATAGGCGTTGCTGTAGCGACAGTTAACCCGCGTTTCACGCCAGCAGAAATCGAATTTGTCTGCAACGATGCTAAAGCTCATGTTTTGTTTGTGGATGTAGCTAATCATGAGCGAGTTCTGAAGTGCAAGTTTACCCATGTCCAAAATGTTGTCGTTTTCGGAGAGAATTTTGACGCTTGGCTTGCCGAAGCTAACCCCGTGTTCAGAGAATCATGGATTGATGAGTGTATTCCATTCACAATTCCATACACTTCAGGGACGACAGGAAAACCTAAAGGAGTATTAGTTTCCTCGAGATCACGCGTGCTTACGTGCTATGGGATGGCAGTTGAGTATGGATGCTATTCTCCCGATGACCGTTTTCTTGCAGTTGCCCCACTCTGCCATGGAGCTGGCATGGTTTTTCCACTGGCGACAGTCTTTTTTGGAGGCTATGCGCAAATAATGTCAACATTTGACCCTGAGACGGTACTTGCCAATTTAGCAAATGATAGGATTACAGGTGTATTCATGGTGCCGACCCATTTTCACCAGCTGTTTAACCTCGAACAGAACTTTCTGGATTTACATCGACCGCAACACCTAAAAACTATAATTTCAAATGCAGCACCCTTACCGCAGATAACCAAGGAAAAAATAATCTCCTACTTTGGCGATGGTGTACTTCATGAGACCTATGGGTCAACCGAAGCAGGCATCGTCTCCAATTTACGACCTGCCGATCAGATGCGTAAACGCAATTGTGTAGGACTTCCATTCACTTCAACAAGCGTTAGTATTCGTAATGAACAGGGACAGGAATGTGCATCTAACGAAGTCGGAGAATTATTTTCGCGAAGTCCTTACCTGTTCAACGGTTACTGGTGTCGCGAGGAGGAAACGCAAAACGCATTTGTTAATGGATGGGTCACCGTCGGCGATTTAGCTCGGCGTGACGAAGAGGGTTTTATCTATATTGTCGATCGTAAAAAAGATATGATCATTAGCGGCGGGATAAATATTTATCCGAGGGAGATTGAAAATGTACTAGTAGAACATCCATCATTGTTAGAAGTTGCGATAATTGGGGTTCCTGATTCGAAGTGGGGTGAGAGGCTTAAGGCCTATGTTGTTACATTACCTGGAGCCCATATTTCTGTTGAGGAGATGAAGATATTTTGTGAGGATCGGTTAGCAAATTATAAAATTCCAAGAGAAGTGGAGGAGATCTCGGTATTGCCGCGAAACACGAACGGTAAAGTGTTAAAGACTCATCTACGTATTGCCTAGTCAGGGCATTAAAACGACTAGGGATACGATACTCGCGTAATAAAGGATGTGGATTAATTAGGCTCAGCAAGATACTCTGTTGGTGGGTTCGTCTACTTGCTTAATGGAAACTCTGATGACATTAAAACGATGTCAGTTTCTGCTGGACATAGAGACGTTCGTAACATGGTCGCCCATTAAATTTTTCATTAATTTTATGTATTAAAATAATGAACAAAAATGCTTTTTTTAATAGTGCTTTTATCATTTTTATACACGGATAATTAGATACTGGTGATATAAATAAATAGCTTATAGAATTAAAGCCTAACCTTGAAATAGTTGGGGTTAGCTATTCTATCTCGCCAGGAGCTACTAACATTACACCAGTATTTTATGAGCCAAGTCGGCTTCACAGTGGCAGTGAATCCACACATACTCAGTAATTCACCATCGACGATAACTAATTTTCTAGCGCCACTGTCGAATAAAAATCCGTCACCAATATTTATCAAAAAGCTTTCATTCTACCCCGAAAATATTACCTTTCTGCCATCTATAGACACAGCCGACTAGTTAAATTTTATTGAATTTAACTAGTCGGTTGATCCACCCTGATATTTTTTAATCAGCGGGGCTGTTTTTGCATCACGAGGTAAAATGCCATTTTATTTCTTTTATTGCTATTCAAACACTTATGTCGATAGGCTTATTTATGTGTGCGTCGCTAACCAAAAATTCTGTGAAGGATACACGTAAACATAAAAGGAAGCTGTATCTAGAGATCGATGACTTAGCTTGGGGGAAACTCAAAAATGGGGGGCGTGTCAGTGCTCGCGAGCCACGCCAGCACCAGCAGGGATCCGAATATTGTCCACTAGGTCTTGCACATCCGTCGGTGGCGGTGCCGTAATAA
>CAWKZY010000073.1:0-12544 GCA_963854625.1 Gammaproteobacteria bacterium | reverse complement strand
GGTTTCGCAATCGCGGCAACTCTCTCTCTCTCTCTCTCTCTCTCTCTCTCTGCCTTTATCGACTAGCCTAATCTGCTGGCATAGCTTCTGTGAACTTTAACACAAAGCCACGACGTGTCGCTAAAGCTTACTCAAGCCCTGCTATTTTTTTTATAGGCGGAATGCCCACCTAACAGCTAGTGATAAGTAAAGGTTCTCGCGGTAGAATCTGACAGTATGGAAAGTGCTATTTTTTTATTGATCAAAGGTCGAGAAAATTAAATGAGCGATGATAATAATAATCAAAAACGAGACGGTCTACGGGTTCTGTTTCCAACGCTTATCTATGAGGCATGGTTTCCAGAGTTTTCTGCAATGGAGGAAAAGCTGGTTTCATTTGTAGAGCGGATGCGAGATCAAGATGTTGAGGGTAAACGCATCTCTGCTGAGCAATATCCTAGTGGGTATACATCTTATTTTACGCACAATGCCCTTTACAAAGACCCAGAGCTATTAGACTTAGTGAAATTCATGCACCTGGCTGCAGATAACTTTGCCAAGGACCATCACTGGGACACAAGCAATTATCAGCCGGCTATTAATTCTATGTTTGCCAATATCAATCCAAAGTACAGTTTTCATCCAGAGCATTTGCATCCGTACTCACACATCAGTGGTGTGTTCTACGTTAAATGCGATGCCAGCAGTCCTGCTATAGGGTTTAAGGATCCGCGAGCTGCAAGATGGATGATGCCTCCTGCTGCAGATGGAATGAGACCTGAAAATGCCTTTCATGCGAAGCTGGCACCGGAGGCTGGGAAATTATTTTTATTTCCATCATGGCTTGAGCACAGTGTTGCTCAAAATCTTTCGGATAGAGAGAGAATAAGTATGTCTTTTAACTTTGAAATGCAGCAAAAGTTACAATCCTAATTTGGCGATAATGCTGTAGATGCTAGATTTGACTATTGTGGGTTAGAAAACGCTTCTCGATACCTTTAATTGACGAAACCAGATCAAAAAAAAGGCGATGATTTCTCATCGCCTTTTTTACAGTACCGACGTGTCAGTAATTAGAACGACCACAATGCTCTGGCATAGAGGCGACGTCCACGAGGGTCGAATACTTGAGCATCATAGCGCAAACTACCGCCAGTCGTTTCACGATTAGGGACTCTTTGATTAAACATATCTAAAACACCAACAGTAAAGTTTGTACTGCCTAGATTAGTATTACCCCAGTCATAAGAATAGCGATACTGAAGGTCCCAAGTGTCATAGCTATCAACCATACTGGATGCTAGTGAGCGTACTAAAGCGTTACCGGTATCAAATACATCTTGGTACTGAAGGTCTTGGTAAGAGCCTATATGACGATTAATCAAAGTCGCACCATGATTATCACGCTGCCAAGTAAAAGTCAGGTTACCTTTGTTGTCAGGTAGTGATCGAACATGCAGGTTGTTACCACTTGTGCCAGCTGCATCGAAAATACCTAAATCTTGAAGGCCAAGCTCTAAGCCAGGAACGCCGACCAACTCATATTGGCGTACATGAGTATAATCAATGCTGGCACCGAATCGGCCCCAATCATTATCCCATCTATAGGCTATTTTAAGATCGATGCCGTCGGCATTAATCTGACCGGCATTAAGCGCTGAAAGAGTTAGAGTGATTAAGTCAGCATTTTCATTTCTTGCGGATCGGCTAATACCCACGCCCTTTGTGCCAATGGTGTATAGATCTGGGTTCACTACACAGTTAAGGCGTTCGTCTGAATCCAGGCCAAACTCTGTCGCTAGAGCGGTCGGATTACAAGGAATATCCAAGACAGGTGAGTCAGAAGAAATTGAGTCATTTAAGATGTAATTATTAGTGTCACCCACTACCGCGTTGAATGCATCAATTTCCGGCTGCACAGCTGAAATACCTGGCTGAGGTAAAACACGGTCGCTCACTTCGAAGCGCCATGCGTCAGCTTGCAGGCTGAACCCTTCTAAACTACCGCCTGGTGTCCAAATAAAGCCGGCGCTGAACGTATCCGCATACTCGTTGCCTACATTTGGAGCAGGGCCCCCCAATGTGAACGTTTGTTCAACTTCTCCGTTTGCTGCGGTAGCCGGGATTAGGCCAGCCCGCACCTTTTGGTTAGAGATTGGATCTCTAAAAAGTATGCTACTTGCTTCTAAGCCTTGCTCGATGATGTCAATATTTGGTGCTCTAAACGACTGCGAGAATGAGCCACGTACAATCAGGCTTTCTATCGGGCGCCAGCTCATAGCGATCTTAGGGGATACTTCACTACCGATATTTCCCCCATAATCCTCATAACGAACCGCTATTTGAGTTTCGACGTTGTCCATAAACGGCAGCGAAAGCTCCATAAATAAAGCTCTAGTATCACGAGTATTATCGAAGTTAAAGATACAAGATGAGCATTCGTAGTTGTTTTCAACATCGTGGAACTCGTTCGGTACGCCAGCAGCATCATAACCTAGAATTGAATTTGGAAGACCGGGGTCGTTGAGAGCAGGTGCTCTTGATTTGGTGTTCCGCTCACGATATTGAAGACCAAATGCGACCGCCGCAGTTCCGCCCGCCAACTCCATAAGCTCGCCGCCAACTAAGGCATCAAATACTAATAATTTGTTGCGCTTATCCGCGCGCAGGACTCGCTCTGTCATCCAGTCAAGTAATTCAGGCGAATTTCCTACTGAGGGGTCAGTGAATTGGGTCAAGAACGGATTGTAAAACTCACAGCCACCCTGACCTTGATTATTACTTGTTAGACCTAATGAAAGGCTTTCACGAGTTGTCAGCACATAACCAGGGAAAAAAGTTTGAGTGTATCCCGCGTTGAAGAAATCCCATGCTTGAGGAACCGCGCCGCCGAAAGGTCCTGGCTGACCAGCAAAGTCGAAATCTGAAACGCCATTAGGCGTACAGTTTGGTCCGCCGAGTCCGTTGGCTGCTAGCTCAGTATTTCGTCTATTGTGCACAGTATAAGACTGCTCGTTACTTGATGCGCTCCAAGAAACGCCTACATCATAGTTCCAGTCGCGTTCTTTAAAATCGAAATCGCCACGTAATCCGGCCTGAAACAAGGTTGCATTGGTGTTGGTTGTATTGGAACGGGCTCCGCTTCTGGGAAGGCCGTCACGTGGGTTCGCAAGATAAGCAATGTTGATGCCGCCATTGGCGATATCCACCGGAGCATTAGGGATAGAAGTAGGCTTGGTTAAGCCTATTTGGTCAGCAAAGAAACCTAGCTCCATAGTTTGGCCGATGGCATTGCCGCCGAAGGCAGGATTTCTAGTGTAGGCGCCTGGTTGAGCTAAGAATACCGTCGGGCCCCGAGTTCTTGCTGATCCGCCTGTATTGTTGAGTCCGCCGCCTTCTAAAATGATTTCATTTTCAGAGTAATTAAGGAATGAATAAAACTCCGCCGACTCATTGAAGGTGTGATCAAAGGCCAATGCAAAACTTGAACGTTCAGTATCCCGCGAAAGAAAATTAAATCTCTCGACGTCTTCATTACAAGTTCCTCCGCGCTCTCCAAGTAGCTCTCTTTTGCCGCCAACAAAGTAAGGAATACCTGTACTGCCAGCTTGTGTTGTACAAAGAGGATCTGAAAAAATAGCGCCGTCTGTGCCGCCGTTAGCAAGGTTGTCCGCGCTAATATCGGGTCGAAGATAGGCCGGATTAGTGTTGGCACCGAAAGCAGGTACCGCAACAGGTGCTGTAATTGAAGAAACATCCGCTGCAAATTGAGTATTTCCATCAATGAAATTGGCGCTGGACGCTGATACTTTATCTCGCTCAAAGCGTTCGGCAGAAATAACAAGGTGAGTATTCCCACTGTCGCTTGCCCAACCCCATATGCCGCTTACTGTTTTATCGTAAGCGTTATCAGCCGACCTAACACTTTGGAGGTCGCCATAAAGCTCTAGACCTTCAAAATCTGTTCGCATGATAATATTCACCACACCGGCGACAGCATCGGCACCGTAAAGAGCGGAACCGCCATCTGTGAGTATTTCTACACGGTCAGTCATTACAAGAGGGATGGAATTAATATCAACAAATTCGCCACCGGTAGTAGTGGTGGCTGCGGCTGGTGCCATTCGCTTGCCATTAATTAGTGTAAGGGTGGAGTTTTCCCCTAGGTTACGCAAGTTGATTTGAGCAGTGCCTTCAGTTTGCGAGCGTTCACCGGAGCCTGAGTTTGTAAATGAGCCGGAGTTGACTTCTAGATTCTTGATTACGTCCCAGATGATTGCAGCGCCTTGGGCTTCTATACTGCTTCTGTCAACAATCTGGACTGGTGATGGAGCATCGAGTGCTGAGCCGCGAATGAAGGACCCTGTGACTAACACCTCTTCTATGTCGTTATTTGTGTCTTGCGCAACTGCTCCCGTGGCAAACGACCCCATGAAAACAGCCAGAGCAAGCGCTTTACGCTTACTTGGACAATTATTAAGCATGTAAAATTCCCTTGTTTATCAAACATTATTGTTTTAATTAATCCAGCTCCAACTACGAGGACAACAAGATCTCTGGGCAGGTCTCCATTCGATTTAATCGAATTGATCAGTCATTATTTCAGTGATTTTAGCTCCTGACTAGTGTTTAGGTATTTGTTTTATTAAATGTAACGAATGTTCCCAATTGTTGTCTTTTTACTCCACGAATTGGCTTTTTTTTTTGGAGGAGCCCCTCTGGTTTCGTGTGTAAAAAAGCAGCTCGGAGCACAAATAGTCGAATTCAAGGGTATAATCGAACGTCTGTTCAGGAAATCTAGATTCGAGCCTAGAGGTTTTGGCTCTTTTGTAGTTATTTGATCAGTACAAAATCTCTTGTTTATTGTACTAGCTGCGTTGCCACCAGCTATTAACATTGGGTTCGAAGTTACGTTAATCAGATCAAGCACGTTACCTATGAACACCTATGAACACCTATGGAATCCACTGGCGGCATGGCGGACGGTAATACCTATGTCGGGAATGTTGATTTAAATCCAGAGTTGGTCCATGAAATAGAGCTGGGCTTGGATTAGGAGCAGCAAAATCCCTGTACTTACCCTCGAACATTTTACAAACGCGTTGCTGATTTTATTCAGGGCACGCCAGCGACGAACATGGCAATCAATAAGCTGGTTATGATGATGAGTAATATGGGTATGGGTGTTGTCAATCCTTTGCAGTTTAATAATACGGACGCGACTTTTTATAGCTTTGATATAGAAGGTGATATGAAGCTCAGCGATAAACTTAGCCTGCGAGCCATTGCTAGTATTGTCCGCGGACAGCGGGATGATGTCGATGACGATCTTTACCGAGTGTCGCCTGATAACGTGATTTTGGAGTTGGACTATTAATCTAACAATTGGCTGGTATCGCTAGAGGATATCACTTGCGCTGACCAAGATCGTATAGCCTTGATCAATTTTGAGTAATCGACTGATGGATACTCTCTGTTGAATTTATCAGCGCGGGCCGACCTTGGGCTGGGAATCGAGTTGAGAGTTGGGGTCGAGAACGTATTTGACGAAAAGTATCTTAATCATCCTGCAGCTTCCAATAGAGCATTCAGTCCTGACATCGCAGCACGGTCTGGATTGTCAAGAATAGGGCCTAATTTTATAGTCGCTTGACGTGTTATTTCTAGGGGTGAGCGAGAAGGCTGAAGTCTGCTAACGTCCGACAGTATGGGTAAAAGTTTATTTTTGCTAGCATCGTGCGGGTTGTGTTTTATGTGACGATTTCCCCGTCATCGCTGTCAGCGGTTCTCATATGTGAAATTCTGATTTGCTTAATCCTCTGATCTCGGTGGTATTAGGCAATTGGTTGAGTTTGCCGACGTTGCAGATTCAGGAGGAAGAAGACGAGGCAGCAAATAGCGGTGGGGCTCGTGTTGCTGGAACTGCTATGGCCGACGGACTTAATGTTGAGGTCGTAGTTCATCCGCGCATGTGGAATGAGTGGAAGACCTACCCAGCGTTGTCACAGGCCGTTCAATCTTCAGATAAGGTCGCTCAGTATCTGTTATCCCATCTAAAGATGAAAATAGAGTCGGAGAATTGCATCTTTTCTCGACGTAAACATTGCCCTTTTAGTTATTTACAAAATTTGCTGGTCTGGATAGTCTTTAGCATCTTAAGCTATTAAAGCAGGGCGGCAACAATGACACTTACCCGACGACAATTAATGGCCGCCTGTGGGACTCTTGCAGTAGGGGTTTCTACGTTACCAGTTATGACGCGCGCGGCGGCAAGCTCGACTGTCGTAAAGCCAAAGCGTTTGCGCCCCGGCATGACCGTCGGTTTGGTGACTCCCGCGAGTAACGTGCCAGAAGATCAGGATTTGCACGGGGCGATGGAGCTAGTGGGCTCGCTTGGATTCTCAGCCAAGCCATCCCCTAATCTTTTTAGTCGAACTCAGTATTTAGCTGGCACCGACAAGGAGCGAGCCGATGACCTCAATACTATGTTCGCCGATCCTGATGTGGACGGGATATTTTGCGTAAGAGGGGGCTATGGCTCGGGCAGGCTGCTGCGTTATCTAGATTACGAAGTGATCTCAGCGAACCCCAAAATTATTATGGGGTATAGCGACATCACCGCTATTTTGAATGCCATTTACTTGCGAACTGGGTTGGTTACTTTTCATGGGCCCATCGCCGGTGGCAATTTCTCTGACTATAGCTACGACCAATATAGAAAGGTGCTGATAGAGCCAGTCTCAAATATTCGGATTGGCGAACCGCCTGAATTTGAAACTCGCCCTGGGGTTGTTGATTGGGAAAACCGTTTAACGACTATTGTCTCTGGCGTCGCCGAGGGACACTTGGTTGGCGGTAATCTTTCTCTTATGGTGACTCTGCTTGGTACGCCTTTTGAGCCTAATTTCGAGGGTGCTATTCTATTTCTAGAAGATGTTTCAGAGCCGCCATACAGTGTTGACCGTATGCTTACGCATCTGTGGATGGCCGGTAAGTTAGAGCGGGTCGCTGGCATTGTGCTCGGAAAATTTACAGACGACGGCTATGACGGCAACACCTTTAGCATGGAGCAGGTATTGCGGGATCGGCTCGAACCGTTGGGTATTCCGACACTGCGTGGGGCGATGATTGGGCACATTGAAGATAAAACCGTGGTCCCTCTGGGGATTCGGGCGAGACTTGACGTGGGAGCAGGATCTTTAACCTTGTTAGAGGCTGCGGTCAGCTGATAGTTTTTTACTGTCTGAAATCTTCTCTGAATATCCATGCTGTGCCCATAATATCAGCAGCCGCTAAAGCACAACTTGCACGGCTGGTGGGAAGTGGCTGGAGCAGAAAGGGTTAAGCATGACCTGTGTTTGTGCTGTCTGTTGTTTTTTTGATCTATTTATTTACTCGGGTACATCGGAAGGTGGATGAATCTGCCGGCAGAACATTTGCCGGCGATCTTTAGAGCTAAAACTTTAAAGGCTCAAACGGTCCGGATCAAGCTGTTTGCCCAATTCACCGCCTCTAAATAATGAGTGCCGAACTCATCTGATCCATCCTGAGAATGTTCCAATTCTTCCCATCGACCTCTCTCATATAAGATAACAGTCGTTAATAGCTCGCCTAGACTGCCCTCTCCGGCAATTAGCGCGGAGGTGATATCGTTAGATAATGATAGTGCGTTCAATATGGTGCTCATTGGTTGATCCATAATTGCATCAATCAAAGAGAATAAACCCGTGGTAAATGCAACGTCGCTATTTACCTGAAAATCTTTTGACAGCGATTTCATCATTGCTGCACGCTGCAATGTCATTAGAATCAACTCATTTGGCTTATCATCAATATTGGTGAGGGCTATTACTACAAACCAGTCACGTATAGCTTTAAGACCTAGGGTCACTACGGCATGTTTGATCGAGGTAATTTCTCGTCTGAATCCAAAATATGGCGAACTGATAATTCTCAATAGTTTGTAGCTGAGGACCACGTCCCTGCTTATCAAGCCTTCGAGCACGTCAATGTCGCAATCGGGGTCTTCAAGCATCGTTAAAACTTTAAGCAATGCTATTCGGCTGGGCTTTAAGTCAACACCCTTGATAACGACCGGCTTACTTATAAAGTAGCCCTGAAAGTAATCAAAACCAAGAGATTTGCACAGTTCAAACTCCTCTCGTGTCTCGACCTTTTCAGCCAACAACCTTACATTGCGGGTCTTAAGTTGATTTACATTATCCTCCAGCAAATCCTGATCACAGGCCATTATGTCGATTTTAACGATATCAATCAGCTCGAATAAGGGCATTTTGTCTTTTTCGAAAACATAATCATCGAGCGCCACAGTAAAGCCCTTGTCAGTGAAACTCTTAATCGAAGTCAATAATTCCTCATCGACTTGAATGTCTTCTAGTATCTCAATAACGCAAATGCTGGGTGGAAATGGCAGTGGCAGCTGGCCCACTATGAAATCACGAGTAAGGTTTACAAAGCAGACGCGCCCGCCTGAAATAGTATCGATGCCGATTTCAAGAAAAGCGTTGATCATCACCTGGGAGCTGGCAGAGTTGCCGTCCGTCACACCGGCAATATTCTTATCTCCACTACGAAATAGTAGCTCGTAGGCAAAAACCTCGAGCTCCTTATCAAATATGGGCTGTCTGGCGACTAATATACTGCCAGGGAGGTTGAGGGTAGGCGATGACACCGCTTTTTTCTCCTTTATTTATCTCTCGGTCACCGTCAGCAGTGCTAGCAGTTTTATCTGTATGCTTTTCAGTTAATTATTAGTAATTACTGTTAATAATAGCCGCACAATCTGGATTTTGTATTCATTTTACAAATGGAAGCCTTTTATCCTATCAATCAGGCTGGTCAAAAATTGAACAATTCGTTTTGACAGGGGCACTCAATAATTAGGAGTAGGTAAGCTGCGCATAAATCAGGCCGCAGTAAGCGGTAAATAGAGGGCCGTAATAAGTTAACACCTTAAGGTTGATCGGTGCGTGATAAAATACGGAAAGGGTTAGCATTTCACCTGGTGAGAATTAGTACAGCTGAGTCCTAGCCAAAGGCCAAGGGAGGCGAATCACCCGCAAGTATGTTTGGTTGGCAGGACCTGCCGAGTGATTTTGCTATTTGATTACAAGTCCATAAACGTGAAATCGAAGTGTGTAAGGTGGATATTAATCAAATCAAGCTCTATTGTGTCTGGTAAATAGAGTCGTCCATTTTTAAGACAAATAACAACAACCAGATCTTTCGGAGAGATACCATGATGCCAGCTAAGTTTCTGTTTTCAAGAGTCATTCTAATCTTGCCATTCTTTATATTAACCAGCGCAGCCTTTTCACAGGGCTTCCCCAACCCATACGCTACTATCGAAGGTTGGGCGCAGTTGCCAAATGGCCGCGTTCAGGGCGCGGTTGGCGACCTTGATGTTGACCCGGACGGTGAACATATTTGGGCGGTTGTGCGCTGTGATGCAATAGCGCCAGACCGTTTTGGCGATGAGTGCATGGACTCGGATTTAGACTCGGTACTGAAGTTTGACAGTGAAGGCAATGTGGTCGAGAGCTTCGGCGGCGGCATGTTTATTTGGCCCCATGGCATCGATGTAGACGCAGACGGCAACGTATGGGTAACCGATGCTGTTAGCAACGCGCGTATTCCTGATGGCGACTCACGGGGGCATCAGGTCGTTAAGTTTTCGCCTACCGGTGAAGTGTTAATAGTACTTGGTACTCCAGGTGAGTCCGGGGGTGGTCCAGACCATTTCAATGCGCCGGCGGATGTAGTTGTAGCCGACAATGGCGATGTGTTTGTTGCCGACGGACATAATAATGACGGCAATGGGAGGGTGGTTAAGTTCGATAGCAGAGGTAATTTTATCAAGGCTTGGGGCAAGCCCGGCTATGCGCCAGGGGAGTTCAGAACACTGCACACGATAGCCATCGATCAGCGTGGACGGTTATTCGTGGGCGACCGATCCAATAACCGTCTTCAGTTGTTTACTCAAGATGGTGAGTTTCTTGCCCAGTGGACTCAGTTTGGTAGACCGAGCGGTATCTTCTTTGATCAACATGACAATATTTATGTGGCTGACTCTGAGTCCGACGATTTGCAGAACCCGGGTTGGGAGATGGGCATACGTATTGGGGACGCCCATCTTGGTTGGGTGAAATACTTTATTCAACTTCCAACAGGAGACCCTAGGAGCACTATAGGAGACGGAGCAGAATTTGTTGCAGCTGACGCCGCTGGCAATCTTTATGGTGGAGAGCCTGCGCCAAGGAAGCTGCAGAGATATATTCGCGTTCGGCCATAACGGTTCATATTGGGTCTGAGTTAAGGTATTTCTTAGTGTATTTGGGGGCACTCACAACTTAGCAACTTAAGACTATAAGAAGTGGAACTGCAAATAAAAGGCAAAATTGGAAGGCTAGTAAATTGCGCTAGAGATGGGAATACCCAAATTGCCTTTTGGTGTTTCCTTCATGCCGGTGCCTTGGTTTCTTTTATTCCTTAAACCTTTGTTATTTGTATCTTTACGCTGGCGCCCATCGCAAAAACAGCCAGCGTAATTTCTCCGACCGCATAACTGATTTTTGACCGGGTGCTGATCTTCATATAAAAACCCGTTCAGCGAGTAAGTTTTTTTATTTTGCTTTAATTAGGTTGCATTGCTAGACAGAAAGGCTATGAGTAAGCCTTCAACCGTTTCTCCTATGCTTGGCACAAGCAGTAAGACGAGCACGGTAAGTAAAGATCCGGCAGCACAAAGAATAAGATAATTTCGTAGTGTCATGGTTTGTATCCTCAAGTCTTAACGTTGGGCGAGTTCAAATATCCAACTATTGCCAGCTTCAATATCTGCTCTGGCTGTAGCAATGGCAGTGGCTGAAACGGGCGTGGGTACGCCACTGTACTTGGCAAGCAACTTGGCAGATATGCCATTGAGCACATCTCCTTCCTTAATCCTAACTAGCTGTCTAGGGTAGCGGACGTTGTTTACGCGCAGTACGCCTTGATCGTTACCTTTGTCTGCATCGAACGCCCATTCCTTCCAAATTTTACCAAGAAAAGATTTCATATAACCCGAGACGACGTAAATCTTGCCCTCGCTCTCGAGTATAAAAATACGGCGAGTGGCCATCGGATCATTGAGCTGCAGCTCAATGGTAAAGATCTCATCGGTGAAACTCCAGTCTGGCTCCGGCCCTGTGTGCAATTCTCCCGCTACCAGTTCGCCGCCGGGAAAAACAACCGTTGCCCCGTCTGCGCTGCTACGTTGGATGCGCAGTGTTCCAATTGTTACTGCGCCAATCAGTACAACGAATCCAATTGCCTGTAATACGATGTTGAGAATTCTCACTTGCTAATCTCCAAAATATCAAAGTAATGCGGATCATATGTGATTTGGGGTTGTAGGTCTCATTAAGTTAAAGGTTTTAGCAAAGTTGATATTTTTTCCAGGGATGTTTATGTCACTGTTGAATTGACTTGAGAGCTTTTTTAACACTAAAGTTTGGAGGCATTATTTTGCTCGAACTTTTTTGCTGGACGCTTGGAAGCTCACTTATCGACCATTGCTTCAGAAGCCGGTTAATCCTTCCACTTGCCTGTCGCCCCTGATAGTCTGTGGCCTCAACGCCTGAAAACCTAGGCCAGAATAATAGGCCAAAAAAAAGGCCAACAAAACAGGAGAGTTAGCTTGCTTTTGAAGTGCATAAAGCCATTGTCATTAAAAGGTTTAAAGACCTTCCGATCGCTATTTCTACTTGCTCCATTTGTCGTGGCAAGCTTAGCCACAGCCCAGCCGAGTGAGCCGGAGCTTCCAAGTCGCATGGCCTGGACAGCTTATAACTTGGGATCTACGGGATATAATCAAGCCGTCGCTATCGGCGCAATGTTACGGAAGAAATATAACGTTACTCTACGAGTTATCCCAGGCCAAAATGACGTCTCTCGGTTACTGCCCTTGAAGACCGGGCGAGTTGATTTCACTGCAAATGGTGTTGCGACGTACTTGGCTCAAGAAGGTATGTTCCAGTTTGCGCGCCCAGAGTGGGGCCCTCAGCCGTTGCGCTTAGTGATGACCTCCAATGGATTGAGCAATCAAGCTGTGGCTGTTGCTGCAGATACCGGTATTACTAGCTTTGCTGGATTGCGTGGGCGCCGGGTGCCTTATGTGCGAGCCGCACCGGCATTAAATATTTCAATGGAAGCCTATTTAGCCTGTGGTGGGTTAACGTGGGACGACGTTGTTCGAGTAGACTTTCCCGGCTATGACGCTGCATGGAACGGAGTGATAAACGGCGACGTTGATGTCTCGTTTGCAACCACTGTGTCAGGGCCTCCTTTTCGTCTTGAAGCTTCCCCCCGAGGTATTCACTGGTTGCCAGCACCTCACGATGATGAGGCATGCTGGGAGCGACTTCTGGCGGTTGGTCCCTATTTCACCAAACATATTGCCACACGTGGCGCTGGCATCGATGAGGATAACCCTCATGAAGCGGGAACCTATCCGTATCCACTACTAACGACGTTGGCTGTCCAAGACGACGATTTAGTTTATTCA
>CAWKZY010000072.1:0-12552 GCA_963854625.1 Gammaproteobacteria bacterium | reverse complement strand
TAGGGAAGGACATCAAGTTTGAGGATATCGCAGCTGAGGTAGCTGGCGTCTATCCAAAAGTGATGATGGATGGAGAGGTCGATGGTGGTGCTTGGTCCTGCGGCATGGTTGCTGGCTTAATCAATGATATCCCTTCGGTGCAAGAACTTATGGATAGAATTATGAATGAAGCTACGTCAATCATTAACGATCGCTTCGCAGGGATGTAATTAGTTTTGTCATCTTGCTCGTCTATGAGTGTTCCTAAAAGCTACGACGACGATCCTTAGCTAGACCTCGATCAGTCCTAGCTTTACTCAGCAGATAACAACCTAATTCAACGGGTGAATTCCTAACTTTTTGCCATCAGGCGACACTGCAACGAGCTGACCGTTAGCATGCTCTACAAACTCACAATGCTCTTCCTGGCTGTTAATAAGTCTATCTCCAGTAACTATTAGTCTGTCGTCCAGTAACCGCTTAACTTGCATGCTAGGAGCCTCTCAGTAGGGTGGTGGTCTTTATTATAACCCCGGGTGTCAAGTACGCCTGGAGTAGGGGGCGTTGTTTCCTAGTAACCGCCAAGTCACCACCCCACCCCAGGGGCACACTTCGATAAGTCAGAATGGTGCCATCTCACCCCTGTGCAGACTATTCTGGACGATCGACTCGTTAATCAAATAGCAAAAAGAAGCCATCCAAGATTATTTTTGTGAGAGCGCAACACCATTGCGATCTCAGGGTAAGTGCGTTTACACAATGGGGTAGGGCAGATGCTTGAGCGAGACCGAAAGATTTCTGCGCCCCAAAGAAGTCAATTTGCCAATACCGTCCAGGCTATTACTTATTTACTGTTAGAATTTCTTTGACACTAGCTGTTAGCAATTATTTCGACCTTCCTATCTTATAGTATCTCGAACACGTCGTAGGCTACCTTACCGGAGATCTGCTTGCTCTTGCCTATGCAGACTATGTGATTGAGCCAATCGTATTTTTCTGACGCAGTTTGGAAGATGGGGCGGACTCGCCAGTAAAGGCCACCAGCTGCTCTGTGAACAACGCCGGTGTAACTCATGTAGATGATTTCGTCGTCGGACGTGTCCAGTGTGATTCTGACGTCCAAACTGGAGTGCCCGGAAACCTGAGTGATCCAGTCGGCGCCGCCGTTTCTTACTGTTCCTTGCAATCTTGATCCGCCGAAGGTGCCGCCGGTTACTGGTGCAATGCTTGTGTTTCCGGCGTCGAGTTTATCGGCGACATCCAAAGAGAGTTCCATAAGGAACGCAGATTTTAGTTCGGTTGCGGCTGTTTGTGCTAAGGCCATCTGGTTTACTCCTGCGGCGGCGGCCGCTATTGCGGTTGTGCCTGGTTTGCTAAACTGTCTTCTGATAAGTGATTTCTGATCATTTTTTATGCGAACTCCCTTTTTATGGGGTTGCTCACAGTGTAAGGTCGAAGAATCAGCTTGTCACAAGTTTTTCTCTTTTGAAGTTTTTGTCGAACCGTCTCAAAATCGTGTGCAGGTAGAACCGGTTCAGCAAGAAGGCCCAAACTACGATGTGAGCCAAGAGTTTTGCTGTCTGTGGAAATAAATGGTGTTGGCTCCGATGAGGATAGTAGTGCCGAGGGCCAGGACGATTGTGGTAATGGATAGGGCAGGGCCGGCGGTCTTAATTGCAAAGTCGATAGAGGCAGTCTTGTCTATCCCAACTCGTCGCTGCTCTAAGTAGTGACCAAGCAGGTGAACGGTATCAACGGATTGGTCCAACTGCCCACTAAAAAGGCCCAGAATCCGAGTACCATGGTAGCCGGCAGTAGGTTGGGACTGATACTCAGCATGCCGAAACAGAAACCGCGCATACCGATCATTAAGCTGATAGTAATCAACAACTGACTAATCGGGTAAACTTGCAATAATTCGATGGTCACCAATTCATGAAAACAGCAGGATGCCGCTACCATGCAGCATCTTTGCCTCTGGAAAGTCTTGTTGAAACTTCTCCGTTACGCTAGCGTCGAATTCTATCAGTTCTTATTTCGACATGGGAGCGGCGTTAATGAGCAGATTGATCGTAGAAAAATGGGTGTTTACGAAACCGAGCAGCGGAAAGTCGTAGCGGTGAAATACACGTTAACTACGGCGGCGCCTATATGAATAACAGCGCAGCGAAAAACGCCATTAACTGCAGCGTGTTAATCAACACTGTTGTCCTGTGTAGCATATCAAATTTAGATTTTTGATCATTGTCTGACGCTGTATTTGTCATTGGCATAAGCACTTGCCTAGAAATCAAAAAACCCACTAACGAGCCTCCTCCAATAATTGCCTGAATGTTATCGCCTATCAATAAGGATACGACTAAATATAGTAAACTGAAGAGGGCAAAATACAGATAGTAGAAAGGGAAAAAGTCGCGGATAAAAGGTCGCGCCACGTCTATCTTTATTTTGATAAAAACCAAGGGTGCAAACAAGACCTGAAATGTGACCATTCCTCCAAATATGACGGATAGCAAAACCAATTGAATTACATTAAGCATAAATAGAGTTCTCTCTTGTTGCAGGGGGTGCGTATATGATCGCTAAGGTGTGAAGTTACCATAAACACCCTTTCCATATCTGCAACATTACAGTGAACATCTACCGATCGCAATTATGCCGATCGCCAATTATTATAAATAGGCTAAATTCGCTCAGGTTGGTTATTAATTACACGCTATCGGCCTTTCGATTGCCCATGAGGGTACTGACAAGTTAACTCCCAATCTGCCAGTATTCAGCTCATGACCCAATCAAAAATGTACAAGCGCTATCGATTCGCGCCTGAAATAATCCAATATGCCGTTTGGCTTTATCATTGATTCAACCTGAGTCACCGCGACGTCGAAGACTTTCTGGCGCAGCGGGGCGTCCCGTCAGCTTTGAAGCAATTCGCTTGTGGTGCAATAAGTTTAGTTCGAAATATGCTCAAAGGTTAAGAAGACAACACCAAAGCATTGGAGACACCCTTTTTATTGATGAGGTGTTCGTAAAATTCAGGCTAAGCAAAATTACCTGTGGCGAGCTGTGGATCAGGATGACGAGATTATTGATGTATTCTTGCAGAAGCGGCGAAATTGAAAGGCCGCAAAGCGCTTCTTTAAACGTCTATTGCGTAAATACAAAGGCGAGCCACGCAGGATTGTCACGGATAAATTGCGGAGCTATAACGTGGCTCATAGAGAGCTGATTTCTGAAGCGATTCACGATACAACCCAGTATGCCAATAATCGAGCGGAGCTATCGCACGAATCGACGAGAGGTAGGGAGCGGGGCATGCGATTGTTCAAGTCAGTGGAGCAAGCGCAACGGTCTCAATTCTAGTAGTTAACTTGTCAATACTGACCTAAGAAGAGAGGCGATTGAATACTTCGAACAAATCGTACTAATCAGTAGACATATTATCAATAATTATAGAGGCTATGAATAACAGAACTAATTCACAGCAAACATTTGTGACCTATCTGCGGAACGTTCTTGTTTCAAAACTAGCAACGTGATGCCAACGAAAAATATACCAAAACTCACTGCAAAGGCCACAGTGAGCTTGGCAAATCAAATATCAAATAGACGCGCCTTCCCTCTGGATGGCAACCCAAGCTTCAATATTTTTACCGTTTTTGATGGGAAGTACTCGCCAATACATGATGAATGGTGTGCCATCTTTTTTATAATTGATGGCTTTTCCTTCAAATTTCTTACCTGTCTTCAATGCAGTAGTGAGTCGATCGATAACGACTTTGTCTGTAGCAGCGCCCTGAAGCATACGTGGAGTTTGTCCAATTACATCAACTGGATCATGCCCGGTTAACTTTTTAAAAGCTTTGTTCGCATAAATAATTTTGCCCCGGGCTGTGCCGTCAGTCACCAAGATCGAGTCAAAACTATTTTCCGCGAGCACCTTTAATAAGGACAGGCTGGTTTCCTTTTCACCCAGCGATGTTTCGATTGTGTAAGCCATAGTTGTACTCCAATTTGGTAGGTTATTAACGTCGGTAATACGCAGTGTGGGATTATTTAGATCACTGTAAAGCCAGAGACACCTTGATAGATGGCTAAGGGTTTATCGGTACAAAATATATTACCGTAAACACTTTTTCTTTTTCTGCAACACTACAGGGAGCACCTACTGATCGCAATTACGCCAATCGCCAAGAATTTTTAATTATTCTTCGCGTCTTTGGGCGGGTTCATCAATGACCTCATTGGTTGGCATGGATATAGGTGCTGGCGACATTAATCGCGCGGAACGGGTTGGTTGAATTGGTGGCCTGAGCGTTGGGATCATTGCAGATGTAATTGGCATAGTGCTAGCCATTTCTCCCGACGGCTGGATTGCGCTGTCTACCCAAGACCCACTGGTACATGCTTCAGCCAAAGACTTTATTCAAATTGCCGGACCTTGCTTTTTCTTCTAAGGTTTAGATATGTCTCTGTATTTCGCCTCAGTAGGTGCTAACGCAATGCTTTGGCCAGTGTTAGCAACTATTATTCGTGTTGCGGTCACGGATTTTGTTTCTCTCTCATTAGAGTTTATCTTTGATGTTGGTCAGGTGGGTAACTACTACGGTTCTGCACTAGGCATGATTAGTTACGCAATTATAATTGCCGGCGCACTGAAATTTGGCGCGTGGCTGCTCTCAGCAAAGTGACTGGGTAGTTTATGGACAAGCAAACAGACAGCGGTATTGCTAGCGCCCTAGACCTGATCGGCGACAAGTGGACATTGCTGATTATGCGCGATACGGTGTTTTTTGACTGCCGAACGTTTGCTGATTGTCCCAACCGACCAGAACACATTTCCACCAATTTGTTGTCTGAGCGCCTAAAACGGTTGGTGACTCTTAGCGCATTAGAAAAAGTTGCCTACTAGTGCAAGCCCCAGCGATTTTAATATGTACCGAAAAAACTGAGTAACGAAATGAGGCCGCTGCTGAATGAACCCCGCGCCTTTGGCGATGCCAATCTGTAGAGCGAAAGCAGAGGTCTGATAACCGCCCACGGTAAAATTTACAGAGAAAGATTGCGGGTAAAAAACTCCAAAAAAAGAGGCCAAATACCAAAGTAGATAACCTCTTTTCCTTTACACCTATTTAGGTATTTTCTTTTTTACCTAGCGCGCATTTAAACCCATGCGCCTTACGCAATATGCGTTATCGCGCCATATTGATCATCTTCAACTGAGTAAACTCTTTTAAGCCTTCCATACCTAACTCATTACCCAGGCCTGACTGTTTGGAGCCACCAAAAGGTATGCCAGGATCTAGCTCAGCATGCTTATTAATCCATACGGTACCTGTATTCATTTGATTAGCTACGTCATAGGCTCGCTCTAGGTCACTTGACCACACAGAACCTCCCAAACCGTAGTTTGAGTTATTCGCGCGGGCAATAGCATCGCTTTCATCGCTGAAACGAATGACCGGTAAAACCGGACCAAACTGCTCTTCGTCAACAATGCGGCTACCTTCAGTTACGTCACGCACAATTGTGGGACGGATAAAGTAACCAGACTGATCAGGCACTTCGCCACCGGCGACAATATTGCCGTCTCGGCGCGCTGACTCAATGAGTTCTTTAACTTTTTCGTACTGCATTTTATTCTGTAGCGGTCCAAGCTTAGTGTCCTGCTCTAGCCCGTCACCGATAACGGTGTCATTGGCAATGGCCGCCAATTCATCAACTACTTCGTCGTAAATTGAGTCATGGACATAAAGGCGCTTCATGGCAATACACACCTGACCGCTATTCTGGAACGCGCTATCAAACAGCTGTTGCGCCACTTTCTTAGGTTCTACGTCATCTAAAACGATTGCTGCGTCATTGCCACCCAGCTCAAGGGTAATACGCTTGATCAAGCCCGCAGCGCCGGCCATAACCTTGGCACCAGTAGCTGTAGAGCCCGTGAAGGAAATTTTGTTCACATCCGGGTGAGCTGTTAATGGCGCGCCCAGATCGTTGGCATCAGTGACAATATTCAAAACGCCTGCAGGCACAATATCTTTAATCAACTCACCCAAACGCAGAGAAGTTAAAGGTGTAGTAGGCGACGGCTTCAGCACGACGGTATTGCCCGCAATCAATGCTGGTGGCACTTTAAAGGCCATAAGAATCATTGGGAAATTCCATGGCACAATAGCGCCAATCACGCCCAGAGGCTTGCGGTGGGCTTCAACCTTACGAGTTTCGCTGTCTTCAAGTACTTCAATAGGCAAGTCTAACGCAGTGAAATAACGGAAGAACGCAGCAGTGCCATAGACTTCACCTGTAGCATCTGCCAGGGGCTTACCTTGCTCTTGGGTTAACAACTGAGCCAGTTCCGCGCCATTGGCTTCGATGACATCGGCAATTTGCGAAATAACCGCCTTGCGATCGTCAATGTTGGTTTTACTCCAGCTAACAAAAGCCGCTTTAGCGGCCGCAACCGCCTCATTTAGCTGACCTTCGTCTGCGCGCGGACAGATCGCCAAAGTCTCTTCATTGGCTGGATTCACTACATTCATTGTTGTTGCACCATCGACCATTTGGCCGTTAATCAGTAATTTATAATCACTCAAAACACTCTCCCAAAATTATGCATGAAAACTAAGTTTAGTTACCTTTTACACCCCTTCTTTTCCTTCAACACTACAGGGAACACCTACCGATCGCAATTATGCCGATCGCCAGCAACCCCCTTGATAACGGGGTAGGCATCATTATGGGGCAGGGTATGGGCGGTGCAATGGTAAATATGATGGAAGCTTTTGTCACGATGCCGTATTATTCATACCCGTCTTTAAGGTATAGAATCATCGTTAATAAGCAGGCACAGCGCTTCATTAACAAAGATTGTTACCATAGTCGGGTCGCTTATCACGTTTTCCTACAACTTGGCGATCGTGTTTACTTGTTCGTAGGTGCCGATAAGTTCGGCAAGCCCGTGTATTTAAACGCAGATTTTGCAGTTACCGGCGAAACCGTGGCAGAGCTGAAGAAATAGGGCTAGATACAGAGCAACTGACGCACACGCTTGTTTTTTTTGTAAAAATGCAGTCAAAGACGAGACCCGCTGTTTCATCAAAGTGCAGAATGACCCAAAGAAATTAAAGCACCTTACGCGGCACTAGATATCACACCGGGTCGAGGCGCATGGTTTCCGCTCTTCACACTAGGGGGTTTAGAGACCTTGCCTACAGGTGAAGTACTGGATATGAAAAATAAACCCATCAAGGGTTTGTATGCTGCGGGTCGAACCGCAGCTGGCGTACCACGAACTGCCGTAGATCATGCCCCCGGGATGTCGGTTGGCGATGCAACATCTTATGGAAGATTGGCCGGGAAGCAAGCGGTTAGCAAGGCAAACAATGCTCTAACCACTCAGGCTTTCAAAACTTAAGATTTATTGAGCCTTTGTGTAACGTTTATAAAGGTATTAGAGAATCTGTTCTAAAAGAGAAAAGAGAAAAGCGAATCAAGGAGCAAGTACCCACAAGGCATTTGCTTTCGTGTTGATTCATAATTTAAGACACAACCCAAGGGGACTGCATGTCTAGCAACACATCTAAAACTGAAACCAGCAAAATTATATATACCGAAACAGACGAAGCGCCCATGTTGGCTACCTATTCGTTTCTACCCATCGTTCAGGGCTTTGCGAAACATGCAAATATCGACGTAGAAGTAAGCGACATCTCAGTCGCGGCAAGGATCATTGCCAGCTTCTCTGAAAAATTAAAAGAAAATCAAAAGGTCGCAGACAACTTGAGTGAGCTTGGCGAAATCGTTAAGCAGGCCAGCGCCAATATCATTAAACTTCCCAATGTCAGCGCCTCTATTCCTCAGCTCAGTAGTGCAATTAAAGAACTTCAAGATCAAGGCTTTGATCTACCAGACTATCCTGAAGAGCCGGAAAACGAAGCAGAAGAAGCCACGCAAAAGCGTTACGCCAAACTTTTAGGTAGTGCAGTTAATCCCGTACTACGTGAAGGCAACTCAGATCGACGCGCGCCACCCGCCGTTAAGCAGTTTGCTCGCAGTAACCCTCATAAAATGGGTAAGTGGAGCCAGGGTTCCCGTACTCACGTGGCACATATGCGCAAAGGTGATTTTTTCGATACCGAAAAATCAATGATTGTTGAGAAAGACATGACCGCCCGTATAGAGTTTGTGGCTAAAGACGGCACAGTGACTGTAAAAAAAGAATTACCTTTAATCAAAAGCGAAGTCTTAGACGCTATGTACATGAGCGTAAAAGAACTCAGAAGGTTTCTAGAAGAAGAAATGGACGGAGCAAGAAGCACCGGTTTACTTTTTTCCCTACACGTCAAAGCAACCATGATGAAAGTATCGCACCCCATTGTATTTGGGCATGTGGTTGAGGTTTATTTCAAAGAAATTTTTGAAAAACACCAAGCAACTTTTGACGAGCTAGGTGTCGACGCAAAAATGGGTATGAGTGATATCTATAAAAAGATAGAAACCTTACCGTATTCGCGCCGCCAAGAAATCAAAGAAGATATTCTTGATGCCTACGAACATCGCCCAGAGTTAGCCATGGTTAACTCCGACAAAGGAATTTCAAATCTACACGTACCTAGTGACGTGATCGTAGATGCCTCAATGCCCGCCATGATTAGAGAAGGCGGAAAAATGTGGGGCACCGACGGAAAACTAAAAGAAACTAAGGCCGTTATTCCAGATTCAAACTACGCCACCATTTACCAAGAAATCATTAACTTCTGCAAGCATCATGATGCTTTTGATCCAACCACCATGGGCACCGTGCCTAATGTAGGTTTAATGGCGCAAAAGGCAGAAGAATACGGTTCGCATGACAAAACATTCGAGCTCGAAGCCGATGGCACCATGCGTGTTGTTGATGCCGACGGAAACGTAATGTTAGAGCATGAAGTTGAAGAGGGTGATATTTGGCGTGCATGCCTAACTAAAGACGAACCTATTCGCGATTGGGTTAAGCTTGCCGTAACACGTGCACGTTTATCCGATACACCGGCCGTGTTTTGGTTGAATTCCGAGCGACCACATGATGCAAACCTGATTCGTAAAGTGCGTAAGTACTTAAAAGACCACGATACTGAAGGATTAGAGATTCATATCTTCCCACTTGATTACGCCATGCGGTTTACCCTAGAGCGACTGAAAAAAGGCAGAGACACTATTTCTGTCACCGGCAACGTATTACGTGACTACCTTACGGATTTATTTCCAATCTTAGAGGTAGGAACGAGTGCTAAAATGCTTTCTGTTGTTCCTCTTATGGCAGGGGGTGGCATGTTTGAAACGGGCGCGGGTGGTTCTGCACCTAAGCACGTTCAACAATTCGTAGAAGAAAATCACCTACGTTGGGATTCATTAGGTGAATTCTTAGCACTGGCCGTATCCTTTGAAGACATCGCTATTAAAAACGATAACAAAAAAGCAAAAATTCTTGCCAGTACCCTAGATTCAGCGACCGGTAAATTATTAGAAAATAATAAATCACCTTCTCGCAAAGTAGGCGAACTCGATAACCGAGGCAGTCACTTTTATTTAGCCATGTATTGGGCTGAAGCACTTGCAGCGCAAGACGAAGATGCAGAACTTAAAGCAGAGTTCAGCGCATTGGCGAAAAGCCTAGCGGCGAATGAAACTAAAATTGTAGAAGAGCTTCTTTCAGTACAGGGTAAGCCTGTTGAAATGGGTGGCTATTACAATGTAGATCGTGACAAGGTGCGTGAGGCGATGCGCCCGAGTGCAACCTTGAATGGTCTATTAGATAGTTTTTAGTTTGCTGATTTAGAGTTCGTTATTGTTATAAAAAAGCCTGCGACTAGCGGGCTTTTTTTTGCCAGTCGTTTTTATCTTTTATGCCTTGATCGTGCGGCTAAGGTAAAAGCCTTAAGCAATCTTATCAAACTTAATGGGTAGCTCTTATGAGGTTCTAGCAAACATAGACGCGATAAAGGGTGATGACAAGTTAAGTCCCAATCTGCCAGGATCCTACGCATGAATTCAACAAGAATATACAAAAGACACAGATTCCCGCCCGAGATAATCCAATATGCCGTCTGGCTCTACCATCGGTTTAACCTTAGTCATCGTGATATCGAAGATTTGATGTCACATCGTGGAGTCGAGGTAAGTTATGAAGCAACTCGTCAATGGTGCAATAAGTTATGGCCCAAGTATGCTCAGCGTTTGAGAAGAAAACATCAGGGATATGGAGATACCTTCTTTATTGATGAAGTATTTGTGAAGATCCATGACTAGCAGCATTACCTGTGGAGAGCCGCTGAAGACGGTGGAATGGTTGATGTGTTCTTGCAGAAAAGACGTGATGGGAAGGCTGCAAAGCGTCTCTTTAAATGGTTATTGCGTAAACATAAAGTCGAGCTGAGAAAAATTGTTACGGACAAATTGAGAAGTTACAACGCAGCTCACAGTGAATTGATACCAGAGGTAATCCACGACATATCCCAATATGCCAACAATCGATGGGAATTATCGCACGAGCCGACGCAAGTATGAGCGCGGGACATGCGTAAGTTCAAATCGATACATCAAGCTCAGCGGTTTTTGAATGCTCATGCAGCGGTTCACAATTTGTTTAATCTAGGTAGACATTTGGTGTCACCTGAGAATTACCGTTTTTTATGGCAAAATTTTCATATGTTAATCGACCTTATAAGGTTGAATTATTCCTTTTTTCATGATTTATTCCATAAGCTAGGCATGTAGTCGCGAGTAATATGTGATTCACACGCAGTACGCAGATGCTAATAATAAAAACTCAACACTCATTCGAAATGAGGGAGAAGCATTATGCGCACAAAATTTCCGTGCTCACGTCGGGCAATCACGGTCGCAATTATCGCAGGCATGTCATTTCAAGCGTCTGCACAAGACGAACCTGTAGAAGAGATCATCGTTACAGGCTCATATTTCCGGGGCTCTCCCCTAGACGCACCGTCTCCAGTTCAAGTAATTGATCGTTCTAGTATTGAAGCTCAGGGTGCCGCAGTAATCTGGGACGTGATCAAGAATCTCGAGGTTAACTCAGGTTCCATAACCAATCCTGGGTCTGACAACGGACAAGTTGAGGGTACCGCCAACGTAAACCTCCGTAACCTTGGCGAAAACTCTACACTCACGCTGATCAATGGTAAGCGAATGGTCCCTGCAGCCGCCGTAACGCAGAGCGGCGGCGAATTTGTCGACCTTAACTCCATCCCACTAGTTATGACCGACCGTGTTGAAGTACTCACCGATGGCGGTTCTGCTCTTTACGGTGCAGACGCGGTGGCTGGTGTTGTTAACATCATCATGCGTACAGAATTTGAAGGCCTAGAAATTTATGGGGATCTTCAGGGGGTGCAAGCTGCTGACAATGCGTACGACGCTACGGTAAGTGCTATTTGGGGCACATCATTTAATAATGGCGCTACGAACTTAGTGCTCTCAGCTGAGCGTTTTGAGCGCGACCCCGTTGCGGTCAAGGACGGAAATTTTTTCGGCCCTAACTCTGAGTTCTTAGGGACAGTTTCAACCGCGGGCACTCTGGTAAATAGCCCGGCGTTTGGCGCCCAATTTAACTCCGCTCAGTGGCTGAACAATGAGGTTTATGCGCAGAATGTAGCCGAGGGTGGCCAAGCAAGTAATTACATCTATACCGATCCCGGCTGCTATACCACGACGCTGCCGGACGGCTCTACGCCACAGATAGGACGGCTGCGTGAAGAGCGCGGAGAGAAGTCGGGGGCTTGCCGGGCTGATACCGCAGACTATACTTTCATAACCAACACCACCGAGCGCGACTCATTCGCGGGGTCGTTCAGCCATGCATTCAATGACACAACTGAATTTTATTCATTCTTTAGCCACTCTGATTCAGAGACCACTCGATCGGACAGTGGCTACAATGAAGCTCGCGGACCAACCGTTTTCTTAGCACCTCCCGGGGCCTACGAGCGAAGCGCAGCCTTTGGCGGCAACGCTATCGGACAAACGGGAGAGATTGGCTTCTTCGCTCCCGAAGCAGGCCTAACACGACCTACTCTCGCCGATATGCCCAATATGCCGCTAGCCACTGTTAACGGTGGGCCCAACGTGATGATGTACCAGGGCGTGCGTGACGGCATCGATCGCTTAGGCGCAGCTAATAACATTACCAAAACGAGTACTGTCAATGTTCAGGCTGGCATGAAAGGTGAATTCGAGGCCTTTGACCGAGTGCTTGATTATGATGTTAGCTATTCATGGGGCGGATCCTCACTAGAGCAGCAGTACAAGACCTTTAATCGAGACCGTTCAGAACTCGCGGCGAATGGATTAGGTGGGCCCAACTGCACCCCAAACGGCCGGCCTGACTTCGACTTCGTTGGGGCACCCGGCCCGTTTGGTGGGGCTGTGCCGCAAATTTGGGACTACTACGCGCCGGGCTTGGTTCAAACATTTTTCCCAGGATTTGTGTTTACAACGCGCGAAAACTTATCCTACGCCCTGACGAGTAACAATCAAGGCCAGGGGGATTGCATGTTCTATAACCCCTACCTG
>CAWKZY010000071.1:0-12654 GCA_963854625.1 Gammaproteobacteria bacterium | reverse complement strand
TCTGCACGTATATTTTGTAGCTACTCAACCTCGTACTTGACAAGAAATGCTACGATTTTTTGATTACTTTTTAAGAAACTTTGTGTAAACTTCGTTATATATTAGTATATATATGTGTTAATCATAATTTTTTGCGATACATGAAAATGTCATAATTTGCCATTGTCAAGAGCATTCACAGCAATGCTTCGTCTGTCGCTGTGAATGGAAGCGTTTGTTCGCAGCAGTTGAATAGCCCCTTTAATCTAATTGTTTAAAAACTGAAATAGACAAACCTTTGTGTCGCTGCATCCAACAATGCAGCAAATTTCGTAATGTAAAGCTGGGTTTTTTTGCCGGAATATAAATCGAAAGATGAAAACTATAAAATACAGCACACCCAAAATAAATAAGAATCCTGAAGCCTTTTTTATGGCGACTACGAGTGCTTTTGCGCAAAATGGCTTCCGTAGAACAACCATGAATGACATAGCAGAAGCGACAGATATGTCCCGACCTGCTCTATATCTTACTTTTAAAAATAAGGAAGATTTGTTTAGTAGCACCGTTTCATATCTAGTAACTGAAGCTGTAAAAGAATCATTAAAAACATTGTCGCAAGAAGGGTCTATAGAAAACCGCTTCCTAAACGCGATGCTTGATTTTGAACAAATCTATTGGGGGCCAATCGCTAAATCTCGATATGCTCTTGAATTAATAAATAGTGTTGATAAATTGGATAACGCTTCAGAAGCTATTAAGCTGGGAAGAGATAAACTACGAACCGCTTTCTCAAAAGCACTTCAAAAGGCTGTACGCAATGGAGAAGTAACTTTTGTTGGCTTGGGAATACAGCCTGCAGCCTTTGTAAGCACTCTTATGTCTATATTGGCGGCGAAGAAATACAGAGATACAGCGAATCCAGACTATACGGACATGCCACATCAGAAAATTAGGCGTCGGAATTCGAAGATAATAAAAATATTTTTGCAATCCATTATTGTGCGCCCTTGAAGTAGCCTGTTGAGCTTCAACTATTTTAGCCAAGTGCTGAGCGGTTTTGGTCGATGTAATATTTGCAGATATAAAAAATCCAATTGCTTGTCCAATGGAGACTGTTGATGTCGCTGTCTTAAGGCCACATCTCCTTTCAAGGTAACGCCTTGCAAAATGCCACAAGAGATAATCGGTTATAGCAATAGAAAGAAAGCACAGCTCGACAAGCTTAGGTGAGTAATCATGGACCCGCAGCGATCCATTCCCTGATGAATTTTAGGCTCGGTTATCGACTGGTGCGATGTTAGATATTTTGTTTTCTAGGATTTTGCTTATTTACTGGATATATTAATAGCTCCTTAGAACTATCAAATACCTGTCCAATGCATGACAGCTATCGGAAACATAATGGCGTCTGCACTTAAAAATCCCCTGCGGTCATTTGCAAAACAAGCATACTATGTGGCGCCTTCGCGACTCAAGACTGAGAAACCTCTATCGCTATGGAGGAAGTTCAAGTCCATTTCGACGCAGTAAATGTGGACACTGTTTATATCGTTGTTATTGGTACGAGGAAGGAATGATTGTGCCGTCAGAAGCCCCTGCACCCCTTCCCCACGAAGATTTGCCAGAAAGCTGTGCCACAGAATACAACGCATATAAAGATATTGTCGCAAGATCACCTCGAGCTGCAGCCGCATTACGGAGATTGGCAATTCAAAAACTTATGTCAGAGCTTGGGGAGAGCGGTGAGGATATAAATCATGACATCGGTTCATTGGTGGCGGAAGGATTACCAGTGGAAGTGCAACAGACTTTTAACTATTGCCGAGTAATTGGAAATAACGCTGTCAATTCAGGCGAAATCGAACTTTCAGACGATGCGGATATTGCACATAACCTATCTGAAATTATTGATTTTATCGTAGAGGGTCGTATATCAAGGCTTCAAAAAGTGAAGAATCTATATCAAGAGTTACCAGCTGGCGCGTAGCGTCGATCTTGAAGAGAGATAGCAACGTCAAAAATGGCGACTCATGACGCTTAACTCAAAAGGAGAACAATTGATGGTAAATAAAAAACCAAAAGTAAGTTACCTGTCTGCAACAGCAAATGGTCAACGCAGAATAACTATCAGCGAGTTATGTTGCCCAGAGGCGGAATCGAATCGCCGACACGAGGATTTTCAGTAGATGTGTCGAGTATTAGTCTATTTAGATCAGTAAGTTAAATTCCAAGAAGACTGATCTGCTATGAAGTGCGCTATATCAACGCGTATAAGTTTTTCTATAACGAACACTTTCGTGCCAAATTTACAGAATTAATCAGCCGTAGTTGATATCCGATTCCATCGCGCTCGATTGGCCTTGAATCGATTCGGTAGCGCTAGAGCGTTCGTATTACGTGGCTTAAATAGACTTTTTTAAAAAATTCACAAGTCTCAGCGTCGGCAATGGTGCAAGTTATATTATCGAAACTAAGCTGGGGATTTTCTGAATCGGTTATAACTAGATCGAACACTAAGCCCGTCTTATCCTCGGTATCTGACTCAAAAACCACAGCCAAGTTGCTCAGCCTCAACTCGTCTGAAATCGTATACGTATAAGCGCCTATGTGCGAGATTGGGTCATCGCCCGTTTCTTTCTCAAATACAAGAACTACAGCTATTCCATCAGACTCAAACATCACAAGCTCACCGCCCCACTGGAGCCTATAAATTGCTTTCAAAGAGCTTGTCGCCATCAGTGTCCTCAACCCTGTTAGTTCCTCAGACAGGTCAAGACCGGCACAGGCCTCATGTTCAATTGGCAGGCAATACTTTGTTTAAGAAACAAACCCGATCGGCGACTGAGTAAGCTCAATGCCTTCGTTAATCTCATTGCCTGTTATTGCCAGTACACTTTTTTTGCCTGCCTGGCTGCCTTCGTATTTATACCAAGTGCCAGTAGTACTGAAAGTGTAGAGTCTTGTGAGATCACCGTTTGATATATGAAGTGCATACCATCCTGGAAGCGAAGGTATTGAGTAAATCCCGTCCGAGACTTGAGCAAAAGATTTTGAGGCAATGAGCGATAAAGCGCAGAAAGCGAGAAACTTAAGCTTCATGAAGGTGATCCTGTTGGTGGTTATTTACGTATTTTTAACTATGCTATGGGTTGCCAGAGCTTCGAGATCACTACAGCGGCAACAAATATAATCGGCTCTACAGTCCAACTAAATCCACAGCATTCCTCAGCATGTCCACGCTGACATCAATGCATCGCTGTACTATCGCTGTACTATAGCGAGATCCGGATGTCTCGCCAACTTTTGTATGACCTGCACTGATCCACCTTTCTCAGATAGATCAGTAATGAACTTCCTTCGTCCTGAGTGACTAGAAGCATTGATACCGACATTTGCATAGAGTGTTTTAAACAGTATCTGTAGCGTCTGTGAAGAGAAGTGTCCGCCAGTGCGCTGAGCGTAGAATAGTGGTGATTTGAGAGTCACACACGTAATCGGGCTAAAAGGATAGAAGGCTTTCTTGGTTTGACTCTAAGGCTAGGGAAGCATTTTAAAGTTGATGGGTAAAACGTTGGGTAAATCCGAAAGGGCTGCGTAAGATTTTGGTTTATAAGGAAAAGTGGCGGAGGAGGAGGGATTCGAACCCTCGGTGAGCTATTAACCCACGCTAGTTTTCAAGACTAGTGCATTCGACCACTCTGCCACCCCTCCGCGACAAGGGCAGAATCTTACACCAATCACCGCTGCAGTCAATATAGAGATTAGATGAATTTGTATATTTTGCCTGTAAGCGAAATTCTTTGATTTTAGGCTTTTTACAGGTATTATCTCTTCTATAGAAAGTGATGCTAAATTCATCTAAAGCATTGAATTTTAAAGAGTCAATCCCGATATAGAGTAAATAAGCAAAAAACAAACATGCTCTGAAATTTACCTATTATTTTTGCTGGAGAAACAAATGAACGAAGTTGAGTTAAATGTTGGAAGAAGTCAGGAAGCAGCCCTGTCTGTTAACAAGGTTGTTAGAAATACTTACATGTTGCTGTCGATGACTCTTTTATTTAGCACAGTAACAGCTATAGCCTCAATGGCACTGCAACTTGGCCAAGGAGCAGGGTTCATGCTACTGCTAGGCGGATTTGGTATGTCGTTTGTTGTTAGGGCGACTGCTAATTCAAGCAAGGGTCTAATAGCTGTATTTGTCTTTGCGGGCTTAATGGGCGCTGCGCTGGGACCAACTATTTCAGTCTATCTTGCCGCTTACGCCAATGGCTCAGCAATCGTCGCGCAGGCCTTGGGTGGAACCGCATTAATTTTTCTATCTCTATCAGGCTATGCCCTCACATCGGGTAAGTCTTTTAATTTCCTAGGTGGATTCTTATTCACAGGAATGATGGTTGTGGTTGTCGCGATGCTCGCCAATCTGTTTTTGCAGATTCCTGCCTTAAGTCTAGCGTTGTCAGCTGGAGTGATCTTACTTATGTCAGGTTTTATTCTTTATGACACCGGTCGGATCATTAATGGCGGTGAGCGTAACTATATAATGGCCACTGTTTCTCTGTACTTAAGCATCTTCAATATATTCGTGCATCTTTTACACTTGCTAGGGTCGCTTACTGGCAACCGTAACTAATTAAGACATAAAGCAGTATCAATGCGCCTCAGCTTAGCTGGGGCGTTTTTGTTTAAACCGCCAGTAAATAGTACGAGGCCATCCTTAAGGTGAAATTTACAGTAGTTGTGCACTCTGCGCCTTACAGCACTCAAGCTGCTTCTAGCGCTTACAGATTCACCAAGGCCCTACTGGAGCAAGGTCACGACGTGTACCGCCTATTTTTTTTCGGCGACGGGGTTCATAACACCTCTAAGCTTACTGTAGTGGCTCAGGACGACACAAACTGGCAGCAGCAATGGAATAAGCTCATTGAACTACAAAACCTTGATTCAGTGGTCTGTGTTACGTCTGCGATAAAGCGTGGAATCATAGATGAAGCAGAATCCGCTCGCCACGAACTCGGCGCGGTGAGCTTATCATCAAGTTCAGAGATATCCGGCTTAGGTCAGCTTATCGATGCAACGATTAATTCAGACCGTGTCATAAATTTTGGGTAAAGACGGTGTCAGAAATCAATTCCTCTAAAACAGTTTCAATAATTTCCAGACAAGCCCCCTACGGCAGTAACCGCGCGCAACAGAGCCTGGACATTGCGCTGGCCGCTGCTGTTTTTGAGCAGACTGTGAATTATATTTTTATGGGTGATGGTGTTTATCAATTACTCGGAAATCAAAATGCCACCAGCATTCAATCCAAAACGCTAGTTAATGCACTAGAAACACTAGACCTCTACGGTATCGAGAGTATCTTTGTTGACAGTCAAAGCCTTCGCGAGAGGAACCTCATCCCTAAAGACCTGTCACTTAAAGCTAGCATTGTCAGCAGAGATGAAATTGCAATAATTGTACGAGCATCTAATAGCGTATTTAATTTATGAGCAATCTACATACACTTAGCAAAGCACCCTCTTTTAGCTTGTTAGATACCTGCTTAAGCATTATTCAAGCGGGCGATGCTGTCCTTTTCATTGAAGACGGGGTTTACCATTGTCAGCAGTCGACAGAGCTTCTCGGAAATTCAGAAGTTAAGTTTTACTGCTTACGAGAAGATCTTATCGCTAGAGGCCTTATTGTTCGAAATCTCGACGTAATCGCAACCGTAAATACCCAAGGCTTTGTCGACCTCTGCGTTCAGCATGACGGCATTGTAAACTGGTTCTAGACTATTCAAATGAAGAACTCGATAGAAATCGGTGACGACATCATCAATCTGGACAAGGAAGGTTACTTACGTAAGCTGGAAGACTGGAGCGAGGAAGTTGCTAACTTGCTAGCCAAGCAGGAAGGGATCGTCCTACAGCAGAACCATTGGGAGGTGATTCATCTGCTGCGTTCTTTTTATCAGCGGCACCAGTTATCACCGGCAAACCGCGCCTTAGTCAATCTTGTTAAAAGAGAGCTTGGCCCAGAGAAGGGAAAAAGTTCCTATCTTATGGGCTTGTTTGGGGGCGGTCCAGCCAAAGTTTCTAGCAAAATTGCCGGTTTACCTAAGCCAGATAACTGTCTTTGATATACGGGCTCGGTTCAGTCCCGCCATGCCAAACTGTCTCTTAACTCAACTACCCGACCAATGATAATGAGTGATGGAGATACATAATTGCCAAGGCTAGACTTTGCAACGATTGTCCCCAAGGTGGCCTTAATTGTTCGCTGATCTAACCTAGTTCCCTGTTCTACCAAGGCTATTGGCATGTCCTGAGACATACCATGTTTGATCAACCCCTCGCATATTGTTGGCAAAGCCAAAAGGCCCATATAAAAAACCAGCGTCTCTTGTTCAGAAATCAAGTCATCCCAATTCATCTCGAGGCTGCCATTCTTTAGGTGGCCGGTTAAAAACCTAACTGACTGCGCGTAGTCTCGATGGGTAAGCGGAATTCCTGCATAAGCTGCACAACCAGAAGCCGCAGTTATGCCAGGTACCACTTGAAAGGGAATGCCCTCTCTAGCAAGGCTTTCCAGCTCTTCTCCTCCGCGACCAAAAATAAAAGGATCACCGCCTTTTAGCCGTAACACCCGCTTACCCTCTTTGGCTAATCGAACTAGCATTTGATTAATGCCCTCCTGCTCGACACTGTGGTCTGACCTCTGTTTGCCTACGTAAAATTTTTCCGCATCAGCACGGATTTTTTGCAGGATCTGTTTAGAGACAAGCCTGTCGTATAGCACTACATCTGCCTTGTGCATTAATCGCAGCGCTTTCAAGGTAAGTAGATCAGGGTCCCCTGGGCCGGCCCCCACTAAATAAACCTCCCCCTGTTTTGAATTGCCAACCCCCTCTTCCAGTTGGCTATCCATCTTTGCCTTGGCATTTTCTGTTTGACCACTATAAACGAGCTCGGCCACTTCACTGTCAACGACCTGCTCCCAAAACCTAAGTCGGTCGTCAAAGCTTGAAAATTTGTCTTTGACGCGCTGGCGATAGCTTTTAAATAAAGTCGCGAGTTCTCCAATATTGCCAGGAACTAAGCTTTCGTTTAACTCTTTGAGTTTTCTAATCAGTACGGGGGAGGAGCCAGAACTTGATATTGCTATAACAATTGGTGAACGGTCCACAATCGAGGGCACAATAAATGTGCACAAAGAAGGCTGGTCCACCACATTAACAGGAACGTTGTTAAGCTTTGCGTCAACGCTTACTGCGGTGTTTACCGCTAGATCGTCAGTGGCCGCAACAACTAATGTAGCATCTTCTAAACACTCGGAAGAATAAGCAGCTACCGAAACGGTGAAGCCGTTAGCGTCGCATAGTGTTCGCATTTCATCTGAAACCTGTTCAGCCTGAACATGTAAGCGAGCTCCAGCTCGGCATAACAAACTTGCTTTCCTGAAGGCTATTTCACCGCCTCCTACGATCACGCATTTCCTGTCCCTGATATTCAAGAATATGGGCAGGAGCTCCATTATTCTAAGTACTCTAACCCATTCATATAGGGTCTTAGTATCGTCGGTATTTTGATTCGGCCATCTGCTTGCTGGTAGTTTTCAAAGATTGCAACTAGGGTCCTGCCAACGGCAAGTCCGGAACCATTGACAGTGTGAACGAACTCTGTGTTTCCGGAGTCTGGATTACGCCACCGCGCTTGCATGCGCCTAGCCTGGAAGTCAGTAAACACACTGCAAGAAGATATCTCGCGATAGCAGTCCTGCGAAGGCAGCCAAACCTCTAAATCGTAGGTCTTCGCAGACGCAAAACCTAAGTCGCCCCCGCACAGTAAGACTTTTCGATAAGGCAGCTCTAGCTGTTGAAGAATTTTTTCCGCATGACCGGTGAGTTCCTCTAAGACCTTAAAAGAGTCTGCAGGCTTAACTATTTGGACTAGTTCTACTTTCTCAAATTGATGCTGGCGAATCATACCCTTGGTATCTTTCCCATAGCTGCCAGCTTCTGATCGAAAACAAGGGGTATGGCTGGCGAACTTGATAGGTAATTCAGACTTTTCAATGATCTTATCTCTAACCAGATTTGTCACTGGCACTTCAGCTGTTGGGATAAGGTAGTATTCTTGATCACCGTGGAGCTTAAATAAATCTTCTTCAAATTTAGGTAGCTGACCGGTGCCCTGCAAGGACTCTTTGTTCACCATGTAAGGAACATTTAATTCGGTGTAGCCATGCTCACCCACATGCGTATTTAGCATTAATTGGATAAGAGCCCGATGCAATGTGGCGGTATTTCCTTTCATAACCACAAAACGAGAGCCAGTTAATTTTGCAGCATCTGAAAAATTCAGACCTTGGCTAAGCTGCTCACCGAGCTCGCCATGATCTTTAACGTCAAAGTCGAATGTATTTGGAGTGCCCCACTTCAGGATCTCTTTGTTGGCAGATTCATCCAGACCTTCCGGAACAGAGTCATCAGGTACATTAGGCACTCTCATCAAATAGTCATTAAATTGAACCTGAAGTTTGCCCAGCGCCTCTTTCTTGGTTTCCAAATCGCCCTTTATACTGTCCATCGAACTTAGAATATCGCCGATGTCTTCCCCCGCCGCTTTGGCCTTGCCTATGGCTTTGGAGCGCTGGTTTCTCTCATTCTGGAGGGTTTCTGTTGCATGCTGCAAAGCCTTCCTCTCCCTATCAATTTGCGCCAGTAAAGCTGTATCTAAATCAAATTTTTTGGTTTTTAATTTTGCCGCAATCGCATCGGGCTCGTTACGAATCCACTTAGGGTCTAACATGGGAGTATCCTGATCATAGGTGGAGCTGGTTAACAGTTAAGGTGTGTAAAAATTTTATATCGTCTAGAAAAATAGCCGCGCGGCATGAATGCCGACAAAGACGGCAACTAAACAAAGAATCACGCTCGCGCCAATATAAAGAAGGGCCGTATTGTAATGGCCTTGCTGAAACAACAAAAGCGCATCAAGAGAGAAAGTTGAGAAGGTTGTAAATCCACCGAGAAACCCGACCATAACGATCGGGCGCCATTGCTCCTGCAATAGAACTTTTTCCGAAAAGAAAATAAAGGCAACTCCAATGAGAAAACAACCTAAGACATTAACGATAAAAATCCCTACCGGGAACTGAGAGCTATTGATACTGCTAATTCCGTAATGGTTGGAGGAAAGCCAGTAGCGGCCCATTGCACCGAGTGCTCCGCCGATTGCTATAGAAAAATAGAGGATCATTTACGTTAGGTCTACCAACAGCTGTTACAGCTGATTTTGAGAGCAATATTATGTCTATTGCGAATAGTTATTTTCAATAATCTCGATGCCTGCCGGCGCATCGAAAGTGAAAACATCGTCATCAATTATGGCATTTATTGTGACACTGGCGAAATTCCAAACCGTACGCTCACCATTTTTACTGTCCATGATAATGGACTCTAGTTTGTTCTCAGCAAAACGAATAGCAATACTAGAATAAATGTTGTCAGACTCAAGCGGCGTTAATTTAAAGCGCCGAAGCTCATTAGAACTGGCATCATCCTCCGCTATTGTATATTCCTTTTGGAGATTATCCGTGCGCCCGCTAAGAAGTTGGGCTGCTAACTCGGATTGATCTGTTTCCCAGTCCTCGACCACAACCTGTTCTAAATCAGGCTGATAGTTCCACAGCTTAACCCCATTGGTTACGATTAGTTCTGGAAAAGGTTCTATTGTTTCCCAATAAAAGCCGTCTGGTTTTTTCAGCTGCATCCTAATTTGACTTTCTTCTAGAACCCCGCCATCGGACTCTACAATAAGCTGCAAAACATCCGCCGATAAGGTCTGGATGCCCGACAATAAGTCATCTAGATCCTCTATGGCCGAACTGTAGGCTGATAACGAATACAGCGCAGATAAAACCGACAGAGCTGCAATTGGAATAAGCTTACATCTTCGCACTGGATAACCTTTTAAATAATCTATTGGAGTTAATTGAGCGACTAATCGCGCGGAGCTGGAGGCGCCAGGACCTCTCGAGACCCATTGTTGCCCATCTCTGATACTACCCCAGCCGCTTCCATCGATTCAATCATCCTCGCCGCTCGGTTATAGCCAATACGCAGCTTCCTTTGAACCGATGATATTGAGGCCTTGCGAGTTTCAGTTACAAATTGAACAGCCTCATCATAAAGGGCGTCGCTTTCCTCGTCGCCATCTCCAAATGAGCCCCCGGACCCATCGGGTTCGTCAGAAACCCGAGTGATAGACTCGATATAAACAGGCGTGCCCCTTTCTTTCCAGTCAGCCACTACCCTGTGTACTTCTTCATCGCTTACAAAGGCTCCATGAACTCGAGTTGGGACTCCGCCACCAGGAGGAAGAAACAACATGTCACCGTGCCCAAGAAGCTGCTCGGCACCTCCTTCTCCCAATATAGTTCGTGAATCTACTTTCGATTGCACCATAAAGGAAAGGCGGGTTGGGATATTCGCTTTAATTAAACCGGTAAGAACATCCACCGAGGGTCGCTGAGTGGCAAGTATGAGGTGAATTCCGGCAGCACGGGCTTTTTGCGCGATGCGGGCTATTAGCTCTTCAACTTTCTTCCCCACTACCATCATCATGTCCGCAAGCTCGTCGACAATAACAACAATGCTTGGCAATGCTTCTAATTCTGGTGCGCTCTGGTCATCTTGCAGCAGCGTTGGGTCCGCTTTCCAAATAGGGTCGATAATTGGCTGGCCTGCTTTCTTGGCATCTTCAACTTTCTTGTTAAAGCCTGCTAGATTTCTTACACCAAGAGCTGACATCAGTTTATAGCGTCGCTCCATTTCAGCCACGCACCAGCGTAATCCGTTGGCCGCATCCTTCATATCAGTTATAACCGGTGTTAAAAGGTGAGGGATACCGTCATACACTGAAAGCTCGAGCATCTTCGGGTCTATCATTATGAGGCGGACATGCTCTGGCGTTGATTTAAATAACAGACTCAGTATCATCGCGTTGATACCAACGGATTTACCAGAGCCGGTGGTGCCGGCTACCAGCAAGTGAGGCATCTTCCCCAAATCGACTATGACTGGCTTTCCAACAATGTCGTGACCAAGAGCCATACTTAGTGGTGATGTTGAAAGATCAAAGTCAGGTGAGCTCAACACTTGACTGAACTGTATGGTTTCCCTCTTTTCATTGGGAATTTCGATACCTATAACGGTTTTACCTGGAATTACTTCAACAACTCGCACGGAAACGATAGCCAAAGATCTCGCCAAATCTTTAGCGAGGTTGGTTATACGACTTACCTTGACCCCTGGCGCTGGCTGAACTTCAAAGCGAGTAATCACCGGGCCAGGGTTTACCGCGGTAACTTCAATCACAATGCCAAAATCTTTTAACTTGAGCTCGAGCAGTTTGGACATGGCTTCCAATGATTCTTTTGAAAACCCAGAGTCATTGGTCTCCTGCCATGCATCCAACAAGCCTATGGCTGGCAACTCTTTCACCGAAGTCGTCGCAAACAGTGTCCCCTGTCGTTCTTTTTCTACTCGCGGACTTTTTTCTACCGCCTTGTTTGTAGAGAAGGTCTTAATCGTAGGAGGCACGCGTTTCTTTTCTTTCTCTATGTGAATGTCGAGAACTTTCTTTCGAGAAGCCAACCGTTGTTTCGCCGCAACAGCTTGTTTACGATCTTCAAGCCATTTGTCAAATTTTTCAGCAGTGCCAGACATTAGCCGTAGAGTTGCTGCACCCACCCGGTCGATGAAATCTAGCCAAGATATCGCTGCTGTAATTGTTAACCCAAACAAAAAGGTAGCGAATAGCACTAAAGTAGTTCCAAGAATAGCTAGAACCGGACGGCTGAAATCAACAACCAATGCTCCCAGCATTCCGCCGGCCATATAGGACGCATCTTCGGCAACTTCAAAGTGAAGAGTGGCTAAACCGCAGGCGGAAACAACGAGAAGAATCAAACCAAGAGCCTTAAAACCAAAAAGAGCCCATGAAAATTCGGGTGATTCAGTTTTGTCTCTCAATGACTCAACTATTTTATAAGCCAGAAAGGCGGGGAATCCATAAGCTAGATAGCCCATTAAGTGCAAAAGTATGTCTGCAACCATAGCGCCTGACACACCGACTGCATTTGAGACGACGCTGCCCGACCCGGTGGTCATGAAGGCAGGATCGTTGGGCGAGTAACTCACTAAGGCAATCAAAATAAAAATAGCCAGCAAAAAATAGGCGATGAGAGGCCCTTCCTTGCTCAAGCGCTGGACAACATTGTCGACTTCGGATTCCGGCTTCGGTTTTGTCATTATAGTATTTTTCAATTTATTCAATCACCTGCACTTAGTTTATACGATAGATTCTAGAAAAGTTAGAGGGAAATTTGGCACTTCATGTAACTAACCGTGCATTTCTCTAGAAATTTATCTGTTCGTTATAATTCCATTTAGTTGTTATCGGGCGATTTCTGCTGAGTATTAAGCGCTAAAGCCAATTAGAGAAAAGAATTTTTGATATAATGTCTGCTACCTACTTTAAGCAAAAGAATTCGCCTACACATAGATGAGACTCATATCTCAATCGAATACAAATCAGGATATTTTTATGACCGACGCTCAACACCACAAACTCATCATTCTTGGTTCTGGCCCCGCAGGATACACGGCTGCGGTTTATGCTG
>CAWKZY010000070.1:0-12942 GCA_963854625.1 Gammaproteobacteria bacterium | reverse complement strand
ACGCCAGTATGTGAATTAGCGTGTTAGTTGCAATGAAACTTTAGCTGGCTATGGTCCCGCCACCGTCAATTACGATTGTTTGCCCTGTGGTAAAACTGCCTGCCTTGGATGCCAAGAACACTGCTGCTCCAGCAATCTCATCAGGCTCGCCGATGCGTCTCAGTGGATACTTTGACACCGTCGCCTCATAGATTTCCGGATTTTCCCAAAGAGCTTTAGCAAAATCGGTACGGATTAGCCCAGGAGCTATGCAGTTGACCCGAATATTTTGAGGGCCCCATTCTACAGCCAAATTACGCGCTATCTGCATGTCCGCCGCTTTAGATATAGCATAGGCACCAAGGGCATCCGTTCCTTTTAGTCCGCCGATAGAAGAGACAATAATTACCGCGCCGCCTCCAGTCTCTGCCATACCTGGCATCGCCAATTGGCAAAGCTTATGCACACTGCCAATATTGGCGTGCATCACTTTGTCAAAAGCTTCATCAGGTATATCTTGAGACTTGCCAAAATAAGGGTTCAGTGCAGCGTTGCAAACCAAAATATTGATTTTCCCCAACTGTGCTTCAGTCTTTTCAACCAACACTTTCAATTGTTCTTTGTAGTTGATGTTGCATGCAATAGCGATAGCTTGATGACCAGCGGCGTTAATTGCGCCAGCTACTTCGTCACAGGCGTCCTGATTGCGGCTAGAAATAACCACTTTAGCGCCTTGTTCTGCCATTCTCAGCGCAATCGCCTTGCCAATACCTTTGGTAGAACCAGTAATGAGGACTACTTTATCTTCGAGGCTAAAAAGACTCATTTGCTCTCCCAGTTATTTCTCAGTGTTAAACTAATTCTTTTTTAACAGCTAGTAAATTAGCTAATAAACATAGTTACCGCTAATGCGGTAAGTTGCTGTCAGTATTTAGGTAACAACCAAAACCGGACATAAACTAGCAAGCTGGACGTCCTAGGACAAGGTATTTTACACCGAAAACCCGCTATTGATTTAGCTATTCCGTCCAATCACGTCTACCTTTGGAAATACTAGTGCCCCCATCCACCGGAATGACAGTGCCGTTGGTGTATCCACCCGCCTTGGAGGCTAGATATGTGACAATACCGACCATTTCATGAGGCTGACCAACTCTGTGCAAAGGGCAATCATCCTCGATGTCCTTAAGGAAATGCTCGAACACATGATCAGTCATCCGAGATTCGAAAAAGCCCGGCGCGATAGCGTTGACCGTAATATTCTTGGAAGCTAGGTCGACAGCAAGCGCTTTGGTCAAATGATGCAGGGCCGCTTTACTCGCAGAATAAGCAAAAGTAGGAACTCTTTGAACGATTGGCACATGAATGCCGTCCATCGAGCCGATATTGATTACCCGAGCAGGATCTCCAGCGGAACCCGCGGCGGCTAATAAATCAACACAATCCCGAGTTAAAGAAAATACCCCGTTAAGATTGGTACTTACTACCTTTTCAAAGCCATCATCAGGGTAGTCTTCAAGCTTGGCGCCCCAGTTTGCCCCAGCATTGTTGAGTAAAATAGAAAGGCTACCGAACCTTTCAGAAACGGACTCTACGAGCTTTAGTCGCTGCTCGGCATTCGTCACATCAGCCGCTACTGCCACCACATCACCAAAACCCTCGAGCTCACTAAGTGCCTGATTGCATTTTTCCGCGCTTCTCGACGCTATAATGACGCGAACGCCATTCTCAAGCAGTCCTTTCGCCATTATTAAACCAAGACCGCTACTGCCACCGGTAACTAACGCTGTTTTACCTTCGATGGAGAATAAATCTGCGATTTTAAAACTGCTGACTGAGTTCATTTACTCTCTCATTTGAATTATGGCTGTTCTAAAACTTTGACCAACTGTTTGCCAAAGTTTCGACCTTTAAGAAGCCCCCTGAACAGCTCAGGTGCATTCTCCAGGCCGTCGCCTATGCTTTCTCGATGAATCAACTTACCCTCTCTAATCCACGCCCCCAGCTGCTCTGTCGCTTCGAGCCAATTTTCTTTCCACTCGGTTACAACAAAGAACCGATGCTCTGGCACTTCATCAAGCTTTTTCAAAATATGAAAGGGGGTTTCCGACTGGGTAATATCTTCATCATTATAATTTGAAACGTAACCGCAAATCGGTACTCGCGCACCCATGTTTAACAGCGGCGCTACGGCTCTAGTTACGTCACCCCCAACATTTTCGAAGTAGATATCAATGCCATCAGGACAAGCTTGCTTAAGCTCCTCGGTTAGATTGCCAGCTTTATAATCGATACAAGCGTCAAAACCCAACTCTTCTGTTACGTATTTACACTTAACCGGCCCTCCTGCAATGCCTACCGCACGAAGGCCTAAGATTTTAGCCATTTGTCCTACCACCGAGCCAACCGCACCTGATGCCGCGGCCACAACCAAGGTCTCACCAACTTGAGGTTTACCAACATCCTTTAGTCCGAAGTAAGCAGTCCGACCTGGCATACCAACAACACCAAGATGCTCAGACAGTGTTCCATTAGCTAAATTGACTTTCATTAACCGCGGGTCGTCATCTGAGGATACTATATGAGACTGCCACCCCATATGCGCCGCCACTTGATCGCCCACCGCATAGTTTTCAGAAGTCGACTTTATGACAATCCCAGACGACTCGCCTGTCATAACATCCCCAATTCCCAGTGGTGCAGCATAAGACTTAACATCGTTCATCCTGCCTCGCATATAGGGATCAAGAGAAAGCCAGCAGACCTGAATCAATATCTGATTGTCTTTAAGTTCTGGGATATCAACCTGCTCAATTTTAAAGCAATCATCGGTTGGCTCTCCAAGGGGGCGTTTTGCTAGAACTACACGTGTATTCTGAGTCATTTTTAGTTGTATTCCGGTTACGAGTTCATATTCAAGTCGCTGAGTTTACCTTACATCGGCTGAGCTGGACAGAGCTGTTCAAATGGTAACAAATAGGATTTTACCCGTGCTAAATACACATGAAATTTCTTAAGCCAGCTCATTGCCGCCTATCACCAGCGGCTAATAATGATCTTTCCCGCGGAGCTTCTTATAACAATTATTAATAGCCCCTAACATATGAGGGATAAGCTACAAGGCGCAAAAAATGAAGCGGCGACACAAGTAAAAAAGGCCGCTAACTTTTTGACTTGCTCACTCTAAAGAGATGAAATCAAAAATTCGCGAGAGATAGATCTAAAAGGCAAAACACTCCACAGGGAGCTATAAATCAATTCCTCTTTCGGTTGAGCTTTAAACATGCTTTCGAATTAAATACTTATAAATAACATTAGCGCTGAAAACGCCGCGAGGGCAATCTAATAACTGCGAGTATGAGCATGCTTTACAGATCATTCATCAACCTTTGCAGGTAAAATAACTAAAAATTATTGGTGATTTTAATTTTAATAAAAAAACCTAACCACAGTCTCCGTCTCCGTCTCAGAAAAGAATAAATCCCAAGGCCGGCTACGACGTTTTTAGGAGGCTTTTACGAAAAATACCGGTCCAGCGGAAATCTGATGGGAGTGGCAGGGGAAAGAGTCTACAATTGCCTACTAGCCACCTAAGTTAGGCTAGGCCACGATAGTTTTCAACAATCCACCCTCGACGCTGCAAACTACATTATTCGATCGGTGATCTCGTTTAACTCTTCTAAGTTAAATTCAAAAAGTGAATTATCAAAACGTAGCAATGCAGGTTCTCTGTTGGTAACTAGTCCCTCGACTACTAGTAGCGCTGTATAGGCGAGTATAATTGCAGCAAGCAAAGTAAATCTGTTCTTTAATATAATCTTCTTCATTTTTTATCCATGGATAAGTAGATCTACCAAATCTTGAATTTTATTCTGCATAGCGGCGCATATAAACAGAGCCAGAAATTAACAGGGCTCCAACAACCAAGCCGATAAACATATCGTAACTAAATAGACGATCTAAAATACCAGAGTAGTCGACGATTATGAAATTATCAGGATCAAAGCGAGTTTGTGCCCAATTTGAAAGAAACCTAGTGTTAAATATAAACCCTTCAAGAAATCCTAACAAAAAATAAACCCCTATTGCCAAAAGTATTGGTGCTCTTCTAGCAAACGCTGAAAACAGCAGCAGCCAACCAACCAGTGGAAAAAGCCAAAAAACAGATGTTGCCAGAAAAAAATATACCATACTCAAGTTCACTGCCACCGCAACAAACATATAAAAAAGTCCAGATAACTGAGCACTCAAACCATAACCAATAACAGTGAGATAGCCTATTGTTAAGCCATACAATACCGCTATAGCTGCGACAGTAAATATAGGACTAACTATGACTACGGTCACTATCTTAGACATAACGGTTTGTAGGTTTGAAATTGGCATAGACTGCCAAAAAAGAATGCTCATATCTTTTCGATCACTGTATAGAGCATTGAGCAAGTATATGACACTGCAAAAAAAGTATGTGACCACAAAAGGTAAGCACAATAATGTTATGATTGGCGCTGTGTAGAAAGGATTCTCGCCATCGAACCATCTATTAAAATAGCCTATCACTGAGCTTAATTGTTCTTCACTTAACTGTGATGCCAGCAGAAAATTGACAACGAAAATTACAATTGCCAGTACAGCCGGCGTACCAATCATTAAGATTCTATTTTCCCAAAATTCTTTTTTCAGTAACGCGAAAAATTGAAAGAAGCTAAATCGACTCATTTCTCTGCCCTCTCATTTTGGCCATAAATAAATCAGCAACTGTTGGCGTTTGAACGTCGCCTAACTGCTCTAGCACAGCTCTAGGAGCTCCTTCGAAAGTGTACGATTTCTTGCCTAATAGGTTTCGAATATAAATAGGGTTCAAGGCGTCTGCTTGCACTAGTTTATCAGCATCAACAAGCACCTCAACATAGATCTCCGCGACGTCGGCCATGTCAGCATTGAGAACAATTTTGCCTTTGTCTATAAAGACCAAATGTGACAACAAAGTCTCTATCTCTTCCACCTGATGAGTGCTGATCAGAATAGTTCGATTGCCATCGTAATAATCATTTAATAACCGATCATAGAATTCTTTACGATAAATGATATCCAAACCTAATGTAGGTTCGTCAAGAACCAAGAGACTAACATCAATAGCCATCACTATTGCTAGGTGGAGCTGGGTAACCATTCCCTTAGACAAGTTTTTAATTCTTTTATTGCTCGGAATTTCGGTAGTACTGAGGAATTTCTGAGCTTTACTGCGATCAAATTTAGGGTGAACCGCTTCGACATAATCAAGTACTTGTGACACCTTTAACCATTTCGGCAAGATACCGACATCGGCAATAAAGCAAACGTCCTCCATCAGTTTGTGGCGGGCCACCCTCGGGTCCTGGCCCGCAACACAGATATCACCATCCGCGTCACAAAGTCCTATCAATGATTTTAATGCCGTTGTTTTGCCAGCCCCGTTAGGCCCTATCAACCCACTAATGGCACCCTGAGGAATCGAGAGATCAATGTTATCGAGTGCAACAAAACTCCCGAAAGATTTATACAGAGATCGAGCTTCTACAATATTAGTCATTACTAATCCTTATAACTTTAGCTCGATTAAGTTTTGCCGTGCCTAAGAAGTTCATCAAGAGTAAAACCCAACCTTTCAATTCTATCGGAAATTTGAGGCCACTCTTTTTCAAGGAATTTCGCTCGTTCATTTTTCGCCAATTTGTCCTTCGCGCCCTTAACCACATACATTCCAAGCCCCCGCTTTTTTTCGACTAGCTCTTCATCAACCAATATTTGCATTGCTTTAGAAACTGTTATGGGATTAATTCGTTGCTCACTGGAAATTTGCCGCACGGAAGGTAATGCATCGCCCTCGTTCAGAGCACCATCCATTATTAATTCGACTAAGCGATCTCTTAATTGCAAGTAGATCGGCTCTTTGTTATTCCAGATAATTTCCACTAAGAAAATCTCTTTGCTGATATAGTGTTATACATAACTATAACACCATATCAGTGAAAAACAAGCAGCCACTGAACTTCTAGCCAGATTCGTGATTATTTAAGATTTTAAAGGTTTTGGAAAACATGGCACCCGAGGCGAGCGCCACAGTGTTCTAGCGGCGACGCTGAGTGAGCACTACGCCTTTGTCTATTAAGTCTGTGATTTGCGCACTGGAAAAACCAAACTCTGTTAATAGCTCAGTGCTGTGCTCTCCATATTTCGGCGGCAATCGCTTAAGGGAGCCAGGAGTTCGAGACATTTTAATCGGAGTTCCTGTCATCTTGTACCAGTCTCTCTCGATCGTCATTCCCCTGTGGTGGGTGTGCGGGTGATCTACAACCTGCTGGGTATTATGAATTGGCCCAACAGCAAGCCCAGCTTTAGCAAGAGTTTCGCATATTTCATGACCATCGATACGCATCAAACTAGCTTCTATCTCAACCTTCAATTCAGCACGATGCTCAACTCGATTTATGTTCTTAATGAAGCGGGGATCTTCGATAAGCTCTGCTCGGCCTAAAGCGCGGCACATTTTGGCGTAAGCACCATCATTGCCAGCGCCAATAAAAACATCCACTGTTTTTGTTCGAAAAGTGTCATAAGGGCTAATATTTGGATGGGCATTTCCAGTTGGCCCTGGTATTTTCCCTGAATAATTATAGTTAGGTATATGCGGGTGCATTAAAGATACAGCACAATCATAAAGCGTCATGTCTAGATATTGACCTTGACCAGAACGCTCACGTTCTGCCAACGCTAATAGAATTGCTATCGCCGAATACAAGCCAGTTCCCATGTCTACACCAGCGAGGCCTAACCTTGTTGGCTCACTACCCTCCTCCCCATTGATGCTAAACCACCCTGCCATAGCCTGGATAATGGCATCATAACCAGGAAAACCTCCCATTGGGCCATCACCACCAAAGCCACTTACACGGCAATGGATCAATTTGGGGAAACGCGCTCTGAGAACTTCTTCATACCCAAGTCCCCACTTTTCCATGGTACCTGGCTTAAAATTTTCTATTAGGATGTCTGCATTCTCAAGCAGTTGCAGTAAAACTTCCTGCCCCGGACCTTGAGTAAGGTCCAACCCCATGGAACGCTTGTTGCGATTAACACCGATGTAGTAAGCAGAATCTTCCTCATGAAAAGGCGGCCCCCAATCGCGAGTTTCATCCCCCTTAGGCGGTTCAATTTTAACTATATCAGCTCCATGATCGCCCAAAATCTGGGTGCAGTAAGGTCCGCCCAAGACACGGGTCAGATCAATCACTAGTTTGCCGCTCAACGCGGATGTTGCTACTTGATCGAGCAATTTAATACCTTAAGAGTTAGGCTCTAGAAAACTGAGCGTGTGAGACAGCATAAAAAACCGTAAGCTTAATGCAGCGTAAGCACTTGATCAAGTTGCAAGAAAAGAGAGAGGAGGAGAATAGCCTAAGCCATCAGAAATCAACATTAGCCGCAATGAGGAGGACTAATAAACCTTGGACGGCTTACTAGTCCTTATAGAGGGAGGTGGCGAGATATTTTGAGTAAAACTGGGAACTAAGCTTTAAGCGAAATCACAAAGAACATCGCGAGAAACACCTTCCCTACCCATAATTATTTTAAGACGTTTAAGTGCTTCGATCTGTATTTGCCTAACCCGTTCGCGAGTTAGGCCTATTTCACGTCCAACATTTTCAAGTGTGTCGCTGTCGTAACCGTTCAAGCCAAACCGTCTTGAAAGCACTTCCCTTTGCTTTTCAGAGAGTTCATGCATCCAACCTGAAATACAGTTTTCTAACTCGCTAGACTGGAATTCACCGCTTGGCCCTTTGTCATTACCATCGCTGATTGTGTCTACTATCGTACGATCTGATTCGGCAGCAACCGGCGCATCAGCCGACGTAACCTTCTCGTTAAGCGCCATCAGCCGTTTAACATCGGCGACTGGCTTCTCAACAAGAAACGCAATTTCTTCAATCGTTGGGTCTTTTTCTATCTTGCTAGACAACTCTCTTTCGGCGCGCAGATATACGTTTAACTCTTTTACAACATGAACTGGAAGTCGAATAGTTCGGGTCTGGTTCATTAAACCCCGTTCAATATTTTGGCGTATCCACCACGTTGCATACGTGGAAAAACGGAACCCTTTTTCTGGATCGAACTTTTCGACCGCGTGAATAAGGCCTAAATTGCCTTCTTCTACTAGGTCAAGTAGAGACAGACCTCTGTTGATATATCGTCTCGCAATCTTCACTACCAGACGCAGATTGCTCTCGATCATGCGCTTACGGCTAGCCTCGTCGCCCGCTAGGGCCCTACGAGAAAAATAGACTTCTTCTTCTGCACTTAAAAGTGGCGTATACCCAATCTCCTTGAGATAGAGCTGCGTCGCATCAGCAGTTGATTCACCAGATGCTGCCCGTCCACGGGCCGGGCTCACTTTAATTGAATTTCTAAGAATTTTATCTGCCAAGGCTGGTGCTTTTTGCTCGCTGAGAGACGAGGCATTGTTAGCTGTTTGAGAGTCGACTGCACGAGAATGAGGATCTAATGAAATATTGGTTTTTGCGGAAAGTGTTTCTTCGATCACATTGATACCCTTTTAACCTGTGGTCTTGCCCAGCTCCACAGAGCTTTCAATTTTTGCTTCTAAGCTTAAAGAAGCCCTAGCGATGATTTCTACAAACTAGCTAATTGGCAAGATCTACTTATCAAATTTTAGCTAATCTCTCTCAGTAGAATCATCTTTGGCAAGTCAGGAATAGAGTGAAAATTGTTGTCCTTGACCCTGACCATTTACCAAAATTATTGGAAATTTAACCTAGTTTTACCCTTCACACTGTGCAGAAAAGTTACTAGACGCATTCCTCTTAGTTAAATAAAGTATAGAAGCATATTTTTAAAATACGAGTTTTTAGAACAAAAAAGACTAGTTTTTACCCAACTTTTCCACAGCCCCAAAATGTTGGGGCAAAGGAAAAAAAACACACAAGAGACTGTTCAAAAAGCGGTCAATATATCCCGGAGGTTTATCTAGATTTTTCGAGAAGGCTAGGCAGAAAAAATTCTGCCACTAAAACTGGCTTGCTAAAAAGGAAAAAAAGACTCCGCCTCGCCCATGTGTCTCTGCCAATGGGGGTCACATCCATTTCAGTCCTTATCAACTCTGTGTGATTGAAAAGAAATTCACCAAGCGGCTTTTCACTTAATCCCATCACTTCTCCTAGAGGACTTTCGAGGCTATGCTCAGGCAATATTGTGTGTGCTTTAATCCAAGGTTGCCCCCCTCCCGAAAGTACAACCTTACGAGACCAAAACCGATGGTTTTCTGCAACCGGCCCAAACAACACTCGTAAATCTCGTGGCAGGTCGAACAGCCATTGCTCGTCCACCACATCAACCTTAAAGTCACCTACACTTTTTTCTTTCAAACGACTCGTTAAAGAACCGGGATCTGTAACCCAGTCCCACCATTCACTAGATGCATCAAGGCTACTTTGAGCAAGAGGTATCCATCGATTTGAGCTGTCAGCAATATCTGGGGGAAGTTTATTCAAAGGAGATACATGTCTTTCTAAAATTGAGGAATGGGAACACAGAGGTAGATAGCACAAATGGCATTAACTTATGTTCGGGCGACAGCTAGGTATGAGGCAGCCGCCCGACATGTGTTTTTTTTTACCGAGGCTGGTAGTTTTGCAACGTCTTGATAATAACAGTCATTACACGGCGGTTGTCTGCCCTGCCCGCATCTGTGTTGTTAGTCGATGCAGGCTGTAATTCACCCAAGCCACTGCTGCTAACTCGAGCACTGGAAATAGCAAATTGGTCGATCATAACCTGACGAACAGCAGCAGCTCTGCGCTCAGAAAGGTCTTGATTGTAATCTGGCGTACCACGTGAATCTGTGTGGCCTTCAAGCTCAATAACCACATCAGAATACTGCTTCATAAAATCTGTTACTTTTTGGATTTCATCAAAATATTCAGCTTTCACGTCAGATTTATCGAAGTCAAAATTCACCATAAGCTCTACCCGTGTAATTTCTTCCACCGGGATTGGGCAGCCATCGCTATCAACGGCATAGTTTCTAGGAGTCTCCGGGCAGTCATCATTCTCATCGGCCACACCGTCTCGGTCTTTATCTGGAGCAGAAGCAGTTCTTGTAGAAGCAGGCGTTGCCGTAGCTCTAGAAGGAGTTGGTGTTGCTGCGGCTTGTGGCCGCTTCGCCCCGCCAAAGTAAAAAATCAAAGAACTATCAATGCCTAAATCTGAATCTTCATGACTACGGTCGAAATACTGAAATGACCGAAAGGCTGTCCGCCAGACTATATTGTCAGTGATTTGATATTTAACACCACCGCCCAAGTCCCAAGTCATTTCATTATCACCATCAAAATTGCTATTACCCAGACCGGTTACCGCAAATGGTTGAAAGCCCGCAAAATCAAAATCAAAATCATAAAATCCGTCTACCTTCCATTGATCGGTGTCGACAGAGCCTCCAGTAAACTTATTTGGCTCTAATTCAGCCAAGCTAAATTCTGCGCTGATTTGATCACTGAAGTCATAGCCCAAGCCAAAGTGATAGCCTTCATCACTTTCGAGATCGACGGAATCATCGAAGTTCATCCATTGGATGCCGGGGGCTATGTAAAACTGACCCTCGTCAGCGGCTGCCACTGAAGCTGCCAGAGCTAGATTTATTGCAAGTGTTGTTAAAAAAGTACTACGCATAGAAATTTCCATAAATATTTTCAGGCTATTCCTTAATTATAGCGAATTCACTACCTCTATGGACAGATTATGAGAGAAATTATGAAAGATATTAACCCCATCGCACCCCCAAAAATGCCAATTAAGGCTTTGAGCAAGTTTTTACAGCATTATCTCCAACCCGACCTGCCCATTGTCATGGGAATACACATAATCATTAGGTAAAATAGAAATTGGTAAATTTTCAAAAACCCTCAGTTGGCATCTGAGCGAACCTAAATACAATGCTATCCATATCTACCCTAAGGATGATGTTTGATGCAAAACTGGCAAAATGAAATCAAACGCTTACTCATTATACTGGTGACGGTAGCAATTATTGGCGCATTACTCGGTCAACTCGCCCTCACCTTGCTACTGGCACTGGTGACTTACTGTGCCTACAATCTTTTCCAACTGCGCCGAATGTATCAATGGCTGGCTCAAGGCCCCTCTTCTAATAAGTCAGCCCCTCCAGAGAGTATAGGTCTTTGGGGAGACATTTTCGATGGTATCTATCGTCTTCAGAAGCAAGAGAGAAAAGCCAGCGCCTACCTAGAAGGCATTATTAACAAGGCACAGGAATCATCGGCAGCCCTTGAGATGGCCGTTATCGTCATAGACAAACAGAATAATCTCGACTGGTGGAACCGCGCAAGCGAAGGCATGCTTGGGCTTAAATACCCGCAAGATCGAAATCTGGCAGTCACTAACCTGATTAGAGACCCTAGATTTGCCGAGTACTTCAATACTGAGAACTATGACGAGCCGCTAAAAATTAACGCCCCAGGGGACAGCAGCATGGTTTTGGAATTTCAAATTGCCTTGTTCGGAGCACATGAAAGACTAATGATTGTTCGCGACGTAACACAGTTTCATCGACTCGAATCAATGCGAAAAGACTTTGTTGGCAATGTCTCTCATGAACTCGGCACACCGATAACGGTAATAAAAGGCTATTTAGAAGCAATCATGGATAACATTGATAGCCTTGACGAAAAATGGCGCAAGCCAATGAAGCAAATGCATCAACAGTCCAATCGCATGGAAAGTATTGTGCGGGATTTGTTGCTCCTTTCATCTCTTGAAACTCGTACCCTGGGAAAACAGCAAGACGAGATTGTGTTATCACTACTACTATCTGAGATTAAAAACGACACTCAAAGCATCTTCGAGAAGCGAGTTCACGAATTCATAATAGATTGCTCAGCTGAAATAGTAATCAAAGGCGCAAGGAGCGAGCTTTACAGTGCGATATCCAATCTCGCTGTAAACGCCGCTAAGTACACTCCAGAAAATGGTGTTGTGGTTATAAAAGTCAGCCAATCCGAGCAGACAATTGATATCGAAGTTATTGATAACGGCATTGGTATTGAAGCGGAGCATATTCCTCGCCTCACTGAAAGGTTCTACCGAGTTGACTCAAGTCGATCATCAGAGACCGGCGGAACGGGGCTAGGTTTAGCCATCGTAAAACACATATTGGCCAGACATGATGGCGAGCTAGATATAAGCAGTGAAATTGGTCAGGGCAGTATCTTCAACTGCAAACTCCCAATAGCTCGCCTAATAAGCAAGCGTGCAAAAGAGGAAGCGGAGTAGCGGCAAAAGTATAAGAAAGGTGAGGAGCTTTAGCCGAGTATCAAAGATCTGAGCAACAGAACTCATTTAGCAACAATTATGAAATATACCCGTTACTCTAATTTTTCGTGACGAACGTCTTTGCCCTGCACCAAATAAACTACGTGCTCGGCAATATTTTTTGCATGGTCACCGATTCTCTCTAACGCCCGTAAAGCCCACAGAATATTCAGCACTCGAGTAATGCTGCGCGGATCTTCCGTCATATAAGCAATCATTGAAGCCATGGCGCTGCGGTAATCCATATCGACCTCAAGATCCGCTTTAGTAATTTCTAAGGCTGCTTCCGCATCGAATCGCGCAAAGGCATTAAGTGACATACTGACCATACGCTGAACTTTCGCGCCGATTTTTTTAAATTCAACAAACAGGCTCGGGATCTCTCCTTCTTCAGAAAGCTTAACCGCCATTTTTGCGATCTTAGATGACTCATCACCTATCCGCTCAAGATCGCGAATGGTTTTTATAATGGCTAACACTAGACGTAAGTCGCTGGCCGCAGGTTGCCTCCGTGCAATAATCAAGCTGCACTCTTCATCAATTTGCATTTCTAACGAATCTATCTCATCGTCATCC
>CAWKZY010000069.1:0-13299 GCA_963854625.1 Gammaproteobacteria bacterium | reverse complement strand
TTCCGGCGGGTGTTGAAGATCTGCATCTATGATTATATAGGCATCACTTTCACATCGGTCCAAACCAGCTGAAATTGCCGATTCCTTGCCAAAGTTTCGAGTAAAACTACACAGGCCCGTGGAATAAGCATTAGAGGCATGGCTGCGCACAATGTCGGCGGTCTTATCAACAGAGCCATCATCAAGAATAAGAACGTGAAACTGGTATTTCCCAGAAAGAGGCTTCAATACTCTTTCAAGCTCTGCAAACAAAGTAGGCAGGGCAACTTCCTCATTATTAACCGGCACTAAAACACTGACTGTTTTATTCATATTATTTTTGTATGGATAACCCAAACCCCAGCAATTATCAGAACAGATCCAACTATAAGGCCGAGGGAGATCTTCTCCTCGAAGAAAAATAGCGCCAACAAAAGTGATGAGACAATGCTTATGCCTATAAATGCGGGAACCGTGCGAGAAAATTCATTTACCGAAAAAATTTTTATAGTAAGACTAAAGGAAACTGCATATAAAACTAAACCCGCGAAAATCAGCAACCACGAACTACTCGGCAGTGACATTAAATCCCCCGGCGTCTTCAAGCTATCTCCCGATAGTTTTAGTGTCGTTAGTGCAAAACTATTGCAAAGTGCGGCCAAAGCTATCAGCAAAAAAGTGTTCATGTCATTTCTCTGACGTAGAGGAAGTCTCCACCTAACTTGTGGATAACACCTGATGGCCCAACTAACTCTCTTAACTTATATTCGTATGGGAAAAAGTGCAGATGCAGATCAAAGGTATAGGCGTATTCTCTTTGACATGGCACAACGATTAGTAATCTTTTTTTGCAGACTCTTTCGATTTCCCCTAACGCTTTTTTTACATCCCTAATATGCTCTAGGGTATGAGTACAAACAACGGTGTCAAATTGACTATCTGAAAACTGCAGATCTGTAATGACCGCCTTCTCATACTTCGGATTCGTAGATTTTTGACCAGGTATTATGATGTCGGCTCCGACCACGTTAAAGCCCTGGCTAGCCAAGCCTTCAGAAAGAAATCCACCACCGCAGGCTACGTCAAGCACATCTTTTCCAACAACATTCTGCTTGATAAAACTCAAACACTCTTTGTTAAGGTCAGTCTCACGTTTAATGAACTTATCGGCCAGAGTTTCATAGTACTGATTGATTTCATCGTCGGACACATTGACGACATCCTGCTTAAAATCTAGGAATACCTTGGCTTTGTCACCAAACACCAAATAAAAAAAAGGAGCCATAAACCAGCGACTATCACGTAGCAAAGGAGGCACAAGATAGTCGAATAGGAAATGTATAACTAATGTGAAGTTTCTACTGATGTTCGAACCCTCGAATAAAGTTCATTTTTGTATCTCCATTGCCGCTATCTCTGAAAACCACCATTGATTTTCTTTATAGGCAAACAGCTGATACCGCTCGCCATCGGCAGGAGCCACCATCAACATTGAAAAACTTGGCGCAGGAATGGCGATCGCACGATCAACAAACAATACCCCACCCGCAAATCCCGGCTTAATATCAAGGTCCCACTCGACCACGCCTTTAATTACGCGCGGAGCGATAAGCACTTCGAGAGCCCTGTCAGCAGCCCTACAGCTAGCCTCCAAGCCTTCTCTATTGCCAATATTGCCGCTCTGATCAAAAACCACTAAACGCTCAACAGGGGCCTGCAAGGCCAGTATACAGTTCTGGGTCGCTAGAAACGTTCTGTTATTCAGTGCCTTTTCAACAATCATCAATTCTCCCTGATCAAAATAAAGTGGAACAAAGAAGGTTTTGTTATCGATGATGTTCTCAGAATCCATTAGATATTGAGTAACCTTGTAATCAGCGGTGCTCTGCTCTTCAGCCCTATAGTGACCAATATACTGAACATGTAGAAAAAGACCGCCAATCAAGCAAGCCGGCAATCCGATTTTCGCCACGTATCCTTTTTCAGACAGTAAAGGAGCAAGAATTATCGCCGCTGCAATCGCCACAGCACTATCAAAGGCGAAAAATATTCTATCGCCATGAAGCTCAGGGACAAGATAGCCGTGGGCTGCTAAAAAAGTAGGCAATAAAAATAACAAAGGCAACGGCAACAGTTTTATGAACTTAAGCGGCGAATAGAAAAACGCCGCTAACGCTGCGAGTAACACCAGCCATTTAGTTTCGAGATACCATTCAAAGAACGCTGCCCAACTTTGCCCGCTAATCGAAAATACAGAGGCCAAATAGCCGCTCCCACTGCCACCTCCCGATGGCAATCCCAATACCAATAACCGCATGCAGAAATAGACAAAGATTGCAGTCATAGCTGAAATTGCCAGCTTCAGATTAGAGGTTCGCCAAGCAATCAATAAAACTATGGGCGGAACGCCCACATAGACTTCCTTTGCGAGCAGCGCACAAACAAGAAGTGCACAAACGCTGAGTTGGGGAGTACTTGACGATTTTCTGATGCTCAGAATCAAAGCCAGTAAGGCAAATACTCCGCCCACAATATAGTGCATCGTATAAAACCTACTCACCAATGTCGCTACAGCTAGGTTGGAGAAAACTAGCACCATCGCCAACCAAGCGCCGCGAGAACTGCCACTAATTTCACGAGCGAATACACCAGCCAAGCCAATAAAAAAAGCCATGAAAACACTTGAGACGACTAAGAAGCTTGCACTGTCCAACGGCAGAAGAATTAGTACAGCGTGAAATAGAGTAAGAACAACAGGAGTGAAATTGGCAGCAGAAAGCTGTTTGTAGATGTCTCCATTATAATAGGGATCGAGCCAGCCTGACTCTATTGCCACCCTCATAACGTGAGCGTCGTCCTCTGAAAAAGTAGCCCACCCTAGTAATAAAAATAAGATACCGCAGGCGGCAAGGCTAGCGGCAAACAGAAGCTTAGAATCTCCGCTAGCTATAGCTCGCTTGAAGTCGGCGAAATAGGTTTCTGGGCGCATTACAAAGCACTACTTTATATGTTCGATATTAGTCGGGAATAATGCCGACTCAGAACCGCATCTTGATTCAAAAAGCAAATTAAATCAAGGAGTTCGGAGTCTTAGCACAATTAAATAGCGACTTAACAAATCCCCATTTGAAGTTTTTCCGATTACGGTTATGCTTAAGCCATAAATAAAGCCTCAAGGCTATAAGGGAAATTAAACATGGAATCGCTTGGGGGTATTGGCATATTAACGGGATTTTATGGTGTTTACGGCATGGCTAAAGATGGCATTATTACGAAATATTCCTACCGTGACGAAGAATCTGCTGCGTTCTGGAGCGTCTGTATTGGCTATGTTGTCATTGGTGGGCTGGTCGCTGGGGCCACAGCACGACTATTAAACTTAACCACTTATCAAAATAGGATCAGGCCATTTTTCACATAGCTCTCCACTTTGCCTTGCCGCTTTTAGTAATCGGCATTTTTTATCGACCTATATGGAAAAAAGCAGCGGCGCTGTTATTGCTAGGCATGATTATAGATGTGGATCACTTACTAGCAGTTCCAATCTACGACCAAAATCGATGCAGCATCGGCTTTCATCCATTACACACCCTATGGCCAATTCTATTTTATCTTATCTTGCTGATCCCTGAGAAGACTCGGATTTTTGGCCTTGGTCTGTGCATCCATATAGCCTTAGACATAATCGACTGTGAGCTCAATGGCAACGGACTATGCCTAAAAGAGCTACTTTCTTAACACCCAAAATTCAATTACTCCCCGTTATAAAGAGGTAAATCTTATGAGTTATTTTCCGCAGCATCCCGGGTTCTATAGTGCACTGATGCTAGTCGCAGGAATAGGCATTCCAATAATGGCGGCACTCAATGCCGGACTCGGTTCTCGGCTCGCAAACCCAGCTTACGCAGCAGTAATTCTATTCAGCGTTGGCCTGCTAGCCTCGACAGGCTATTTGCTGTTATTTCAAGGCATTCCCACCGGTCTACCCCCAGTCGGCATTCCTATCCACTTTTATCTCGGCGGCCTTTTTGTCCTATTTTATGTCTTAAGCATCACCTGGGTTGCACCTAAGTTTGGTATTGGCAATGCAGTATCCTTCGTTCTTTTAGGCCAACTGCTTTCAATGGCCACTATAGATCATTTTAGCTTGATGGGAGCCAATCACTACCCTTTTACCCTGCAACGCCTCATCGGATTGATGTTTATGGCCCTGGGTGTGTTTCTAGTAATACGCAAGTAAAGATTGCTGCTGCTTTTAGTTGTTTTCAGAGACCAAGGTCGAGTCTCTGTATCATTCATATTTGCTCACTGGCTCACCAACGCATTGAATTTTGACAATCTCCATTATGTCTATTATTCTAGACATATGGACATACTAAAAGCTACACGCATGTTTGACGCCCTCTCCCAGGATACGCGCCTAGGAGCTTTTCGCCTTCTAGTCCAAGCCGGACCAGAGGGGCTCGCCGCTGGCGTAATAAGCGAAACCTTAGGCACGCCACACAACACCATGTCCTTTCACCTAAATCATCTGTCTAGCGCAGGCATAGTTTCTTCCCGTAAACAGGGACGCTCAGTTATTTATTCGGCGAATTTCGATGTCACAAGAGATTTGATCGGCTTTTTGGTCAAGGATTGCTGTAATACTGAATTTGCCAATATCAGCGAAGATAAAAAAACCGGATGCTCGATTATCAAATTGGAGAATTTTTGCTAGGTAGATCAATTTATAGCCAACCAAATAAAAGTAGGCTTCACAAAAGGAGCCTGTATCAATATAAAAGTCGAGAATACAAACAACTGCATTAGATTCTATGATGAGCCGCGTGACAATGTGAGACCAAGACAAATTCCACGAAACCGAAGCCCGAAAGCCCTAGGATCAATTTTTCCAAGGATTATTTCGGAGTTACAGTTAACCTTGAGAATCCAAGCAGAGCTGAGAACTTCGATGCACAAGAACCGCATCAAAAAAGTAAAGCAGCTCTATTCATGAACGTGCTTTGTAAAAGCGAGGCACTTTGCGTCCGCACAATCTCGATGCTGAAATCTAGCCTCTTTGTGGCTATGAAGATTACTGTAGGAAATATAGGCCCACCCAATTGAAAAAGATACTAGTACTGTGCACAGGTAATTCCTGCCGCTCAATCATCGCCGAAGGTCTCATCAATCACCTAGCAAAGGACAAATACGAGGCGATAAGTGCAGGCAGTCATCCAACCGGCTACATCCACCCTAAGTCGCTAGAAGTATTGAAACGTCATGGCATCGAGATGGGAGAAGCTCGCAGCAAATCCTGGGATGAGTTTGCTAACGATAATTTCAATCTGGTGATTACAGTGTGCGACGCGGCGGCTAATGAAGCCTGTCCTGCATTTCCTGGGAATTTCAAAAAGCTCCATTGGAGCACACCCGACCCTGCCAAAGCCGCCGGCATTGAGATCGAAATCGACAATGCATTTGATGACGCCTATAAGTTACTTAAAAAACATATTGAGAATGAATTGCTATGAACACTGAATCCGCATCCCCGATGGGACTTTTCGAAAGCTACCTATCGCTATGGGTGGGTCTTTGCATCATCGCCGGATTAGGCTTGGGCACTCTTTTACCTGGCATTTTCCAGCTTTTTGCCTCACTTGAAGTTGCCAATGTTAACTTAGTGGTGGCTATCTTCATCTGGGTGATGATCTATCCAATGATGGTCAATGTCGATTTCTCTTCCCTAAAAGATGTGGGGAAAAAACCCAAGGGACTGTGTATCACCTTAGTCGTAAATTGGCTGATCAAACCGTTTACCATGGCCGCCCTTGGCATCTTCTTCTTTGAATACCTCTTTGCCGGGCTAGTAGATCCACAGACAGCAAAAGAATACATCGCCGGTATGATTTTACTCGGGGTGGCACCTTGCACCGCCATGGTGTTTGTGTGGAGTCAACTGGTTAAGGGGGACGCTAATTACACACTGGTGCAAGTTTCAATCAACGACATTATTATGGTGTTTGCCTTTGCACCGTTAACAGCTCTCTTACTGGGGGTTACTGACATAGTAGTACCCTGGGAAACCCTATTACTCTCCGTCGCTCTCTACGTGGTTATTCCCCTAGCGGCAGGGTACGTTACTCGGAAAATTCTAGGTGACGCTAAAAACAATGATCGCATCAAAAGCTTCTCGGCCAACGTGAAGCCCTTTTCCGTCATGGGCCTGCTAGCAACGGTGATCCTCTTATTTGGCTTTCAAGCCCAAACAATATTAACTCAACCTTTGGTGATTTTATTAATAGCCATTCCACTAATCATTCAGAGCTACGGTATATTCGCCATCGCCTATGGTTGGGCGTATCTGTGGCGGGTTCCATTTAGCACCGCTGCGCCGGCAGCACTAATTGGCACGTCTAATTTCTTTGAATTGGCAGTCGCCGTTGCTATAAGCCTTTTTGGCCTAGACTCTGGGGCGGCACTGGCAACTGTTGTAGGGGTGCTGGTGGAAGTGCCGGTTATGCTATCACTCGTCGCAATTGCTAACCGTACCCGACCAAATTTCACTTGATTAAAAGTTTACTTGGATGAATAAGTAGGTCGGCGAAAGAGTCTACATTTGACATTTCAAACCTTGCTCCAACTGCAATTTAAATTGATCAAACACACTTTTAGCGCCTACATAACAACCAAGAACTCACCATCAATTTGACGACTGGTGAAGCGCTATGGTGCGTATGGTAGACTCGCCGTCTAGATAATACCCAAAAAAACTGGACCGAAATATGAGCAATGTTATTGTGCTCGGCGGGGGCGCGGCAGGCTTAATGTGCGCCCTGACCGCTGCCAAACTTGGCCGCCAAGTGCTGGTACTTGAAAAATCAAACAAAATTGGCAAGAAGATTCTCATGTCCGGCGGCGGGCGCTGTAATTTTACTAATCTGAGCATCGAGCCTGAAAACTTCCTCTCCGACAATCCGCACTTCTGCAAGTCTGCACTCAAGCTCTATACCCAGTGGGACTTCATCAAACTGGTCGAGCAACATGCCATCGACTACGAGGAGCGAAAGCACCAGCAGCTATTCTGCACAGATTCCGCCAAACAGATTCTAGCCATGCTGCGGACTGAATGTGAGCAGGTCGGTGTGACGATTTGGACCCACTGTGAGATCAACTGCATAACTGCCCTGCAATCCCCAAACCAAACGAGCAACGAAACAAATGAAGAAAAACGAAGCAACCGCTACACGCTGAATTTTTCGCGAAATAAAGGCGATGCGGAAACTAACCACACCCTCAGCGTTGAATCCTTAGTAGTTGCCACCGGCGCGCTGTCAATTCCAAGTTTAGGGGGCAGCGGTATGGGCTACGACATTGCCCAGCAGTTTTCCTTAAAACTTACCGAGCGCCGAGCCGGGCTGGTGCCTTTCATGTTTAGCGATAATTTCAAGCCGATCTGCGAGCGTCTTTCCGGATTATCGGTCGAAGTGGAGGTTAGCTGCAACGGACAAAGTTTCAGCGAAAGTCTGCTATTCACTCATAGGGGAATCAGCGGACCGGCAATACTTCAAATCTCGAGTTATTGGCGGCCCGGCGAGTCAATATCAGTTAATCTATTGCCGGGCATAGTGGCCGAAGAATGGCTTTGCAAAGAGAAACTCGCGAAGGGTAGGAACCTGCTCAAAACAGTTTTGCAGCAGCAACTGGGTAAGGCCTTAGTAGCGGAATTGCAAAACCTATGGTGGCCCGAACAAACAGATAAAATATTGGCCGAATTCCCCGACCAACAACTCAAGAATATAGGCAAACAGCTCAATCAGTGGGTATTAAAACCCTCAGCCACCGAAGGCTACCGCACAGCCGAAGTGACATTAGGCGGGGTTGATACAGCTAGCATCAGCTCCAAAACTATGGAAGCTAAAAACCAGCCAGGACTATTCTTTATCGGCGAAGTACTCGATGTCAGCGCTCACCTTGGCGGCTTCAATTTCCAATGGGCCTGGTCTTCAGGCAGTGCTGCCGGCCACTATGTATGAGTACTTTTAGTGGGCAATAGATTTTTAAATTAGAACGCTAGTCGCATTAGATATCAGGCCACTACGCTTTCGCCTGACACCCCTGCAGATGAATTTATAAGCATTATTATCCACTGTTAATCGCCTCGCTTATTCTTAGTGGACTCATTAATCACACGACTATAGAAATGACCTAACTGCTTGTCCGACGCGCGACGCTGAGCCAAAATCGCCGAGTTCGTTGCTTGCTCACTGGGTAGTTTTTGATAGCTTTTGAGGTACCTGCGTCTAACTCACCACTAGCAAGCGCTTTTGTGATGGCAAAACTCGGCCCGCTTTTATGCAGGCAATCACTATATCGACATTGGCAAGCCGATGATTTAATCTCATGAAATGTTGCCGGCAGGCCCTCTTCACAAGCAAGCAGCGGCAATTCCGCATGCCTAGGGTATCCAACAACAAAGGGCCACTCTCCATTGGCAAAAGGAGTCGACTTGTCGTCGTATGCTTGCCCTTGCTGTCATCTTCACGAATATCAGCAATAACCTAAAAATCCAATTACAGAAGGGTATTAGTTAATGTTGAGTTACCCACACCTGAAGAACCCAGTAGCACAATTTTCCTAACAAGCTGACACCAAGCCTTAAGCTGCTCACAGCTTTCTGGACAAGTTCCACTGACAATTGACGCCGGCTGCAAGTCATCTAATTTTTGCACTTGCCAGCGATAGTCATCAGGCTCATCACAAAGATCTTTTTCGCTAAGTACCGCTGCAGGTTCAGCTTTTGATTCGTTGATAAAACTCAAAAATTATTCGATACGGCTTAGGTTAAAATCTTCTTTCACAGAACAAACGATAAACGATGAACGATAAACGAGGCATCGATATTGGCAGCAAGCTTGCTACCTGCAGCTTTAACTATAAAACTACTATTTCGTTCCAGCACTTTTACGTATTGAGCATTGCTGTCGACTAAAAGCCAATCACCGACTGTAATTGTTGGCATCGATGGGGTGACAGGCGGCGTGAATTTACCTGATTCAGAAATGACTTCGATTTCGCTGCGGTGCTGTTCGAGCACCCTAGCGGGAGACGGGAGCTCCAGTTCTTTGAGACTGATTTGCTATTGATAGAGCCGCTGTCAGCCTAGTTCGGCTAGCGAAAAAGTTAATTTAAAAGTCGTATTCATAATAACTCCCGCTCACGAACGCCACTCATAATTAACTCAGAGACAGAGAAAAGAAAGAGCATGTTGCTCCTATGAGAACCGGATTATGAAGCCGTAAAGCTAGCCGCTTAAATAGCCGCGCCCAAATTAACGTACAATAGAGTCGGCTTTAGGCATTGCCACAATTATGCATTTATCTCCCAAGCATTGTCGCGGAATTTTTATCATAGCAATGCTGCTTGAACAACTTTGCCGCTGCTTTAAAAAACGTAAAGCTTAAGATTTTTAATTGAACTTTAGGGTTAACAAGGCCATAAATCCGATTAACCAAAAAGCATAAGCCCCTAAAATAAATCAAAAGGGCGAAATAAAATCAAAAAAAAGAGAACCTAAAAGGCTCCCTTTTTAAGCTTGCACAATCATACCAAGCTAGTTTTAGATCTAAATTAAACCAAATGACTATTTCCAGATACTACGAGCCATCAATGGAATATCAAGAGTGCCACCATCAGGACGCCCAACATGAATGATGAAACTTTCAGCATCAGGATGACTATAGCCAAGTGAAGCCATTCCACCTTCGGAAACTGCAACAAACTTTACGCTATTGCTAGTTATTTCAGAGAGCTCCATCTTTTGGGGAGACTCTGTACGTGGCGCAAAACCCGGATCCCACTGCTGTATATGCAACACTAGTGATCCATCTACCTCTTCAATAGTAATCATTTCAAACATGCTAGTAGCATCGCCGCCTGTCATACGAACCATTGCCGCAATTGATTTCCCTTCCGTGGATATCCAGTTTTCTTCCAATTGATTCGGTCCCAGTTGCCCAGCCCAGTTACCAGTCATCCAACCAACTTGGTCAATTGTGGCTGCAGGACCTGCAGCAAAACTCGATCCGGCAAGCGTTGCTAGCACCGAAAAAGAGAGTGTAGATAGTAGTTTGTTAAATTTCATATATTGCTCCGTTTTGATTAGTCTTATTCCTGAGCCCTTTAACCTTTGATAAGGTCAAAGACTAGATGGTTGATATTATTCTCTTACAAATTTTCTAAACTTTCTAGCAAATCTACCGCGTTTTTATAACCCTTCCAGCCATGGACCCAGTGTGGCCCAGTCCATTCTAAACATATGTGGTGCGCCATCTAGCACTTCTGCGTCCAAACGTGCTCCAGCCTCGTTCAAATTAGCGACCGTTACATCAAACTTATCCGCCCAGCCCAGCTGATCTTGACCGCCGATGCGCAAGTAGATGGATAGACCATCAAAACTCTGCTCCTTATCGCTATCACTAAATAGCGCAGGCACCGCTACCACGCCTAAATAGCGAGACGGATCCCGCTTTGCTATTTCCAATGCCGACATGCCTCCGTTAGACACACCCCCCAAAAGTACCTTGCCGGCCTTTATTGTAGGTCTTAGCTGAAGTGCTTCAATTAATTGCCCCACCTTGGCATTGCCCAGGCCGCCTCGAAAGGATCGATTATTGGGAGATATAGGCACCGCAACTGTCCAGCCTCGGTTGGCAAAACCGGACCCGAGCCATTGGGACATATCTTTGGAAATTGATGCATTGCCTGGCCCACCAGCCATTAAAATTACTAACGGGCTAGGCTCGACCTCAACAGTTCGATTTGTTGGCAGCATTATGAATACATTCAAACTGCTGCCATCGGCTAACTCAATTCGCTCTTGCCCATAAGCGCTTACTGATAACGACATCAATAAAGAAGCTGAAAAGGACATAGCCAGATATCGCCAGCATTTGAGCAAGAGAATCACGGTCCTAGGAATCTTGAGATTCTTCTCGTTGACGGTAAGTATCTTCAAATCGGGCCTGCAACCTTCTCATACCACCCAGCCACCGGTCATAGTCGTCCGTCTTGCGCCGCATATAGGTTAGAACCTCAGGGTGGGGAAGCACTAAAAAGCGTTCCTGCGCTAAGGTTTCCACAACAGTGTTTGCAAGCTGATCTGGCTCTAACAGCCCGTCTAAACCTGCTACACCGCCGCTACCATCGCCGCCGGAAGTCATTGCCGTACGAACGGCTTGCGGACAAAGAGCCGACACTTTTATGCCTCGATTACCGTAGGTAATCGAGAGCCATTCAGCGAATCCTATTGCCGCGTGCTTTGTTACCGAATAAGGTGCAGAACCGACTTGGCTAAGTAAACCGGCCGCCGAGGACGTATTGAGTAGATATCCCTCCCCGCGCTCCAACATTGATGGCAAAACTGATCGCGCTGCAAAAACATGAGCCATCACGTTGATATCCCAGATTGTTTGCCATGCCTTAGTCGATAAGTCCTCACCACCGGCCGTAAATATGCCAGCATTTGAACAAAATAGATCGATATGACCGTACTCACTTAAGGCTGCTTGGGCCAGAGCCTCAACTTCTTCTTCTTTTCCCACATCAGCCCTAAACCCAAGAGCCGATGTGCGATCCAAAATACTTTCGACAGTTTCATCGATACCAACTTGGTCAATATCAGATACCACCACCGCTCGCGCACCTTCAGAAGCAAATCTTTCACAAAGGGATTTACCTATTCCACTGGCACCACCAGTTACTACAACAACCTTATCTTTTATTTGCATATGTCCATTTATCCGTCTGTATTTTTTATTTACTGAAAATTATTTACCCAAAAGTCATCTCGAACTAGTTCGACACCATCTGCACTAAACGTTCTCTGATAATGCTTTCTGCCTCTTCCACCATACGCGAAATTAAATCCTCACAGCTTGGAATGTCGTCAATAAGTCCTACAATCATCCCTGCCGACCAAATTCCGCTATCCAAGTCGCCGTCTTCAAACAGCGCCCGCCCTTTCACTCCGGCAACAAGAGGCTGGATATCTTCAAATTTTGTTTCGCCAGAAAGAGACTCAATTTCAACAACTTGCTCGGCGATACTGTTTTTAAAAACTCTAGCGGTATTGCGCAGACTTCGATAGATCAACGAAGTATCGAGCTCGCTTGCGTTAACCATTCGCTGTTTTACATTTTCGTGAATAGGCGCTTCTTTTGTTACCATGAATCGCGTACCCATATTTATACCATCTGCTCCCATTGACAGCGCTGCGGCTAGCCCACGACCATCACCTAAACCGCCAGATGCGAGGTAAGGGATTTTTAATCTTCTCGCCGCCAAAGGCAGCAAAATCAAATTGGTGACATCGTCTTCGCCCGGGTGGCCAGCACACTCAAAACCATCGACGCTAACCATGTCACAACCTATTGCCTCAGCCTTAAGGGCATGACGGATAGACGTGCACTTATGAACGACCTTGATGCCCGCCTGCTTAAATAAAGGCAAAAATGGCTCGGGATTGCGGCCGGCAGTTTCCACAATCTTGATTCCAGAACCTGCTATTGCCTGCGCATATTCTTCATAAGGCACAGGTTTAATTGTTGGCAGAATAGTAAGGTTTACGCCGAAAGGCTTGTCTGTCATCTGACGACACTTATCGATCTCTTTAACCAAATCCTCAGGTGTCGGCTGAGTAAGAGCCGTAATAATCCCTAGTCCTCCAGCATTGGAGACTGCAGATGCCAGTTCTGCTAGGCCAACCCATTGCATGCCACCTTGCACTATAGGGTGCTCAATACCCAGCATTTCGGTCACTCTTGTTTTCATCTAGCAACGCTCCTTTGAAGCCACTATTTAAGGCTATTCTTATTAAGCGGCACTCAAACTGCTAAGCCAATGCGCAGAGATCTTGCCTAAAACAAATTTGAGGAAAATCACCCTTTTAAGCCCTCTAATTCGACTGGACAGTCAGTTTACGTTGTTCAACCCAACCGTGCAAAGACGTATGAATTGCAGGGATAGTTATGCTATGTTTCTTGCCCGCTACGCCATCGCGACAATCATGAATGGCTCGATAATATGCCAAAGCGCTAATGACGAGCAAACCAAAAAGAAGCTTTTAAACACTTTAAAAAATGCCACAGAGCATCCGTTTGATAGCTGATGATAATTTAGGGAGAAATCAATGTTAGCAAAACTACTTGTCACGGGCATAACTATAGCAACCACGCTAGCCGCAGCTCCGGTTTTAGGTCAGTCACTCAATGGCTCACAGGCCATTGAAGAAATTCAAATAACCTCAACATCAAGGCGCTCTGTCGGACTTGCAGATGTAAA
>CAWKZY010000068.1:0-13366 GCA_963854625.1 Gammaproteobacteria bacterium | reverse complement strand
AATATTGGGGACAGACCACGTTTTGAGAAATATTTGGGGAATTTTGGAGCCATGGTCTATCTTCATTAATAAGGTCGTAAGGATTAGACGCAGATGCAAGGGATGCTATTGTGCCAAGAAGAGCTCGCCTGGCCATTGCTGGGATTCCCTGGCACATAATTCAACGCGGCAATAATCGCGGCGCTTGTTTTTTCCACGAAGAAGACTATCGGTTCTATCTTGAACAGCTAGGCACGCAAGCGCGAAAATTTGGTTGCCTAGTCCATGCGTATTGTTTGATGACTAACCACGTTCACTTGTTGGTTACACCCCGTGAGAAAGATTCAGCCTCCTTATTGATGAAACATCTAGGGCAGCGCTATGTACAATTCATTAACAGAATGTACCAGCGCACCGGCACGCTGTGGGACGGCCGATTCAAGTCATGCTTAACCCAGGAAGAGCAATACGTTCTCGCCTGCTATCGTTATATTGAACTCAATCCAGTTCGGGCCGGCATGGTGCCCCACCCTCGTGACTATCCGTGGTCCAGCTATGGTTGCAATGGAGCTGGCGATCCGAACATGTTAATTACGCCTCACCTCCAGTATTTAGGTCTGTCATCGAACAGTGAAGAACGACTAAATAATTATAGAGGGCTGATAGAAGAGAAGTTCGACGAGCAAGAGTTGAGTGATATTCGTGGAGCAACAAACGGAAACTACGTATTAGGCAATACCCGGTTTCAGAAGGAGATCGAGATTGCTCTAGGTCGAAGAACACGACCTGGACGACCTGGGAGACCTATCCAGATGTAATCGAAAACGTGGTCTGTCCCCGATTTACCCCCGATTTACCGTGTCCCCGATTTATGCCACCGATTTATGCCGATTTACCCCCTACCTAGATTTACCCCTGACCCCTTTTACCTTTAGAAGTGAGCTAGCCCACAACAACTATCAACACGCTATTGATGTAATCCTCAAACTTAGGAACATATCTTAAGCGTCTTGATATTCCCTCTACATGCCTATCCCAATATAATTTTGCATATGTACTTCGGGCAAGGTGATCTCTTAATGGACCTGTTGTTCTAATGAGTAACTCTTCATCGATGATTCCATTCTCAAATTGTAAATAGGCTAACTCTGATTGCCTTTGAAGCATTCTATAGAACGCCTTGTATTGCTCTTCATCTGTTTCCGACAAACTCTCATTGTTAAGCGCTGCGTTGCGAATCAAATTTATTTCTGGGTGAGTGAGTAAAATAGCGTTATACGATGCAATTTGCTCAGCCAATGCTTGATACGCAGTGACCTTGGCTACTTGCTGATTTTGGCGTAGTTCCATGCCCACGAAAATTAACGAAGCGACAAGACTGAGCACCCCAACTAGCTGAATCCAAACATCGAAGCTCACTTTAATTCTTTGCATCAACTAACTTCCCTTTTTTCAAATTCACCTTTAGTAAGTGCGCTAGCCTACTATAACTATTGACCAAAGAACCAGACCCTCACGCCCCGTCAAAATCAGGGCCACCTGTTATATACCAACTGGGTTTCAAATAGTTCTGAAAAGATGGATCCCTGCTGGGATGGTTTTAGGTTTTAGTAACATTTTTAAAAACATCAGATAGTAGAGGAGGCATAAATCTTAATAACTAACAATTAGTTAAAAGAAAGGTTCACTTCATTCGGCTCCACCAACCACCAATTCAAAGACATCTAACACCGTCTTGAAAGCAACGAAATCAATAGGAAAGTCTTATTTATAGCGCAACATCACAAAAAATGTTCTTGAAACAGCAAGTATCACTATAGTAAATATGATTTCGTCCAAAGGGTATGCCCTAAATTCATTGTTTACGATCTTATAACCGGTGTCATAGAACTGAATTTCTGACATGAGAAAATCTCCATGGCCCTTCGGTTGATTAAATACGTCTAATACAGGCACGAATAAATAACTAACCGTTCGTCCACAATAGAAAGTAAAGGGGATCAATGGAACCATTCTGACTATCGGTGTGTACCCCCTAGGGTGGGATGGCGTGGGGTGCTGGCTATGCGGTTAGTAGGAAACAGGTATTAGCAGAGCTATATAAGGCTGAAGAGCCAGTGGATACGCTTTGGGCTTCTACGGTTGTGGGGGCTGATTAAGGCTTGAATAAACAAAGTAGAGCTATTGTTGTTAGTAGTTTGTTTATTTTAATCGCCGTTTTTTGTATGGGCGTCGCTACGAGCGAAATCAGCATTTGACCTAATCGCTTGAACCGGAAAGTATTGTTAAGTCACTAAAGAATAGTGCCTTGCCATGTAATAAGTTTGTACTATATTCTACCAACAAATTTATTAACTTTTTGGGAGATATTATGAAGAACTTATTTGCTGCAATTATAATTTTGTTGCCCTCTATCGCGTTTGGACAGAATTTACCAGAACCTGAAAACATGTACGTTTTGACCAATTGTTTTTTAAATGACGGTTATACGTTGAGGGATGCTGTGGAAGAAGGAAATAATGGGTTTGAAGGACCCATCAACGTTGCGTTTCGTCAGCCAATCGCGACTCCAAATGCTGCAGAGAATCAATTTATGCGAGTTGTTGTTTGGGATAATATGGAAGCTTGGGTCGACGCTGATGCTGCTAGTACGGACATAAATGTTTCAGTTTCTTATTTCTGCGAGGATTCCCAGCGACGTTTTTTTACTAGCCGTGGATTAGGTGAAAATAGTAGATCGTCTGCTGATGGAGATTCTACTTTGGTAACCATAACAGCATGCACTCTTAAAGATGGAGTCAACTACAGCGAAGCCTACGATTGGATAAATACTAGGACTCTTGCTAGAGAAGCTGCGGGAGATACTCGCGTCTCATCCATGGTGCTTGGAGTTCTTGGCAGATCTGCCGGCGATAATGGCCTTGGAAGGCTTATGGCGGTTCGTGCAATTGGGCGATCATCAGCTGAAATGGCAAGAGCGATGGACAGATTATGGGCGAATGATGGTCAGTCGCCTGACTATGCCATGACCCCAGCCCAGTCTTGCCAAAATCCGGTTCTTTACAGAAGTTATTTTGTTGGCTTAAACTAAAAATTTAACACCAAAAGTATTCGGAATGTTTGTTAACTAAAAGAATCCTTCGCTGTTGCAGAATAAATGTCGAAGGATTCAGCTATTTTCTCTATTATGAGAACCTTAACCCCGTTATAAACAGCGGTTATTGAACGATATAGCAGGAGCTTCTGAAGATAAGCTTATTAACAGCTAGGGAGAGCATTATAAGTTTGTAAAGCATTTTGGTGGTGAGCTAGTATCTACAGCTGAGGGCGGGCATCGTTTTACACAAACCCTTTCTTTGTTGCGGTAAATTTATATTTCTGATATTCAATAACCTTTAATTATTAAGTCAAGAGTAAAAAAATGGAAACTTCATTAAAGTCAGTATTCATAACAGCTGCATTAAGCCTCTTTGTTGGCTGCTCAGATCAATCTCAACAAGATAGCGATCAATCTGATACGCGAGCATTAACTTTAGTTAATAACTTTACAGAGTCCTTTTCTGCCAACTGGGCTTCAAAAAATGCAGAGGCTATGGGAAATTTGTATGCCGAAGATGCGGTTAGGATCGTCTCTATAAGGCAGACGCCTGTGTATGGAAAAGAGGCAATCATCGCGCAATTCGAGGGGGATTTCGATGGAGCCTTCGAAACAACCATAATCGAGTCTGTGCCATCATTAGCGAAATTTTTATCTCCAGACCTTGTGCTCGCAACTGGAACCTTCAGTGTGATTGACGCTGAGGGAAAAACGTTAAATCAGGGCTACTGGGGGAATGCATTTAAGCTTCAGGGAAACTCTCTCACCATGCTGATGGAGTCTGCTGGCGACTCGGCACCAAATGGTATGAGGCGAGCTAGCTTAGAAACTCCAGAGATGCCAAATCAGATGTATGAAGGCCCCGGAGCCAGTTTAGTCAAAGGCAGTGTCGACGCTTACGTGCTAAATACTAATACAGCTAACCCAAACGGAGTAGCAGATCTATTTACTCAAAATGGCATTCAAGCTGTTTCTAATAACGACCGCATATTATTTGGACGCGATAGTATTTTAGAGACTCTCAACCAGAATCCAGCAACGGAAATTAAACTCGATGCTTGGCCATATGGTTATAGAGAGATCGGGAATTCAATAGCAATAGGTTGGGGTGGATACAGACAGACAGACCCCTCCGGCGCTGTCGTTGAGTTCGGTCAGTGGGGTAATATTTGGGAAGTTACTGAAACTGGGCTAAAAATAGTTATAGAACGAGCGAGCGCCTTCTCAGGCGAATAACGGCATCAAGAAAAGTGGGGTTTGGTTGTCCCATTTTTAGCTGGGAGTGCTTAAAGCATATTTTGAAGCTCTCCCGGTTACCTTTGCTTGGCCCCTGAACCCTCAGGGCCAACTCGTTGCAGTGTCGCCTGATGGCAAGAAAGTTAAGAATTCACCCGTTAAATTTGGTTGTTATCTGTTGAGTAAAGATAGGACTGATCGAGGTCTAGCTAAGGATCGTCTTCGTAGCTTTTGGGAAGACTCATAGAAGAGCATGATGACAAAATTAATTGATGGTATTGTCTAACTTTCTAAATTTAATACCTTTATATAGAAGTTGCTTAAGCTAGGTATTTAAATCCCGCCGCCTCCACCAAATACATAAGGTCGTTAGCTTTGCGCATTGACCTTTTTTATGCATGATTTTCAGTACGAGCCATTGATACAGCACAGAGTCACGGGCTCTGCTTAATGAAACATTACGATGTAGTTGCGGCAATAATAATTCACAATGATCGGATACTTTACGTTCAAAAGGCGCAGGCAGATATTCCTACGTCCGAGTGCTCTAAATCCTAAATGGAATACCCTCAATTCAAACAACATTAAGCCTTTTCTTTACTCTAGTTTACGGCTGCGTTTGTCAGGGCATCATTCAAAGCAAATTTAAATGAATCTTGCCAGATTGGACTTAGAGAGGTCCAAGCTTCAAGTCGTTCGGGGTTGTTATTCAGATTATTTGCCCATCTATCAACATTGAGGTTGGAATCAAGAATTCCTCTCTGACGCTCCATGAACTCAAACTCCCAATTCCTGATCATTTGAACGTTGTATCGTCGCAATATGAAACTTTCTAATTCTGAGAGAGATTTTTGGTTTCTTCCTTTTAATAGAATGCTCGCCAAGTCTGCGTTCTCATAGACTACGCGATTCGTGTCATAAGATTGTATTTCAAACTGGGCATAACGAGACTGAGCCTCAAGTTGCTGACTATTCTGGTGTAACTCTAGCGCAAAAAATAATATGCTACCCACAGCTCCGATTTTTGTTATGGCCGATGTCCATTTATCTAAATTTTCAAATTTCATGGATTTAATTCCTTAGAAATAACTATGGTTAAGCCTCGTCGTGATTATAAGCCGAGAGATTAATTGCATTATGTTTCACTTTGCATAATCGCGTTCAGACAGTTCCTGAAATTTTCTGAAAAATCACCACGAATGGTCGTCCATATTATTGCGTTAATCGGTACTGCAATATTGGTTCTCCATGTATTAACTCTTGAATCAAATTCTTTTTGGTCAAACAATCCTTTCTGATATTGATACCATTCATTTTCCTACATTCGTAATTGTGACATAACAAAGAAATGATATCGCAGTCGCTCAGGTGTCCCGTTCGCATAGAAATTGGCATCTTTTCTTAATTCGGTCATGATTATCGCTAGCTGAGGATTGTCCGTAATGCTTTCATAGAAAGAGAGCTGGTTCTCAACGATCGCATTTCGAGTTTGTGACCGCATCATGTCTGTATTTTGCTGCATCTCAATGCCGAGAAAGATAATTTAAGCGATGACTCCGACACTTGCGATTAAAGAAAGTATTTCTTGCAATTTTGCCATGTTCATCCGCAATCCTTGTAGTCAGACTCAAAACACTTGGTAGCTATTTTGTGAGCCTGGGGTCAGGTCCAGAAATGATGCGTTTCTCTTGTCTAAGGGCTTTACGTATGGACTGAGTTAAGTCTTCAGGAAATCCTCGTTCTTGCTGAAACTTTTCGAACCAGGCCCGGCCACCATTGCTACTAAGGTGCCAACTTACATGTCGATCAAATAGCGTAATCATGCCCTCTTTCCCTCGAGTTATACTATTCGCCATAACGAGCGCCCCTTCATTTGCGATACAAATATTCTCTAAGAAATGCCCAAATGCAAGTTGCTCACTCTCACTCAAAGCATCAAAATCTTTGTGACCTCTTACAATTACATCAGCAAAATTAAGATCGCTTGTTTGACTGTATACCGACATATACCTTTCAGATAGAACTCCCCAATTGGTTAGCTTTGCTTGTTTGGTATTGTCGTGTATCTGTTTTGCCACCGTCAGCATTGAAAGTATCACGCCAACTACTGCTATAAATTGGGCTAAATCTACTGTCGACATTTAAGTTAACCTCTTTTGATCTTGGTATAATAGAGCGCCGGTTCACGAAAGGTACTATAGATATAGGCCGGCAAGAAAGCAGTAATACTTAATAAGGCTGAGTATCTTCTAGTTAAAGGCGGCTCTTTTCAACGTTGGATGGCTTTGGTTCTTCAATAGGAAGGGCTTCCTGCTGTTCCTCTGCCGGCATTGGCGCTTGCGGCCATTTCCAGTCGCGGCGAAAGTCAGCAACTATCTGATCAATCCTCCGTTGTAGGCGACTGTGTCTAGCAGCTTTCAATTCACCTTCCATTGTCTTTCTCCTTTTAGCTCTAACGTGGCAAGTAGGTTTAAATCACGAGTTCAGGTACCTATGCTATTTCATGTACCGAATAATATGGCCTACGAAACATGGCTTGGCTATTCCCAAGCATTACGCCCAAACCCAGCGCGCAATTTCTCGACATTGATTGTTTAAAAGCCTTTCCTCTTTGTACAAGTGCGCGTCGTATAGATTCCTACAATCACCTAGCTTTTTGTCCTTCTTTTTCTTATGCGCCCAATGTCGCCATAACATCTTTAAAGCAAGATTATTTTTCCCACTGCTAGAGAGCCGTCCTCTATAAGCCCACAAATATATACCCCACATTTCCTCTGGCTCAGCATACGCTTGTATGTCTTCATCGTAATGAGCTTCAAGTAAGACATAGCCTGTGAACACTTTTCTGCCAAACAACATGGCGTTTTGACTAACATCGACATAGCCGAAATAGTAGCGAGTCTGATCCAGTTGCCTTCGGTGCTTAATGCGCCAACTTACGTCAATTAACATCCACTTTTCACGCTCGGCTTGGGATCCAACCCCTATACGAAGCACGTCTTGCGAATATGGTTTCATTACAGGTTCGTCTATCAGCGACATCTCTGGTATTTCTGGAACAATGTATGGAGGGAGTATCGATCTAATGTAAGTCACAGTTTTTTCTCTCCATTGGCCCGCAACGCCGCCTAAGTTTCAGCGCTAGACAAAGAACTATCGAAATCCAGAACTTCGCTTGTGAAGCCCAATCCATAGTCACGCCAATCCTGATCATCCATATAAAACCCAACATCCTCAAAATACTGTCGTAATTGATCCGGTGTGAAGGTCCCTGAGTACTCACGGCGAGATAAAGCTGGCTCGAGAGACGCGTATAATTCCCAATATTCCCCTTTACCGATACGCTTGATCCAGTAGTTAGTGCTCCAACAAAGCCCCGGTGCACCAGAGTAACTGTGCTCACCAAGGTCAAAGACACGTTTACGCGTACGCAAGGCAGGACCACTTAAAAAGTCCCGATACGATTTAATCGATGTGATATTTGCAGACATAAAAAAACCTCCAGTTGGTTATCCAATGGAGGCTGACGCTGTCGTTGCCTTAAAGGCCACATTCCCTTTCGGGGTACCACCTTGCACAGCTGCAGGTTGGCGGGGCGTCGGCCCCCTCTTAATGTTGAGTCTAAGCTTAGTCTGTTTGTTGATGTTGTCAATAGCCGCGAAGCTGCGCCGAATATACTTCTTTTGTCATCTCATCTGAAACACACATCATAGTCGATTCAAATTCACTCTTACTTAACTCAACTAAAGCGATCTTAGCCGCGACATCCAAAGGCCAGCGGTAAACCCCAGTGCCTAGTGACAAAAAGGCGATGCTAGATGCATCTGGCGCGTCGTGTTTGAGGGATAGCGCCGACCTATACGCCAAAGCTAAGAGCTTTTCTTCTTCAGGTGTACCGTAGATTTAGCGTGGGCATACGGTGTGAATAATGTGCTTAGCGGGCAGATTGAATGCTGGAGTAATGACCGACTGACCCGGTGCGATTGTTCCAAGCGATTTAGCGAACGCTTCAAGTTCAGGTCCAGCTGCCTTATGGACTATACCCGAGACACCGCTGCCGGCTAGAAGACTTGGATGAGCAGAGAAGACGATGATATCTGCGCCGCTTTGAAGTATATCTCTAACTTGAATATCGATTTTAGGCTTCAAGATTAATCAATTTACTCGACCGACATACACATAAGGTCTTCAGCTACCGTGAGCGGTCCAGAGTAGACTGCTTTTAATGCATCCAAATTAGATTCGAAATTCTGATTAATAGAGAGGTGACTTAATATCAAGCGACCGACTTTCGCTTCGTTTGCAATCTCTCCCCAGACGCTTGGTTTGGCATGCAAATCAGCTCTTCCCGATCCATCTTCGTTGCCTGCAAAATGCACCACCAACAAATCCACACCCTTAACGAATTCTACGAAGCGAGGATCGGTTCCATTTTGATCGCTACTAAACGCTATGCTTCGGCCGCCGACTTCTACCCGAAAACCCAGAGTAGGAACATCACCATGAGGAACCCCCAACGACTTAACAACAACAGACCTTTCATTTAGGATTTCTGAGGCTTCGCTATTAATGTCCACTTCGATTGTTCGGAACTGAAATCTTTCATTCAAAACTCGAAATACGCCGTCAATACCGAAAAGCCCATCAAGGAACTCCGCGACGGAGGGGAACGCCCTATCGCCTGAGGGGCCAACAAGCGTCAACGAGCCATTCTGAGGCCATAGTAACGCGGGTAGTTCTGCGGAGTGATCTGGATGAAAATGACTAATAGCTAACAATTGAAGATCAGTAACATTTGCCCCAACTTCATGGAAATGAGCAAAGGTACCACCACCAGCATCGATCATGATTCTGCTTTGACCGTCTATCCACAACAAATAGCCTGCGGATGCTCGCCCCTTTCCGAAGGGACCTCCCGAGCCAAGTATTTGTAAGGCGAAGTCGTTTTCACCACAGTTATTTATTGCTTCTTCCTGAGCAAAGGCAGGTGACACAATCAAAGCGACTAAAAATAATATGTTTTTCATTGTTATTCTCTGGAGGCAAATCTTTCATCCAGAATAGTATGTACTAGCAGATTAGGGAACCTTTCTGTGCAAGCGGGGGTGCCGCGGGGTAGGGTCTGAATCTGGCCATTTTGAGGTTTTAGGGGGTGGGTCTGAGTCCGCTTGACACGCAGGGTTATAATATACGCTTTAGCGCCACACAGAGGCCCTAAACATGCAAATAAAGTATTGGACGATAAAGAGGTGATAGCTGGCAACAAGGTGTTTGCCGCTCGGGGTGCTCCTGAAATAGAACTCAGGCAAGCCTCTTATTTTCATTGCTAATCGAAATTAGTCAAGGCAACGGAAGAAGTCTACCCTCGTGGATCGTGCCCCAGATCTCTATGTCCTCAATCGTCTCCGGGGACACCGTCAAAGGGTTTTCGACCAGAACCGTGAAATTAGCGAGCTTGCCAGGGATGATGGAGCCGACCTCGCCTTCCATTCTTAGTGAGTAAGCGGCATCAATAGTCACTGCGCGCAATGCGCGCTCGGCACTAATTCGCTGTGCCGGGCCAGCCAAATTTCCGCCGACAGTAATTCTATTCACCGCATTGGACATGAGCCTCAACGGTTGGCCAGAGGCCATTGGTGTATCTGAATGCAGAGACAGAGATACGTCAGCTCGCACCAAATCCCCCAGCCTTACCATTTCTTGTGCTCGCTCAGGTCCGATACCTTCTTCACTATAGCGATCAGCCAGTACTATCGGGTAGAAAGGATTAGCACTTACTATTGCGCCCAACACTGCCAGACGTTCAACTTGATCTGGCCGTGAGAAGCCAAAGTGGACAATTACCGTGCGGTGATCTGCACGAGGATTACGATCGATATTGGCCTCCAAATTATCAAGAACCATATCGAGTCCCGCATCACCGTTCTGATGAACATGAATCTGGTATCCAGCATCCCAATAGATGCGAAAGGCACGGGCAAAAACTTCTGGCTCCATTAGCCACTCTCCATGATGACCATCCAGATAACCTTCACTCATCTGCATTAACTGACTAAACATCGCACCATCGGAAAACAACTTTACCTGCCCTGGGATAAATTCAGTCATCCCCTGCGCAGACGCATACAACTTTTCAATTTCAGTGATCACTTCATCTTCTGGATAAGTACGAGCAAACGACCTTCCATCTGCTATGTAAAACATTCGAAACGGTGTTTTCGCATCGCCGAACACTTGATTCTGCAATGCAATCAGAGCTGGTGAAACGATTCCGCCTGGTTCCGCTATCAGCGTGCTTCCGGCCGCATGCCAATAGGCTTCTAACTTTTCTAGGGCCGGCAGGTAACGAGCGGAACGAAAGAGATCAGCAAACACCGCAGGCACGACTAGGCTCTGCCCCTGCTCCCAGAAATGTCCCTCGACAAGATTGATCTGTGCGCGCACTGATTCTGGAGCACCGTCGATCATGGCTTGGTCTATGTCAAAATACTCTAGCGCGGCGGTATTGTGAATTTGTTCGTGCAGAGACCTCTGCATCACTACGATAGGAATAGTGCTGCTGATTTCGTCCAAGTCAGCGCGCGTCAGCTCACCATGAAAAAGTTGGTGAAAACCCCAAGTGTAAAGGACCTCTGCTGAATCAGAATGCTCGCTCACAATACTTTCAAGACGCTGTCGATAATCAGCCGAATCTATTGCACGCCGGACTGTCTTCTCGGGTAGAACCCAGTCTTCAATAGACAGAATTTCAGTCATGAACAAGAGACTGGCTAGCCATGCATGTTCGTGTTGATTGATAAGCCCAGGAATAAGCACCAGATCTGCAAAGCGGGAATCGACTGTCAGGGCCTTATCAGAGAGAGATCTTTGTATCTCCTCGAGTGAGCCCGTTGCGATTATTCGATTCTCTTCGACCGCGACAGCCTGCACTACTGGATGACCTGGATCGAGAGTAATTATTTCACGGGCTGTGTATACAACGATTGAAGAAGCATCCTGCGCAAAAGAAGTCGTTGAAAATAAAACACACAGAGCCACGGTTCGTACTTGGATATTGAATTTCATCATTAACTCCAATTTACTCAGCAACGCAAAATTTTTTAATCCAGATCAAGATTAATAAAACGGACACATAAAAACTCATTAGGCGGTATGGCCAAAAATGTGGAGATGAATAGTTTCATAGCCTTGTTCTCAGAAATACCTAACCGTTCGTCCAGAATAGTATGTATAGGCGTTAGATGGAACCATTCTGACTTATCGGTGTGTAACCCGGAGTAGGGTGCTGGCTGGGCGGATGCTAGGGTAAAGGAGTGGGTCTATTTCTTGGACCAAATTTGAACCACTGCGCAACAACATCACTGCCAATAAGCAGAGCATGAACAATCAACCAACCCAGGCCAGTGTGCGTTAGCTATCTGGGTCATTCTCAGTGTTATTGTTCTAATCGAAATGCGCCAGATTTACAGATATTGTCAAGAAACTCTTCACTAAAGAGTAGCGGCACTTCTTGTTCGAACTATTTGCTGCCGACTTTAACCGCTAACAGTCTGTTTACATGCGGATAGTCATAGAGGCCCTCAACCGTCTAATCACCAGACATTACCATGTCTTGTTTAGCTCCAGTGACGGCAGCTTCTAATAAGGCCAAAAAGCGATTTATAAATTGAGAAATTTGATTGGCCTCTATTTCATTCAGCGAATCCTTTCGGATAGATTAAGGCAAATTCTTTGTCACACATTACTGCGTCAAAATTATTGATGTAGCAATTATTAACATCAATTGCTAATTGCGCTCGCGCATGTTGATTAGACTTATCTTGTTCTTTATTCTGTATTTTTATCTGTAAGGTCAAATAATACAGCGTCGCCAGAACTGCCAAAGCCCCGACCTACTCACCTATTGCCCCCGAAGCATCCCAGTTCATAATGACTCTTCTCTCCTCTATTCTTATATTAATTAACCCACTCGCTCAGAATAGTATGTGTGGGGGTGAGGTGGAACCAAGAGTCCGTCTGAAGAGTTTAAGGGTTTGAGGGTTTGAAGGTTTGAGGGTTTGAGGGTTTGAGGGTTTATCAGATTCTGCAGAGACTGCCTCAATTTGCTAGTCACAATCTTTATGGTCAGACTCAAAGCACTTGGCAGCTATCTCTTGGCCCTGTGTTTTTTGGCTGGGTGTTAATTGTTCAGAAACGATGTCTCTATTATTTTTCCCGTTTTCGTTCCCCTGTGCCGCAGCTAATGACCACCAAACATAAGCCTTCACATAATTCTGAGGGACACCGTCTCCTTTAACGTACATGAGTCCTAGATTGTTCTGGGCACCTGCATCACCTTGTTCAGCTGCTAACCGATACCACTTAACCGCTTCAGCTTTATTCTCAGGTACACCGTCTCCGTTAGCGTACATGAGTCCTAGATTATGCTGGGCACCTGCACTGCCTTGTTTAGCTGCTAACCGATACCACTTTACCGCTTCAGACTTATTCTGAGGTACACCGTCTCCCCTGTAGTACATGAGTCCTAGATTGTTCTGGGAACCTGCATTACCTTGTTCAGCTGCTAACCGATACCACTTTACCGCTTCAGCCTTATTCTCAGGTACACCGTCTCCTTTAGCGTACATGAGTCCTAAATTATGCTGGGCACCTGCACTACCTTGTTCAGCTAATAGCTTGGTTCCCTCAAAATCCTGACAATAAGAACCCCCTGCTGACCCAATAAGCAGTAGCGTAAAGAATGAAGTTGTTAGTAACTTCATAGCAATTCTCAGAGATACCTAATCATTCGCCCACAATAGTATGTATACGCGTGCAATGGAACCATCCTGATTATTGGGGTAGGCCCCTATGGTGGGGTGCTAGCTGGGCGGTAACTAGGAAAAGGCGGTCAGTAGTTCTATAGTCAAAAATTAAAATTTTTTAATAGCTATAGGTTAGGATGGATATCCAAGTGGTCCCGCCGTCACCAAACCAAGGCCCATTTAGCGCATAAAATTCAAAACTTGATTTCATGCGCTAAATGGGCCGAGTACCTTTCTATTAATAGTTCGC
>CAWKZY010000067.1:0-13405 GCA_963854625.1 Gammaproteobacteria bacterium | reverse complement strand
CGTTACCAAGATTAATCAATCGACCTTCAGAAAGTAAAATTAGGTAATCGCCTTGATTCTTCTCACCGTCGCGATAAATCTTGTGAACCTGAGGCTTAACTTCTTCCCAGCTCCAGTTATCGCGCATGAACTGAGTATCAATTTCGTTGTCGAAGTGACCGATGTTACAAACCACTGCGCCTTTTTTGATTGCTGCAAGCATGTACTTATCACAAACATTTACATTGCCAGTTGTGGTGACGATTAAGTCAGTTTTACCAAGCAATACCTTGTCGATACCTTCAGCGCTGGCTGTGTTTATGCCTTCGATATAAGGAGAGACAATTTCAAAGCCGTCCATGCATGCTTGCATCGCACAGATTGGATCGATTTCTGAAATTCTAACAATCATGCCTTCCTGACGAAGACTCTGAGCAGAACCTTTGCCAACATCGCCGTAGCCAACTACAAGCGCTTGCTTTCCAGACAACAACATATCTGTGCCGCGCTTGATGCCGTCATTTAAGCTGTGGCGACAACCGTACTTGTTATCGTTTTTAGCTTTAGTGACTGAGTCATTGACGTTGATTGCAGGTACTTTAAGCGAACCTTCTTCTAGCATTTCCAACAAACGGTGGACGCCAGTAGTTGTCTCCTCAGTAATGCCGTGAATGTTTGGTAATAGCTCTGGGTATTTCTCATGAACCATAGACGTTAAATCACCACCGTCATCCAAGATCATGTTCACACCCCATGGTGAGCCATCTTTAAGAATGGTCTGCTCAATACACCACTCGCCTTCGTCTTCTGTCTGACCTTTCCAAGCGTAAACCGCGATGCCTTCGGCTGCGATACAAGCTGCGGCATGGTCTTGAGTTGAAAATATATTACACGAAGACCATCTCACCTCAGCGCCAAGTGCTACTAGGGTTTCGATAAGTACAGCGGTTTGGATTGTCATATGAATACAACCCAATATCTTCGCGCCGGCAAGAGGCTGCTGATCTGCATATTTCTCACGTAGGGTCATTAGCGCTGGCATTTCGGCTTCAGCTAATGTGACTTCTCGACGTCCGAAATCAGCTAGGCTGATGTCGGCTACTTTATAATCTTCTAAACTTGCTGAATCTTTCTTAATTGTTAAGTCGTTCATGGTTTTGCTCCGTAATTAAATTGCTTAAAGGCCCGCGTCTGATTTTAATGCGTCGGCTCTGTCCGTTTTTTCCCAGCTGAGATCAAGGTCTTCTCTGCCAAAATGGCCATAAGCCGCCGTCGCGCGATAAATAGGTTTGATTAGGTCTAGCATCTCGATCAGGCCGCGAGGTCTAAGTTCGAAATGCGCTCGAATAAGGGTCACTATCTTGCTGTTACTTATTTTTCCTGTGCCAAAAGTTTCTACACTAATTGATGTGGGTTCGGCCACGCCAATGGCATAGGAAAGTTGAATCTCGCAGCGATCGGCAATGCCAGCGGCAACGATGTTCTTAGCGACATATCGCGCTACATAGGCAGCCGAGCGATCGACTTTTGACGGGTCTTTACCAGAAAATGCGCCACCGCCATGTCGAGCCATGCCGCCATAGGTGTCTACTATGATTTTACGACCAGTTAGCCCGCAGTCTCCATGAGGCCCACCAATAACAAATCGGCCGGTAGGATTGATGAAGAATTTAGTATTGCCATCTATCCAGATTTCAGGAAGCACGGGTTTAATGATTTCTTCCATCACGCCTTCTTTTAAATCTTTAAGGCTGACTTCTTCTTTGTGCTGAGTCGATAAAACAACCGCATCAATAGCGACTGGCTTGCCGTCTTCATAGCGAAAAGTAATCTGACTTTTTGCATCAGGCTGCAACCATGGCAAGGTGCCGTTTTTACGAACCTCTGCCTGACGCTTCACCAACCGATGAGAATAAGTAATAGGTGCAGGCATTAAGACGTCAGTTTCATTGGTTGCGAAACCAAACATTAGGCCCTGATCTCCAGCTCCTTGTTCATGCTCGTCAGAGTGGTCAACGCCCATGGCGATGTCTGCTGACTGTTGGCCAATTGCATTAAGAACCGAACAGGTGTTGCTGTCGAAACCGCTTTCGGAATTGTTGTAGCCAATTTCATCAACTACCTGGCGCACGATTTTTTCAACATCGACGTAGGCATCCGTTGTTATCTCACCGGCAACTAATACCAAGCCGGTCTTAACCAAGGTCTCACAGGCAACCCGCGCCGCTATGTCTTCGGTGAGCAGGGCATCAAGAATCGCATCTGATATTTGGTCGGCCATTTTGTCCGGATGGCCTTCAGATACAGATTCTGAAGTGAATAGAGAAGTTTCTGACATAGAATTTTCCTTTAATTCTTAGTTATTAACAGGTGTTCCTTTTTTGAACACGCGAATTTGAATTTGAAAACCGTTTCTTAGTCCGAGGAAGGCACTTTCGCCTTCAGTTAAACCGGCCTTGTTAGCCCAGGTGACTAAATCACTATCATCGAAGCCCAACCAAAGATCGCCGCATGACTCGCGCACCCAATCTTGATCGTGTGTCGATAGATCGGCTATTAGTAAGTAACCATCACAGTTGAGTAGTTCCGAACAATCAACAAAGGTTTCTGCAGGGGAAGGAATGTGATGCAGGACCATGTCGAAGAGTATGAGGTCGTATCTCAGGTCTAGTTTTTTGGCGACGGTGGTGTCACCCAAAATCAGGCTAACACTCTCAACCTCGACATTAACGAGAGTCTGCCTAGATCGCTCTAGCATGTCGCTGGAGTTATCTAGGCCGGTTAGGTCTTGGTATTTTTGCGCTAACTCCAAGAGAAGCAGTCCTTCTCCGGGGCCGACTTCCATCACGGTGGCGTCACAGGTCAAGCCTATGCTGTCGATGACATCATGCAGTGCGCCGGCATAGTCATCATGCTTCACAATCAAACCTTGCTGCTCACGAAATTTATTAGCGTTCTTATTGAAAAAGTTTACTGAAAGCTGTGAGCGCTCTAGCTGAATCTTATGAATCTCATCTAAGTAGACAGACGATAATTCAGTTTTATCCATGTCATCAAAGGCGCCTTTTTTGATTTCTTTAAAGGCGTCTTCTTCAGCTATAAAGGCGCGGCGGTAAAAAATTGAATTACCTTCTCGGCGAGTAGAGACAAGATTAGCAGTGGCAAGAACCTTTAAATGATGACTTAAAGCAGATTGGCGGGTATCGAGAATTTTACACAACTCCAAAACCCCAAAAGACTCATTCTTTAGCAGTCTCAAAATTCGCAAGCGCAGACCGTCTGCTAGGGCTTTATATAAAGGAAGAGATTGCTCAACTTCGCAATGATCAAGCTGCAGTGCAGGGAGTTCGCTGATGTGGTTAACGGAGGCTAAATTTGCCAATGCTTTTGCTCTGGGCCAATAAAGTTGGGGACTTTATCAGCTTGAAGCGTTCTTTTCAAATCTATATCAATATATATTGATATAGATGGCTCTGTGCTAAGCATTTTTTCTCGTAATGCTGAAAATCTATCGTGGCGCACGAAAACAGTGCGCTTCATTGCCTTCTCTACCGGCGTTTATGCTCTTTTGCCTAAGACTTAAGTAAGAACTAATGCCTGAGTAAGACCCAATACAGATGATTCACGGACTTGGCGTCTGACTTGCATAGAGTTTAACTAAGGGCTCTAAAGCCGCAGGGCTAACTACAAGCACTAACGATAGCTCTACTGCTGTTTTTTATCAGTGTTGTTAGGGCTGTTATTAAGGGTATTGGTAAAAAAGTGTTGTTGATAGTGGCCGCTCTCACGGCTCTTTTTTATTATAGAAACGGTGTTGGGGGTTAACCGATGAGTTAACCGATGAGTTAACTTTTGAGATTGACCGTTGGTCTTAACGATTCGCCTTAACTGCTGGCCTTAACTACTGGCCTTTACTATTAGTTTTAACTGTCAGTCTCAGCGTCTGGCCTTCACTATAGCTATCAGCTTTAACGGCAACCTTTAACCGGTAATATAGACTTTACGGTTTAAGTAAAGCCAAAAGCATCGCTAATAAGTGCTGATATTAAGTACAGGTAGCATATTCGTCCTAGGTGCGGGAAAATACGTCGCCTTGAGCCGACCCAAATGATGGGCAGACGTCATAGCAATCATAGCTGGTGACGATTTGCCCAAATGACATCAAACTAGGAGAGACAAAATGGCGGATAACGCTGTGTCCAGAAAACAATGTGCCAATGCCATCAGAGCATTGAGCATGGATGCCGTTCAAAAGGCTAAAAGTGGACACCCAGGTGCCCCAATGGGCATGGCGGACATAGCTGAAGTATTGTGGAATGACTACTATCAACACAGCCCTTCTAATCCGCATTGGTTTAATAGAGATAGATTTGTCCTGTCCAACGGGCACGGCTCTATGCTGATGTACTCCCTATTACATCTGTCTGGATACGATCTCTCAATCGAAGATATTCAGCAGTTTCGTCAATTTGGCTCCAAGACTCCCGGCCACCCAGAATATGGCTATACCCTCGGGGTAGAAACCACAACAGGTCCGTTGGGTCAGGGACTGGCAAACGGTGTCGGCATGGCTGTCGCTGAAAAAACTCTAGCAGCTCAATTCAATAGAGAAGGTCATCAGCTTGTTGACCACTTTACCTATGTTTTCGCAGGAGATGGCTGCTTGATGGAGGGTATTTCCCACGAAGTTTGCTCTCTCGCTGGCACCTTGAATCTCGGCAAACTGGTTGTTTTTTATGACGATAACGGAATTTCAATCGATGGTAAGGTCGATGAGTGGTTTTCTGACGACACCGGCAAGCGCTTTGAAGCTTATGGTTGGCAGGTGTTAAATGTTGACGGTCATGACCCTGAGCAACTTAAAGCTGCAATTGATGCGGCCCGGGCTGAATCGTCTAAACCAAGCATAATTAGCTGCAAGACAATCATTGGTTTTGGCTCTCCGAATAAGGAAGGCACCGCTGCAACTCACGGGGCACCGTTAGGAGACGAGGAAATCACGGCAACGCGACTCAATCTTGATTGGCCGCATGGACCATTTGTCGTGCCGAAAGAAATCAAGCAAGCTTGGGATGCGACTGAAAAAGGATTCACAGCTGAAACGGCTTGGAAAGAAAAACTGGTCATGTATGAAGAAGAGTATCCAGTGCTTGCGATGGAGCTTGTAAGGCGCATTAAAGGCCAGTTGCCAGGGCATTTTCGTGATAAAGCTGACGAATACATTGCCAGCTGCCAAGCAGCAGATGACAATATTTCAAGTCGTAAGGCCTCTCAGAACACTATCGAAGCCTATGCTTCATTGCTGCCAGAACTTATTGGCGGTAGCGCAGATTTAACCGGATCTAACTTAACCAACTGGTCCGGTACTGTGCCAATCACAAAGCAGGCAGACGGTAATTATATTTACTATGGTGTGCGCGAGTTTGGTATGACCGCGATTGCGTCCGGGATAGCATTGCACGGAGGGTTTATTCCCTACACGGCAACTTTCCTAATCTTTATGGAATACGCTCGCAACGCGGTGCGCATGACCGCACTTATGGGCCAGCAGAGCATTTTTGTTTATACCCATGACTCTATCGGTCAGGGCGAAGATGGGCCTACTCATCAACCAATAGAGCAATTGGCAAACCTTCGCAGTACGCCAAACATGTCAGTGTGGCGCCCCTGTGACAATGTCGAATCTGCAGTAGCTTGGAAATCCAGTTTGGAAAACCACAGCGGACCGACGGCACTTGTGTTTTCTCGGCAGAATCTTGCTCATCAAGCTCGAAGCGCGGACCAGTTAAGTAATATTGCCCGAGGCGGCTACATACTTAAAGACTGCTCCGGTGAACCGGCGGTTATTATTATTGCGACTGGTTCAGAGGTAGAAATCTCTCGTCAAGCGGTTGAGACACTCAATGAGCAAGGCGTGGCCGCAAGACTGGTTTCAATGCCGTGTGTAGATATCTTTGAGAAGCAAGATGCACAGTACCAAGAATCTGTTCTTCCTAGATCAGTTCGTGCTCGCTTAGCAGTGGAAGCCGCTGGAGTCGATTACTGGCGCAAATTTGTTGGTTTAGACGGTGACGTCGTGGGCATGAAAAGTTTTGGGGAATCAGCACCGGGTGCTGTTCTGATGGAACATTTTGGATTCTCTGCTGAAAACGTGACCGCTAAAGCTAAAGATCTGCTGTAGCGGTTCAATCTTTTTATTTTAGGAACTTTTATGGCCTTTCGGATAGCCATTAATGGATACGGCCGAATTGGGCGCTGCGTGTTACGGGCGCTTTATGAGTCTAACAATTATTTAGATCTCAAAATCGTCGCTTTAAACGATCTTGCTGATCCAAACACGCTGGCGCATTTGACTCGCTACGACAGTACCCATGGCCGTTTTCTTGGCAACGTTCAAGTAAATGGAAATGCCTTGGATGTTGAAGGCGACAAAATAAAACTCTACCGTTCGGCGGATATTATGGGCTTGCCTTGGAGAGAACAAGAAGTAGATCTGGTTTTAGAATGCAGTGGTTCATTTACTGATCGACTGACTGCCGAGAAACATTTATCTCAAGGCGCGAAAAAAATGTTGTTTTCTCAGCCTGCGGAAAGCGACGTGGACGCCACAATTATTTATGGCATAAATCAAGACACATTGACGGCTAAAGATACGGTTGTCTCAAATGCATCGTGTACCACTAACTGTATTGTTCCGGTACTTAAAGTATTGGACGATAACTTTGGTATTGATTCTGGTGCTATAACCACAATACATTCGGCGATGAATGACCAACCAGTTATTGATAGCTACCACGACAGCGATTTACGTAAGACTCGCAGCGCAATGCAGTCCATCATTCCTGTTGAGACTGCTCTGGCCAAGGGTATAGAGCGTATCCTGCCCCACCTTGCGGGCAAGCTTGAGGCTCAGGCCGTTAGAGTGCCTACGGTAAACGTTTCGGCCATGGATCTGTCAATCAATGTGTCACGAGATACCTCTATTGATGAGGTGATTAGGGCGATAAAAAATGCTAGCAAAGCGCTGCCAATTAACATTTTGGGAGTGACCGAAGAACCGCTAGCTTCTTGTGACTTTAATCATGACCCAAGATCGGCTGTCGTCGATTTAAATCAGACCAAGGTGATTAATCGCCGCCTGATAAAGTTATTGGTGTGGTTTGATAATGAATGGGCCTACGCTAATAGAATGTTAGATGTGGCTCAGTATATGTGCCGACTGGGTTAACCAAAGACGTTTTCATTTTAGAATGACTGTAAGCAATAGTGGAGAAAGGCCAAACAATGACATTCCTGAGAATGGAGCAGCTTGAACTAGATCAGAAAACAGTCTTGATTCGAGAAGATCTAAATGTGCCCATCAAGAATGGCAAAATAGTAAATGACACTCGTATTCGCGCCGCTATCCCCTCACTAAAGGCGGCGATGCAGGCCGGTGCAAAAGTTATTGTCATGAGTCATTTAGGACGCCCTAAAGAAGGGTTGGTGATCTCTCAGCAAAGTGAATTTTCGCTCGCCCCTGTGGCAAAGCATTTAGAGGCGTTGCTGGATTGTTCAGTGGCTTTGGTGGATGATTATCTTGATTCTCCACTGTCAATTTCCAATGCCGGTGCTGACATCGTTGTTTTAGAAAACGTGCGGGCTAACGTTGGTGAAAAATCTAACAGTGACGAATTAGCCAAGCGCTATGCATCTCTGTGTGATGTTTTTGTTATGGATGCTTTCGGAACCGCTCACAGAGCGCAGGCTAGCACCCACGCAGTGGCAAAGTTTGCGGCCACGGCGTGCGCCGGTCCATTGTTAGCAAAAGAATTGGATGCGCTGGAGAAGTCCCTCAGAAATCCCGAGCGGCCGATGCTCGCGATTGTGGGTGGAGCCAAGGTGTCCAGCAAATTAGAAGTGCTACAAAGCCTCGCGGGAAAAGTTGATCAGTTAATCGTAGGCGGCGGCATAGCCAACACCTTTCTAGCGGCCAGTGGTTTTAATGTAGGTAAGTCACTGTATGAACCGGATCTTGTAAGCGTAGCTGCAAAGCTAATGGAGCAGACCACAATACCTTTACCTGTAGATGTTGTATGCGCTAGAGAATTTTCGGAGACGGCGCAGGCCACTATCAAAAATGTATCAGAAATCGCTGATGATGATTTGATATTAGACATTGGGCCACAGAGTATCGCTGTCTTAAATGACATAATCGGCAATATGAAAACCATAATATGGAATGGGCCAGTGGGTGTATTTGAGTTCTCAGCATTTGCCGCAGGCACTAAAGCTATCGCTGAAGCAGTTGGAAAAAATAAAGGTTTTTCTATCGCCGGAGGTGGTGAGACTATTACCGCGATTGATCAATTTGAAGTAACCGACGCTATTTCCTATATATCAACAGGCGGCGGCGCATTTTTGGAATATGTGCAGGGTGACGAATTACCTGCAGTACAAATACTAAAAGAACGCGGTAGTTAACTGACAAACCTCACTGTGTGCCGCGGGGAACTAGATACTCGATTAGGTATTTAGCAAGACACTCGATTAGACATTTACAAAGACATTCAAATAGAAATTTAATTTCAGTTAAATATTAGAGGATTAGTCATGGCCCTTATTAGCTTAAGACAGTTACTTGATCATGCCGCAGAGCATCAATACGGCGTGCCTGCGTTTAATGTGAACAATCTCGAACAAGTTCAAGCGATCATGGAGGGAGCTGCTCAAGTTAACAGCCCCGTAATACTGCAAGCATCCGCTGGTGCAAGAAAGTATGCCGGCGCCAATTTTCTCAAGCATTTGATTCAAGCCGCTATTGAAGAATATCCTCACGTGCCGATCGTTATGCATCAGGATCACGGCTTCTCACCTGCCGTATGCCAACGCTCAATTCAGCTTGGCTTTTCATCCGTTATGATGGATGGTTCGCTAGGAGAAGACGGCAAGACGCCGGCTGATTTTGATTATAATGTTGCTGTTACTAAGACGACGGTTGCAATGGCTCATGCCTGCGGCGTTTCCGTGGAAGGTGAAATTGGTTGCCTTGGATCATTGGAAACAGGGATGGCCGGCGAAGAGGATGGTAGCGGTGCCGAAGGCGTACTTTCGATGTCTCAGCTTTTAACTGACCCTCAGGAAGCTTCAGATTTTGTTGCTGCAACGGGCGTTGACGCATTGGCGATAGCCGTTGGTACTAGCCATGGTGCCTATAAATTCAGTCGCCCACCAACAGGTGATATTTTAGCGATTCAGCGCATAAAAGAAATTCATGCCAAGATACCTAACACCCACTTAGTAATGCACGGGTCGTCATCGGTGCCGCAGGATTGGCTGGCAGTGATTAACGAATTTGGTGGCGAAATCCCTGAAACCTATGGTGTCCCTGTTGAAGAAATTCAGGAAGGTATCAAGCATGGGGTTCGCAAGGTCAACATTGACACTGATCTAAGACTTGCCTCTACCGGCGCTGTTCGAAAATTTCTAGGTGAAAATAAATCAGAATTCGACCCACGAAAATTCCTGATTGCATCAACTACCGCAATGAGAAATATTGTTATTGAAAGACTGCAATCTTTCGGCTGCGAGGGGCAAACATCCAGCATCAAGAAGATCTATACCTTGGATGAAATGTCTCAACGTTATATCGATGGCATATAGATTACGGCAAAAATTGCAGATGTTAGATAATAGTCTAACCGGTTCGAATGTTTACATCCTCTGATGCAACAGCAATTCGTCGTGGCCTTGGCGAAATAGATTTTACGGCGCCACTCGCTGAGGCCTTAAGCTCAGCGTTTGAACTCTATTTTGAGTTCTATAGATTCGATTCGAACGTGATTGGAGAAGACATTAGCCACACCGCTGGCATTATTCATGCGGCAGGCTTCGATGTGGTTGTTCAGTGTTTCAAACCGGTCGGTAGAGATATCCAAGGCACTGTTGTTCTGCTGCATGGCTATTTCGATCACAGTGGAATCTATCAGCACATTATTAAACACTGCTTAGATCAGAATTTTTGTGTTGTCGTATTCGATATGCCGGGCCATGGACTGTCCAGCGGTAAAGTGGCAAGTATTGAGTCATTTGAATTGTATTCTGATGTCTTGTTGCGATTGTTAGATGCCATGGCAAGTGCAGAACTGCCTGGCCCTTGGAATCTTCTTGGCCAAAGCACAGGTGCTGCGGTGATGATAGATTGCTTGCTTTCAAACAGATTCTCCCCCCAATTCCCGCTCTCTAAATTTGTTGCCTTAGCGCCGCTGCTAAGGCCATACGCCTGGCAAACAAGCAGGCTACTTTTTGCTTTAAGCCGGTATTTTATTTCATCGACCAATAGAAAATTTTCTGAGAACAGTCACGACCAGAGGTTTTTAGATTTTGTTAAATGCCAAGATCCGCTACAAAGCAGGCGCTTAATGCGGGACTGGATATTGGCGATGGTTAAGTACCAATCGCGATTTAAGCTAGCTGAAGTTAACAAGGTGCCACTTCACGTTATACAAGGTACTGATGACACTACGGTGGACTGGAAATACAATTTAGAAAAATTTAAATTGAAGTTTCCCAATATTCACATAGATAAAATACCAGATGCTCGCCATCATTTAGTTAATGAAAGCGAGACATACAGACATCAGGTATTTGCGTCGGTGGATAGAGCTTTTAAGCCAATCTAGTTTATCTAGAAAAGTACACGGCAGCGGATAGTTCCCGTGACTTGATTAAGTTTCTCTAGTGCAAGCTCGCTGTACTTCTGATCGATGTCCATGACCACATAGCCAACTTTTTCGTTTGTTTGGAGAAACTGCGAGCGGATATTGATTCCGGTTTCAGAAAACACCGAGTTGATTTTGGTGAGGACGCCGGGCACGTTCTCATGGATGTGAAGTATTCGGTGGTTGTCGGGATGAGCAGGTAGGGTGACTTCTGGGAAATTAACTGAAGTGACGCTAGACCCATTGTCGCTGTATTTCGCGAGCTTCTCGCTCACCTCAACGCCGATATTTTCCTGAGCTTCCATAGTGCTGCCGCCAACGTGAGGCGTTAAAATGCAGTTGTCGAATTCACGCAGTTTGGATATAAATTCTTCGTCATTAGATTTCGGTTCAGCAGGGAAAACGTCAATAGCAGCGCCTGCTATTTTTTCATCCTTGAGGGCGGTTGCCAGCGCGTCAATGTCCACCACCGTGCCTCGTGATGCATTAATAAGCACAGCCTCTGGGCGCATCCAGGCTATTTGCTCAGCCCCGATCATATTTTGTGTTTGTTGCGTTTCAGGTACATGAAGGCTGACAACATCACACACGCTCATCAACTCTTCTAATGAATCCAGCTGAGTGGCGTTTCCCAGTGGCAGTTTAGTCATCACATCATATAGATACACCTTCATACCCATACCCTCAGCTAGAACGCTCAACTGAGAGCCAATATTACCGTAGCCCACAATTCCGAGCTTTTTACCGCGGGCCTCAAACGATCCCTTTGCCGCCTTTAGCCAGACACCCTTGTGCAATAGAGCATTTTTCTTAGGAATGCCTCTGAGTAGCAAGATAGTTTGTCCAATGACCAGCTCTGCAACACTTCTGGTATTGGAGAAAGGGGCATTAAAGACCGGGATGCCTCGAATAAGGGCCGCATTGAGGTCAACTTGGTTAGTACCAATACAAAAACAGCCTACCGCGAGCAGTTTATTGGCAGCTTCGAATATTTCGTTGGTTAGCTGGGTTCGAGACCGAATACCGACAAAATGAACTCCTGCAATCTTTTGCTTCAGCTCCTCAGTACCAAGAGAGGTTTTTATGCTTTCTACGTTGGTATAGCCGGCTTTTTCCAGACTACGAAGAGCGCTTGCGTGGACGCCTTCGAGGAGAAGGATCTTTATCTTACTTTTTTCAAAGGATGTGGGGTTCATTATCATTGGGAATTTATTCAGAGTTTGAGTGGGTGATTAAGTTTATGTGGTTATTGCTCTAAACTAAGCATACGGGGTTCGCATGCGGACGTAAGTATTGATGACCAGCTGTTATTAACAGCCGTGCGTCTTTCTAATTCAATTGTCGTGGGTCAAATCCTGCTCAAAGTGCTCGCACATGGTAACATATCCTAGTTTGCCATTGGGTTGATTCAGTCTTTTAGAGAATATTTTGACTGTTCAGAAGCTTTAACAACCGTCTCATTAAACTATCCGGAACGCCTCAACTATGAATTGCTCGAAAACAGAGCTACTAGCCAAATTAGCTGACATTGTAGGAATAGACTGGGTTAAAACCAGTGAAACAGACAAACAAAACTACGGCAAAGACTGGACTAAAGCCTTTCCGGCGGACCCATTCGCTATTGTGTTGCCAAGCACTATAGAAGACGTCCAATCGTTGGTGCTTTTAGCCAATAAGGAAAAATTTGCCTTAGTGCCCTCTGGAGGCCGCACAGGCCTTAGCGGTGGCGCAGTGGCCATGAATCAAGAAGTTGTTGTGGCATTTGATCGGATGAATCAAATACTCGATTTTAATGCCAGTGACCAACAGGTGATTTGCCAGCCTGGGGTGATCACCGAGCAGCTTCAGCAGTTTGCTATGGATAAAGGCCTGCTCTACCCGGTTGACTTCGCCTCCGCTGGATCTAGTCAAATAGGCGGTAATATCGCCACAAACGCTGGCGGCATTAAAGTAATACGCTATGGTATGACCAGGAATTGGGTAGATGGTTTAAAGGTGGTTACCGGTTCCGGTGAGCTTCTTGATCTAAACAAAGGCTTGGCGAAAAACGCTACCGGCTATGATTTCCGACATTTGTTCGTCGGCTCCGAGGGCACATTGGGCTTTGTGGTTGAGGCTACAATAGGACTCTGTAGCCAAGCAAAAGACCCCAGTGTCTTACTCCTGGGTGTAGATGATATGCAGTCGACCATGCCGGTTTTGCAATTATTTAGAGACAATCTGAGTCTCACCGCCTTTGAGTTCTTCTCCGACAAAGCGCTAAATCATGTTCTCGCGGAAAAAGGACTGCAAAAGCCCTTTGAAAGCCAGACAGAGTTCTATGTATTAATCGAATTTGAAAATAATACAGAAGCAGACCTTGAGACAGCGATGTCCTTGTTTGAACAGAGTATGGAATCTGGCTGGGTTCTTGATGGCACCATTAGTCAGAATTTGAATCAGGCTAAAAGTCTTTGGCGTCTTCGTGAGGACATATCTGAAACTATTTCACAGTTCACCCCCTATAAAAATGACATTTCGGTTAAGGTAGCAAAAGTTCCAGAATTTCTGACTGAAGTTGATGAACTCGTCAGTAAAGCCTATCCAGATTTCGAAATTATATGGTTCGGCCATATCGGAGATGGCAACGTCCATCTGAACATTCTAAAACCTGATTCGATGGCAGCAAGTGTATTCTTTGAGGAGTGCGGCAAAGTATCGGATTGGGTGTTCGAAATAGTGAAAAG
>CAWKZY010000066.1:0-13602 GCA_963854625.1 Gammaproteobacteria bacterium | reverse complement strand
CTTGGAATGCGCTTAACCTTCGCGCTGGGATCATCGACGATAACTGGGAGATCATGGCCTTTATCGAAAATGCCACCGACGAGCGAGCCAATTTGGCGGATAGTCGCTCGATTGCTGCAGAAACGCCAGGGCGAGCACGCTTAGTAACCAATCGTCCACGCACCGTCGGCATGGATGTACGCTACAAGTTTTAGATCAACAGAACAATAAAAAAGCCGGCTATGCCGGCTTTTTTATTGCCTGTGATTTATTCCTCCTGATCTAAAAATGCCTGACGGCTCAGCGTCAAGATATAGGCTTGGATACCGTCGACTTGCTCGGCACTTAGATCGCCCGAAAAGTTGGGCATGCCGTTTTCTTCAAGAATCCCATCGAGCACAATGTTTTTAAATACCGCATGCTTTTCCTGGGTCAGGCGACGCAAATCAGGCAGCATCGGCAAGCTTCCATACATACCGTGGCAGGCACCACAGTGCATTACGTAGTTCTGTCGACCCTGCTCAATAGTTTCGTCACTGGCCTGCATTTTAGGAGGCGACGGAAATTCCCCTCGAGCCACAACAGCCGTCGGTAATACGACTTTCTGGCCGTCAAGTTTAAAACTCATGATGCGCCCTGCGTTGCTATAGGCGAGGAGCGCCTCGTTTCCCTTAAGCGTGTTAAAGGCCGGCCCACCCCAGCCTGCCATGATGGCGATATATTGCTCGCCCTCGACGGCATAGGTGATCGGCGGTGCAATCATTCCGGTGCCGACAAAGAGATCCAGTAATATTTCACCGGTGTGATCATTTACCGCGTAAAGGTGTCCAAGTGCAGAGCCGTAAATAACCAAGCCACCGGCGGTCGAAAGCACCCCACTGTTCCAGATATTCGGTAACTCTATTTGCCACGCAAGTGTTTGCTTAACGGGGTCCCAGGCTTTTAGATAGCCGGCGGCTTTGGGAATGATTTGATCGCCGATTAAGGCATCGAGATTATCTTCGCCCCATTCAAACCAGCGGTCTCCGGCATCATTATGCACCCAACCCGCGTCCCGGGCCGGTATATACACCAGTCCAGTATTTTTACTATAAGACATGGGATGCCAGTTGTGCCCGCCTGCAGCAGACGGGAACACATATTTTGCCTGCTCACGATAACCCCCAAACTCTGTCAGAACTGGCTTGCCGCTAGTTGTATCGATTGAATCTGCCCAATTGGCAAAGACATATTTTTCTGCGGAAATTAGCTCCCCTGTTTCGCGATCCAACATATAAAAGAAACCATTTTTCGGCGCCTGCATCAGTACCTGACGCAGATCTCCAGCGATTTCTATGTCGGCTAATATCATGTGTTGAGTCGCGGTATAGTCCCACGAGTCCCCCGGCGTTGTTTGATAGTGCCACACCAATTCGCCGCTATCCGGACGCAGCGCCAAGATCGACGCTAAGTACAGATTATCACCGCCCCCTGGACTCCGGATATGTTGGGGCCAGGGCCCACCATTGCCGGTGCCTACATAAACTAGATCTAGCTCGGGATCATAGGCTATGGAGTCCCAAGCGGTGCCTCCTAAACCGGGGAACAAGCTGTTTTTATCCCAAGTCTTTGCGGCTACGCGTAATTCAGGGTGTTCAAAAGGGCCTTCAGCGCTACCTGGCACAGTATAGAAGCGCCAGGCTAAATCGCCGCTGTTGGCATCATAGGCGTTTATATAGCCTCTTACCGCATACTCGGCACCACCATTACCAACAATCACTTTACCTTTAACAATTCTGGGGGCACCCGTAATCGAGTAGGCCTGCTGTCTATCGATAAGCGTATCAACGCGCCACAACAATTCACCCACTTGGGCATCTAGCGCAACCAAATAGCCATCCAACGTACCGAAATAGACCTTGCCTTGCCAAACGGCAACACCTCGATTAACCACGTCGCAACACAGCTTTTTGGCCCAGGATCGTTCGACCTTAGGATCGTATTCCCAGAGAATCTCTCCGGTTATTGCATCCAGCGCCATTACCCTCGACCAGGTGCTTGTTGTGTACATCACCCCATCGACAACAATGGGGGTAGCCTCCAAACCGCGCATCGAGTTGGCTGGGGTTTCCCAGGCTAGGCCAAGACGATCGACGTTGGACTGACTGATTTGATCTAGCGGTGAATACCGTTGCTCACCATAATCACGGCCATGGGATAGCCAATTCTGCGGCTCTGAATCCGCGGCTATAATTCTTTTGGCATCAATATTACCCCAGCCGGCATGACTCCTTTCAGCGGCAATATTAGGGGTCTGGTAGTGCACCTCGCTGCTGCAAGCGGCCAAACCACAAAACAAAATAGCGTATAAACTCAGTTTTGGTTGATCCATTATTTGACCACCTGCAGGGTAAGCAAGCGTTGTTGTGCTAGCTTCTGTGGCGACGCCAACGGTGTTAATAACGACGCGATGGCTTTTGCCGTGGACAGTAACTCGAGGTCTTGGTCCCGCTTTCCGTCCAGTGAGACGGCTATCGGCAAATTATCTTGATTCATACTAACAGGGATAACTACGCCCGGCTGACCAGCCAGAGCGCCAGGGCCAGAATTCTGATCATTGAGATAAATCGATGCGGGCTTGCCGTCGACCAATAACCCCTGTGGATTTTCGGGTTTAGCAGCTGGCGCAACCGTCGCGGTGGCAGGAAATATAATAGCTGAGACATTGTGTTCACTGAAATACTCATGGTAGCGCTGCTGTAATTGCGGTCGCAATACATTCAGCGCGTGCAGATAGTCAGCCTTAGACGTTTTGTGGGCCGCACCCGGCACCACCAAGTCATCCCAGATCGCTTTGACATCCCAACCAAGATTGGCATGCAGCGTTTCGATCTTGGTACCGTCTCCCCATTCAGCGAGAAATTTGGTAACGGCAGGATATGTTTCATAAAATAATATTGCATAGAGTCCTGCATCTGTTAGTTCCCGGACCTGAGGCAGGTCTGCCTCAATCAGTGTTACCCCAGCTTTGCGTAGCCTACTCAAGACAGATTGGAATGCGGCTTGCACCTCAACGCTGCTATCTGCGTAAAACAAACTGTTTGGAACGCCGAGTCGTAAATCAGTAAGTTTTATCTCTGTCACTGTGCCCGGATCATCCGCTAACACTCGGTCGATTAAAATCAAGTCATCGATTGAACGAGCCAAAGGCCCAATAGTATCTAAGCTGGGCGCTATGGGGGCAACTCCAGCATTGTCGTAGCGCTGCATAGACGGCCGAAAACCGTACAGCCCGGTATAAGCGGCGGGGACACGTATCGACGCCGCAGTGTCCGATCCTATAGCAAGCGGCAACATTCGAGCTGAGACAGCGGCCGCGCCACCACCACTGGAGCCCCCGGCAATTCTAGTAGGGTCATATGGATTGAGCTGTTGTCCGTAGTGGGAGTTATACCCATTCGAGCCATAGGCCCACTCCTGAGCGTTATTTTTGCCAAAAATGATGGCATCAGCGGCAAGTAATCGGGTGACTACGGGAGCATTTTTGTCTGGAACAAAACCGACAAAAGTGCCAGTACCGAAGGTGGTTGGTGTGCCCTGCGTGACGATGAGATCCTTTAAGCCAATCGGGATACCAAATAATGCGCCGAGTTGTTGATTAGAACTGCGTTTTTTATCGGCCTCCTTTGCTGCCGCAATAACAGCTTGATCGTCAAGGTGGATAAAGGCGTTTAGCCCTGGCGTATAACCCTTTGTATGCTGCAACAGTACTCGCATATATCGCTCGACTGATACACGGCCGGAGGACAGAAAAGGCTTTATTTCTGATGCACTCATTTCCAGCAAGCTAGAATCACTTAACATTTTTTCGGTTGGCACTGCTGAGCGATCATCGGTGCCCTGCTCTGTGCAGCCGAACATACTTAAGACACTAATAATTAGGCCGGATATCAATAGAAAATTATGATTCATTTTTCTCTGCATCGGGTTCTTCCTTTCATTTTATTTTTGGTTTAAATCTAAATTGGAGTTAACAGTAATCGAGTCAACGCTTGCTGTCTATGGGATTATTCAGTGCCTTATGTGGCCTTTAATTGCTGTTAGAACCTGATCCGTTGTGACTATTAAGGTTATTAGCCAGGCAATCAGAAGGCACTGATCAATAGCCAGCAAATTGGATATATCTACTGTGGACTGGAGTGATCCCTGAGGAACGAAAAAGGGATACTATGGGTGTTGATAACGCAGAGATTGCCAAGTCTGCCGCGCATAGACATCGAAAAACTCAAATTCTGGTCGTGGCGTTGAAAGATCATTCCCCCCGGACCTCGAAAACTCCACAAACTCTGTAGTAATACGTCCGCGGACCGTTTGCTAGCCACGATCATATTTATCGGTCTGGCAAAAATATTTACAGAAATAGGCGGTAATGCTCCTGATTCGGGTTTTATATCAGCCATTTTGAATTATGTCGGCCTCAAAATATTGGGAGCGATCCCGTCACTCTTATTGGCATAATTAGCGCAACGGCGCCTCGATCTAAGTCAAACCGCGAGTAATGTAAATCGTCCCCAGTCTGCATAAAAACGTTTTTAACGCACATCTTTATCTGCTGGCGATATTCGCCTAACTTGCTCAACTCGTCAGCATCCGCTTACGGCGCACAACTCACCGATTTGCAATAGTTTTCTTCCGAATAGGCTCACGTTCCCACATGATTGTCTGTTGGGCCATATTCAGAGCTAACCAATAATTCATTGTATGCAATCCGGTCCATCTCTCCTTGGAGTGACTTATCTGTCACAGAAAAAATCCACATCGTTATGAATGCTAATGGCATAGTAAATAGTGCAGGATAATTGTAAGGAAACAATGGTGACTCGAATCCCAGTACGGAGACCCAAACCTGAGGCCCGACAACAATTAACCCAATGGAAGAAATTAGTCCGACTATTGCGCCCAATATTGCGCCTCGAGTCGTCGTTCCGGACCAAAATAACGATAAAAACAAAATTGGAAAATTGACGGACGCTGCAACAACTAAGGGCATCGTTGCGAGAAACGCCACATTTTCGTTCTGGAAAAGAATTCCTAAAGCTACCGCAATAACACCAATACTGATGCTGGTCACTCGGGTGAGCTTGAGTTCTTTTACAGGATCTGGATTACCTTTACAAATGATACCCGCGTAAAGATCATGTGATATTGCCGCCGCCCCCGACACGGTCAGCCCTGCAACGACAGCAAGAATCGTCGCGAAAGCCACTGCCGATATAAAACCCATTAATAAATCACCGCCCAGGACATTAGATAGATGAATAGCCGCCATATTTCCGCCACCAATTAGCTGTCCGTCTAAAAACACCGAGGGATTATCGTAGAGAAATAACACGCTGCCAAAGCCTATAATCACCAACAATAGATAAAAATATGCCATAAATAAAGAAGCGTAAAACACTGATTGTTTGGCTTCTTTCATACTGGGCACGGTAAATAGACGCATGAGAATATGGGGCAGACCCAGGAGGCCAAACATCATAGCGACCAAAATGGTTGCTACTTGAATCGGATCTTGAAACAACACGCCAGGGATCAAAATAGCACCACCTTTGGGGTGCACCGCCGACGCACTTTGTAGCAGAACGTCGAGACTAAAGTCCACCTGATACATGACCAAAACCGCAATGATGGTGGCGCCCAGCAGAAGTAAAATAGCTTTAATAATCTGGACCCAGGTTGTTGCGAGCATGCCACCAAACGTCACATAGACAATAACGAGCGTGCTAACAGTCACAATAGCGACTTCATAAGGCAGCCCAAATAACAACTCGATCAATTTACCGGCACCAACCATTTGGGCAATCAAGTACATAATGACGACGGTTATAGTACCGACTATCGTAACAACGCTGATTTTTCTCCGCTCTAATCGTCGTGAAACTACATCAGTAAAGGTATAACTACCTATATTACGGACGCGTTTAGCAAATAAAAATAGCATAATTGGCCAACCAGCAAACGCCCCAATTGCAAAAACTAAACCATCAAAGCCAAACGCAAAGACTAACCCGGTAATCCCCAAAAATGATGCGGCAGACATGAAGTCTCCCGCAATCGCAGTACCGTTTTGCAACCCGGTAAGATTGCCTCCCGCATTGTAAAAATCGCTACTGCTTTGTGTTCGCTTAGACGCCCAAAAACTAACAGCAATTGTCACGACAACAAATAAGACAAACATCACTATCGCGGTTGTGTTCAGCGGTTGTCTTTCTGCTTCACTGGTAACGCTAGGTGCCGCCCATGCAATCTGGAAAGCTAGTAAGGCTTGTAGTATCAACGCGCGATAGAAAAGCTTGTTTATTAAAAGGGCAACTGAAGTGATATTTTTGTAAGATAACGGCATTGAATTGTCTCTCGCTATTTTTCTTTATTGAGGACGATAAAAATATATTCCAGTAACAGGAATACCACTATTAGCCCCAAAAATAATATGAGCCCACCAGAAGTGGCTGAATCACCAACCACTTCCCCTAAAAACTGTCCGTTTTCTGTATAGCAAAGTACAAAGCTACTGTATAAAAGAACCGTAATTGATACAAACAAGAACCTTTGACGAACTTTTGAGCGAATGCTACCCAGTATTTTATCTTCATTTTCCATTGGCGATATTCCTGATGAACAAAAAGCTATTTTTGAACCTATTAACTAGCCTGTGTACTATTATGATAGTACTCCCCATATAGATTTTTACTAGTAGAAAATTCACCTTTACCAATTAATCCAACGACGACTATCCCCGGAGGATTTTTTATCAGGCGTCTATTATTCAGGAAGTCTAAAAAGATGATAACCGTCTACTCATAATCTGGTAGGGAGTATCAAACGTTGAATTTTACAGGTACTAGCGACACGGCCAAATTTTCCCGGGTACCTCTGAACATGGTCTTCAGCCTACCGTATTGACGTTAACTTTATGGAAGTAATACCTTTGTTTAGTTCTGCAGTTAATCAGAGCTTATATTGCATTTCTTGCATTAGAGAGAACTGAATTTTTGACTGAGAGAGAACTGCGTTTTCTGCAGCACAAATACTATGTCTTAGATTGGGTATTAATCTGGCAGGAATGACTGGCGTTTTGTGTTCCGCATGCTGCGCTGGATATTTTGTTGCTGTGCTATCTATCAAAGCGAAATACAATTCACCGTCCAGCTGAAGACTCATCCAAAAATGTGCTCAGCTGGCTATTGAGTTTGTCCAATATACATAGCAATTCTTTATACTCACCTACTTTCAATACATCTAACAATTCAGCATCCCATTGTCGTGCTCGAGGCGATATTTCTGAATAGCACAGGAGACCTTGTTCACTTAACGATATCAGTTTTGCGCGATTATCTTTGCAGTCGACGATTTCGTCCACCCAACCCTTTTTCCGTAAACCACTAATTGCACGGGACACCTTTACCTTATCCATTAAGGAAAGAGTACAAATCATGCTGGAAGTGAGCTTGCCATGCTCTCCTAGCAAAGCGGTAACGCGCCATTCGGGAACACTAATATCAAACTCAGTCTTATAGATTAGTGAAAACGCACTGCTCATGCGCTTAGCCAGGTAATCTAGCCTGTAGGGTAAAAAATTTGCTAAATGGAATGTTTTAGTAAAGTCATGGTTCATAGTTGCAAAAGTAATCTTTTTTCTTCACTTTCACCACTAATAAAGCATTTTTTATAGAAAAACACTGGTTTTTATATTTTATAGGGGTATTATCGACAAATATTAGTTTCCGATGAAACTAAAAGCAAATCAAAACCAGACAATATGGGATCAAGTCATGGCTAAAAAACCCTTTGCATCTTCCGCTGACCTAGGCACCAAAACTGAAACACTCGAGATCTTGGGCGACGGGGTTTATGCACTAACAGCAGAGGGTGATCCCAATGTTGGCGCAATAGAAGCAGAAGACTTCATCATCGCTTTTGAGGCGAGAGCAACACCCAAGGCTGCAAACGATTGGCTTGCCGAGCTCCGTGAGTTGACTCAAAAACCAGTTCGATACTTGGTGTTGTCTCATTACCACGCTGTACGAGTTTTGGGTGCGTCTGCATTTAATGCAGACTCAATCATCGCCCACGAGAATACCAAGGTATTAATTGACGAACGAGGCAAAGAAGATTGGGCGAGCGAATATGGTCGCATGCCTAGGTTGTTCCGTGAGCCAGAAGGGATTCCCGGGCTGACTCATCCGGATATCGTGTTCAATGATAAATTGGAAATCCCCTTAGGCGGCGACCGCGGGAGCCTGATACTTGAACACTGTGGTCGTGGTCACACCGCAGGTGACATCTGCGCCTGGATACCCAAGCAAAAAATACTCTTTGCCGGTGATTTGGTCGAATCCGCTGCGGCGCTTTATACCGGCGATGCATTCCATTTTGAGTGGGCGAGTAAAACCCTGGATAAGGTAAAAGCATACGAGGCTGAGATTTTGATTGGAGGTCGTGGAGCCGTGGCTCGTGGTCGCACTGAGGTAGATGCTGCCATTGAGCAAACACGCGGTTTCCTTACAGGTATGATTGAAAAAGTCGGTGAAGTCCACAAGCGCGGCGGCACCTTAAAAGAAGCCTTTGAGGCGACCCATGAGCACCTGAATCCCAAATTTGGGATGTGGCCTATATTCGAACACTGCCTGCCATTTGATGTGCAAAGGTTGTGGGATGAATTTGATGGCATTGTTTGGCCACGTATCTGGACTGCTGAACGCGATCAGGAAGTTTGGGATCAGCTTCAAGACTAGGTAAGCAAAGGTTGATACTAGAATGGGCAAAGCTTATACCAACCCAATTTATGAGTACGACCGCAGTCCGGATCAATTTTCCGCTGCGCCAACTCATCACCCCGTTATTATTGTTGGGGCCGGACCTGCCGGCCTGAGCGCCGCCATTGACCTTGCTGTGCATGGGATTCCAGCAGTCGTGCTTGATGATAACAATACGGTTAGTGTCGGATCTCGAGCGATCTGCTTTTCCAAGCGATCGCTCGAGATCTGTGACCGATATGGTCCAGCAGACAGAATGCTAAACAAGGGTATCACCTGGAATCTAGGCAAGGTCTATTGGCAAGACGACCTGGTCTATGAGTTCAACTTACTTCCTGAAGAAAACCATAAATTCCCAGCCTTTGTAAACATTCAGCAATACTATTTCGAAGAATATATGGTAGATCGATGCCTTGAGTTACCAAGTATTGATTTGCGCTGGTTGAGCAAAGTATCTAATGTGCGTGCAGACGATGACAAGACTACCCTAGATGTAACGACAGAAGATGGAACCTATGCACTGAGTTGTGACTATTTGCTGGTTGCGGATGGAGCAAGCAGCCCCATCCGCACTGATCTTGGCCTGCCCTTCAACGGGCAGGTGTTCCAAGATCATTTTTTGATTGCCGATATATTGATGAAAGCAGAGTTCCCCTCTGAACGCCGATTCTGGTTTGACGCCCCCTTCCATCCAAATCAATCAACGCTGTTGCACAAACAAGCCGACAATGTCTGGCGTATAGATTTCCAACTTGGTTGGGACACAGACCTAAAAGAGGAAGCAAAGGCAGAAAATGTTATCCCTCGAGTGAGGGCGATGCTCGGTGGTGACATCGAGTTTGACGTGGAGTGGACTAGCGTATACACCTTCCGTTGTCGCAAAATGGATTCATTTATTCACAAGCACATTCTATTTATGGGAGATGCCGCCCACCAAGTTTCACCCTTTGGTGCTCGTGGTGGCAACGGTGCTATACAGGGCGTTGATAACCTCGCATGGAAACTGGCAAACGTACTAAAAAATAAAGCGCCTACAGCCCTTCTGAAAACGTACGACTTAGAGCGCCAAAGGGGGGCCGACGAAAATATCATGCACTCCACCCGTTCCACTGATTTTATGACACCTAAAAACAGCGCCAGTCGTGCTTTTCAGCATGCGGTGCTTGAGATGGCCAGCCGTTATCCGTTCGCGCAATCACTGGTGAACAGTGGGCGTTTATCGACCCCTTGTGCATATATCCATTCACCTCTGAATACTATGGATAACGATCAGTTCGAAGGCGGCGTTGCGCCTGGAACCGTATCAACTGATGCCCCTTTGATAGTAAACAACGAACAAGCTTGGCTGCTAAGTCTATTGGGGAACCATTTTGTTTGCTTGGTGGATGCCAGCCAAAGCAGCGAGAAGATATCTGAACTCGCTAGCCTCAACAAGGATATTCGATTGATACTCGTCAACCCGACAGCGAGCAGGCAATCTCTAATGAAAGAATCGGATGTCAGTGTTTTTGATCAGCTCGGCGTATTGATTTCACGCTATGACCTGCTGGCCGGTACTACCTACTTGATACGACCTGATCAATACGTTTGTGCGCGATGGAAAGGGTTTGAAGCCAAAGCTATTAATAGCGCCTATTTGAAAGCCCTAGGGCATGAATTGGAAGCGGACTAATGAGAAAATTGAATCTAGAACCAAACTTTACCGACGCCGATGCGTTTTATGCTGCGCTCACCGATCTCCACAGAGACGCGTCACCAGAACAAAGTGAAAAACTTAACGCGCGGTTAATCCTGATATTGGCCAACCAGATTGGTGATATCGAAATTCTGCAAGAAGCTCTGTCCATCGCATCCGACATCTAACCAGAACATACCGAGAGCCCTATCATGACTCGAGCAAATCAATCGCTTCCCAAACGGGATTATCTAACCGGGTTCGGCAACGAATTTGAATCTGAAGCACTTCCAGGAGCGTTACCAGTAGGCTGCTTTAGCCCCCAGAAAGTCCCATATAATTTATACACTGAGAAATTCAGTACAACCGCCTTTACCGCACCCAGGCAACATAATCGTCGCAGCTGGTTTTATCGAATGCACCCATCGGTCATGCAAGGTCGGTATCGCCCAATAGATTCAGGGCTGATTCGAAGTGCACCAAACAAGGAGTCCATTACGCCACCAGATCAGTTACGCTGGACCCCGTTTGACATCCCAGAGGAACCAACTGATTTTATCGATGGACTGACTACCATCGCCGTCAACGGAAATGTGGCGATGCAAGCCGGTATAGGTATTCATCAGTATCTCGCAAACCGTTCAATGCAGAACCGATATTTCTATAATGCGGACGGTGAAATGCTGTTTGTTCCCCAGCTGGGTTCCATCAGTGTTCATACCGAATGCGGTATTATGGATGTTGCACAGGGTGAAATTTGTGTGGTACCTAGAGGGATGAAATTTAAAGTGGAGCTACTCGAAGACGTTGCACGTGGATACATTTGTGAAAACTATGGCGTCCCATTTGATATACCAGAGCGTGGTCCGGTTGGCTCCGACGGCTATGCTAACGACAGAGATTTTATGACGCCCGTTGCCGCTTACGAGGATCTGTCTGGTAGTTTTGAATTGGTTAGCAAATTCAATGGCGGGCTCTATGCCTGCGATCTAAATCATTCACCCTTGGATGTCGTCGCCTGGGTTGGCAATTCGGTTCCTTATAAATACGATCTTGCACGTTTTAATACCATCAATACGGTTAGTTACGACCACCCCGACCCCTCAATTTTTACCGTTTTAACATCACAATCTGAAGGTGTCGCAAATACGGATTTTGTTATTTTCCCCCCCCGTTGGATGGTGGCCGAAAACACCTTCCGCCCTCCCTGGTATCACAGAAATTTGATGAGCGAGTTTATGGGGCTGATTCGCGGCGTTTATGATGCCAAAGAAGAGGGATTTTTACCAGGAGGCTCCAGCATACACAACTGCATGTCACCACATGGGCCAGAGGCAAGTGTATTTGATCAAGCTAGTAAAGCCGATCTAGCGCCTCAACGGTACGAGAACAATCTGGCCTTTATGTTTGAATCACGTTACGTGATTGAACCAACGCAATACGCCCTTAGCTGTTCCTATATTGACAACCATTACATGGACTGTTGGGATAGCCTAGAAAAAAAATTCACTGGCAAAAAATAATTTAGACGAGGCCAACTAATGAAATTAGCAAGCTTAAGAAACGAGACCCGTGACGGACAACTTATCGTGGTTAACCGTCAGCTAACTCAGGCGACAGCTGTCCCCGATATCGCTCCTACCCTGCAATTTGCCTTAGAAAACTGGGATTCCTGTGCTCCTAAATTAGAGCAGGTATTCCTGCAGTTACAGCAAGGGAAAATAGACCAAGTATTTGCCTTTAATACTGCCGACGCGGCTGCACCTTTACCACGGTCTTATCACTGGGCGGATGGCAGTGCTTATGTAACCCATGTTGAATTGGTTCGCAAGGCGCGTAATGCAGAACTACCTGACAGCTTTTGGACAGATCCACTGATGTATATGGGCGCTTCGGACGCCTTTATCGGTGCGGAAGATAATATTTTGGTCGAGAGTGAAGACTGGGGAATTGACTTTGAATCGGAAGTTGCTGTGTTCACCGATGATGTTCCCGCTGGTGTCACGCACAATCAGGCCAAGAAACATATTAAGCTAGTGTCAATAATCAATGACGTATCGTTGCGGAATTTGATTCCCGCAGAACTGAGTAAACAGTTTGGGTTTTATCAGTCAAAACCCTGGACATCCTTTAGCCCTGTCGCGGTTACTCCCGACGAATTAGGGGAGGCCTGGGATGGGATGAAACTCCATCTGCCATTAGTCTCAACTCTTAATGGCACACAGATCGGGTGCCCAAACGCGGGCGTTGATATGACCTTTGATTTTTGTGATCTGATAGCACATGCTGCCAAATCACGTTCATTGATCGCTGGGACCGTAGTCGGTTCAGGCACTGTTGCTAATAATGGAAGCCCCGATGGTTCGAGCTGTCTAGCCGAAGTCCGGTGTTTGGAAACCATAGCTAATGGCAAGCCATCGACTCCATTTATGTCCTTCGGAGATCGTATTCAGATTGACATGACAAATGCTCAGGGCGAGTCTATATTTGGTCAAATCAATCAGGTGGTGAAGCAATATCACCCCGAATATGAATAGACTTGGCATCGACATCCATAGATAGAGTAGGCACCCAGAATTATGATCACACTGTACAGCTATTTCAGGTCATCGGCCGCGTATCGAGTACGTATCGCAATGAATTACAAAGGTATTCCCTATAAATTGGAGTCAGTCAACCTGCTGACTAATGAACAGGAGTCAGAAGAATATTTGTCCATTAACCCCCAAGGGCTGCTGCCTGCCTTGCTCACCCAAGAAGGGCAAGTCATAGCGCAGTCCACGGCTATCCTTGAGTGGCTGGAAGAGACCTACCCTACCCCTCCTCTATTGCAGGGAGACCGCTATGCACGCGCCAAGATACGCGAGCAGTTAAACGCCATCGCTTGTGATATTCATCCATTGAATAATCTGAGAGTCCTTAAGTATCTCACTGGCACTCTAGGCGCAGACGAACAACAGAAAGTGCGTTGGTATCAGCATTGGATCGAAACGGGATTGTACGCGTTAGAGCAGCAGATCTCACCCGACAGTGTTTATAGCTCAGGTAGTGAGATAGGTATGATTGACATCTATCTAATTCCACAGGTATACAATGCGCTGCGGTTCAACTGTGATATGAGCGCATTCCCGAATATCAATCGCGTTTACGACA
>CAWKZY010000065.1:0-13845 GCA_963854625.1 Gammaproteobacteria bacterium | reverse complement strand
CATAGACCGCTAATGTGACAAAAGCCCCGACAAAGCCATTGACGGTTTTACTTAACTCTGTATAATTCGCCCCTCAATGTGCCAGTGTGGTGAAATTGGTATACACGACGGATTCAAAATCCGTTGCAGAAATGCGTGGCGGTTCGAGTCCGCCCACTGGTACCAGCGCACATTGAAAGCCTCATGATACGTATAGTACATGGGGCTTTTCTATGTCTAAATTATCATTTCATTGAACCTTTCATTGAACTTTCCAGACCTAATTTCTATTTGTCAGCCGATGGATGGGGGGGGGAGGCTGGAGTTTCTATATAATAACTGGAGTACCCGCTTAGATTTACTAGAAGCGATTTTGAAAATTAAAAAAAAGTGAGAAGTAGATGATTGAATATTTATCAGAGAGTTTTTCAATTGGTGGAGCCTTAGGTGGTTTAGTTATCTTCATCTTTTACAAACGTGGCTTAGACGCTAAACTCAAAGGTTTGCAACTACAGATTGACCAGCTAAAACAGCAACAAGACACTAAAGACGACTGATCTAATGTCATAACATAAAGCAATGATTTACATGGGGCGGGAGGACTGTGGTTGCTGCTGTTAACTGTGGCTGCCTGAGAGACACACAATAGAGCGGTTTTGCTTTTTACACTCGACCTTGCGTTAACCTTTGATCAACTTATTGCACACTAACGGCTGCATTTATTGTCCACCTTCCAGCTCTGCCTTTAATTCTGCTAATGATGTTTTGGGGCAACCTCGCCCACCTCGGTGCAAGGTAGCATTTATATTCGACCATTTTTCACCACTAGAATTTGGAATTTCACCGTCGGTAGCAGTTGGCCATTTTTGATAGTGATTATGCCAAGCGATCATCCAATCTTTTATTTGCTTGATTTTAATTTTAGGCAAATTTTTGTTTGTTCGTTTCCCTCGCTTTTTAAATAATAAGTGAGCCAAACTTACAAGGCCCGTAAGTCCTCGCCGATTCTCCCTAATAGCTGTGTCGATACTCATAAAGGTTTCTGTTCCCATTGTTACTATCGGTACTGACTGATTCGAGGGAAATTTTTTATTTGGGTGGTCTTCTTGATATTTATCACACCACCTTAGTATTTGCTCTTCTGTAAGGTTTTCTAAATTATTGACGTTGCGAGACCCAAATTCCTGTACCCATAAATCTGTTAGTGTTTTGGCCTTGGTATCCTCAATCAAACCTTTGACTAAAGCTGAGTTAATACCTCCCCAAGTTAAGTCGAGATAGTTTGGGTTAGGAAAGAGGCCCGATTCCCTTGTTGGCAATTTATTATCTTTATCCTGCGTTTGATATATTTTCGCAACATCAACTATTTCATCCTTGGAGGGATATTCTCTTTCGCCAAGATTAGCTTTTAAGTTGTGCGCTTGAAGCAGCTTTGCTAGCGAAGAACCTCCAGGTAAGCCCCGAAACCCATAATTAAGTGCAAACGAGATAGCTGGCCAGCTATCTTTTCCTTCTAATATCCAATCACTACTCTCTGTTGGATATGATCCTATTTTTTCATAATGCATTAAGGCGAGGCTGTGTACTCGTTGCTCTGTAAGCTGTTTTCCAGACCTCACCCCAATGACTCCCAATTCATCAAAAAGCACTTTTTCAATCGACAGCCCCTTTGGAAGCCCTCTTCCTCCATGTACGAGGTTACTTCGGATGGAAGACCATTTTTCTGAGGGCTCGGCTAAAACCTTACCCGACTTATATGTTGGCCACTCGTTAGTTTTTTCAAAATGGTCTTTCGCCCATTCAATAATTTGATATATCGTCAGCTTGTTTCTTTTAAGATGGTGGCGAACATCTCGCTCTAAGAACAGTAAATTAACGAGACTCCCTATTTCTGTTCTCTTGAGTTGATTGTTAATCGTATTCCAAGTTAGGTTTTCTTGGCTCGATATAAGGCCTGAGCTTTTCTTTGGCCAAGATTCATATCTTTCGTACCACACATCAGCCACCTCAAGAATTTTTGAGATTGTTACAGGCTCTGGCCTTGGCAGGGATGATGTTTTACTCACACTTTTAGTATCATTATCCAAAAATATTGACTCAAATAAACCAGTCTCTTTTGCCTCTTTTCGTATGTCAGATTCTTTGACTGATAACTCGAAATATTTATTAATAATATCTAGTATATAGCCAACATCACCTTTCCAAGACGAATATTTTATTTCAACTAGGCTAACGTTTGCCTCCTTTAAAAGCCTCTTTTTTATCTGGTCGCGCCTTTGAGCATCCTGAAATTCCTTTTCAGTTTTATGAAAATGTTTGATCCACTCGTAGTGCTGGCGACCATGATATTCGATAGCAAGACAGTTTGAATTATCTTGATTTGAGATAAACACATCCAGCCTTTGTCTTGTATGCGTGGGATGCATTGATAGTGCATCGACTGGATACTCTCTTTCCACTTCCATGCTAGATAGCGCACATCGAGCGATATTATAGAGCCGCAGCTGTGTTTTCCATTGGTTTGCCCCTCGAAAATTAATCGGCTGCCAATCATGTTCTTCGAAAACTGCCATTACACACTTAGCCGCCCCGCCAGAATGAACTTTAGAAAGCAAAGTCGATCCATGATTATTTGAAAAATCCTCCTCAATAACTCCATACCAATCATCGAGGTTTGTAAAACATAATTTTTCTCCAAGCCACTCTAAATATTTTCTTTTATTTGCTTTTTCTTCCCAATTCCCTCGACTACTTTTCATTAACCAAAATTTCAGATCATAGTCTGGATAGTTAGTTTCGATACAATGAAAGATAGAATCATAAAACCTTAGTAGGCTAGCTCCTTTGTGCCTAGTGAATGTGGCTCTCCTAACCTTGTACCAATCTTCTGGCTGAGTCCAATTCTCTTTCTCAGCAACATAATCTAAGAATTTTCTATGGTTTCCTCGGTTTTTCCAACAACCGTTTGGTGCAACCTCGAAAAGCCAAGGCAGCCATTCTGTATCTGGATAACAGATTTCAATACGATCAAGTATTGATGGATAGTACGCTTGCACTGAGCCTCCATAATTATCATTAAAATCTTTTGCTCGAATAGAGTACCAATCTGTAATTTTTTTGAATTTTAACTGTGTAAAAAGCCATTGCATGTATTCCTTTAGTCTTTTATGTTTTTTCCATGTGCCAGTCGGAGTCTGAGACATACGCCACCATTCGATGGTCTCATCAGGAAACTCCTGCTTGAGAAAAGCTAATAAATCGCTGTCCCAATTTCGCTGTAGCCAAACCATGAATCTGCTGAGATCAGAGTCATTTCTACCTTTTTCAAGCCAATCTGCTAAATTATGAAATCCTGACTTGTGAGCTAATGCTCGCATATGTTCAATTGAGCCTTTTTCTAACTTAGAAAACTCAAATTTCCCAACATCAATAGTTAAATTTGTTGTTCCTTGTTGCTTACACCAATACGCTATTGTGCCTCCAGCTACACCAAATTCTTTTCCTGCTTCTTTGAATGAATCATAGGCGGTTTCATTTATATTCACCTGCGTTTTGTGAGAGCCACGTTGGTTAGCTATGAGAGCTTCAACCGCTTTGTTAAGCTTCACCCCATTGGGAGTTTTTTTGACAGCTTTTAAAAGACTTGTCTTATTGATTTCAAGACTTTTCGCTGCAGCAGTTACCGAAGCGTATTTCACCCCTTTAATTGTCACTGATATAGTATTTTTGCTCATTCAAAAACAATAACACGTGGCTAAATTTTTTTTCCATAAAAAATGTACTGCTGTTTGAAGAATTGATTTACCTTGATTCGTATTAACCCAAGAGTAAAAAACGACATACAGACCATTAATGATTTAATTAACAGCATATTTGATGTGAACAGTGACGATCAACTCAAACTCAACTCAAAAAAATAGCCCGACTCAAGTTTCCTCAAGTAAGGCTAGATGTATAGGTGTGAAGCTTTATGAGGTGTTATAACTCGGACTTGCGTTAACCTTTGATCAACTTACTAAGCAGTCAATCACTGATCTTCTTACCGTTTTTGAAGGTTCCTGTGAGACTTTTATCTACAGTTCCGTTTTCATTGTAACCAACCCAAGCACCGCCTTTCTTGCCATTCTTGTAGTTACCTTTGTAATTTAATTGCCCATTATTATGGTAACCAATCCAAGCGCCTTCTCTCTTCCCGTTCTTGTAGTTACCTTTGGAACTTAACTGACCATCATCATGGTAATAAACCCAAGCACCATCTTCCTTACCATTCTTAAAGTTACCTTTTCTCCATAACTGACCTAACCAGTATTCAATCCAAGCACCTTCTGCCTTACCATTCTTGAATACCCCCTCCACATCCATGTGTTTCACTTGCTCATCCACAGTCACCTTCCCAGTATATGGAACATCAGTGAACTTCTCGTAATAGAGATCATCTCGCTTTACTAAATCACGTATAGTCACACTCCAACTAGGTGACGACAGAAGTGATATGAAGAGTATGGTTATGAGTGTTTTTATTGGTTTCATTTTATAGAAGCGCTTCAGAACTGGTATTAATTACAGTAAGTCATGTTTCCAATTTTCTGGCACATTGTTCCATCTGAGCCATAGATAGTGTTGCCAATTGTCTGATAGCTAGTTCCATCTGAGCCATAGGTGTTGTTGCCAATTGTTTGATAAGTTACGTTCTTTGGCCCTGAGCCATTAGTAGTCCCAGCCCCTGGCCCAGCTTGGTTTACACGATTTACTTCTTGTAAAGCCTGTGAGAAAGCTTGACCTAATTCCTGCGCTTCAGCTTGTCGCTTATAATCTGCTGCTGGGTCATAAAACATTTGACCATCAAGCCCACGCCTTTCTAATTCCATTGATATTGCACTTCTTGTAGTGGGATGGATATAACTTTTAGACCATCCACTTTTCAATTCCTGTAACGATTTAGATTTAAAATAGGCTATTTGTTCAGCCTGAGAAGTTCGTTTGAACCAAGCGTCACTCCCAACCATTCCTAAGCCAAAGCCACTAGATGTAGTTGAGCAGCCTGACAGGGAAGCTATTAAAAAGACCATAGATAATACTACTAGGCACTGATTAATAACCTTTTTAATATTCATTTCTACGCCCTCAAATATTCTTCTGCTTACTCTGGATACTACTAACATTAGACTTTCATTGATATAGGAAGATTTCTTATTTTATAACCTCAAACCTATAGCCACTGGCTTTTAACAACTGCTAACACAAGAGCCTTTAGCCATACTTATAGCCTAATCTAAAGTCATAATGCCCATGCTTATGTTGGTATGCTAGTGCTGCTTAGAGAGCCTTTTTGGGGCTTGCAGAGGCGCTTTTGAGGGTGCTTTTAAGTGTATGGTTATTGTGGTTTTAAGTAAGATTTTAAGCGTATAATTAATCCATCAGCTGTCATGCCAAATGAACTATCACTTTTTACAATGTCTGTATCTAGCCTAACGTCAAATCCTATTACAAAAATGTCGCGCACGAGAACTATTTTTAACCCGTCGTTGTATTGGTCAACATCCGTTAGGTTTTGGTTTTACCTTTGATTGCTCAATATCTGGAATAAGTGGGAAGGTTGGATTTCCAGCAAAGATATTATCCAACTCAATAAGAATTTCATCTTTGTTTTTTACCCAATAAGGAATTCTTGCAATTTTATAACCGTGGTCTAAGGCGAGCTTAGTTTTTTCGGCGTCGATCTCCTTTTGTTTTAGTAAACCCTCTGAACCTTCCCACGCCTCTCGGTAATGTTGCTCACCGTCGCGCTCAATTAAAAGATGATGGTCGCATAAGTAAAAGTCATAACGCCGTTTTTTTATTCTCTTTTGCGTTTCAAATACTAAACCAAGACCTTCGATAATTTTCTTTAGCTCTCCTTCTCCCTTTGTAAAGCAAAATGGGCAGCCATTACCGGATAGATGATCTTGAGCTTTCTGACTGAACTTTCCGTGCACCTTGCACATTATGTCTATTTGTTTGAGCCTACCCTTGAAGGTTGTTAAATCATATTCATATAGGCTCTCGTGAGTAGCTAAAGCTCTTGATAAGAATTCGTCTCGCTTCAACCGTTGTTTCTCACCGCCCAGTTTGTTTTGGCAAATTTTACACCATCTTCCAGACCTTACAGATTTTGCTGTTGCCAGCCAAGTATGTCCTTCAGTACATTTCCATTGGAGGTTTTTATTGTAACTATATTTTTTTGAGAGGCATTCCCCACCTCTTTTTTGAGCAATAACTTGCAGTTCTTCAATGGTAAACGGCGCCTTTCCAGAACAAATAAGACACCAAGTTCCATTTTTTACTGAGCTTGGTGTTGCAAGCCAAGTATGTCCTTCAGCACATCTCCATTTCAAGTTTGTCCTTGCGTTTACAATTTTAGGGGATAGGCATTCCCCACCTCTTTTTTGAGCAATAACTTGCAGTTCTTCAATGGTAAGTGGGGCCTTTCCAGAACAAATAAGACACCAAGTTCCATTTTTTACTGAGCTTGGTGTTGCAAGCCAAGTATGTCCTTCAGCACATCTCCATTTCAAGTTTGTCCTTGCGTTTACAATTTTAGGGGATAGGCATTCCCCACCTCTATCTTTAGCAATAACTTGCAGTTCTTCAATAGTAAGTGGGGCCTTTCCAGAACAAATAAGACACCAAGTTCCATTTTTTACTGAGCTTGGTGTTGCCCACCACTTGTGTCCTGCAGAACAAAGCCACTCTAACTTAACAAGCGCACCGAGATATTTTTGAGATAAACATTCGCCATCTCGAACTTTGGCAGTTTTTCGCATCTGATCAATTGTTAACCGAACCACCCCTGCGCAATCAGGGCACCAAGTTTTAGTTTTTACACTTGAAGGTGTTGCCTGCCAAGTATGTCCCTTCGCGCATTGCCACTGTAACTTTGTCTTGCTACCGATGTACTCTAAGGAAAGGCATTTTCCACCTCTCACCGTGGCAAGCTTGCACATATCCTCGATTGTAAGCCTAGCAGGCATATTTTACTCCAGTTTCTAATACTGAATCCCAATTTATCCATGGCACTTTTGAGTTCACATAAAACATAACCATATTTAGCCCAACAATGAACCCTTTGATTTAGTCAGGATAATCAACCTTAAGCAGTGTTTTGCAACCCAAAGTCTCCTCACTCCACAAACGACTCATAGCTTCTTTAGCCCACTCTGCGTCACCTTGCTTAACAGCAATAGCGTCATGCACTGGTAGAGATACTATGCCTTGCTCAATACCCTCAAGCATGACCTTTCTAAGTATTGCACCCTCAAGGTTTTGTGCACTAAGACCCCATCCTTCAAACAAGTTAATCTTAGGGTAGCGCTTTAGGGTGCCTTGCTTGATTGTGTCAAATAATTTTACATTAAAGCCGTCTATTTTAAGGGCATTAAATGCCTCAGACTCTTCACTGGCTCCCATAGCTACAGTAATGAATTGTTTGATTCTGTTACGATCATCAACTTTACATAACTCACCTATGTCTTCGTATGGCGTATCTCCTGCGTCTTGCTTATGGAGTACGGCAAGATTAAGACGTAAGTGGTTAGCATTAAAGTCTACTTCACATATTGGTTCATCATCTATTAAGGTGTTTATACGCACTCTCGAGGTACGATCTGGTAACGCTTGATATGGCGTATAAAGCCGACCTCCCTCAAGTGCACTAGTGTTGTACTTAAGCTGCACAGGCCCTTTACAAGCCCATGTATGATTCTTAAGAAACTCATTAATAGTGGTCATGCCTTGTCTTTCAGGATGATCTTTGACCAGTCGATTAATAATACGGTGCCAACCTTTAGCTGGGTCTTTAATAGTTATGTAGGGCGGTTTAATCTCTTGTTCAATATCGAGAAAATACTCCCATATCTGTATAACCAATTCATCCGTTAGAAAGAGCCTTGTCTTAGATGGTTCATTTTTGTATTTCTTACCTTCCTCAAGAGAAACTAAGCCCACTTCTTGTGAACATCTAAGGCATAAACCACGACATTGACGATTACTTTAAGGATATCTTCCAGCTGTATTTAGGCGTAAAATGAAGTTGGTGCGGCACTGTTATAAATACAGCAGAAGCTAACGGCACTCAAAAAAAATATGCTTGTTGAAGTACGTTTCTTGAGAACATCATTTATCTAGACATACGACGCTCACGTTAACACGCCACTGTTATTAAGGCAGGACATTTCATGGTTAATATTCTAAACAAAGTATCTTCTCTATTTGATACTAATAATAAAGATGTGCAACATAAGCCTTTCAGCTCCTCATTAACGCACCTCAATTTGGGATGTGGCTATGACAAACGGGATGGCTATATAAATGTAGATCTCAATTCGGTCCATAATCCTGATATTGTAGCCGACGTTTCAGATCTACATATGCTTAACGCCTCCACATATGAATACATATTAGCCAATGATATTCTTGAGCACTTAAATCGCCATAAAATTAAGAATACTCTTAAAGAGTGGAATCGAGTACTTAAAGTGTCAGGGCATTTAGAAATACAGGTTCCAAGTATTGTGGATGCCGTGGAACTACTTCTATCGAAAGGCAAAGACAATGTCGAATTTCATTATACATTACTCCAAAATATATTTGGAACTCAGCATTACCCTGGAGACTTTCATCACTACTCGTTTACGAAGGCAATTCTATCCGACTTGATGAAAGAGACAGGCTTTAAGATTGAAAGTATAGAACTTGTGGAGGGCTGGTTATTTATTGTCCATGCAAAAAAAGTTGAGCATAGATACCCGGATGACCTTTATAGCTTAAAAAACAATGCTGATTTTTTAGATGCAGTCTACATCAAGTATTTACAGCGCAGCATTGATGGCGATGGATTGGCCTCCATGACCGATCTTCTTCAACAAGGCATACCGAGAGAAGCCATAGTAAACATGGTTCGTACTAGCCCCGAATACAAAAGAATTCAATCTGAGAATATTGGTTACAAGGAATTGCTGGAACTAGAATCTGACAGTGAATTCCTGAATGCTATATACCAGCGTATGTTGAACCGCCCACTAGACGAACACGGTCGCTTTCACTATGGATTGCGACTTCAAGGTGGCACTCTCCGTGAGGTGATTATTAGTGAACTGAAAAATAGTGAAGAGTATAAACAAGCTCTCTTATAAATAATTGGGCAATACCTTTACAAGAGAAAGAAAACCAGCTTCACTAGATGAGTAAACATTAGCATCGGCTGGCCGAGAGGAGGAAATTACCACATCAGCTGTCATGCCAAATGAACTATCACTTTTTACAATGTCTGTATCTAGCCCAACATCTAGGCCTGTGACCGCTTTAAAGTTTCGCTGCATAGACTCTCGTAAGTCATAAGCACCCTAAGCCTCAACTAAGCCAGAGGTACTGTAGGCACCCTCATAAGTTCACGCTCTTTGGTATTTAAAGCACACATTGCGTCAAAAACTGCATTAGAGATTTGATCAGCTAGTTTATCTGGATGACCTTTAGAGGCTTACTCAAAAGTAAAAACTGAATAATTAGAAATATTTTCCTCTGAACTTCCTAAACACTGAACCACTACAATAACGGGGTCATTTAAGATGTGTTATGACATTAACATACCGTATAACGTGGTTAATTAGATATTAAATAGGTGCTTGATTTGCACATATTCTAAAGAATCTATTCGTGGGCCGAACTGGCTTACCACACGGGCTGCGGCTTCGTTAGCAAACTTAGCCCCCAATGCATAGCTGTGACCTGCATTAATAGCATACAAAAAAGCACCAGCATACATATCGCCTGCGCCGTTGGTGTCGACTGCATTTGCAGTGACGCCAGGTGTTTGCAACAGATCCACACCATCATAGGATAATGAGCCACCAGCACCAAGGGTAATCACAAAGGTTTTGGCGAACTTTTTCAATTGCTCTGCCGCAGCTTCTGTATTATGGGTTTTAGTAAAACTTTTTGCTTCGTCGGAGTTGCAAAACAGTAAATCTACACCGTTACCAATAACCTTAAGTAAGTTATCTTTAAATACCTGAACGACAAATGGATCGGAGAGGCTAAGTGAAGTTTTTACTCGGTTTGCTTTGGCACATTCTATGGCCCTCACTGCAACGTCAGTTCTAGTGTCATCAGTGACTAGATAGCCTTCTAGGTATAACCAATCTGAATTGATAAGCGTAGGTTCGTCTACCTCATTGGAAGTCAAATCCAGGTTCGCCCCTAAGAAAGTATTCATAGTACGTTCTGCGTCATCAGTGACCATAACTAAGCACTTACCTGTAGTACCAGAGCCAGCTCCTGCTTTGTGAAAATCAACGCCTGTTGCCTGCAAGTCCTCAACAAAGAACCTCCCATCCTCATCATCTGCCACTTTACCAGAATAGAATGTTTTAGAGCCAAAGCAGCTTGCTGCAACAACGGTATTGCATACAGAACCACCGCAACTTCGTTTAATATGAAATGCGTGGGAGCTTAAAGCACTTAATAACTCAAATTGTCTTTCTTCGTCTACCAAGGTCATCAAACCTTTGTCGATTTTGTGGGTGCTTAAAAAATTGTTAGTCACTACAGCTTCGGTATCGACAAGAGCAGCGCCGATGCCATAGATTTGGTATTTTTTCATGTGATAACTCTAAGGTTAGATTGCGAATGGATTTAACTGGGCCACAATCGCAAGATTATATTTATTGATAGTCAGGTCGCTGGTATCTGACCTTTGCCACTTTTGGCCCTACCCTTACCAGACCTTTGCCAAGCAAATCAGCCTACAGGCTAATGATAGCAGTACCTATGCCACCTTTACTACCTTTGCCAACCAATCATCAGCCCGTAGGTTGGTGCAGCTTTAGCTACTTCAGCCTCTAAAAATGAAGTATGGCAAGATTGTGCCAGTTGCTATATCTATCTGAAAAAATTAAAATACCAATTAGTATAAAAATAGTGTCTAGCACAAAACAAGGAATGCCCAACATGAAACGCGCACTAACACCCTTTGCACTTGCAGCATCAGTGCTATATACAAACTCAGCCTTCTCAGATGAGACTAAAAACGCGCAACAGGCTAACGTAGGCGTCACGATAGGTCTAACTGGTACGAATCTAGAAATATCTACACCACTCAATAATTATGTTTCAGTGCGTGGTGAAATGAATATTAATGGAAAGGTTGATCGAAAATTAACATTAGAGAACAACCGTTATGACATAACATTTAATCCAGATATAAAATCGCTGTTCGTTGATATTCATCCCTTCTCAAGTGCATTTTATCTAACTGGAGGTTTAATAAGTCAAAATATTAACTTTGAACTAAGGGGTAACCCGTCAATTTCGGCTTTTAACTTTAACGGAACATCTTATGCTTACGCTAATGTGACCAAGTTTACGGGAAAGGCTGGCTTCAGTAATTCAACGGCACCTTATCTAGGTCTTGGTTGGTCAAACCGGAACAATGTTTCATCTGGGGTCGCTTTTTCTTTTGAAGCAGGCTTAATTAATGTTGGAACAGGTAGTGTAGACTTCGGTGTGGAATGTGGCAGTGGATTGAGCAGTTCCCAATGTTGGGCATTACAATCGGATGTAGCGGCTGAGATGAGTACGATAAATAATGACCTTGATAGAAAGCTCTTTTACCCAGTAGTTAAATTAGGTATCAGTTATCGATTCTAAGAAGCTTGTCTTGGCTGCGCCAAGAAGCTGGAGATAGCCACAAGCACCTTTAAAAAGTGAAATTCAAAAGTAAAAAAAGGCCATATAGCAATTTACTATGTGGCTTTGATACTGTTAAGTATTCAATACAAATCAATCATCTAAAATCAAATCCATCCACCCCACAAGACCCAAAAGCAGCCATATAGTGCTAAAGTAAGCTTGATACAACCAGTGAAAGTATTGCAAGCGGCTCACCACTAGCGCTGCAGACAGCCTCAGCACCTTTTTATGGAAGCATTAAAGCATGATTAAACTGATGACATTGGTAATGGCGTTGAGCATGCCATTGACTGCTTTAGCTACTGATGGCACAGACCAGAAGTTAGCCTTAAGCTGCACTGAAAGTCTGTTTTTAAAAGGATTAGATGGGGTTTTAAAAGGCTACCCAGGCATTGCATACCCCCCCACTTGGCAGCAGGGCACGGGGCCTTATACTTATGAGTCTAGATATGACGTATCCCAAACTAAGCGAGGCAAAAACGAACTTTGCGCCAAGTACTATGGCTTTGTGCGCCCATCTCAAGTAAGTGGCAACGGTAAACAGGCCAATTGCAAAACCAATATCACAGGCATCAAAGTAATTTTAAAAAGCAAAAAAGGCAAAGCTGAGCTTGCCCTAAAAGATCATCAACCCTTTGTGTGTTATTTCAAAGATGGTAGTGATATTACCCGTGATAGCTATAATTTTCATTCGGCTTGGACAGCAGAACTGCTGCGGCCTTAATCATCTGTTAGCCAGTGATTAGATTTGACCAGAGCCCAAAAGTTAATTGGGTAGCGGTTGATTAAATAAAGTACCAAATTGACCTAGTTTTGGGCCTGTCTTTTGACTTAGTTTCTGAGCTGACTTGTGAGATACACCTGAAAGCCGCAGTAAATGCCAAGCCAGGGCCTGATTGCTTGAGATCACCGGCTTCCCCAGTTTCTGTTCTGCCCTATGAATAATGTTTGCCACTCTCAAACTGGTACAGGACACAAATACCCCATCACATTCTGCATGAGCACCCAAAGCCACAATGGCATTAAAAATACTGCTTGCATCAACACGGCCCACTGTAAAATCATCTTCGATATCATAATAACCTGTGCGACACACTTTAATGCCACTGGCATTTAGGTTGTCGCTTAGGGCCTGTGTGACATGGGGAGAGTAGGGCGTGAGCAAGGCAATATTATTGAGTTTTAGAGCTCCACAAGCTGCTTTGCAGGCTGTTAAGGGGTTACTCACCTTCGCGGAGGGGTGTTCTGCCAAGATTAATTGTGCCACCTGCGCTTCACCAATAATGGTAGCACCCGACGTGCAGCCATAGCCAATGGCATCGAAGGCAAAGGCTTGGGGTAATAAACGGGCCGCTAAGGGCAAATCAATTTGCATCTGCACCAGAGTTTGTGGTGTCACATGCATGGCATTGGCAATGCGTGAGTGGTAGCAGGCCACACCATCTATGACTAACATCTGCCGAAACTCATCTTCTAAAGTTTGATCAGTTTGCAACACGATGAGCCCAATTTTTGCAGTTTGGCCTAAACCTGCATCGTTGGAATAAGGCAGTTGCTGCACATGGTCCACTTTGCAAACCCCCAACCTAATTAAATTTTTTCATTTCAGTTTCAATTAAATTAAATGACTTATAAAACACGTTTGGTAATCAATACACATTTTAGGTGGCTAGCCGACAATAGACACATCTTCAGCTTGAATACCTTTGTCACTTTCAGTGACACTAAAGCGCACTCTTTGGCCTTCTAATAAGGATCGGTGGCCTTTGCCACGGATCGAACGAAAATGAACAAATACATCATCACCTTGGTCACGGGTAACAAAGCCAAAACCTTTAGTGACGTTAAACCATTTAACGGTGCCTGATTCACGGTTAGGATCGTCGTCCATTTCATCCCACTGGCCATCTTCGTCTGCACCTTGAGAAATAAACTTAACGCCGGTGGCCAAGGTGGCAATCCAGAACATGACAAAAATGACAGCCACAGCTAACTCATATTGGGTCTCAACAATGCTCAAACCTTGTAGCACGGAGTCTAAAATGGGGGGTAATGCCAAAGCGGCAATTAAACTAATAATGAAGCTATAAATAAATAATGTGCGTCTCATAATGGCTCTGTATCTCTAATTTTATTGTTTTA
>CAWKZY010000064.1:0-14069 GCA_963854625.1 Gammaproteobacteria bacterium | reverse complement strand
TAATTATGTACTGGGATCAGGAGCAATCAGAGCGCCCTATAGATTCGACATTAAACTTCGTCCACGAGCATCTAAAGGCGTAGTAAAAGAAGCGACTAAGGCATGGTTTAAACATGGCGTGAATTACGCGCAAGGCGCTGCGCGTCAAGTGGTCAATAAAATCCCTGGGCGTTCGTATCGAGAAACTTGGCCGTCGGCACAGTTAGAGTATCAATTGACTTTGATTGACCGTGCTACCCAGCTGCCGGTATGGCAAGAAGTTATGCCATTAGATTTTCCGAAAGTTAAGCGAGATTACCTTAAGTCTCAGTTACCTAAATCGCTCATAAATGATATCGAAGCACTTACAGAAAGATTTATTCAGGGAGCAACAGGCGCGCTTCAATGCGAACCATATCGATTCCAGTTGTTTGTGGATAAAGTGTCTGGAGGGCTCGAAATTAATGCAGGTCTCGTTGCAGGTATTAATGTAGGCGATAAATTTCTGATCAGTGCTGGCTCAGACCTTCTGAAGGAAGTGCTGAGTAATCCTAAACTAGACACCTTGGCCTTGGCGAGAGTGGAAGCAGTGGGCGACCATTCGGCAATGCTAATAAAGATTGCGGGCCCTTCTTGGCCGGCGACGAGCGATATTTCGAAGGCCATTGCCACTTACTTCTAATGAATCCGAAGTCTTGTCGGAAGTCATTAATTTTAATGAAGAGGAAGAAATAGAAATCATGAGATCACGAAGCTATTTAAGAACTGCCGTGTTAGCAGTTGCTGCATTTATGGGGCTAATTTTAGTAGCCGCGCTCCCCGAGCGAGCCACTGCAGATTCTGTAATGGCAGAGGCGGCGCTAGGACATTTAATGGGCAAGGTAAATGATTCTAATTGCGACTGTTTGAGCTCGAGTCAAACACATGCAAGCGGAGGGAGTAACGCGCGCGTAAGCACGGACAGTAAAAAACTTCAGTCCTCAGTGTTACAGCGCATAGGGCAGACAAAAGCTAGCCATTATGATGTGCAATCGGGAGATACATTGGATGGTATTATCAAGGGCCAGCTAAGTGATAACCCAGTACATAAAGACATTTTGAGGCAAGCTATTGTGCTCGCTAATCCGAAGGCATTCAGACGTAATAATCCTCATTGGTTATACGCAAATAGAAAAATCAAGCTTCCTGAAGTTGCTGATATTCATCGCGCAGTGTTCAAGCAATCGGCAATCCAGGATGAGTTATTAGGTCGAATTGAGAGCAAAAAATATTGGGTTCGATATCCTTAAAACGCCGGCTATATGCAGGCAGATGTGTGAAGGCTAAGTAATGTGTTGGGACCAGAACAGCTAAATATAACGCCTAGGCTCTCGCCTCTCGTATTAGAGAGTAGCGCAGCAGTTGCTGTATCTGAGAAAGTAGCTCGTGAAATAGGGCTGGCTGATAATCAGGTGATTCGAGGAGTCATAGCGATACGCGCCGGTCTAACTAAACTGCTAATGAATGGCCAAGAATTAGACTGGGCGTCCACTAAGAAATTTAAGTCTGGGGATAGCATTGATTTCCGTGTGCGGACAACTGCAAATGGGCAAACATTGCTACCTATATCGGTTGAACTTGCGAAACCGTTAAAAACGGCTAATCCGGTAATCAGTAGCGGGGAATCTTCGCGTTTATTGAGCCTGCTTTACAGACCAGGCTCGGGTGCTATTCAAAGTGCGTTCTTTAAACCTAGCGTGGTTCACGAGATTCTTGCACGGAGCATTGACGCTAATGCGAGCCAGGCTATAGCTCAAATAATGCATAGAATGCGAAGTATCGCTCCAAATACAGTTCGTGACGCCTTACTGGGGTCAGGGCTTTTCGGGGAATTTTTCCTGAAGACTCAGGTTTCCGCTCCCCTAGATCTCAAACAGGTGATGCGTAAGCTATTGCTCGCCTCAAAAGCAATCGCACCGGCTGCAGGCAACATTGAAAAGATCATAGATGAAATTGAGGGTCGCCAGATTGAGGCGTTGCAAGCCCAGCAAAAGCAACAACTTTCCTATCATTTTGTGATGCCTTTTATTGATGCCAACCCGGTCGAGATCCATTTTCAAAGAGGCGCGATTGGGGCTGATGGAGAGCTACCTATTTGGGTGATTAATTTGCATACTGATTCTGACGAGATAGGAAAGCTGTGGTTAAAGACTACGGTTACATCCGACTTAGATATTGCTATGACTATTTGGGCAGACCTCTTGGACACGGCTGACAAGGCAAGAGAAGGCGCATCTAGTTTAGAAAAATCGCTAGAAGAGTTCGGGTTAAAGTTGACCAATTTGACTATCTTAAATGCAGAAAGACCTTTAGTAGCCACAGGATATGCAATGCCAGGCCATGTTTTGGATGTAAAAACGTGAGATATAAGCCGACTAAAACAGCTATTGCTATTCAATATGGCCAGAATCCAGTTCCAATTCTTACGGCCAAAGGTGATGGAGCTGAGGCAGCGACCATCATTGCAGAAGCCAGAAAAAAAGGAATCTACATTGCGCAGGACCCCTATTTGGTGTCTTTGTTAAGTGATTTAGAACTAAATGATGAAATCCCAGACAACCTGTATGTGGCGGTTGCGATTATTTTATCTTGGGCTTACTGGTTGAAGGATATTGAGCCTGATAAGCGAGGCTGAAAGGTCTGTCAAGCGTGACTTGGCCGCCTGAACCCCCGTCTTCCCCTCATTTTTCCGAGGCGATCGTAGACTTCTACGTCATTCGCTTTATCTGATGATTGAAGGGTACGTAAGGCTCCTCGAATAGATTCCAGCTTACGATTTATCAAGATCTGATTTCTTAGGTGCAGCCCTTTGCAGTTTTCTAAAAGGGTAACGACTTGACTCCATCCGGCATTTTGGGGCGTTGGCGCAGCCGCACTATTAACATGAGTCTTTAAATGAGTAGCCATATCATCATTGGTCAAGAGTGTAAGAATCTCTAGTTTTTTATCCTGTAAACCATCAAAAGTAGTCAAATCTTGCACTTTTAAAGATTCAAATTCCTGCTCAAGCAGTAGCTTGAGTGCAGAGGAATTTTTTACGGCTTGAGACAATAATTGCGGTTGTTGCATTACTGAGCCCTTTAATTAGTAGGCCTTAAGTTAAAGTTTAGAGTATTAAATCTCCACCAATAATAGCCGTGACGCGAGAGCGTTGCTTTAGTGTGCCTGCAGATTTATCACACAACTATTGGCTACTTGCCGTAAATCATACTTTCAAGGGCAGCAAATTTTTCAGCAACTGCCTCTGAATTGACAGGATAATTACCCTCAGCTATTGCCGCTTTTACGCGTGCTACCGTTGCTGTATCAAACTCTGCCGTTGACAGTGCTTGCTCTGCATCTGCGCTCAACACAAACTCGTCTGCCATCGGCTTCATAGAAGTCGTGGATTCGGGTCGCGCTTGATCAGTTGCCTGAGTTGGTTTTTCCGCGCTAATATGCGCATGCGCCGGAATTTTACCTAGTTGTGAAATAGAATCTGACATGTCCTCGTCCCTTAGGCTTTTAACCTTTAAATATTATTCAGTATAGTTACCATCGACACTAGCGAAAGTTTCTTTAATATAAATTTTAACTTTTATCATTTATTTTATTTCAGCATTTCTTGGACCCGTCACAATGGCCCGTACCTGCTCTCCGGAGTCTGGATTTCTTAGCGTGATCTGTTCGCCAAGCTGACCTGTATCTAGAGCAATCATAGGGATGGTAATTTGTAGTGACCCTTTTTGGACACTAAGCATTACGGTATCGTCCTGACGAATAAGAGGAGCCGGTCTTAAGTCAGACGTTCTTATTGGCTGCCCTGGAGATATTGTTCTTATAGCTTCCATTTGCGAGATGCCTGCACTTGCAAATAGAGCATCATTAGGTAGAGGGCCATAAAAAGGTGCTAGTGCGGTATTAGCGGAAGAAAGCTTTTGACCGCGGCCGATGATTTCTTGACTGACCATGATTATATGTTTCACCCTAATGTCATCTCGGGAAAGGATGGACCCGGCTCTCAAATTCTTCGCTGCAGCCGATTGGCTTAGTAAGCGTGAAGGGAGTCTTTGGGCTGCTGATGTTGAAGACAATGGCTTACGCACATTGGTAATGTTCTCTAAATCGAGGAACTCTCCCGCTAAAATATCTTTTTCTATCTGAAATACAACGACAGTCTCCGTTAGATACTGCTGTAAAACTAAATCTCCCGCTAAAACTGGTTTAGACAAGCTCATCTCTTTAAGCGCCTTTGACTCTCTTATAACACCTCGAATTGAGCTTTTTAAACGAACGGGCTTTACGTCATCAGGAGATAAAAGCTGGCCTGCAGGCATGTCGGCTTTGAACGCAAAACCTACGGTATTTTTAATCAGCTTAACGCCCACAAAAACCTGCCAATTGGTACTCGGGCAACTTATCCGAATAGACTCTTGATTGGATGGGTAAGTGAAACTGATGTTGAACATAGAATCACATCTAGGAATTTTCAACCTTCGGTCTGTTGCGGAAATCTCAACTTGGTCCGTGTCTAATTTTGTTTGCTCGGCCACCCATATTTTAGCTTGCTTAATAAGCCCCTGCTTATTGACACTGAGCTCGGGAATATTTTGAGCAGCTATTAAACTGCTAGTAAGGGCAAGCACAAGAATGATTATGGATTTATACATAGCTGCAGTATGAATCACCGTGCAGTGTGACGCAATACCGACATTATTAAGAATAGTAACGGCAAAATATTGCCATAAAAGCGGCAATGCTCGTTTTTAGAGTTTATTTTATTTTTGGTAAACCACTGATTTATATAAAAAATAATGTATTTTTACTCTCAAAATCAATAGTTGGCATCTGTTTTGCACACAACAAACCAGACACCCTAGGATATTAAATCGACCCTAGGGAGACAAACTTTAATGGAACCGTTATGAAACTGTTTGATTCAGCTTTTGGAATTCATGAGCGCGCTTTAACGTTGCGTAGTCAGCGTATGGAGATTCTATCTCGCAATATTGCTAACGCTGATACGCCCAACTTCAAGGCACAAGATATTGATTTCAAAGCATCACTTAGTAGTGTACAGGCGAGTGGTTCCCTTACAGTGACAAATCCTGGGCACAGGCAAGCAAGCAACTATACCGGTGGCGGGAGTTTAATTTATACCGTCCCACTAAACTCATCTGCTGATGGCAACACAGTGGAGTTATCGGTTGAGCAGGCAAAGTACGGTAAAGCCGCAGCTCAGTACCAAGCAACACTGAGATTTCTTGAGGGCGATATTAGCGCTGTAAGAAAAGTTTTGAGAGGAGACTAAACACAATGTCAATGGACAATATATTTGGAATTGCCGGATCTGCATTAAATGCACAGATGGTACGAATGAACATAAGTGCGTCAAACATGGCGAATGCTGGCTCCACTGCCAGTAGCGAGGCAGACGCTTATAAAGCAAAAAGGCCGGTTTTTGAAGCGTTGTTATCTGAGCAGCAAGCTAATATGGGTCAAAATAACCTTGGGGGTGTCAAAGTCGTCGGACTTGCGGACGATCAGACCGCCCATGGGCAAATCCACGATCCGGGTAACCCCAATGCAGACGCAAACGGCATCGTATACCTTTCTAATGTCAATGAAACTGGAGAGATGGTCGAATTAATGGCAGCAGCCCGCAGCTACCAAAATAACGTTGAGGTGATTAATACCGCCCGCCAGCTAATGATGCGAACCCTCGATATAACCAAGGCTTAAGGAGAAAACTCATGATTGATTCAACGATTAGTTCGTCCTTTTTAACAACCTCGCAATACACGGCACAGCAGAGCGCGGCCACCGCTGAGGAAGACGAATTAGGGCGTGACGCTTTTCTCCAGCTGTTAACAACACAGCTAACTAACCAAGACCCTTTGAACCCAATGGAAAACGAAGCTTTTGTTGCGCAGCTAGCGCAGTTTTCCTCGCTCGAAGCTAATATAGGAATGCAGTCGTCACTGGAAGATATGGCCGCGGGTATGCGGCAAGATCAGATGATGGCCGGAGCGAGCCTAGTCGGTAAAAAAGTAGCGGTAGAGGGCGGCTTGTTTCAGGGCGGCAATGGCGCCACCACTAATGGGACTGTTAACTTAGAGAGTGGTGCGGATGCAGTTATCGTGAATATTTACGACCGTAGTACCGGCGATCTAGTATTTAGTGAAACTCGCGGCAGTCAAATGCCTGGCGATCTAGACGTTAGCTGGGAAGGCGTCTCTAATGCAGGGAATATAGCACCCTCAGGCAATTACCTTATGTCGGTAAGCGCTGTTCTTAATGGCCAGCAGCAGCCAGTACCGGTGTCCACGTTTTCCCCGGTTAAAAGTGTCAAATGGGATCCCAGTACACAGCAATTATCTTTAGAAATCGGCGACGGGAATTTTGTTCCGTTGTCTTCAGTCGAGCGCATTGGCGCATAACAACAACTTTTTAAGGAAGTAAAATCTATGTCTTTTTATACATCTTTAACAGGCTTAAATGCAGCACAAACTGAGCTATCAGTGACCTCTAACAACATTGCTAACTCTAGTACTACGAGTTTCAAGCGCTCTGATGCAGAGTTTGGTGATATTTTTGCGTCATCCACCTTACAGCGTTCTGCCAGCGGAGTTGGCAGCGGTACCGTACTCTTAGGAATAAATCAGCAATTTAGCCAAGGTAACATCGAATCTTCTTCTAATGCTCTTGATTTAGCAGTTACTGGGGATGGGTTTTTCCCAATTAAAACAAGTGATGGTAGCGAGCTATTTACCCGTAATGGTGGGTTTATGCTCAATGACAGTAATTTGTTAGTTAATAGCGAAGGCCATACTTTGCAGGTGCACCCACTAGATGCAGCCACAAACGTGAGCAACTTCAATCAAGCGACAATTGGCCTCGAAGTGAAACGTGATTTACCTGCGACCCCTACCACCACCGTGGGTTTAGATATAAAACTTCCAATGGCCGGTACTACCACTGGAGGTGGAGCTGCAATTGATATTACAGACAGTACGACATACAACGAAACACAAACATTCTCTTTATATGATGATGCCGGAGAGCCCTACACGGCGACTGTCTACTACCAGAAAACTGCCGATGATACAGATGATGGATTGGGTAATATTCAAGACCTTTGGACGGCTGATATTTATATTGGTGATGCCACAGCTCCAGCAGCAACTACAAATATAGTGTTTAACAGCGCTTCAGGAGCCCTTGAGACACCCTTAGCGGATTTAACACTTGCTCCATCAGTCCTAGACTCTAGGTCTAACCCTATTACTTTAAGTATGACTACGGCAAGCCATGGTAAGGGCTTCCAGGTTGTAAGCCAGGACCAAAATGGTTTGGCCGGCGGTTCATTGGTTAATGTGGATGTTGGTAGTGATGGACTGGTGACATCCACCTATTCTAACGGTCAGCAATTAGCTGCTGGAAGAATAAATTTAGCTAACTTTAGCTCCCCCGAAGGTTTACGCCAAGACGGTGGAACTAAATATTCAGTGACAGTTTCTTCTGGTGAGGTTTCCTACGGCGAAGCTGGCTCGGCAGGGTTTGGGACAATTCGTTCAGGTGCGCTAGAGCGCTCTAATGTTGATTTGACCTCAGAACTTATTGATTTGATTAGCGCCCAGCGAAATTTCCAAGCCAACGCAAAAGCGATTGAAACCAGTTCAACCTTGACCTCAACCATTATTAATATGCGCGGATAACGGCAGTACTTAGGAGCATCGCATGGACAAATTAGCATTCACAGCACTGGCATCTATTAATAATCAGGCGAACATGCGTACTCAGATTACTAACAGTTTAGCCAATGTATCGACCGTAGGTTTTAAAGATACTTTTTCGTTAGCGGAACAGTCTAACCAAATTAAAGGCGAAGGGATGAATACCCGAGTACTGCCCGGCATGGCAAAGCAGGAGGTTATTAATCTTAGTCCAGGGGCCCTTAATATGACAGGCAACGTAATGGACGTCGCCATGAAGGATAAGACTGTCCTAGGTATTCAGGCCGACAATGGAGAGGTTGGATTCACTCGGCGAGGAGACTTACGAGTGTCAGCGTCGGGGCTTATAGAAAATGCAGCGGGCCAGCTTATCTTAGGTGAAAAAGGACCAATAAGTGTGCCACAAGGGCAGCTTGTCAGCATTGGTCAAGACGGCACCGTGATGGGTAAATCGCCTACGCAAGTAGGAGCAATACCCATGAACCTAGGTCAGTTGATGCTCCGCGATGCGAGTGAAATGCCATTGACGCGAAGAACTGATGGTTTGTTTCAACCCCTAACCAATGAGTTTCAAGGGAAAGATTTTCCAACGGGTCCCAATCCAGTTTCTTTGGTGTCTGGAACGCTAGAGGGTAGCAATGTAAACCCTGTGGAGGCCATGATAAAGATGATGGATATTAGCCGAACCTTTGAATCAAAAATTAAAACAATTTCAGAAATAAAGTCAGTTGATGAGTCTGGTGCGTCAATGATGAGATTGCCACAATAATAAGATAACCCAGCGACAGACGGAAAAGGAAAAGAATTATGGATGCTTCACTTTGGATTGCAAAGACCGGACTAACCGCTCAGCAAACGCGAATGCAGGTTATTTCTAACAACTTAGCTAACGTAAACACCACCGGCTTTAAAAAAGACCGGGCGGTTTTTGAAGACCTGCTTTATCAAAATATTGTTCCAGCAGGCGGTCAAACCGATGCTCAGTCCCAGGCTCCGACGGGGCTAATGTTGGGAACGGGAACTCGTGTTTTAGCCACTGAAAAGTTACATGGCCAAGGGAACGCTATCAATACCGAAAACGCATTAGATTTGGCTATCACTGGCGAAGGATTTTTATCAGTGAGCCAACCTGATGGCACCATCGCCTATACGCGGGATGGCTCTTTAAAATTGTCAGCCACAGGGCAGCTTGTGACGTCAGGTGGACAAACTATACAGCCAGCGATAACTATTCCACAAAATGCGGAAAGTATCACTATTGGCCGTAATGGCATTGTCACTGCGGAGCTTTCTAATGGTGGTGGATCATCGCAGGTCGGACAGATTAATTTGTCATTGTTTGTTAATAACGCAGGTCTTAAACCAATTGGACGGAACCTCTATGCGTCAACCGATGCAAGTGGCACCCCCATCAATGGTCTGCCAGGAGAGAATGGCGCGGGGATATTGATACAAGGATCTCTTGAGGCATCCAACGTTAATGTGGTTGAAGAAATGGTCAATATGATTGAGACCCAGCGCGCTTACGAGGTTAACTCAAAGGCCATCTCTGCAGCGGATGGTATGTTGCGGTTTTTGAATAATAACTTATAGAGCGTAAAAATTATGTCACTTAGAGCACTAATAATATCTTTCTTGTTAATCATTTTGAGCGCTTGCGTCAGTCAGCCTCAAATGGAGCCAACTACTGATTTTTCGCCTATACAGCCTATGCCCAAACAAAAGCCAATTCAGGTAACAGGATCAATTTTTGCCAATGGACAAGATTTGTTCGGTGACTTACGCAGCTACCAGGCCGCAAAGATTCAGGTAGGTGATCTTATTACTGTTCTGCTTAATGAAACAACTCAGGCATCTCGAACATCTGCGCTTTCTACCAGTCGAGCCACTGCAAACGATGTTATTGGAGTGAATCAAAAAGATTCGATCATTGCAAAAATTGGATTTGGATCAGGGTTTTTTAATGGCGCAGAAACTGATGGCGCAAACATTTCCAGTGATGGATCTGGCACAGCGGGTCAGGCAGCGACTTTAACAGGCTCAATCTCAGCAATGGTTGTAGAGGTTCTAGCCAATGGCAACTTAGTAATAGTGGGTGAGAAACAACTAGCCCTAACGGAAGGCAGCGAGTTTATTCAGGTGAAGGGAATTATTCGGCCGGCGGATATACAGCCGGATAATACCGTACTGTCACAGCGTATCGCCCATGCTCAAATTTCGTATCGCGGTACAGGCGATTTAGCCGCAGCATCTAGGCCCTCTTGGGGTACTGGGTTGCTTTATAAGTTTTGGCCATTTTAAACAAGCTTAAGGAGCTCGTGTAATGTCGACATTTAAAATAATTTTCTTCGCTTTAATGTTAATGGCTAGTTTTTCCTCCACCGCCGATCGGATAAAAGATTTCACTGACGTAGCGGGGGTACGATCCAATAAATTAATTGGCTTTGGACTAGTCGTTGGTCTTCAAGGAACAGGCGATGGAAAGGATCTGCCTATTACGGCACAAGCATTAAAAACCACCTTGTCAGGTCTGGGTGTGAGCGTAGATGGCCCAGTAAGCGATTTTGATTTAGGGGATCAGCTTGCCGCGTTAGCGGCACAAAACGCCACTAAAGAGCTAAAGGTGGACAATGTTGCTTCGGTCATGGTCACTGCTGAGTTGCCACCATTTGCAAAGCCAGGTCAGCGTGTTGACATTAATGTTGCAGCCATTGGCGTAGCAGAGTCGTTGCGCGGTGGGACGTTGATCATGACACAACTAAGAGGTGTAGATGGGCAGACCTATGCTATTGCTCAAGGCCCGTTAGGTATCGTCGGTGTTACGGCTGAGGGCGCAGGCAGCAGCGTTCAGGTCGGTATTCCTACCTCCGCACGTATACCAAATGGTGCGACAGTCGAGCGGTTGGTGCCAACCCCTTTTGATAAAGCCGATCATATTGTTCTGAATATACGCGAAGCTGATTTTTCAACGGCTTATGCGCTAACGGAAGCTGTTAATAAAGCATTTGGGGATGGAACCGCGCAAGCCCTTGATAGTGTGTCGGTAGCAATCCAAGCCCCTAAAGACATGTCTCAGCGAGTGGCATTCTTAAGCATGATTGAAAACCTTGATGTAGAAATGGGTGAGGCTCCAGCAAGAGTGGTTATTAACTCTAGAACGGGGACAGCGGTGATCAATCGTAATGTTAGGGTCACCGCGGTCGCGGTAACTCACGGCAGCATTTCGGTCAGAATATCCGCAACCAATGAAGTCAGTCAGCCCACCCCATTTAGTCAAGGCGAAACAACAGATATTCAAAATACTGAAATTATGATCAGTGAAGAAACCAATCCTATGTTTTTGTTTCAACCGGGAGTAGATCTGCGGGAAATTGTTGATGCTGTTAATCAGGTTGGCGCGAGCCCCTCTTCTTTGATTGCTATTTTGGAAGCTTTAAAGAGTTCGGGTAGTTTGCGCGCAGAATTAGTGGTGATCTAGATGCAAGATATTCAAATGTCAGCAAAAACACACCTCGACTTCGCTGGATTAGGCGAGCTAAAAGCGCGAGCAAGACTCGATCAGAAAGATGCTGCGCAAGAGGTTGGTCGTCAATTTGAAGCGATGTTCATTCAGATGATTTTTAAATCCATGCGGCAAGCAAATGAGCCTCTAAAAGGTGATCTTATGCAGTCCAGTGGAGGAGACTCTTTTGAGCAAATGTATCATCAAGAGCTTTCGCAAACTATGTCGCAAACCGGTCTTTTCGGGTTGGGCGATTGGTTGAGCAATCAGGTAGTGGGGCCTACTAATGTCGCCAAGGCTGTAAAGGCTTATGAGCAGGGCGAATTTGCCATGCCTGCAAGAGAAGCGGCGCCAATGCCTCTGAATACTATGGCAATTAGACAACTAAAGGGCCAATCAGATGGTTGATCTTCTTACTATTGGAGCCAGTGCCTCTCAGCTGTATAAGTCAGCGCTGACTACCGTGGGCAACAACATCGCAAACCTTCATACTGATGGATATAGTCGTCAGAGTGTGGAGACTTCTGAGAACATTCCGAACCAACTGGGTACTAGTTTTATCGGAACGGGCGCTAATCTAGATGGAGTAATTCGCTCATTCAGCAATTTTACTGAGAACAATTTGCGGCAGAGCAATAGCGAGCTTTCTACACAGAGCCAGTTGATCACCTATGCCGACCGAATTGTTGACATCATGGGTTCTGAATCTGCAGGTTTATCAGGGGCGCTAGACAAATTTTTTATGGCGGCGGGAGACCTCAGTACAGATCCCGCTTCTGGGATATTGCGTGATACCTTTCTTACCGAGTCCGGCAGCGTTGCTGTTAGATTTAACGAGTTAGCAGGGCAATTAAGTGATATAGAACAGCAAACACAGTCAGAAATTAATTTAAACGTACAAAATCTCAATAATCTGACACAACAGTTGCAGTCGATTAATCAGCAATTGGATAAAAATATCCTCTTAAAAAACCAACCTTCTATGCTTTTAGATTCAAGAGATAAAGTACTCTTGGAGCTTGCAGATATAGCTAAAATTCATGTTAGTGAGCGCGCATCCGGCGCAGTTGATGTTCGATTGGACAGCAGCGTTGGCTCTATAGTCGTCGATGGTAATGCGGCAAATAGGTTCAGAACTGTTTTTGATCCCACACAGCCCGGAAAAGTAGAGATTGTTGCGGCCTATGGTTCAGGCCGCGCGAGCAGCTCTGTTACTGGTGGCGCGCTTGGAGGATTACTCAACTTTCGTAGTCAAGTCCTAGCACCCGCTATTGACAGTTTTGATGATCTAGCCAGCACCTTTGCCTTAGAAGTTAATGCTATCCAGACCACAGGGGTAGACCTCAATGGTGACAGAGGGACAGCATTATTTTCGATTGATGCAGCGCTTGGTGGGGCGGCAGGTATTAGTCTTTTACACACCGATAGTAACAAAATTGCAGCCGCAGGCTTGTTGCGTGTGGCGCCTAATTCGACAAATCAAGGAGATATGGAACTTGAGGTCGAATCGATCGCCGCGGGCGCGACCCCTGGAACGTTTACTCTCACGTACACCACAGCCAGTGGATATACAATAGCTGGGGACCCCTATACACCAGCGGCAGATGGAACAATTACTTATGCGGGAGTTACCCTTAGCCTCACTGGAACACCAGGGAACGGTGACAGTTTAGCGGTTGTTCTTAATGCGGATAGTGCTGGCGATAATCGCAATATGTTGTTAATGGCGCGACTGCAAACTAAAGATGTGATGTTGGGCGGAGGCTCCATTAATCAGGGATACACCGACATTGTTACAACAATAGGAAGCCAAGCGACCTTAGCAAAAATGTCGAGAGAAGCGTTACAGGTTATCTATGACCAATCCGTTGCAGCGAAAGACAGGATATCGGGTGTTAACCTCGATGAAGAAGCGGCCGATCTTATTAAATTCCAGCAAGCATTTCAGGCATCTGCACAGATCATTCAAGTGTCTCAGAAATTATTTGACTCTATTTTAGCCGTCCGTTAACGAGCGCTTATATGAATACTAAATACTCAAAACAAGATGCTTGCAGATTCAATACTAAAGTTTATAAGAGTTGTGTCGATCATCTATTTAGATCAATTTATTTAGGCGTTTCTCTGCCTTACAGAAGCGCGATAAGAGCGGCTCATCAATACGGAAATTACACCCATTTATTAAATCGGTGTGGGTTAAGAGCATAACAAATGAGAATATCCAACCAACAATTATTTAGCCAAGCCGTTAATCAAATGACACGGCAGCAGACTAAAATTGCCGATCTTCAAGCACAAATTGGTGAAGGTAAACAGTCTGTAAAGCCCAGTGACAATGCTGAAAAATCAGCTGTTATCCAACGTTTGAATAGTGCCCTCAGTCGCCAAGATGTTTACGAATCAACACTAGATAGTCTCTCTAATCGATTAGATATTGAAGAGTCCACGGTTCTTTCAAGTGCCGACATATTACAGCGTATAAAAGAGCTGGCTGTGCTCAGTAATGATGGATCTACCGCAGCGTTTGATAAATCTGCAATCGCTACCGAGGTAGCAACACTGCGCGAAGAACTTTTGTCACAGGCCAATCAGCAAGATATAAACGGCAACTACATTTTTTCTGGATCTAACGTTAAAGGTGCGTCCTTTACCGAAGACAACACTGGGATTGTCAGCTACACAGGGAACCAGCAACACATTGCTGTGGACATATCTGAGCACAGACGCATCGATGTTAATCGTCCCGGTAGTGATGTGTTTACATCAGTTGACCGGGCGGGCACTAGTATAGGGTTCTTTCAAGTCATTGATGATTTTGTGGCGGCATTAAACAG
>CAWKZY010000063.1:0-14197 GCA_963854625.1 Gammaproteobacteria bacterium | reverse complement strand
GAACTATTAGACCAACAACGTCAGCGCATTGCGAACCCTGACCGGCTGGCGAGATTTGATTTTGTTCGTCCCGCCCTATCTGCGGATCTCGCAAGTCGAAAATCCTTTTTCGAATCATTAGCGCAGCATAAAAACAGAAATCGAGAAGCTTGGGTACTTAACGGCCTTCAGTACCTTAGTCACCCATTACGGGCAACGGATTCTATTGAATTCATTTTGCCGGCCTTGGATTTGCTTACCGAGATTCAGGCCACTGGAGATATCTTTTTCCCGGGCCGCTGGTTAGATGTCAATTTGGGTGGTCACAACTCTATTGAAGCTGCCAACATTGTGAGTGGGTTTTTAGATAAATCTGAATCATTATCCCCAAGGTTAAGATTAAAGGTACAACAGTCAGCCGACCGCTTATTTAGGTCGGCAGGGATTGTTTACGGGTGGGCGTCCCCGAGCCAACTTTAAAATATCAAACCGACAAACCCCTAGAATAAAATAATCAAAGGCATTGCTGATGACTGACATTAAGCTGTACACCAATTCGCAATCCCGAGGCCGCATTGCCCACTGGATGCTGGAAGAAATAGCCGAGCCTTACGAGGTGGAATGGATACACTACGGCGAACAAATGAAAGGCGCGGGGTATCTGGCCATTAATCCCATGGGTAAAGTGCCTGCCATTGTTCATCGCGGCAATATAGTTACCGAAGGGGCCGCTATATGCACTTACCTCGCTGCGAGCTTCCCAGAAAAGAATCTTATTCCATCAGTAGGCTCCCCAGAGTTGGCGGATTTTTATCGCTGGATATTTTTTGCAGCAGGTCCGATGGAAATGGCTACTACTGCAAGCTCTTTGGGCTGGCCTGTTAAAAAAGACCAAGAACGAATGGCTGGCTTTGGCAACATTGATCACACCCTGAATACCTTAGAACTAGCGCTCAGCCAAGGACCCTATATTTGTGGTGACAAATTTACCGCGGCTGACGTTTATTTAGGGTCGGGTCTTCTTTGGGGCATGCTGTTTGGCAGTGTCCAAAAACGCGACGCTTTTAGCGAATACACCAAACTTCTTTCTGCCAGACCAGCATATATTAAAGCAAACGAAATCAACGACAACCATGATAGTAATGAAAGCTAACTAGGCCCGCGGTTGATCGGTTAGTGTTTTCTCGAGTCTGCGAAGTCGATGCCAAATTGCTGCGCGAGATCAATCACTAAAAACGCATCTATATGAAACTAAATATGCTAATTCAGCTTATGGAGCCGATTATAACAACGCATTTTCCGCGTTGAACAACCGTTTCACTTTGTGTATTTTTAACTAGCTCTAAGTCCGGCTGCAATCAACTAGGCGATTACGATCAACTTGTTCCTACCACTATTTTTGCAACACCGGATCCACTGTCATCAACTAGTTATACGGCAGGGCAACTTATCAGTGGCTACTATTTAGTAGGGCTTCTTGGGTGCAGCAGCTGCTATAGAGATGAGGCTTTTGTTAAAAATTCTGCCGAAGGTCGATTAGTCGCAGGGGCACAAACAAGCATCGCTCTTACCAATGCACTTGTTGATAAAACTCAGGTTTAGTTTATCCACCTAATTTAACCTCGGACATGGAGACGGGGCATGGTGTCTAGAGCGCCAATCATCTCAGCCAAATGTCGCGCAATAGAACCACCGATCATAGCGTTCGCAGTCTTCCCGTCATGCCTTGGTCTGTTTACGCCAACATCACTTCACCAGATGCTCCAGAGATCGCAGCATACTTCAAAAGCTTAGTCTCGGCACGCCATCAAGTGCTTCGAAATGTTGCCTCCCGACAGAAACCTCCAGCAGAATTTCTTCATTTTAGAGTTTACCAAAGCAAACCGTGATTTTGCTTTGGTAAACTCTAAAATCTATGTAAGCTTTAAAGGGGATTTGAGCCAATGAAGAGCACATTAAACATGAAACCGGAAATCAAGAGTTTTCATCCTGAGGATGAGTACTACTTCAAGGAAGGCTGCCATATTATCGAGGTGTCAAATTCGAACAATGATGAGCATCTATCGATTGCTCGCGCAAGAGTTGAGCCACAGCACACCACAGCGTGGCACCAACTTAAAAATACAGTGGAGAGGTATGTGATTCTGGAAGGCACCGGAAAAGTCGAAATAGGTGGCTTGCATCCAGCTATGGTAAGCGCTGGCGATGTCGTTGTTATTCCTCAGCAAACAAAACAGCGGATCCAAAACACAGGAGAGCGCGATCTAATTTTTCTGGCTATTTGCTCACCGCGCTTCAACAGTGACAACTATCAGGCCCTCCAGTAAATAACGGTTGAAAACTGTTAGCGAAGCTTTGCCAGGAGACACTGTAAAGCAGGCGTCGGATTTACCAGTGCCGCGGCCCTTTCCAAATAGGGCTGCACTTCTTCTACGCTGCTAGGCAACAGCAACCTCTGATTGCTTGTTTAGAAATAAAGAATTTGTTCTCAATCTGAAGGCAGGCTCTGTGCCCTCCATAGTATGCAGCGATCTCGGTGTCTGTCACAAGTACCTTACTCCCAAATCGTGGCCGTATAATTCCCTGCTCAGGGGTATGGCCCACAATGATGCGATCGACATCATAGGCGGCAAGAACCGCATCAACGTGAGCGGCCTCTACCTCTTCGCTGCTTAAGGCCAGTCCTCGAAACCACAAAGGCGCGCTTATGCTTTCCAAAAATCCTCTTCTAGCGCCAATTTACTACCCAACTCGTTTTGAATCTGAAGGTTTATTTCAGGTATCGATTTAGCAATAAGCGAAGGTAATACACCTACGTGCAGAAACAAATTGCGACTATTTTTACAATCGCATTATTTTGAATAACCCAAGAACCAAAATTCCCAGAAAAGTGCCAAGCAATGCGATGCTCAACAAATCCTAGCGGATGCGCTTACTGCCACTTATCCTACCCACGCTATCTGCCATGAAACCTTCATCAAGATCCCTCAACCTTCCTACTTCGCGATCGCAATAATCAGAGCGCAAATTGCGGTTTCGACGACGTCAGGGCGGAATATTCGCCAGACTGAACATAGCGAAGATCCTCCAACATATTCATGGCTTCATGATTGCCAATAAGGGCATGCACTGCGCCCCTTGAGCTTGCGCTTTACGCTGAAGCTTCATCATATGCTTTATGGCTTTGTTTGTATTTGGGCCTCTATCCGCCAAGCGTCCTAGCTGGGCAAGATGAGCATCACCAACAATCCAATTGCCACGACAATTTATCAGCCCAGCTTCTCTAAGTCCCCGCCGATAGTTTTTGTAGTCACCATGGATATCGCCAATCGCAACGATCTTTGAAATGCCTACCCAAACATCAGTCGCCAATGCGTTAGAACTTGTACTTTTTTCAAGAATCGAAAAAAAATGACTTCAAATAAGCCTTCATAAGAATTTAGCTGTTCCGATTCCTACAACTATCCCAGATTAGCTTTTGTATTTTTTCAGGATTTTCTAAAATCTCATAAAAATCATTAACAAATTTGAAAGATTTCTTTTTGGCATTTTCCCGTAGCAAAGGATGATCCAAGATCGCCGCGGCAACAGTGCTACGATTACTTCTTACTATATCCAAGGCCTGATCCAGCGTTTCACCGTGAAGACAAAATCCGCAATAAACGCGCTCTTTCGAACTTCTTACCCCAATATTGGGGCTAGGCCGAGCGGCATAGGAAGCATCAACAAAGCCTGTGTTATCGAAATCATAGGGGAACGCAAAAAGCTCACCGCTCTGCGACTTCAACAGTTTTGAGTTATGACAACAGGCTTCACCTACTGGCCCTTGAATGAGCGAGTAGTCAGTGCTTCCTATCATAAGAGAAAAAATCGCTACTAGATTTGCCTGAAGTGAATTTAGCTCAATAGGCAAAACCGAATTTCTCTTTTCTTTTTTAAATTGCAATTGATCTGCCAGTCGACTTGGGTGCTCAATGAAAAAACCTAAATCGGTGCGACTCGCATCAGCATTCCCAGCTTCTACGTAGCTGACATTAAAAAGCCGTGTATCGAAGTGATAGCCGCTAAACATAGAAAATAATTCATAAGCCAACTGTTCTTTAATTAGAAAATCTCTATAACTTTTATACCTGTCACATTGCACGACAAGTTTTAGCCTATTCTGGTTTTCGAATAAAGTCCCTGCGGTTTGGTTTTTCTTTAAGTCGACCCAAAGCTGAGGGTAGCGGCAATTATCTTGAGCTAGTCTCCAATTACCTCTTACCTCAAAGTTTGCATCGATAGAGATTCGGTCACCTTCGGCACCTACATAGCTTAGCGTCCCATCGTAGCGTTTCTCTTTATCTCGCTCACTGTCGATCAAAGAAAAAGGTGCCTCTAACCTAAGGTCCATTATTTCCGAACCAGAAAAAAGAACATCTAGCTGATCGGTAGCCAATATCGGACTGCATATAAGTAACGGCAATAATCGTGTCACAAGGCAAGCGATGCGCTTGAATCCGAGTGCAAAAAGCTTGAAAATAAGTATTTCAATCTCAACAAAAAAATTAAGATTTTCAGTCTATCCATCGTCTGCCTTAATTCTTGCCCCGACGATGACTGAAGTACCGAAGATAGACTATACCGCCTGGTAATTCCTGTGACTCCACGATATTTACGAATTGCCAAGCTGGACTGTACGGTATAGGATCTTCGGGACTTTCGATAAGCGAAAAAATATGCAGAAATACCTCTCAATAATCGATCATAAAACAGCCTATGTGATGATTTTGTGCTTTTCTATCACCTTTTTTTGCATCACCTTTGGCTACACCTCAAAGCTCAACATCACCCTATTCAGCTTGGCTGTGATTTTCCCTTTAGTCTTCACAATTCGAGAAGCATTCAAACGTCGAGATAATGTCATCCAGCTTCTTAGTATTTTTAAATCATCCCTGAATGCCACTTATTACACGCTTATCACCAACCCGAAAATGGGTGACAAAAGTAAAGCCTTCATTGCTCAAGAATTAGAAGACCTATCTACGTTATTTTTCGATTCGCTTTACAGCAGCAAGCATGACGCGACCAAAACTCGGTCTAAACTTACTGACATATTTGAATTTGTAAAAACCAATCGAAATACTATTCCTCATGGCTTAACGATAAAAATAATCCGCCTCCTTAAAGATGTTCAGGAAAGCATGGAGAATACTATTGGCATTTCTATGCACGGTACACCGGTTAGCCTGCGTGCCTATTGCTTAGTGTTTATTTACTTCTTCCCGTTTATATTCGTACCTACTTTAGTAACCGAATTAGATCATTACGGCGCTTACCTCGTTTATATGATTGCCGCCACACACGGTTTCATTTTGATCTGTTTATACAACATACAAGAACGCATGGAAGATCCTTTCGACCAAAGTGGGTTAGATGACATCAAAGTTGGGGAATTTAGCTTTGAACTGCCTAAGCCCAGCCACCCCGCCTGAAGCGACAATAAATACCCAATATCGCTCTGCATCGTTAGCCTTTTACTGCCTAAATTTCACTTAAATTGCTATACTGCATCCTCATTTCATTATTGCGCTTACCCAATGCCACTCCTACTGAAAAAAGCTATTCAACATCTTCTGCTACTGCTGCTTTTAAGTAGTCCGCAATCATTTGCTGAGTTTTCTGAGCAAACGGTGCTTAGCGCAAATACTCCCAAAGGCATTTCGATAGATATCTTTAGCGAGATTACACCTTTGGATATAAACCGTATCCACAGCTGGCTGCTGCGCTTAACAGACATCCAGGGACGTCCAGTATCTAATGCCCAAATCGAATTGGTCGGAGGCATGCCCGAACACGATCATGGAATGCCTACTCAGCCTCAAATCACTGCTGAAACAGAGGCTGGCAACTACCTTTTGGAAGGCGTTCGCTTTCATATGCCCGGCAATTGGCAGCTTGATATCAAACTCACCTATGAGCTCACCTATGAATCTAAAACCGCCGGCTTAACCACTGAAACTATTAAGATCGAATTTCAACTTTGACCAAGAAACTTAGGCTAGCCCTCATCCTCGGCTCTACCGCCAGTATCGCCTTTTTGGTATGGAATTATGCCCCCCTGCCAAGCGATGACCCATGGGATGACGCTGACATTCAGTTAATTAAATCCCTATCACTAAGCGCGTTGCCGGAGCTAAGCGAGGACTTCAGCAATAGTGTGGCTGATCTGGAGAGTGCTGCTGAGTTTGGGCATGCACTGTTTTTTGATCGTAGGCTAAGTGGCAATGGTACTGTGGCCTGTTCAAGCTGCCACAAGCCCGAACTCAGTTACACCGATGGCTTAGAGCTAGCCGCAGGCACAGCAATAGGACCCAGGCACACCCCTAGCCTACTGGGCATAGCACATAGCCCTTGGTTCTACTGGGACGGCCGTAAAGATAGTCAATGGTCACAGGCTCTTGCTCCTCTAGAGGCAAGCCATGAACACAATATTGACCGCACCACAGTCGTCCAACTGATAATCCAAGATGAAGATTATCGAAACCGTTATGAATCGGTTTTTGGCCCAATCCTAGGCTTAATTCCTAACGTCTCTGCCTCGCCGCTTGGCAACAAGCTGCAAATCGAACAATGGGACAAGCTATCCACTACAACCCAAATTCAGATCAACACAGTTTTTACTAATACAGGAAAAGCCTTAGCCGCCTATCAGCGAAAAATTGTACCTGGGCGCTCACGCTTTGATGACTTCGCCGATAGGTTAACTTTGAATTCAAGTGGAGAAAAAAACGCCGCCTTAAGCTCGACTGAGAGCGCTGGCCTTGCTTTATTTATCGACAAAGGACAATGCGTCTCCTGTCATAATGGGCCGCTTTTTACTAATCACGAGTTCCACAATACCGGCGTCATGGCTATTCGTGGAACATTACCCCCGATGGCTCGTTACGATGGTGTTCGTATTGCTAGAGACGACCCGTTTAACTGTTTAGGTGATTATAGCGATGCCGAATCTAGTGAATGCACCGAATTAAGGTTCGCTCGTGATGCAAACGATTTGGTTGGTGCACAAAAAACCCCGACCCTGCGTAATGTCTCCAAAACAGCGCCCTATATGCATGGAGGTCAAATAAAGACCCTTTTAGAGGTGGTTCAACATTACAACGACGCCCCCACTTCTATGCTAAGTCACAACGAAGCAAAGCCCCTTGGGCTTCGGCCCTCAGAAATTAAGCAACTAGAAGCGTTCTTACTCACCTTAACAGCACCACTTGCCACCGCCGAAAAATGGCTGAGTCTGCCTAAATAGCGAATCAAGTTGCGCTCTCGATCTGCTTCAAAACAGCGCACCTAAAGACTAAGGGCGCTGCCGGCTCAGCCCAGATAGGCGTGCTGAGCCAACTGAACCAAAATACCATCTGGATCTGTAAAATATAACTGATCGCCACCACTGGTTCGATTGGCAGGGTCACGGTTCACATTCGCTGTAATCCCGTGAGCTTTTAACTTTTCCGCCAATTCATCGGGATTGTAATCGTCAACCCCAATACACAGATGATGCATACCCCCTGGATTAGACAGATTGTATAGGCCCAAAAAGCTCTCGCTGCCCAAACCCATGTTAATGCCGCCGTTAGCCGGGCGACTGATAATGTTCATACCGAGGACTTGCTGGTAAAAATCAGCCGATCGCTGAACGTCGTTTACTGACAAAGAGACATGGTTCATCGAGCGGCCAATCGCCACAGGCTCAGGGCTTATAGCAAAGCTGCTTGGAATGCTCGCCGTTGCCGCAACCGCAGCTAAAGCTGCCACCAATTCCCTGCGAGTCAGCTTTTTATCTTCAAACTTTTCAACTAACTGTTCGAACTCTTCAGTCTGCTCATTCACTGCCTTTCTCCGGTAATGCAAACACCCATAAAGTTCCACCCTGTGGAACATAGTGAGATTCACCTTTCGCCATATTAATCAAATTCTGTTCACGCTGAGCATCAACGCCCCAACCCGCTAAGACCGCCACGTATTGCTTACCGTCCAAGGTATAAGTAACAGGCACGCCAATCACCCCGGAATTTGTCCTTTGTTCCCATAAAATCTCGCCGGTACTGGCATCAAAGGCCCTGAAATAGCGGTCATTCGTGCCCCCCATGAAAACTAAATCACCGGCAGTTGCGAGCACTGGGCCCCAGTTTTGATTCTCAAATGTGGTCGTCCAAGCACGCTCACCGGTGTCAACATTCCACGCCTGCAGCTCTCCAATATGATCGGCACCTGGGCGCACGAAAAACCCTCCGTTTTCTGATTGCCCTCGGCCCATATACGCTCGACCGGGACTGTATTGGGCCTCCTCTCCAACCATTGTTGAGCAGACATTGTCATTAGCAGGAATAAACAATAGTCGCGTCTTAGGGTTAAAAGCTGCTGGAGGCCAATCCTTTCCTCCCCAAAGGGAAGGACAGAAATTTGCTTCATAGCCGGTGCCCGGCTTTTTAGTCATGTCATACTCAGGACGGCCGGTCACCGGATCGATGTTAGTAAACACGTCTTGATAAACATAAGGGTTGGCGTCAATGAAATTGATACTGTCTGCCTCTCTCTCAAGAAACCAAAGATAGCCATTGCGACCCGCATGAACCATCCCGTTTATGGTTTTTCCATCTCGCTCAAAATCAATAAGCAGCGGTGCCGATACCTCATCCCAATCCCATGAGTCATTCCAGTGGTACTGATGATGGTTTTTGATCTCACCAGTACTCGCATCCAAAGCAATCACAGAGGTTGAGTAAAGATTATCCCCTGGCCGGGTGTCACCCATCCAAGGTCCGCCGTTGCCGGTTCCCCAATAAGTAAGATTAAGTTCAGGGTCGTAAGAGCCCGTAATCCAAACTGGCACCCCACCTGTCTTCCAAGTATCCCCAGGCCAAGATTCCGACCCGGGCTCCCCTGGTGCCGGAATCGTATAAGTTTTCCATGCTTCCTTTCCTGTTTCGGCATCGTAGGCTGCAACAAACCCACGAATACCTAATTCTCCACCGGAAACGCCCACCATGATTTTACCGTCAGCGACGAGCGGCGAAAGCGTCATGTAGTAGCCGTTATAATATTCCTCCACCGGGATCTCCCATTCCACTTCTCCGGTTAATGCATTTAAACAAACCAAAAAGGCGTCAACTGTTGCCAGATAGACTTTGTCTCCATACAAAGCAACACCCCGATTAGTCGGGTGAAACTGAAACAGATCGTCCGGAAGGTATCTAACATAACGCCAAATCAAGTCGCCGCTGCGAGCATCAATAGCCAGCACATGGTTTTGCGGCGTACTAATATACATATAGCCATCATTAACTATAGGAGGTGCCTGATGTCCCTCTCTAAGCCCGGTAGAAAAGCTCCACACATTTTCTAGCTCGCCAACATTACTGGAGTCAATTTCATCTAGTTCGCTAAAACCATGAGAATCGTAAGAACCTCTATACATCAACCAATTACTGTCCTCTGGATTGAGCAAGCGTTCATCGGTAACCGGGTTATAGGGTGGCAGGGTTTGGCCAAAAGCCAAAGAAGTCATACCAGCAAAAGCTAGCAATCCAAGTAAGCGGCTGACAATGGGTTTCATTTACTAAAAACTCCCTTCTAATTTTTATAATGTGGCTGAATTTTTACAAACGCTGGAGATAATCAAAATAAAAATGCTAAAAATGATCGTGCTAAAACTGTTGAGAGAAACCAACTTTACCACTAAAACTGGCCGCCACCATAACCTCCCCGTTGTTAACGGTTAGAGGCAATATAGCTAAGGGCCTCAATGCAGGACCACCCACCACACTGCCACCGGCGTAGATATCAAACTGGGATTCATGACAAGGACAGGCCATTAGCAACGCGTCCGAATCCCAGTTAGTCACGTCACAGCCGGTGTGGGTGCACACAATCGAATAGGCAATCACCCCACCGGCAACATGTCTTTGATATCGCGCAGTTAGTTTTTCAGCATCGATTCGAGTAATCATAACCCGATTGAGGCGGGAACCGTTTCTCAATGTATCAGTAGCAGGATCCCGAGCCAGCGCTGACACCGGCCTTTGATCTAGCTGAAGTAACTCTGGGCGCACGACCTCCCCTTGATTAGGCCCCTCTTCAAAAACCAAGAAATCCCCAGCTTGAGGTTTTTGCCGAGCTGGCGGCTGCGCAACTGCCGCCATAGGAAGGGCAATGGTTGTAACAACCCCCAGTCCTAACGCGGTGCGCCGGTTTATCTTTAAAGGTGGCTGATCTGTTTTAGAGTCTTTAATGCTCATGAGCTTGCCTGTAGTTGAATATGTTGCTGCATCTGCATCCGTAACCGTACTAGAGTTGTACCGGCAGAGTCACTTTACACGCCCTTAGTACACGCCGAAACAGTACCGAACGGGTTACAATTACGGAGAGAAAAAAACATCTAGGGAAGTTATCAAACTGTCCCACGCCCTGCAATCATACATAAAAGGCTTACTGATGAATTCAGCGACAATAGTTGGCAGCTAACCGCGGCCAATGCTATGTTCGAAGTAAATCCCGGAGTTGAATCGGAGAATAAAAATGAATATACGATTACTACTGCAACTCACCCTTAGAATAAGCTTTTTGGGGTTTCCATCGCAAATTGTCTCCCAAACCACTGACCTTTTGGTCATTGACCATCCGGGATTGATCATCTATGAGCAGCACTGTGCTAGCTGTCATAGTAACGCCGAGGTAACTCGCGCCCACAGCCTAGAAATGCTGCAGACTATGAGCAAAGCGACTCTAGAGTTCGCGCTTAACGAAGGCATCATGTACGCCCAAGCCTCAACTCTAGCTGAGGCTGAAAAAACTGCAGTGATCGATTTCCTTGCCGCTGAAGAAGATAAACAATGGCTTGCTGACATGATGTGCAATAGCTTTAGCCGGCACGTCGATTTAGATCAACCGGTTCATTTAGCGAACTATGGCGTGGATGAAAGCAACTCCCGCAATTTAGATAGCTCTATTGCAGGCCTAAACAACTCAGAATTATCAGCCATGGAACTAGCTTGGGCCATAGGCTTTCCTGATACCGGAGCGCTACGCTCATCTCCAGTTTTGGTTGGGCAGACGTTATTTTATGCCGCAAATGGCACCCGTAAAGTTTTTGCCTTAAATTCCACGTCAGGGTGTGCCAAATGGATCTTTGATTCTCCGACTCGGCTGCGCTCTTCACTAACCTATGGCAGACTTGGCGCTGATGGTAGAAAAGCAATTCTCTATGGCGATGCCGAAGGCTTTGTCTATGCCTTGGACGCCTCAAATGGCAGCCAAATTTGGGTTCGCGATGTCCGCGGCCACAACAGATCTGTCAGGGTGACAGGCGCTCCGGTGCTAGTAGAAGACAAGGTAATTGTGCCCATATCCAATAGCGGAGTGGCAGCAGGCGCCGACCCCTCATTCGAATGCTGTGTTGGTCATGGAGCGGTAACGGCGCTTAAAGCTAGTAGTGGCGATATCCTATGGGAATATCACACTATGCCAGATGCACAATACACTGGAGAAGTTAATTCAGTCGGCACCAAACTAAGAGGGCCATCTGGCGCTCCTATTTGGACTACGCCTTCAATAGACCTAAAAAGACGTACTATTTATGTGACAAGCGGTGAAAACACATCCCATCCAGCAACAGATACCAGCGATGCTATTATCGCTTTAAACTTAGATACTGGCGAACAGAAATGGTTATTCCAAGGGCTGACATTAGATGTATGGAATATGGCTTGCGGCCGTATTAGCAGTTCTGCAAATTGTCCCAATCAAAAACAAAGCAGTCTAAAGGACTATGACTTTGGAGGACCCGCTATTTTAGTCGAGAGAGATCAAGGCGACATATTGCTTGCCGGTCAAAAATCAGGAGATCTATGGGCTCTTGATCCTGAAAATGGCAGGCTACTGTGGAATCAAAAAATAGGCACCGGCACCGCTCTTGGTGGCAATCACTGGGGAATCGCAACAGATGGGAACCGCGTTTTCCTGCCTATTAATGACCCTGGAACTGCTAGACCAGGATTCGAGCCCCGCCCAGGAATGTACAGTTTTTTTGTTGGCTCTGGCGAATCCAGCTGGAGTGTCCCAAGCCTGCCAGACTGCAAGAATGGACGTGCTGACAGGGTAACTAATTGCCAAAATCGTTATGGCCTATCGGCGGCCCCAATGCTGGTCGGCGATGCATTACTTAGTGGAAGTCTGGACGGCAAGCTCGTTGCATTAGACAAAAATACCGGCGCTACTATCTGGCAATACGATACGGCAGTTGAGTTTAAAACTAATAATGGCGTCGTCGCTAGAGGTGGGTCTATAGATGCTCATTCTATCGCAGCTGGTGGCGGTATGATTTTTGTTGGTTCAGGCTATGGCCGATTTGGCCAAACCCCGGGCAACGTCTTATTGGCATTCAAGCCAAAAATATCGCCAACAGAACCCAGCCAATGAGAACCCCCTCTCTATCTACCGCCATCCTCAGTAGCCTTGTTTTAGGGCTATTACTTGGCACCGGTCTGAATATAGTAAACCCAGGCTTGGCCGATGCGATATCTGTGTGGATAAAGCCAATAGGGTCGCTGTGGATTAATAGTATTCGCATGACCGTTATTCCATTGCTTATGTCACTTTTACTCACCGCCATTTCTAGCAACGGCGGTGGCAGCTCCACAGCTAAGCTTGGCTTAAAAACCTTAGGTCTGTTTATTCTGTTTATTGCTGCCTCTAGTTTCTACACTTTTGTGTTTGCACCGCCGCTTATCGGATTACTCAATATAGACCCACAAGCAAGTGCAGCGCTGCTTGCCACTACTAGCGCGGCAACTGTTTCACCAGACTCACTGCCACCTTTTAACGATTGGCTGATCGGTCTTATCCCCCCTAATCCCATTGCCGCTGCAAGTAATGGTGATATATTACCCCTGCTTATTTTCACCGCATTGCTCGCCTCTGCGTTACTGCAGACAGAAGCGTCCCAGCGCAACTCGGTGACTAGCTTTTTTGCAGGTATTCGAGAAGCTATGCTTGTTCTGATTGGCTGGATAATGAAACTGGCCCCGATAGGCATTTTCAGTATTGTGTATCCACTGGCAGCGACGCTAGGTCTCGATGCGATAACTGCATTGGGTTCTTTTATTCTTATGGCTAGCGGTCTAATTAGCGCCACTATAATCGCACTGATTGCGCTGGTCACAGCACTCACCCCAGTATCCGTAATGGAGTTTATCAGGGCAGTTGCACCAGCACAGATTATAGGTTTCAGTACTAGGTCCTCTTTGGCAGCGTTGCCCGCTACTTTTACAGCCGCCAAATCCCTTGGAGTTAAAGATTCTGTTTCCGGCGTCGTTCTGCCTGTGGCTGTCACTCTATTTAAATTCGCCTCACCTATAGCTAGAACCTCAGGCAGTTACTTCATTGCCGCACTGTATGGCATCGATTTGAGCACCACGGAGCTGTTAACTATAGCTGCCGCCATAGGCCTTTTTAGTTTCTATACACCGGGCATTCCTAGCGGCGGCTTATTAATAATGGCCCCCGTGTACGAAAGTTTAGGGCTACCTGTTGAGGGAATTGCCATACTCATTGCCATCGATTTAATTGTCGATATGTTTCTTACCGCGGCAAACGTTACCGCAAACACAGCAACCACCCTCCTCCTATCACACTACACATCCAGCACAGACTAGCTCTCTTAGACCAATTCATTCAAAACCACAGCAACTATTATAGATTTTAAGGCCTTTTTGAGCGCAAAGCCCCCAGTGAACTCGACTGGTGGCAACGTCTCAATACACCCATTGGAAGTAACTAACAGACCCTCCTGAAAATCAGGCCAAAGATCACCTAAAGAAAATCAGCATCACGAAAACCCTAGACTAATTCTAAGTACTGTAGTTGCCCGTCTTTTACTGGCAAGCTTTAGTCATTGACAGATATTATTCGATGGTTTTATCTATCTCGCGGGGACGATGCTGGCGAGTGCAAATGCACACTGCCATTAAAAAGTACCGACAACACAAATAAAAACGGGGATGAAATATTTGAACTCGAGTCCTCAGATGATGACGCCTGTGAATGGAATGCTTTAGGAATACCCAAAAGCTATCCAATCACGGCAAAACTGGCAACTAATTCTGGTGCACCTGCTGTCGTCAAGATCAGTTTTCCCCTCGGCCCAAGTGGCAGCCACATAGAAGTCACTACTATTGACCTA
>CAWKZY010000062.1:0-15529 GCA_963854625.1 Gammaproteobacteria bacterium | reverse complement strand
TGCTGTTAGAACTCACCCAAAATAGACGCATACTTTTCTTTGGCGGCAAAGGCGGGGTAGGCAAAACTACAGTGTCTGCTGCAACCGCGCTGGCAGCAGCTGCCGCTGGCAAAAAAGTGTTGCTGGTATCCACCGACCCTGCTCATAATTTAGGCCATCTTTTTGATAGAAAGATCGGCTCAAAACCTATCAAGGTTGCTCCAGGGTTAGACGCCCTGGAACTAGACCCCATTGAATCCGTTGAACTTCATATGGAAGAAGTACGCACGGCTTTGCATCAGCTAATGCCTGTTGGGCAGCACAAAGAGATAGACAAGCACATGACGCTTTCTCGCGATGCTCCGGGCATGCAAGAGGCGGCTATTTTGGAAAAAATTGCCGAAGTAGTTGAGCTGGGTAGCAAAGACTACGATCTAGTGGTGTTTGATACAGCACCTTCTGGCCATACTGCCCGCTTGATGGTGCTGCCGGAAATGATGTCGGCTTGGACTGAAGGTTTGCTAAAACGCCGAGAAAAAGCTGACAAGTTTGCCGAGGTGGTGCGTGACCTTAGTCGAGATTCCAGCATGGAAGATAAGCTCTTTGGTGATCCGGCAGATAAAGAAAAAGCGAAAGAAAGCAAGATTAGGCAGATTCTGCTGCGCCGAAAAAATAAATTTGCCACTTTAAGAGACAAGCTTGCTGATTCAGATATGACGTCTTTTATTATCGTGCTGGCGGCCGAGCGATTGCCCGTGTTGGAGACTATCGAGCTTCATGAGCAACTCGAGCGCGGCGGCATCAGCGTTGATGGTTTGGTGGTGAACAAACGCGCGCCCAAAAATAGCGGTGAGTTTTTGCTAGAGCGAGCGACACAAGAAGACGCCCATTTGGCTACCTTGAGTAAAGCGCTCCCCTCGATCCCGAGACAAGATCTTTTTCTGATTGCCCAAGACGTCGTGGGTTTGGCAGCTCTTGAAGCTTTTTCAAAATCTCTTTAAGCTATTTTGTTAAAGTATAGTCAAAGCTCCACCAAAAGAATTTATTAAAATATATTGACCATCCTTTGAAGAAGAGATAGATTCGCAGCGATTAAGACTCTTAGTATTCAATCCTGTGTAAATTTTGTGGTCATTTCAACCGAGTAGTCAAAATGCAAGGCTTGCTAGACATTAAAACTTATTTAACGGGCTCCACCAAAAAGCATTCGCTTCTTGGCGGCTCGCTGTTGAGTTTTTTGCTTGTCTGCAGTTTGGTTTTTGCCCAAGCGGTAAGTCTTAACCACTCTCACGGCAGCGATCTTCGTGATCAAGTCGATTGTGAAATTTGTCTCAAACTCGGCTCTAGCGACGACAGTCTGGTCAGTAATTCTGACCTCACCTTCGGAAAAAGCGCCACCTCATCTTTTGATATTCTCCTGCCTGCTGCAGTTCATACTGTTGCCCGCACTCCTTCTGCTCGTGGTCCACCTCAAGCTTAACTTTACTGTTTTACCTTCTCTTTTAGTGCTTATGCGATCTTGTCTTTGATTTATCAGAGCATTTCCGTTGATTTCTTTGAAGTTTTCTTCTAAGTCTTGCACCAAAGGCACTGCGCGTTTAGTAAATTTATGTTTGGAGCTCGACTATGTTTTATCAAAAAAGAAAAATTGCTGTGGCTGTTGCGATGGTTTCCGCCACTCTCTGTTCGTACGCCAATGCCGCTGAAGACTCGCCTAAAAATGCGTCTAGAGATATTGATGCCGGCGGTGTGCACATTGAGGACAGGCTGGTAGAGCTAGTGGTCACGGCCCCATTTGCTGCAACAGAAGCGCAGACAGCACTGCCAATTGGCATTTTATCCGGTGAGGCTTTGCGAGAGAAGGCCTCCAACAGCCTTGGCGACACCTTAAAGAACGAGATCGGTATGGCCAACTCCTCTTTCGGCACCGGGGTCGGTCAACCTATTATTCGTGGCCAAACTGGTAACCGGGTTAGCATCTTACAGAATGGCATTGCTCTTACCGATGTGTCCAACGTCAGCCCAGATCATGCCAACGGCACTGAGGCAATGCTGGCAGATAGGATTGAAGTGATTCGCGGGCCATCCACCTTGCTTTATGGTAGCGGCGCGGTCGGTGGTGTGGTGAATGTTATTGATAATCGCATTCCTAGCACCTTGATTGATCACCCTCATTTCCAGCTTGAACAATCTCACAACGGTGTGAATAACGAGAACAAAACCGTGATGCGCTTGGATGCCTCAGTCGGCTCCTTTGGCTTTCATTTGGATGCTTTCACTCGCGAGAACGACAATTACGAGATTAACGGTTTTGCGATCGATGAAGAAGCCGCGGAAGCTGTGAAGGAACTTGGCGAAGCCCTGTTAGCTGGAGGGGAAGAGCATGATGAAGTACATGAAGAAGAAGAATTTGAAAACTCCCGCGGTTTCATCAACAATTCAGACGGTGAGGGCAAAGGTGGCACGGCTGGTTTTTCCTATGTTACCGATGCGGGATTCTTTGGTTTTTCAGTAAGCGAACTAGAAAACAAATATGGTTTGCCACCAGGTAGCCACGGCGGTCATGGTGAAGAAGAAGAGGAAGGTGAAGAGCACGAGGAAGGCGAGGAAGAACATGAAGAAGAAGTGGAGTTTGTTCGCATCAACATGGAACAGACCCGCTATGACTTTAAGGGTCAGATGAACTTCGAGAACAGTTGGATAGAAAGCTTTAAAGCCAATGTTGGTTTCACCGACTACGAACATCGAGAGATCGAAATTTTTGAAGATGGCGATAGCGAAGTTGGTACCCTGTTTAGCAATAAAGGCACCGAGGCAAGGTTTGAATTAAAACGGGCCCCCACTGGCGATTGGTCAGGTGTCTATGGTGTGCAGTTGTCTAACTCCGAATTTAGTGCGATTGGTGAAGAGGCTTTCATCCCTCGGTCGGATATCAACAATATCGGACTCTTCGGTGTAGAGCGTTATCAAAGAAATCGTCTAACAGCAGAGATAGGGTTTAGGTTAGAGAGTAACGAAATAGATCCAAGTGGCGCCTGTGACAACAGTGAAAATGCGTCAAGTGTGAGCGGTAGTTTACTTTATGATATTGACGATCAATCCAATATTTTGCTGTCAGCCGCCCACTCTGAGCGGCCGCCTAGCGTCGAAGAGCTTTTCTCCAACATCGCACTAGACACTTGCGGGCGAATTGCTGACGAAGAAAGTTTGGTGCCTCACGCAGCCACCGGGCTAATGGAAATCGGCAACGCATCATTGGATAGTGAAGTATCGAACAACTTTGAATTCGGTTACCGACGCCATTCTGGCAGATTTACCGGTGAGTTCAGTGCATATCGTAATGAGATTGAAGACTATATATTTCTTAGCATCACTGGCGAAGAATTAGAAGAAGTACCGGTCGCTAGTTACATCGCTCAAGATGCTACTTTTACTGGCCTAGAAGCAGAGGTCTCTGTGTCGCTGTTAAGCTCAGATTCTCTCAATGCAGAGTTCAGTCTGTTTGGTGACGTCGTTAACGCCGAGTTCGATGCAGGTGGTAACGTGCCTAGAATCCCGCCGGCAAAAGTGGGTGCCGAGCTGCGTTATTTTGGCAACAACTGGAGTGCGCATGTTCATGCAACTCGTGTTTTGTCCCAAACTGATCAGGGGCCGTTGGAATTAGAAACTGATGCCTACACGCTGCTGTCCCTTTATGCCGACTATCATGTGCAGGTAGCTGGCGATTCAGAATTTAAGCTATTCGCCCGCGGCGATAATTTGCTTGATGAAGAGATTCGCAACCACGCCTCGTTTTTGCGTAATTACGCTCCCGAGGCTGGCCGAGGTATTACCTTGGGCGTGCGCTTCGAGTATTAAAATTACGTAAGGTGGGGTTTGATAGTTCTATTTGAAGGTTCTGGTTTAAGGCTCTGGTTTAAGGCTCTGGTTTAAGGCTCTGGTTTAAGGCTCTGGTTTAAGGTTATGTCACCTACCTTTGTCGCTGATCAGGCTTAAGTCTGCCTTAGATCAGCGCTAGATGAGTCTTGGGGCAACTTTCATCACTCAAGAACATCCTTCGATTTAGCGTTGGTAGGGCTTTGATTTGGTCTCAGTTAGCAATCCCATGCCAAAATCATCCAGTGTGATGGTGGCATGGGATAGACAGCGTAATGATTAAGCATTACGCTGGCCTATTAAATAATCTTCTTCTAGGTAGGCATAAGCGATATGAGTCTTCTCAACTTTGAATCCATCACTAAGCTGGTACGCGAGTCCAGTGAAAAAAAACACAAGCAAGAGCTTTTTAAAGAGGTGATGTTAATGGTCTTAGCGCGAGCAACTCGTGCTGACTCCAACGTCGAGAAAGTTGAGATTGCTCAGGTTCGAGAAGTATTGAAAGATACAACGGGTGAGGAATTTTCCGAAGCGGACATTTTAACTGCCGCCTCGTCAGCCGCGTTCGAAACTCGCTCTCTAGAGCGCTACCTATCCAGTGCCACTCGCAAGCTGACTGAGAATGAACGAGTCATTATTCTTGCTTCACTTGCTGCGGTTATTCGCAGTGATGACGAAATCCGCTATTTTGAATTAGATTTCTTCGACAAGGTGGCACTAGCCCTTAAGGCCACGCCATCTGAAATAGCGGGCTTAATAGTGGGCTCCTAAATCTTAGCCGGTAGCTGATTAAGCCAGACCCAAATTTAGTGTGGGTGTTGATTAAAGACAGCTGCCCTTGGCTACCTATGTTTCTGAGCTAAGATACCGTTGGAATCATAATTAGGCTCTGATTAATGCCGGCATTTTATTCTAGTCGGGCTTTAGCTAGGGGTTTTAGCTAGGGGTTTTTACTAGTGGCTTAAATTTCACCAAACCTAAATAAGGTAAATCTCAGGTCTGGCGTAAGTTGAAAACAATCAGATTCGCTTAACAGCGTTTTGCGAACAGTCTCTTATGAGACTAGATAGATGCTGTGGTTGCAGTGGCGGATATTGTAGGAGCGGCAGCTGCTGCAGTGCTTGCGTCGTCACTGGGTTCTTCGCTAATGTCATCGCTAAGATCATCGCTAAGATCATCGTCTAGGTCATCGCTAAGGTCATCGATTGGATCCTCAGTAGGAGAGAAATCTCCTGCAAAGCGGTTCAAAGCGTCGTCTTCAAAAAATACTGAGATACGCTCCTGGCCTCTTTCTCCGCCGCCGGGCTGGTAGCTATAAATATAGTCCCAGCGGTTTTGGTTAAACGGGTCTCGCACAAGCGGCGTGCCCATGACAAAAATAACTTGTCTCTTGGTCATGCCTGGCCGCAGTTGATCGACCATTTCCTGAGTAATGATATTGCCTTGGGGAATGCCAATCTTGTAAACCCCGGGAAAATCCAATGAGCCAATGTTGCCGCAGGCGCTAAGCGCTAGAGCTAAACAGGCTAAGCCTGCCATGACCATGGGTTTGATTGAGTTATTCATATTTATCCAGCTGCTGTGTTTATTCGACTCGAGCCTGCCATGCCTTTCTTAAGATCAGACGAGCGTGCATAATACAGCAATCTTCAATACAGCTAAAGTTGAGAAATATAATGGCCTCAGAGAACCAAGAACTGCGTGATGCTGGCTTAAAGGTCACTCTTCCCAGAGTAAAGATTCTTCAAATCCTTGAAAGTTCCGCGACTAAACATTTATCTGCTGAAGATATCTATAAAGCGTTGATCGAAGCCGATGAAGATGTAGGCTTAGCAACGGTCTACCGAGTATTGACGCAGTTTGAAACGGCAGGTCTGGTTGAGCGGCATCATTTTGAGGGCGGAAGTTCCATTTTTGAACTAACGTCTGTGGATCATCATGACCATATCGTTTGTAATGGCTGTGGCCGGGTTGAAGAGTTTTTTGATCAGATTATAGAAAGTCAGCAGGAAGCAATCGCTAAGAAGTACGGTTTTACCATTACAGATCACAGCATGTACTTGTATGGTTTGTGTACAGATTGCCAAAAACGCACTTAATCGGCTAAAGCCTGCTTGGTTCAAGCTAAGATCTAGGCTGATTGAAAGCGGGATAGATGGCCTAAAGCGTATAAATTGCTTGCCGTCTATAGGGATAGGCCGGCCTAGGCAGCGTGCTTAATCCCAAGCTTGAACTAGCTAGACGCCACCATCTGTTGGGCGTGGGCTAATGACTCATCAGTGAAATCATCGCCCCCCAACATGCGCGCCACCTCCCTGATAATTTCTTTTTTACCGAGTTCAACAATACTGGTCTGGGTTGAATCACTGCCGGTGCTTTTACTGACATAAAAGTGATTATGACCCTGACTCGCCACTTGAGCTTGATGGGTGACACAAAAGATCTGGGTTTTTTCGCCTAATTCTCTTAATAGCTCGCCAACTACTTTAGCAACGCCCCCGCCAATACCCACATCGACTTCATCGAATACTAGGATTGGGGTGTGGGTTGTTTGGGCGGTAATCACTTGAATGGCCAAACTAATGCGAGAGAGCTCACCGCCAGAGGCTATCTTATTCAAGGCTTGAGGGCTTTGGCCTGGGTTAGTACTAACTAAAAACTCAGCTGACTCCAGGCCATGCTGGGACGGTTTTTCGCTATCGGTTGCGATTAGAGACACAGCCAACGCGGCGTTGGGCATGCCCAAAGTCGCGATTTGCTTATTAACTTCATCTGCCAGTTTTTTAGCGCCTTTTTTGCGATTGGCAGAGACTTTTTTGCCAATTTGTTGGTACTGCTCCCGCAAAAGTCCGTCGTTGGCTTTAAGCTGGTCTAATTCAGCGTCACTGTTTTCAAACCGTGCCAGTTGTTCTTGCAGGTCCGCTACGAGTGCGGGCAGCTGCTTGGCATTTATCTTGTGTTTTCGGGCAACGCTGTATAAATCGCTTAAGCGGTTATTAAGTGTCTCTAGACGCTGTGGGTCGGCACGGAATTCATCATTGAAGGAGCGCAGTTCAGCTACCGCTTCGCCTAATTGAATGTCTGCATTTTCTAAAAGGGCTGTGATGCTTTTAACTTTTTCATCCTGAGCCGGAATCTCCCTCATGGCGCTAAGGCTAGTTGCCAGGCTGGAGGAGGCGTTTTGATCGTCATTCTCACTGCACAAATTAAGCACGGTCTGAATGGTTGAGATGATGGAGTCGGCGCTGTTCAATGCTTTGAACTCTGCATCCAGCTCCTCTACTTCATTCTCCCCAATCTCCATTTCTTCAAGTTCGATTAGCTGATAAGACAGCAGCTGGGTCTGGGCAGAGGATTCTTCTGATGCACTTTTAAGCTGAACCATTTGTTGGTTGTTTTGCTGCCACTGCTTCCAAGTAGAATGTAGCTTGGCGCTGAGATCTTTGTCGACGCTGAAATCATCCAGCATACGCAAGTGAGTGGCTTTGTGGAGTAAGGATTGGTGTTCATGCTGGCTATGAATGTCGATGAGCATTTCACCAAGAGACTTCAAGCTGGCCATGGTTACCGGTGAGCCATTGATATAGCCCTTCGAGCGGCCGTCATTTGTTATTACCCGGCGCAGGATGCAGGTGTGAGACTCGTCGTGATCAAGGTCGTGGGCATGAAGCCAGCCTTGGGCTGCGGGAATAGCGTCGATGTTGAATTCGGCACTGAGCTCTGCCTTTTTTGCGCCCGCGCGTACCGTGCCTTTGTCGGCGCGGTCGCCAAGGCTAAGGGATAGCGCGCCAAGGATGACGGATTTACCGGCACCCGTTTCACCGGTAATCACCGACATACCGGGTTTGAATTCGATTTGCAGTGAGTCGACGGTAGCGAAATTTCGAATAATAAGTTCAGCAAGCATAGACGGAGTATATTGGATCAAAGGGGTTAAAAGTACCAAATTCGCGCCAATCTTAAGGTTGCTAGGTGCCTTAGCGTAATTTTTTTACCGACTAAACGGCCAAATAGAAAGGGCGAAACGGCACACTTCGACCTATGGTTAAAGTCAGCGCAATCCTTTGCCGCAGAATTAGCATGGCAATTCGCAAGGAATCCTCACTTTTTTGCTTGAATTGCGTTGCCTAGACCCCATATATCGCGAAGCTAAACAAATTTATACTGTCTAGAGGTATGTGTATCACCACGCAGACACTAGATCTGAACAATCAAAGACTAAAGAGCAGGGGAAGCGCCGCATCATGCAAAATCCGAATGATGAAAGTGATTTAGAGCATAACGGGAACCAAGATCAAGCTGAGGATTTGAGCCCACAAGAGGGTTTAGGTTCCACTGACACACCAGAGGGTCAAGGTGATCCGCAGGCTAAAGAGGACAAAACCGAAGTGGAATTGCTGGAAGATAAGTTTGAGGCCGCGGAATTAGCGGCAGGCCAAGCTAAGGACGACCTGTTACGGGTTCAGGCAGAAATGCAGAATCTGCGCAGACGAACGGAAAAAGATGTAGAGAAAGCTCACAAATATGGCCAAGAAAAGTTTGCCGGCGAACTGCTGGCGGTGATGGATAACTTGGAACGAGCCTTGAGTTCAGCCAGTGGCAACGAAGACTCAGCAGAAACGGCAATTTTTGACGGTGTAAATATTACCTTAAAGAGTTTTGCAGCCTGCTTTGCCAAGTTCAACATCGTGGCGGTGGATCCATTAGGCGAGCCTTTTGATCCTCTTTTACACCAAGCCATGTCCATGCAAGAAAATCCAGATGTTGAACCGAACACAGTGATAGCGGTGATGCAAAAGGGCTACAGCTTACACGGCCGAGTGATCAGGCCAGCGATGGTTATGGTGGCAAAAGGGCCAAGCCCATCGATAGACGCAAAAGTATAATCTAATAGAAAACTGCTGAGATTTTATGCCAGATCGAATTTTGGCGTGAATAACAGTAGAAATTAAAGGAAATAGCGTTCAGTTCCTTGAAATACGATGGAACGGGCCAATATTGATGACCAGTAGTAAGTCCAGTTCATACTGGCGCACCAGACAAGCATAAGCGGAGATTGTAAGAATGGGTAAGATAATAGGAATCGATTTGGGCACCACTAATTCCTGCGTAGCAGTGATGGATGGCGGCGAAGCAAAAGTCATTGAGAATGCGGAAGGCGATCGTACTACGCCTTCTATCGTTGCTTACAGCGGTGATGGAGAGACATTGGTTGGCCAACCTGCAAAACGTCAAGCGGTTACTAATCCGCATAACACACTGTTTGCTATCAAGCGATTGATAGGACGCCAGTTTAAAGACGCAGCAGTTCAGAAAGATATAAAAATGGTGCCTTACAAAATTGTTGAGGCAGACAATGGCGATGCTTGGGTTGAAGTCAATGGCGAGAAGATGTCGCCACCCCAAATTGCAGCCCAAGTCCTGAAGAAAATGAAGAAGACGGCGGAAGACTTCCTCGGCGAGCCAGTTACCGAAGCTGTAGTCACAGTGCCTGCTTATTTTAATGATGCTCAGCGCCAAGCAACTAAAGATGCCGGCAAGATTGCGGGTCTTGAAGTTAAGCGGATTATCAACGAGCCGACAGCTGCGGCACTTGCTTACGGCATGGATAAGAACGCTGGCGATTCTACAATTGCCGTTTATGACTTAGGTGGCGGTACTTTCGATATTTCAATCATTGAAATTGCTGAAACAGATGGCGAACATACATTTGAAGTACTTTCGACCAATGGCGACACTTTTCTTGGTGGCGAAGACTTTGATCTGCGTTTGATCGAATATTTAGCTGATGAATTTAAGAAAGAGTCAGGCATGGATTTGCACAACGATCCATTGGCATTACAGCGTCTGAAAGAAGCTGCTGAAAAAGCCAAGATTGAGCTTTCTTCTTCACAGCAAACTGAAGTAAATCTGCCATACATTACAGCAGATGCAAGCGGTCCTAAGCACTTGGTGCAAAAGCTGACTCGCGCTAAATTTGAATCCATCGTTGAAGAGCTGGTTGAGCGCACCTTAGCTCCACTCAAAATGGCGTTAAAAGACGCTGATTTGAGTGTTGGCGAGATTGATGATGTGATTTTGGTTGGCGGTCAGACTCGTATGCCTTTGGTACAAAAGAAGGTTGCAGAGTTCTTTGGCAAGGAAGCGCGTCGTGACGTGAACCCTGATGAGGCGGTGGCAGTTGGTGCATCTATTCAAGCGGCTGTACTGTCTGGCGAAGTGAACGATGTCTTGCTACTAGACGTGACTCCTTTGTCACTTGGTATTGAGACTCTTGGTGGCGTGGCAAGCGCACTAATTGAGAAGAACACGACAATCCCGACTAAGAAGACACAGGTTTTCTCAACAGCCGATGATAATCAAACAGCAGTGACGATTCACGTTGTACAAGGTGAGCGAAAGCAAGCCTCACAAAATAAATCACTAGGCCGATTTGATTTGAGTGATATTCCTCCTTCGCCTCGCGGTATGCCGCAAATCGAAGTGGCATTTGACTTGGATGCGAACGGAATCTTAAACGTGTCGGCCAAAGACAAAGCTACTGGCAAAGAACAGTCGATTATCATTAAGGCGTCCAGTGGATTATCTGACGAAGAAATCGAGCAGATGATTAAAGATGCAGAGGCCAACTCTGCTGAAGATAAGAAGTTCGAAGAGCTAATCACAGCAAGAAATACAGCTGATGGCTTGGTTCACGCCACCAAGAAAACTCTTGAAGAAGCAGCCGACAAGGCAACTGATGAAGAGAAGGATGTGATTAATGCAGCCATCACCTCAGTAGAAGATGCAATTAAGGCAGATGACTTAGAGCAGATTGAAGCGGCGACTAAAGTGTTGACGGAAGCGTCTTCAAGTTTAGCTGCGAAAATGTATGCCGAGCAAGCGGCCGAAGGTGCAGAAGCGCCTAGTGACGCTGAGTCAGCAGATGATGAAGCTGTCGATGCAGAGTTTGAAGAAGTTAAAGAAGACGAAAAGCAAGCGTAGTTTTGTCTTTATGCTGAGCGATTAAAGCTCAGACGGCTCGCGAAAAGCTAAGTCATCTTGATGGCTTAGCTTTTTTGCGGTTGCTGGATACCAATTTTTGGTTTGCTAAGTGACCTGTTTTTCTGACGCTTGTGGCGCAGGTTTCAAGTCTGGGTTTGACAGCTAGAACCGTTAAGAAAAACCCTCATGACACATCACATTTTACCGTTAGAGCAGACTGATAGACCAGACCGTTAGACCAGACCGTTAGTACAGATCGCTAAGCAGTCCGCTAAAATAGACACGAAACAAGAGAGAACAAATGTCGAAACGAGATTTTTACGAAGTCCTGGGTATTGAGAAAGGCACTTCGGCAGCCGAAATTAAAAAGGCTTACCGACGTGTTGCCATGAAGCATCACCCTGACCGTAATCCAGATGACGATACTGCAGAGGACAAATTCAAAGAAGCCAATGAGGCTTTCGAAGTGCTTTCTGATTCTCAAAAACGCGCCCGCTATGACCAATATGGCCATGCCGGAATAGAGGGGCAAACTAGCGCGGGCAATGCTGACTTTGGTGACATGTTTGGCGATATCTTCGGCGACATTTTTGGTGGCGGCAGAGGCGGTGGCGGTAATAGTCATGTGCGCAAAGGCGCTGACCTTAGGTACAACCTTGATCTTAGTTTAGAAGATGCGGTGCAAGGCACGTCGGTTAAGATTAGAATTCCAACTACTGTAAATTGTGGCTCCTGCGATGGGTCTGGCGCTAAGAAAGGCACCTCGGCTATTGATTGCAGCACCTGTGCCGGCCACGGTCAGGTTCGCATGCAGCAGGGTTTTTTCTCGGTTCAGCAAGCTTGTCCTCGATGCCAAGGCACAGGCAAGCAAATCAAAAATCCTTGTAATACCTGTCATGGTCGCGGCAACGTCGATGAAACCAAAACCTTGTCTGTAAAAGTCCCAGCCGGTGTTGATACTGGTGACCGTATTCGATTAACTGGTGAAGGTCAGGCCGGTACTCATGGAGGCCCATCAGGAGACCTCTATGTTGAGGTTGGCGTTAGAGCGCACCATATATTTCAGCGTGATGGAAAAGACCTACACTGCGAAATACCGATTAGTTTTTGTGATGCGTCATTGGGCGGTGAGTTAGAAGTGCCGACTCTTAATGGTCGTGTAAAACTTAAGATTCCGGCAGAAACTCAAACCTCGAAATTATTCCGACTTCGAAACAAGGGCGTTACGCCTATTCGTGGCGGCAGTGCAGGTGATTTACTTTGTCGCGTAGTTGTCGAGACGCCGGTAAATTTAACCAAGCGCCAAAAAGAATTGTTGGAAGAGTTTAAAGAAATTCAGGATGATCAGGGTTCTTCACAAAATCCCCGCAAAACATCTTGGTTCGACGGTGTTAAAAAATTCGTCGATGATTTGAGGGCGTAGGCGTCAAATTTAACGTCTATGCCTGAAAAGGCAAGGTTTGAAAGTTAAGACCTCAAAGAAAAGGCTTGAGATTTAGTCTTGAAGGTCAGGTTTTTAAAGTTAAAACCTAGAAGCCCCAAGCCCTAAACTAAAAAAGCTAAGGTCAAAGTAATGACCTTAGCTTTTTGCGTTAACGGTGGGTTCTAATCTTTGGTCTTAGCTCCCGCTCTAGTGTGTAATGCTTGACGCCTGACCTTGCTGTTAGCTGTGGGTTCTAAGCTAGAACCTTTTTCAAGATTTCTGCGTGTTTTTCAGGTTCAAGCCGTGGACCAAATCCCGATACCACCGTTGCCGATGCCAAGCTTGCTAGCTTGCCCGAAGTGGCGAAATCCAAACCATTGGTTATGCCGTACATAAATGCGCCAGCAAACATATCACCAGCGCCATTAGTGTCGACGACATCAACGGCATATGGCTCGATATCTATATAATTCTCGCCATCAAAAAGCAACGCGCCTTTTGAGCCGCAGGTAATAGCAAACTGTTTGGCTTTTGTTTTAAGTGCTTCACAGGCCGCTTCAATTGTATCAGCGCCTGCCCATTTCATGGCTTCGTGCTGGTTGCAAAAAAGTAAATCAACACCGTCGCCCAATACTTCATTGACTGCGTCGCAAAAGTACTCAACCATGGCTGGATCAGAGAAAGTCATGGCGGTCTTGATGTTGTTGGCAATTGCGTATTCTTTCATTTCGATAATGGCAGATTTTGCACTGTCAGATGTAACCAAATAGCCTTCCAGGTACATAATTTTAGATTGCTTTGCTGACTCAAAATCCATTTCCGAAATTGAAATGTCATCGGACACGCCAAGATAGGTCTGCATGGTTCGTTCGGCGTCAGGGGTTACCATAACCAAACATCGGCCACTGAGGCCGTCGGCACGTTGGCTGTTGGTATTGGTTTCGATATTTTGTTGGCCTAAACCTTCGAGAAAGAAATCTCCGGTTTCGTCGTTGGCTACTCGGCAAGAATAAAAGGCTTTGCCCCCAAACTGGCTTAGGGCATACAGAGAATTTGCTGCTGAACCACCGCCTGCTCGTTTTTTCAAGCCATAGGTTTTAATTAGTTGATCTAAAATGAAAACCTGCTGGTCGCGATCTACCAAGGTCATCATGCCTTTTTCGATTCCATGCTCGGCTAAAAAGCTGTCTTGGACTTCAAATTCTTTATCCACTATCGCATTGCCAATCCCGTATACATCATATTTCGTCATCGAGCTGTCTCTCATTTTTTAGTCTGAATTTTAGTCTGAATTTTAGTCTGATTTAGTCTGCTGAACACTGGTCTGGTTACTGTTGATCGCTGGGCGGAGTTTAGCGGTTTATCAACGAAAATGCTTTCTCGGCGGCATCCAAGGTGTGCTGAATTTCAGCATCTCCATGGGCAGTCGAAATAAATCCAGCTTCATAGGCAGAGGGCGCTAAATACACGCCGTTGTCTAACATGCCATGGAAGAAAGTTTGAAAGTTCTTAATATTGCAGGCCGTTACGTGCTCGAAGCGAGTGACTGATTCTTCTTCACTGAAAAAACAGCCAAACATGCCGCCCATTTGATTGGTCGTGAATGGCACATTGGCTGCGGCAGCTCGCTCTCTCAAACCCGACAGCAACACCCCTGCTTTCTCATTTAAACCCTCATAAATACCAGGCTGAGATATTTGATTTAACATGGCGAGTCCTGCAACTACTGCAAGTGGGCTGCCGGCAAGCGTGCCAGCCTGATAAACCCCGCCAAGTGGTGCTATGTGATCCATTATGTCCGCGCGACCTCCGAACGCGCCGACCGGTAGGCCGCCGCCAATGACCTTGCCCAAGGTCGTTAGATCTGGCGTTACTCCATAGGCGGCTTGTGCTCCACCTAAGGCAACTCTAAACCCTGTCATCACCTCGTCGAAGATCAATACGCTGCCATTGTCTGAGCACACTTCACGTAGACATTCCAGAAACCCAGGAATCGGGGGTACGAAATTCATATTGCCAGCAATGGGCTCAACGATGATGCAGGCTATTTGCTCGCCTTTTTCGGCAAAGAAACTTTTAACTGCCTCGATATCGTTATAAGGCAAAACGTGGGTCAGGTCTGTGTAAGCTTTCGGAACGCCCAACGAATCCGGCTCGCCTAAAGTAAGCGCACCTGAACCTGCTTTGACTAATAGTCCGTCCACATGGCCGTGATAGCAGCCTTCAAATTTAACGATGATGTCTCGGCGTGTATAGCCTCTTGCAAGCCGTATGGCGCTCATTGTGGCCTCGGTACCGGAGGTCACAAGCCGTACTTTTTCGATCGAAGGAACTAGCTCACAGATTTTTTTGGCAATCTGAATTTCACCCTCCGTTGATGCGCCAAATCCAAGGCCTATTTGAAGCTGGTCTTGCAAGGCTTCCACAACGCCCGGGTTTAAGTGCCCAAGAATAAGCGGCCCCCACGCACCAACATAGTCGACGTAGCGATTGTCGTCGGAGTCTATTAGATAGGCATCTTTGCCGCTTTTGAAAAATAATGGGTTTCCGCCAACCCCTTTGAAGGCGCGAACCGGAGAGTTAACTCCGCCGGGAATATATTGAAGTGCCAGGTCAAACAGGTTCCTGGAGTTGTCATGATTCATTAAAACTAGCCTTTATTTGTATGTAAGAAGGAGTTGTTGGAGCAATGTGTTCAGTGCATTTGCGCTATCGTCTACGTTATTTTTGGAGTTCCCTTCAAGATTCGCTGCGGTCAAGATTCCTTAAGCCACCTTTAAGGTTGTCCGAGAGGTGGCTTGCCCCGTGTCATCAGTGGTGAGCAACAGCCAGCGTGTCAGCGCTAAAATTCAGCATCGCTATTTTCCGTGTTGAAGCCGCCGATAGCAACAGTGGTATTTTCAGCTGTGTTCGTCCCTAGCCCAGTACCTTATGGGCTCTTGCTGCCGCATTAGGCTAGGTGTGTTAGGGAACAAATAGCCGCTAAGACCGCAAGAAGCCTCAAATTGTCAAAAACAAGCCGAAAACGTGAGCACTACGCCTAAGCGGGCAGCATTAGCAGTGCCCTTAGGTAGAAACTTAAACTAAACGCTAAATCGGCTACGCCGAGCGCCGATTTTGCATCATAAAATACCCACATTGTTCACCGCTAGCGTCTACCTTCATAGCTTACCGGCGCCTTAGAGTTGTACGCTTGGCAACGGCCTAAAAGTTCACTGCCTGTTGATTTTTATCGGTTATTTAGCCCTGCTCACTGAGGTGCAGGAA
>CAWKZY010000061.1:0-15546 GCA_963854625.1 Gammaproteobacteria bacterium | reverse complement strand
GTGGAAAAACAGTATGAAGAGCCCTTGGAACTTTCATGCGCTCAGCAATCTCTCTCGCTCGGGTAATAACGATAGTCGCAAGACCTGCAGCCTCAAAAATATGTGCGAGGGTGCAAACAGTCCGTGGACAAAGAGGACACGTGCCCGTGAGGAGCACAACATCCACATTCTCTGCAAGCATTTTCCCAGCACAATGAGGCCCCGAGTCCAGCCGAATCTCGGAGACCGTTGCTGACTGGTTTCCGGCAAAGGCATAGTGATTTTCCGCAACTGCACCAATGACACCTGCTATAGCAAGCTCCTCAAGACGATCAATGGGGTATACAACGTTGAAATCGGCGGCAAACCCGCCTCGATCAAAGTTGACACTGTGATGTCCGAGTTGCAAATCTCTGATATGCCTCGCCAAGGTTTCATAATGAAAATCGCTGTCGCCGATTTCAAATCCTGGCATATTCTCTCGATGGAGACCAGCAGTCGTGACTATCGCCACCTTCGCCTGACTTAGCGGCTTGGATGTCACGAAGTGCGTTTCTTCAAACTCCGGCACGGGCATGCTCGAAGCGAATTTTCGCATTGCCAACTCATCTTTTCCAAAAACTGACATTACAATTCTCCTATTAAGTATTAGTGTTACGCTCTTACTCCTCTATCTCCAATGCTTTTTGCTTCACTGGATAAAGAGCTCCATCTCTGTAATAAGAGCGAAAAATATCTAACCCCCTTGTGAGGAGCTAAAAGTACAGCGACCCTCTGTTGAAAAGTGGCTGATTTACACTGAAGACCTATTCATCCTCGTGAATAAATATCGTCCCCAGATCACCATTAATAGTGATTGTCTGCCCATGACGGATACGCTTAGTGCCGTCTCCCACGCCCAGAACCGCGGGTATGCCGTACTCACGTGCTATGATGGAGCCGTGCGCGAGAATGCTGCCCACATCGGTGACCAAACCAACACAATTCGCAAAAAGCTGGGTCCAGGCTGGTGTTGTCAGAGGGCTGACAAGAATACTTCCAGGCGTCATGTTATCGAATTCTGAAGGACCCAAAATTACACTTGCCTTGGCGGTCACAACCCCAGAACTCACGGCGAAACCTCGCATAATGTTGCTCGACTCGTCATTTTTGATCTGTGTTTCCTTAAATGAAACAGCCTCAATCGTAGCGACTTCAGCAGGCAAAGTGCCGGGTGGATGGTGACGTTTTCTTGCTTCTCGAAGCGTACGCTCTTGCCTAGCGAGCTCGCCGTAGTTATCTGGCTTTTGGTGCCTCGCCTTTGCCTCTATTGCCTGCGCAATGTCCGCACTCGTGAGAAAGAAAATATCATCCTTATCTACCAGTATTTTAGCCTCCACCAACCGCCGATTGAGCTCATAGGCCATAGGGCGCAGGATTGACCAGGTATAGCCAAATCGAAACGCAACTTCCTCGCGAATAAAGTTGTACTTGCGCGCTAACCACCATCTAAATCGGAACTGCCAGTATTCAAGACCTGAGAGCAATTGTGAAATTTCCTTATACTTGGCAGCACGAATCTCCGCAGTTTTTTTCCCTTGATTTTTAGGATGGTACTTTCTATCTCGAACCATTCCCTTTAATGAAGCGAACAGTGCCGATGGATCCTCCATCTGTGTTGGCTCGATAAAGTCCATACTATAACCCTGATGCCCATACTGCCTGAGATACTGTTCAACAGCAGCAACCACATCTGCACCTTTTTCGTGATCCTTGAGAGCTTGCAGCAGGTAGGCCGAGGGAACAACCAATACGGTGTAGGTCAAGTCTAGATCTGACCGCAACATCTCTGCGATTTTAAAAAGGTCTGCATTGGACTGCATGGTTTTTGATTCAATACCAGTGAGAAACTGACCACTGATAAAATTGTGGTCTGGGAGTGTCTCTTTCAAGAAACACTGGAGTTGATCATCTGTCGACTTGGCGACACCAAAGGTGTGCGTAGAGTCATCCGACCAATAACGACCTTCCTCTATGGCCAGCTCGCAAATGCCGTCAAATAACTCTAAATCGGAGGCACTGGCAACATCTAATGTGCGCCATTTATCTGCAACGCTATCAAGTCTTGGTAAAGTTTTTTCGTACCAATACTTTAACTGCGCATCGTTTTGTTTAATATTATTGAATGCGACATAGGTCGGATTTATACTTTCCGGCATAGAGATGCGAGAGTTGATTTTCTCGTCCGTTTGTTCGATATACCACTGGTCAAATGCAACACGATCGACCTCAGTCATATCATCGCGAAATGGCTCAATATCCTCTGCAGCTACATCCGCCAAGCTGGCTTTTAGCTTTAGTAAATCCCCTTTAAATGCAGCATACTCTGCAGTTTCTATGTCTTGTTCCGATACGCTCTGCGAGTCTTTAGTTCTCTTTCGTCGAATTTCCAGATTGGCGTGGATAGCCGGCCAGTCAAAGCGCTGGTATGCATAGCCATTCACAGTAACAAACAGCGCCCCTCCGCCGACCATAAGACTTTTCTCACGCGGTGCCTCTAGGCCTTGAGTCAGATAAAGATCTTCAAATAACGGCGAAATTGGATCCGGCATATTCTCTGCTATTTGACGGCGGCTAACACACTTTGCGGGTAATGTTGGCATCCACTCAACATCAATGGGTTGGACAGGCAGGTTGGTGATTGGACGCGATTGAAGTAAATGTAATTTCCCATCGCAAAAAGCCCACTCTACATCCTGCGGCAACCCATTGTACAAGCACTCTATGTCAATCGCAGTTTTACACAACTCTTTAATCATGGTGTCACTCAACGATGAATGATGCCGTTCACTCTCAGACACGTCTTCAATACGAATACCCTGCTCCCCATCGTAGACAATTTTCTGCTCCTTAGGTCCTAACACAGACTCTTTAACAGTGAGATCAGGTCGTTGAACAATGTATGTGTCGGGCGTCACTTGTCCGCTAACAACTGCCTCTCCAAGTCCGTAGCTAGAGTTAATAATTATTTCTGACCGTTCGCCCGAGGTTGGATTTGCCGTAAACAGAATGCCAGATACTTCAGAAGGCACCATCGTTTGAACCACTACCGCCATAGCGACCTTGTCTTGCGCTATACCATTATTATGGCGATAGCTGATTGCCTGGGCAGTCCAAAGAGAAGCCCAACATTTTTGAACCGCCCTGACAACCGCATCCTCACCGCGCACATTGAGATAAGTCTCCTGTTGTCCGGCAAATGAAAAATCTGGAAGATCCTCTGCGTTTGCTGAGGATCGAACAGCAACTGGAACATTAGTATCCTCGAGGCCACCGTAGGCTACTTTAATTTGCTCAACAACAGCGACGCTCATCGGCGCGTTCAAAATTAGTGTGGAAATTTGCTCTGCACAAGTATCAAAAGCAGGGTAGCCATCCTTAAGGATGGGCCGAGCTCTATCAATAATGGCTGACTGAAGTTTATTCTCGGTAATAAATATTCTATAGGCATCGGCGGTCACTAAAAACCCACCTGGCACATCAAACCCGGCACAGGTCATTCGCGCGAGGGAGCGCCCTTTCCCACCAATACGCTCTAGCGAATCATCAGATGTTTTAATATTACTTATATACACGGTGTATCCTTTATTGTTTAGTGAGGGTCTACTCTTTACACCCAGAAACGCCCTGCTAAATCCAGAAACGATCAGCTTTTTCCCATGAGCGAACAGGGATTGCCTCGCCCGTAATCAGATCAGCGGCCTCAGATGCAAGAAATCGGCAGAGATGCGCGACATCAGCAGGACCAGGAGGACGGGTTAATCGGGGCACATGGTTGCCATCTTCATCGACGTCAGCTGATATAACTCCCCACTTGATCATATTGGGTGTCGCTATAAGCCCAGGCACGACGGCATTCACATTAATATTATGCTCAGCCCACTTGAAGGCAAGATTATTAGTTAGACTCAAGACACCTGCTTTTGCTGCAGAATAGTGCAGCATGCCCGGATTTCCCTTGGTACCGGCGGTCGACGAAATGTTGATAATTTTGCCCGACTTCTGTTTGATCATCTGCTTACCCGCTTCTATGCAACAATAAAATGTTGAACTTAAATTGACCTCAATCATTCGCGACCACACATCATAAGGTGTCTCCTCAGGCTCGCACATGCTAGCGCTGCCACCTGCATTGTTGATAATGACATCCACACGGCCAAATTCTTCCACCGTCGACACAATCAAATTTTTAACTGATTCAGGATCAGTTACGTCGGTACTTACAACGAAAGTGTCCGCGTCACTGAGATCATTTGCCAAGGCAACTAGTGTTTTTTCAGTACGTCCTGCCAACACCACTTTGGCACCAGCGCCGGCACACTCCCGTGAAATTTCTGTCCCGATACCGCCCGCGGCACCGGTGACTACAATTACTTTGTCCTGAAGATCAAATCTCGACATTGTTACCTCTATTATCATTACCCTATTAGCTAATTATGCCCTTTTTATTATGACTGTCACTTTGCAGTTTGATCAAACTATGCAACTATCACCCAAAACTTCCAAGGAACATCAATAGCATGAACATCGGTTGTTGCAAAACCATATATTTTGGGTGCATGCGAGTATCATATTCTTTTATAGTTGTTTTTTAGTTGAAGAAAGTCGCCAGTTTACAAAAAAAACCCAGCAACTGACTGGGGTTTAACTAGCTATAAGTCAATAATCAAGGTACCTCGCCTACCGCCTTTTCAAACGGTATTTTTGGCGTTTAACGCATCGTGTCGTAGGTCACTTGCAACATATACGTTGTGTGCGCTTGGATCAAACCATAAAACTGCGAATCACCGCTCGTTGTCCGCGGCAGATACTGATCATCATGATCGGTCGCATTGGCTACCGATAGCGACAATTTCCAGAGACCTCTGGCAGCACCTACATTGAGTGCTAGATTTTCATAGCGATCGGCCACCATCATGAAATCAAGCGGCACCAATAGTTGAGCATATTGACCTTCGGAGTGAATTTTTTCGCCTCTGGCGAATCTATACGCTTCGTCCTGATTCGGGTGCCCATTGGGTGCGCCATTCTCATTAGGCTGTAGCGATTTAGTAAAACTACGATTGCCCACTAATAGCAAGATTGCCCACTAAAATGCCAAAAATCTATGGCTGTTTCTTGTTTATAACGCCGGTGACCCAAGCTTCAGCGGTAGCCGTTTTAAGTGCACAACTGCATACATACCGGCAACATCTTGACCGATTAGGGCAACACCGTTATTTCTGATCGCTTTATTTCCTCGCGCCAAAGCGTTTGATTCTTCTCGCGATCTCTCTCAATTCGAGGAGTCAGCTCGCGTCCTGTTGGGAGCACCTCACCCTCTGGATAATCCTCGCCAAACGCGCTTCGGCTGACTGACAGGCTCCACGCCGCATACTCATTTTTCATGCGATCAGCGATACCTGGATGCAAATCGATTAGGTTATTTTCTTCACTGGGATCACCGATTAGGTTATAGAGCTCATAGGGAGTGGTAACAAAATTTTTACCGTCAAAATCGACGTTTCTTACCAGTTTCCAATCATTGTCCAGCCACATCAGTCCCCCGTTAGCCCTAAATCCCAGTGGTTTTTCGCGCTTTCCCGACTCTTTCTGGAACAAACCAGATAGCGAAATTCCGTCGTGGACTTTGTTGATTGAATTGGGGTCGAGTCCCGCGACGTCAATCAATGTCGGGAAGATATCTACCGTCCCCGATGGGAAATTTGTTACTCTCGGAGCGATGTTTGCGGGCCACTCAACAATCGTTGGAACCCTCAGTCCACCCTCATAGAAATCTTTTTTGAATCCGCGAAGGTGGCCGGTACTGTCTGGGTCTAAACCCCTAATGCAACCATGCAGATCTCGGGCCTCAAAACTTGTCAGATTGGGATCGATTTGATCACTGCAGTCAGATGGGTATTCCATTTCCATACCATGTCCCCCAGCGCCCCCAAATTTCTCCTCAGAAGGCCAAACTCGGACATCTAGGTTGGGCGATCCGCCGTTATCACTGGTAAACCATATCAATGTATCATCTGCAATACCCTGATCTTTGAGGCCTTGCCTTAAATTTCCAATGGAACGATCTATGGCAACAATCTCTCCATGAGCGTGAGCCGAGGTCCGATCCACCTTACCCAAAAACGGGGCGATGTCTTCGTCCGACGCCGCCCAAGGCCCGTGGGGAGCCGAGTACCATATGACGACAAAGACAGGTGTGTTATCGGACGCCTCGCGGGCGATAAACTCAAGCGCCTCGTCGACAATGACGACTGAACCTTCACCTTGAAATTGCTCTCGATCGCCATTGCGGCTGAGTTCGGGGTCTAGGTCCCAACCAGAAGTGTGGCTTAGCCAATAGTCAAAACTGAACTCGCCTGGATTATGCGGGTCATCGGCCGGGAGGGGATGATTCGTAAGTGCTTCTTCCGTGCCCACCCGATTGAGGTGCCATTTACCAAAGTGGCCCGTCTTGTAGCCCGCCTCTTTGAACGCCGTTGAAACCACTTTTTCTTGTTTGTTTAGATAACTTCCAACACGAAATGCTCCCGTCCGATCGTTTGAACGCCCGGTAAGCACGGTGGCTCGAGTCGGCGTGCAGCTCGGAGCACCCGCATAGAAACGATCCATTCGCAGACCACTTTTTGCCATAGTGTCTAGGTTGGGAGTTTTTAAGAGTGGGTGGCCATAGTAGCCGGTTTGAGCCCAGCCCATATCATCGGCCATGACCAATATCACATGGGGACGTTTGGCGACATCATTGGGTCGGGTAGGCGCGTCATTACACCCAGTCATGGAGATGAAGCCAACTAGGCTAAATGTGATAATTAACAGGCGATACGCGGTAACAATGATCCGCTTCATACCATCAATAGCGTCACTCATCACAGCCCTCTGTGCTTTTTAAATAGCTAAAAATTGTAGCATGGTTAAAACAAAGACAACAATTAAGGGCCGGTCTCGTTCACCCAAAAAAACAGGGTAGGATAGCCCATTAGAGATGATCTAGCGGTCATTGAGGGTGATAATTATCGTTATTGTCCAGCGCTCTGGGTCGACGCATTTACCTGCGATCTAGGGTAGTACAAAAAATCAAATACTCACAACCAGCCTAGATGAAGGCATTGACAATGTCGCGGTGATGCAGTCCCGACTCAGGCGGTCGATACCACCGCAGCAGGGGATACTTTTATCGGCTATTTTTTGGCTGCATTGAGCTCTGGCGGTGATATCGATCGCTGTTTACAGGTCGCCTGTAAAGCGTCGTCGATCTGTATTCAAACCGCGGGGGCGGCTAATTCAATTCCATATCGAGAGCAATTGGGCCTGATATTTTAACCTATCGACACAAGCCCTCGAGCCTTCAACAGCGGCGGCATCGTCCGATTTTTGATGCCCGCAAACGGCGCCGTGACTCGGGGGTGAGATATATCAATAGGGATTAGACGGGGAGATACTCCAGGATTCAATCAAGGGGATCTTGGTGACACCGCCCTTCGAAAACACGCTGACACCGAGACTATCGGGTTGTGATGGATATATTCTGCGCATAATAGCCTGGCGACTATTCGCAAAAACTTCAACCACAGACCTGTCGACAAAAATTCGCAGCCTTAATGGCTCCCGCTCGTTTAATCTGAACGGGCCAGCCTCTATACCTTTGGGAGTTTTTTCGGGGCCTGACTTGCGCGTATCAATTTGTAGCTGGCCCTCAGATGCCAGATACGAAATGGAAGTTTGTTCTTCGCCATCCGCAGAAACACAGACCTTGACGCCACATTCGGTCGCGTCGGCACTTTCCATTTCAATAATCATCTCAAAACTATTGCCCCGTATTCCGCCGATCAGCATATCTTGTCCCGGCTCAACCAGTAAATCCCTCACCGTAAAGGGGCGATAGCGCAGAGCTTTGATTTCATCGGGCACATCCATGTTGAGCGCGCCATCGTCGCCCAACGACAGTACCCGTGGCAAGCTCATGGTGCCCGACCAACCGTTTTCTATGCGCGAGCAAAAGTCATCAGAATCCAACAACCACGCCCACATTATTCTGCGCCCCTGATCGTCTTGCAGGCTTTCGGGAGCAAAAAACATATTATCGACCCAACTCATTTGGCCATGCGATTCCGGATAAAATTGCTCGTCCTTCCAACAGCCAACATAATAGCGACAGCCCATACGATGGCTAATACATAACAGCACATCTTTATCACCCAGCTTAAACAGCTCGGCACAAGATACATCTTCTTGCAGCGAGACCCCGTCTAGACCATGCGCAAAAAGGTCGCCAACGTATGTCCAGGGTCCATGCAAATTGTCCGACTTAGCCACCGCGGGCGTGCTGCCTCCAAAAATGGCATAGTACGTGCCATCGTCATACCAACCGAAAGGATCCCAGGATCTATATTTCCCGTGATGCTCGTCACCGACTTCGGTGACTGGAGTGATCGGATTGGAAGGTAATTTTGTCCACTCATTCAAATCATCGTCGACCGCTACAGCCAATGCATTTCCTTGATTTACTTGGTGGTAACACATGGTTGGTATACCGCTTTCATTGATAAAACAATTGCCGCTATACATACCCTCCAAGAGCCCAGTGGGATGATATCTCCAATGAAATAAGTCCGTGCTCGAAACATGCCCCCAATGGTCGGATTTCACACCAGAACTTTTGTCCTGAAAGATATAAAACAAATGATAACGACCCTGCCAAAAAATGGCACCATTTGGGTCAAACGGAAATGCCACGCCCTCGGGAGTAACAAAGTGATATGAGGGCCTCGTACTATCGGATAAAAGGTGCTCTCTGTGCAGTCGGTTTGCCTGCGCAGACGCGTCTATTTTTGGCTTAATCTTTCTACTTGCCTCGTTCATGGGGATGTCCCAATCTAGGGTCTTTGTGTATAAAAGTCGCCAAACATCATCAGATTCTTTTCGTAGTTTGTATTCGTGTGTGATGCTGCCTTTTATCGTGGTGATACAAACAGGGCCGACAACCGCATCACCGCCCTCGGTATGGATGCCTGCAGAATCCAAATCGATATCAACCCCAGCTTGGAGTGCTGCATCTGTAAAGATCAGATGGCTGTCTGTAATCAAGTTCTTAGAAAAGCCTTTACTGTCTGTCCATTGTTCAGAATAAGAATCGCGAACGGTTCGCGCATCTCCTTTGATTCTAGCCGCAAAATGCGCGCTCATTGTTGCACGCACATCATCCTCAATAGATTGCATATCTTTGCTCATAATCTCAAACCTCGCTGGAATAAGAGGCTCGACGTTCTCACCGACGAGCCATCATCTAATCAAAAACTACCCCTCACACTTGCAGATGACCCAGAATGCACTGGCCATAGCGGATCCATATTGGCGTTCCCCGCGACGCCGAAAACCGTCGTATCCAAATCACCGACTTCGCCATAATTGACCCCAAATACGGCAAGCTGAATGGGCTCACCCTGCCGGCTACACGACCTCAAAGAGCGATGCTGCACCCTGCCCACCGCCAACGCACATGGTACAAACAACGTAACGCGCACCGCGTCTTCGGCCTTCGATCAATGCATGACCGACCATCCGAGCACCAGACATGCCGTAGGGGTGTCCGATCGATACCGCACCCCCATTAACATTTAAGCGGTCATTTGGAATACCAAGGCGATCCCGACAATAAATCACTTGCACAGCAAATGCCTCGTTCAACTCCCAAAGACCGATATCATCCATCGTTAAACCGGTCACCTTCAGCAGTTTGGGGATCGCAAACACAGGGCCGATACCCATTTCGTCGGGTTCGCAACCTCAGCAACGAACGCATCAATGCCATCCATCGTCGAAAGATCATAAGGAAGGGCAATACACTCGCCTAATTCTGATAATTCTTGTGCCGTTTGTATGCACGGTTGCGCCTTTCGGGAGGTGATATAGGTGCGCACACCCCGCCGCACAAACTCCTCGGCGATCATCCGCCCGATACCTCGCGATCCACCCGTGATAACTGCAACCCTGCCGCTAAGATCAAACATGTCGGTCATGATAAAAATGCCCCTCTCTGGTATTGGTGTCCTTCTCCGTACTTTGCGGAGTTCCGCGGCGACCGTCAATCTAACCGACGATCTTAAACCAAGTACTCCCCCAAATTTTATAGCTCCGCAGCCGCCATCCCCGAATACCTTGCCGGGACAGTACCCCTCGCGATTGAGTCGACCATTGAGTGGATACAAACCATCGCGACCATTAATCATTCGGCGAGCAGGTGATCATTAGGGGGTTGACGCTAACACCGAGGACTGCCAGCCCATCAGGTTCGTCTACTGCCCAGACTCCCCATGCTACGCAAGCATTCACCGGCCAGCGCCCAGCGGGCTCACTGACACTGCCGGAGAGTCAGGTCAATAATGGGGGATTCTTTGTAGCTGTCGAACGCTAGCAATTCGCGACAGATTTTGTTTTCAGATAACATGACAGTTACGAAGAAAAAACGCGGAGGATGGCATAAGATGTCAAAATAGTACGCCCTTATCCAAGGCGACCGCTATTGTGTTTCCCCATTTTGACGACGACGCCATCCTATTTTAAAAGGGTGTGCAACGCCGCACTCAATGGTTTTCGGGCAGGCATTGATCAAACCAAGCACGTTTTGGGCAGGGGGCGAACAGGTTCCCATGACAGCGCACATGTGAGGTACTAAGGATCCGTTAACGGGTAGGCAAAATAATGAGCGTTTCGCCGCGCATTACGACGTCATTCCTATCCTTGCGGATTTTAGTGGCGTTCGATTGGAGGACCTACGCTTGTATGCCATGTATCTCAAAACTCTGGAACAGCATTGATCTTTGTCCGCTTGGGGCCAGCAAGCAAGTAATCGAATAAAATACCCTGCCAAACAGCGTTTCAATAACACCCAAAAGGAGCATGAGCATGTATCTAGGATTGGATTTAGGCACCTCCGGGCTCCGTGGATTATTGGTTCAAGCGGACGGTGAAGCGGTCGGTTCTGCGGCGGCAGACTATGCGGTGGCGCGGCCCAACCCAGGATGGAGCGAGCAGAATCCGCACGACTGGATTACCGCCTGCAACAGCGTGGTCAACCAACTTCGTCATGAGTATTCCGGTGAATTTTCCAAGCTTGCAGGTATCGGCGTGGCCGGTCACATGCATGGCGCGGTGCTGTTGGATGCAACCGGTGAAGTACTCAACCCCTGCATCCTATGGAACGATACACGCGCCTCTAGAGAGGCCGCCTTACTGGATGCTATGCCGAGCTTCCGCGAAATATCAGGAAACATTGTCTTTGCTGGCTTTACAGCGCCCAAACTCGTTTGGTTGAAAAAACATCAACCTGACATTTTCGCCCGAATCGCCAAGGTGCTGCTGCCCAAAGACTATATCAACTTCTGGCTCACCGGACGGTATATTTCCGATATGTCCGATGGCGCTGGCACCGCCTGGCTCGACAGCGGTGCTCGAGAGTGGTCGGAACAACTGCTGTCGAAATCAGCGATGCGCGGCGATCAAATGCCTGAGCTGGTCGAGGGCTGTGCACCGATAGGCCAGTTAAAAAGCCATATCGCCCAGCAGTGGCAGATCGAGACGCCAGTGACGGTGGTCGGCGGCGCGGCCGATAATGCGGCAGCTGCTTGCGGTGTAGGGGTATTACGCGAAGGTGACGCCTTTGTGTCGCTGGGAACTTCCGGTGTTTTATTGGCGGCTAAAGACCATTTTTCCCCCAAGCCGGCCTCTGCAGTGCACACGTTTTGCCATGCCGTACCCAATCGCTGGTACCAGATGGGTGTCATACTTGCGGCCACAGATAGCCTGGATTGGTTATCGCGAAATCTCAATGCGAGCCCCGCAGAGCTCGCACACGCTCTCGGCAATCAGATATCTGGCCCAGGTCAGATGCAGTTCTTGCCTTATTTGTCGGGTGAACGGACGCCCCATAACGACAGCGCCATTCGAGGAGCATTGCTCAATATCGATATCACATCCAGTCGCGCCGACCTTACCCAAGCGGTGATGGAGGGCGTAAGTTTTGCGCTCCGTGATACTCTTGAGGTGCTCAAATCGACTGGAACGCGCCCATCCAGGCTCATCGCCATCGGTGGCGGAGCCCAATCTCAGTTTTGGCTAGAAACGCTGGCGACCGTCCTCAATTTGCCCATAGACATCCCTCAAAAGAGCGCTTTTAGCGTAGCACTCGGTGCCGCTAGGCTCGCCATTGTCGGTCATACCGGCGCGCAGCCAGACGAGGTGATGGCACAGCCAAAGGTGACGACTACGATAGAGCCCCACAAGGAATTAAAGGCTGCATACGGCGAGGCCTACAGGCGCTATGTTCGGCTTTATCCAACGTTGAAGACGCTTCAGTGACGGAGTATCAGAGCAGTTTTTTGGCATGCGCGTAGTGCTCGATCACATCGCTTATATCCGACGGATTGATATTGCCCTAGGCCTGCGCGCCCAGAAAAAAACGCGCAAACAAAGTAATTTTGTTTTAATTCTGGCATAGACTATTGCCAAACTTTCTATTCACTTTAATCCAACAATCCGCATGCCAATATTAGCGGCTCCGAAAAGGTCCACAAACGCATCGAGCGCTGGCTGAAGACCCTGAACCAAACTCATCAGATTTGTTGACTCGCCGCTAGAAGGCCAGTCTTGCAAGTCAGCGCGCGTCTCGCCGACAGGTGTACCCTCGGGGTTAGTCTCCCGAGCCCGAAAATTGCCCACGCAGTATACGTTTCAAAACCTCACCGGTAGGGTGGTGCTGGATTTCGTCGACCAACTGCATGCTCTCGGATACTTTGAATTTGGCAAGCCTGCCGTCGCAATGATCGAGAATTCCCTCGGCGTAGAGAGCGCCGTCGGCTCTCATTACCACTCCCACCGCCAGCGGCGATTCGCCCCAGCGGTCACTCGGCTGCCCGATGACGGCGCCACTCGGGTGAGCAAGAATAACATTCTCGATCGCTGCGAGATAGACGTTCTCATCAGCTAAAATCGGCATGTCTTTAATACGGTCTATGGTGTAGACGTAACCATCTTCGTCGCGAGTCGCCACATCGCCGGTTTTCACCCAGCCGTCTAGCCAGGACAGCCCCTCCGGCAGATGCGCCAGACCATATTTGTGGTCGCTTAGAACAGTTTATGCCAAGGTGTAAGCGGTATTTACGGTTGTATAGAATTCTTTTGCATAGCTACCTTGCTCACGGGACCCATAGCTTGACCCTTTCATTCCACCAAAGGGGACGTGATAATCAACACCGGCGGTCGGCACATTGACCGCCGCCACGCCCGCCTGAATGTTACGCTTAAAGTGGCTCGAATACTTCAGTGATGTGGTTACGATGCCGGAAGATAAACCGAATTCGGTATCATTCGCCGTCGCTAATGCTTGCTCATAATCCTTGACACGCACCACACTTGCGACCGGGCCAAAGATTTCTTCCCGATTGATTCGCATGTTGTTGTTAGTTTCTGTGAACAGCGCCGGGGTCATGAAAAAGCCTTCGGTATCTCGAGCGACGTGCTCACCACCGCAGACTAAATGAGCCCCCTCTTGAATGCCCACCTGAACATAATCGAGGTTTTTTTGTAACTGACGCTGGTCGACCACCGGGCCGATGTCGGTGCCAGCTTTGAGTGCATGATCAACCTTCAAATTAACCAGGCGCTGCCTTACCGCCGACACAAACTTATCGTGGATACCCTCGGTCACGATTAAACGACTGGACGCCGTACAACGTTGCCCAGTGGAAAAATACGCGCCATTGATCGCGCATTCTACGGCGGTCGGCAGGTCCGCGTCATCCAGCACGATCAGTGGATTTTTACCGCCCATTTCAAGCTGTACCTTGGCCATGCGGGCAATTCAGCAGACGGACACTACTGCGGCAAACAGTCATTTAACGTTTGGTTATTTTGCAAAGGCCATTGTCAATTTTCACCAGCATTTACAAATTACAGTTAAAGAAAAAACAAAAAGTTGGCAGGATAGTTAAGTATACATATTTTTCTCAAGGGTTTCAGAGCATCATTTAACTGAGTGGGAATGATTTAAAATTAAATTCTTTAAATTAAACTGCTGGCTTTTCAGCCACAATCCTCCAATTTAAATCTGCAATTTTAGCTTTTTCAGCATCTGTCCATGCTTGTCCACCTGTTTGCAGTAATTCAAGGGATTCTTCAACCCAAGCAGGTAAAATTCTAATTTTCTCGAGTAGCCGAATAACCTTCCTGATTCCAAAAATTAGATTTCTTTTTTGTTCGCAGATTGGCCAAGCTGGTTTTTTTGAAGGCGCAGAAGTAAGAATTTTAAACCCTGCTCTTTCTAAGGAAGCGCAAACGTCTGCCGGATACATTGACTGTGTAGCTGCTAGGGTTGGCAAGTATGTTTTATGCAAAGCAACATGCTCTTGGTTATTCCAGTCAAAATATGGTGAAAGTAAATATTCTGAACAGGCATATCTAGAGCCAGGTTTCAACACTCGATACATTTCTCTAGCGCAATCATCAAGCTCTTCTTTCTTAAAAAAAGGCCAGACAGCTTGCACTGAAAAACAACCATCAAATGACTCTGAGTCATAATCCAAAGGCTCATGATGATCGCCAACTTTAAAATCAAGTCTGTCACTCATATTTGTTTCTGCAGCCCAGTTAAGAGCATTTTCTATTTGATTGGGGTCAATATTGTAACCAGATACTTTTCCGCCTGATAAAGTTGCAAGATAATGCGCTATTCGACCTCTGCCACAGCCCATATCTAAAAGATGCGATGATTTTGAATCACGAAGATTTAATTCCTGAAGTAAGGCCTGTTCACAGATGAGTTGATTGTCATATAGGCCTTTAGAATCATTGAACTGAGGCGGAATGTATAGCTTCTCTAAATCAAAAACAGACAGCATATTATTTAAAACTTTATAATATGCAGCAACCGCTTTTGTTTCATCCTCGGTTTTAGTTTCCTCTCCAGCTTGCATGCTTTGAAAAAACTTATAAGCATCAATGCAGCCTTGTTTATCTTCAGTTGATAAAGTTGCCAGCCTTTTTAATCCTACAAAAGAAGTTTTGATTCTGTACCAGTTCATGCAATAAATCATACACTGAAAAAATAAGCGTGTATAAAACTATAAAATTTAAAATAATCTATATTTTTTTATTTCACTGAAAATAGTTTTAATATCATCTAAGTCGAGGGGCTTATTATCTCTCTGGGTCGGTCTTTGTCCCTATTTGGGACAAATGATACTTTGCATACAGTTACAAGCTTTGTAACCTAAGAAGAGATAAAATACTGATAAATATAGGAAATAGTGATTGATGAAGTGGGCATCCTGAGTAACCTGATTTACAAACGAGTTACAAACCTGCGAAAGCCCTTTGTAACCTATTGTTTTTATTAAGCTAAATTTAGCCCCACTATTGAGTGGGAATAAGTAAATTCACCAGTTAGGATCTCTTTTCTCGAGAAAAGCTGAGACGCCTTCTTTACCCTCATCACTCATTCTTAGCTCGGAAATCACTTTACAGGTATGAGTTATA
>CAWKZY010000060.1:0-15848 GCA_963854625.1 Gammaproteobacteria bacterium | reverse complement strand
GCGTACAAGCCTTGTCGGCCAAACAAGCGAAACAAAAGAATCGCGAAGCTGAGGTCTACCGCAATGGTGGTAAACCAAAGTATTTCTTGATGATGTTGAAACCAATCGATGAGCATGGATAGATTTAAAACAAGGGTTCATGAAGTTTGAATTTGCGTAGAGTAGTCGATGTAAAAGTAAAATTAAAGATTGATGACAAATGTTTAGCTCAAAAGATAACGACAGCTAGCCAGTGGCTTAGGTTCTCACAACCTAAGTTTCAGAAAGCGATGTGTTTTTGGTAGTATTAGTTTTTTTCTGCAGCAATTTTAAGCAGCTGCCGCTCTCTTAAAAGCATAAAAAGTGGAACTGTCATCGCAGCGGCAATACCAAAGGTAAGAATAAAGCCAACCGGCCATAGCCATTTAGGCATATTGAGCCTTCTTATTTCGATGAACGACCAAACCAGAAACGCAGTCACCACGACAATTAGGTCATTAGTAAAAGACGATGCAGCGGGGTTGGCGTATAGGCCGTTTATGTAGCTGGTATCCATCGGTTGCAGGTTGAAATACCATGTCACGATAGCGCCTACAACGGCGAGCAAACCATAGAATATTTGTAATTTTGTTGTTTTCATTGAGACTATCTCATTAAAATCAGTTAGTTATATAACACTGCAGTCAAGCAGCAACTGCAGTAGTTTATATCTTTTAAGTGCTGTGTCCTGTTGCAATAGGCCAACGCTAATACTGTTGGGTCTGCGTTATAACATGTTTGCAAGTACTCCCTTCATAAAATCCGGAACATTTCCTGTATAGATATAGCCGTCATAAACATTCATCACCAATATCTATTAGAAACAGCGATACGGACACCTAGCCTTGTTGCGGTCAGAAATACTTAATCTACTTGTTTGGTTTTAACACTGTGCCTAGGCCAGCCTTGGTAGAAGCCCCGTTTTCAAATGCTATCTCGCCTTTAAGAAAAACAATGTCAAATCCAGACGACAGCTGCAGTGGGCTAGGATAAGTAGCGTTAGCTTTTACGTTTTCGGGTGTAAACAAAACAAGGTCGGCGACTTTACCAATCTCTATGCTGCCTCTGTCTTGCAAGCCGAGAATATTAGCAGAGAAAGAAGTTATTTTGCGCACGGCTTCCACCAAAGTTAATGCTTCTCGATTGACTACATATTCTTCAATATACTTGGCGAAAGTGCCATGGCCTCTCGGATGAAAACCAGTTGGGCTGCCGTCAGAGGAAGCGGTTATTAGATCATTCTCTAGCAATCGCGATTGCAGGGCATCATTCATAATGAAATAAGCACCCCCAGCACCTTGTGGGCCGATCACATCAATAAGTATCTTCTCGAAAGGTAAATTTAGCTCTTGCTCAAGATCGGCCAAGGTTTTTCCGGTATAAGGCTCTGTGCCAAGTAGGGTGGCTTCAGGTCCGTTGCGCCGTTGGATTCGATTGCGGAGATACTCTTCCAGCTCTTCTCTTCTGGTTTCTTTGGCTACAGCGAACTCTTCAGCGGTTTTTGACCAGACAGGAAACAACAGGGCGATACCAGCGTAGCTGGCGTTATAAGGGTACACATCGGCTGTGACTTCTATGCCTTCGCCTCGCGCGTTGGCCAGAACTGCCAATATTTCTTCTGCTCGATCTATGCCTTTGCCATAGACTGATTTTAAGTGGGATACATGGACACGGCTTACCCTGCCCTGACTCAGCAGTTCATCTAAGGACGCCTCTAGCTGATCGTCATCTTCGTTACGCATATGACTCATCACTATTCGGTTTCGAATGCCAGTCACCCTGGCCAACTCTACTAGCTCTAATTCCGACGCATGCAGTCCCGGATTGTATTCAAGACCCGTGCTAAGCCCGAAAGAATAATCTAGGGCGCTGTTCAAAAGCTCCTGCATTTTTTTGAGTTCATCCGCGCTTGGTTCAGGCTTTTGTCCTACTCCGGCTTCGTTTCGTAAACTCCCGTGGCCTACAAATAGCGCGAGATTCACCCCAATCCCGCTGGCATTCACCTGCGCTATCCACTGGCTCGAATCCTTCACCTGAACCGGGCTGTCACCATCTTGGCCTAGGGTTATAGTCGTGACGCCTTGGGCTAGAAAGTTCTCAAATTCGGGCGTCTGCAAAGGATCACCATGGGAGTGCACATCGATGAAGCCTGGCGCTAGAACCCGATTATTGGCATCGATAATGTGATTGGCTTTTGCTTGGCTCTGACCAATAGTAGAAATATGTGCCACTTTTCCATCTTTTAGATAAACGTCAGCTAGAACGGCCGAGCTGCCGAGCCCATCGATAAGTTGTGCATTGCTAATGAGCGTGTCAAAAATTGGGGTAGGGGCGGGGATGGAGCTGGGCACCTGTACAGGCTTTGGATCACCGCAGGAAATCAGCAGCAGAGGAAGTAAAAGCGTTAATAGTCTGACAGAAAAATTAAACATAAAGAATTTCCAAACTTTTTAAGAACAAGAGCGTAAGCGACTGTAGAAGGGTAAAGTTATTAGGCAGCTGCAACCAATGATCGCAATAAATTGCCGCAAGAAAGAGCAGCGACAAATCCCAGTAACAAGTAGCAGCAAAGTTATACCAGTCAGTAGCGACTGGGAATGGCGCAAGCAAGTAACGACTAAAAAGCAATAGCTGACAATAGTGATTAACCGTAGTGAAAAAAATGAAACGATAAGAGTCAAAAGCAGTTAGTCACAGGGCGGGGCGGCAGCCATGCATTCCTAGCACTTATCCGACCAATCTACGTTCATTAAAGAACTTATAAGCTGAATTGTCACTGGGTAAAGCGAGTAAACAGGATTAAATTGAAACAATATTCCAAATGCTAAGCCATAACACTCGTCGATGCGCTTCACTTCCAAGCGCGTCAGTAGTTTAACAAAAAAAGTAATTATCAGCGCGCGGGGCCTAAACATGCCGACCATGAAAACTCAGGCAGGGGGTGAGACAGTGACCGCGAACGGATCTTCATCGAAGGAGGGGGTAGGCAAACTAAGCCTTAGCAGGCCGACTGGTCAGTATGACTTCGCCCCTAAGTTAGCGTCGGCTATACTGTTGTTCGGCTTAATAAGCGTTGGTTTCCCGTTGTCATTGGTTTACGTTGCTGAGGATTTGATTCTAGAAAATGAGCTTTATGAGGCTCCGTTGCGAGGGTCGGCTTGGCTGGGAGTCACTGCGCTTACAGTAGTTGCCGTTATCAAACTTTATCTTTACCTCTGCCACGGCGGCAAAGGGTTTGAGCCGGGCATCGATATACTGCCATCGACGCTGTTTGCGACTGTTTTCGTCACTGGTTTTTTAATTGTTTTTAGCTTTGCGCTGACAGTGAAATGACGTAAAGCATAAAAGTGGTGAGCAACCGGCTCGACACTGTGTCTCTTCAACGGATGACCTCTTTGATGGATTAGTATAATCTCAGCTTTATTCCAGCGATGGATAACAAATGAGTAGAAATACACAATGGTTAATGAAGAATCTAAAGCATTTAGAGCACGGCTGATAAGCATCAATGACAACACGGTGATCATGGATGTGTTGAATGGTGAGTTAAGCAACGCAGACCAGCTGGTATTTTGTAGCAGCGGAGAAACGTTCAGAGTTATCGGCTTGGACACAAATGTTGGCAGCATGAGTGCTGGCATGGATTCGCCAGTAGCTGTTCAGATAGTCGCCCAAGTGGATGCCGAGCTCGGTGGCAGTCTTAGCGCGAATGTAGCGGCTAAAGTCGGTGAGATTATTGCAAGATCAGATCATCGCCCAGACTATGTCGATCAGTTTGAAGCGGAAATTCTCTGGATGTCCGATCAAAAAATGTTGCCTGGCCGCAGATACTCGCTAAGCTGCGCCGGTCAGACGGTGGTTGCTTCGATTACTAAACTTAAATATAGAGTAGAGCAAAGCAACGGCCGGCATACTGCTGCCAACAGCATATCAAAAGACGAAACGTTCATCGGCAACCTATCTCTTAGCCACAGTATCGCTTTTGATCCGATGAGCAGCGGCTTAGAAACTTCCACGTTCGAGCTTAAAAGCAGCGATTCTAAAACTCTAGCGCGAGGGCAAATACGCCATGGATTACGCCGAGCCAGCAATATTCATTGGCAGGCAATTACGGTGGATAAGACAGCGCGGTCGAGGCTAAAGAATCAAACGCCGAAGATTGTTTGGCTTACTGGTCTTTCTGCGTCGGGCAAATCAACCATCGCGAATATTCTCGAAAAGAAACTGCTGGAGATGGGGCGTCACGCCTACCTGTTAGATGGTGATAACGTGCGGCATGGTCTTAATAAAGATTTAGGCTTTACCGATGCAGATCGAGTTGAAAACATTCGACGAATCGCCGAGACCAGCAAGCTGATGCTAGATGCTGGCTTGATTGTGATAGCCAGTTTTATATCTCCGTTTGAGGCGGAGAGACGAATGGCCCGTTCACTTTTTGAGGAGGGTGAATTCATCGAAGTGCACGTGAACGCCAGCCTAGCGGTATGTGAGCAGCGCGACCCTAAGGGCCTCTACAAGAAAGTTCGACAAGGCGTTATACAAAATTTCACAGGATTCGACAGTCCCTACGATAAGCCTGAGAACCCGGAGATTAAAATTGAGTCCGAAACGGTGCCAGCAGAAGAAGCCGCCTCCAAAATCATAGACTATTTGTTTGCCCATGAATAGTTCGCTACCTACTTGCTAGCTATTCACTACGTAATAGGTGAACCAAGCGTAAGAGGATGGTAATCGGCCCGCCGTAAAGTCCATCCTAGAGGTTGGCCGCTTACCGCACTGGAGGGGGTCTGAAGTTGCTTCACGCAGTGCTTGTCGTAAAGACCTGTGGCTGGACAGTTCAATAAAAAACCTTCGATCAACCTTCTGTCATTCTAAAGCTCAAGCTTGCTAAAAAAGCGCGAGATTAAGCCGTGCAGAATGTGCTGATAAAATACCTTAAGAGTGAGTGTATTGAGGCGGGATTTGTATTTATAAATTTAAAAGTTGATGGTCGTTTAATTCCTAAGACAAAGGAATTTAAGACATCGGATAAGCAGCTTGAGCCGCCGGTTACTCAGTTCGTGTGATAGTTTTTCCTGTAGTTTTTATTGTAGCTTGTCCCGCAGTTTTGCGGGACCTCGAGTTGCAAGAGCCCAGAGCCAACTACGCTTTTGCGTGCAAAAACTGCATGTGCATCTCAAACTGACCCAGTAAGTCGCCAGTTAGCTGCTCGATATTGTAGCCGGCTACGTCGTAGTGCTGAGGCCCTTCCATCAAATGGACTTCGGCGCGCCAATAGGTTTTTTCCTTGTCGCGTTTTGGTAGCTCCGGAAATGCCACCGAAGGAATGCCATACTCGCGCAGCCGAATCTCATACTTGAAAGAAGTCTCAGCGCCATAGTCGACGACCAGCTTGATCATGGCATTGGTTTCTTCAATTCTTGGCAACAGCTGTGTTTTATCTACCTGCAAAGAGACCGCTTCCATGGCAGGTCTGACGGTGCTTTCGATAAAAGCACGAACGTCTTTCTTGTCATGATCTCCAATCAGCGCGCGCAGGCGTTGCTGCCAGAGTTTGGCCGAAGGAGATTGCGGCACGGGCGCTGGCATGGGGCGCCTTAGGGTTTCTGAACTCAGGCCCTTGTACAGCCCGAAGCACATTAAAAACATCACAACGGCGAAGGGCAATGCACTAGTGATTGCTGCCGTCTGCAGTGCCGATAGGCCGCCTGCTAGCAGCAGTGCCGCGGCTACAGCACCTTCGATAATTGCCCAAAAAATACGTTGCCATACCGGTGGGTCTTCGTTGCCGCCTGAAGTGATAATATCGATTACCAGAGAGCCAGAATCCGATGATGTGACGAAGAACGTTATTATTAACAGGGTCGCAATTAGTGACATCAAATTAGACCAAGGCAGCTGATCCAACATCACAAATAGCGCCGTTGGTGAATCGACCAAGGCCGCATTTACCAAGCCAATGCCGCTATCGGCGAGCTCCATGGTTAAAGCCGTGTTACCAAAAAGGCTGAGCCACAAAAAGGTAAAGCCAGCGGGTACCAGCAATACGCCAACGATGAACTCGCGAATGGTCCGGCCGCGAGAGATACGGGCAATGAACATTCCAACAAACGGCGACCAAGATATCCACCAGGCCCAATAAAACAGAGTCCAGTCTCCCATCCATTCGATCGGCTGGTAGGCATAGAGATTGAAAGTCATATCAACCATGCCAGACAGGTAGCCGCCTATGTTTTGCATTAGCGCACCCAAAAGGGTTGCTGTAGGGCCGGCCACTAAAATGAATATCAGCATAATGATAGCAAGCAGAAGGTTTAGCTCGCTGACTCGGCGAATGCCCGCATCGAGGCCGGCGACGACTGAGATTGTTGCCATGCCAGTGATGAAAACAATCAGCACTATCTGCACAGAGGTGGACACTTCGATGTCGAACAAAAAGTTTAGGCCTGCGTTAACCTGCATCACACCCAGCCCGAGAGAGGTTGCGACGCCGAACATGGTTCCCAGTACCGCAAAAATATCGACTGCGTGGCCGATAGGGCCATAAATTTTGTCGCCGATTAGCGGGTAAAGTGCCGAACGCACAGATAAGGGCAAACCGTGACGAAAAGAGAAATAGGCCAGCGATAAACCTACAACAATGTACACCGACCAGGCTTGCAAGCCCCAATGAAAGAAGGTGATTTCCATTGCATGACCGGCAGCTTGTACGGTGCTACCTGGGCCAGAGGGTGGCTGAGCAAAGTGGGTTAGTGGTTCTGATACACCAAAAAACAGTAGTCCAATGCCCATGCCGGCACTGAACAGCATTGCAAACCAGCTGAGGTAAGTGTAATCCGGCTCGGAATCGTCGGGCCCTAATTTGATGCTGGCAAAGCGGCTAAACGCCAGGTACACCACAAAGCCAAAAAAGAAGGCTATGGACGCCATGTAGAACCAGCCAAAGTTAGTGGTAAGCCAATTTTGCAGAGCGTTGAAAGTAACCGCTGCGTGCTCGCTAAAGCCCGCGCCATAAATACACACCAGCAAAATTAGTGCTGCTGAAATGAAGAATACCGGCTTGCAAATACTATCTAACAGCTTAGCTTCCGTATCGACTTCAGTCTCGGGTTGCGCTTCGGCTTGTGGTTCTGGAGGGGGTTGAGTCATAGGTGAAGTCTCTGTCTGGGTGAAGTCTCTGTCTAAATAAAGCCTTTGTCTAATTAAAGTCTCTTTCAGTTCTGCGAGTGTTTTTGTTCTTGTTTTTTAGATTTTCTGAATATCCGTTGATAATGCGGTCAGTGTTGGTCCCAAGGAGCGCTTTAAGGGCTTAAGGTAGGGATCATACTTTCTCCACTGACCAACCCCGGCGCTATTAACAGGCTTGCGCACCTGTTCTGAACTTGGCGTTCTGACATTGCGCTGTGTGTTATGAAAATCGAGACAGGCTTGTTCAAACGGCAGGTCGCAGAAGTTCAGCATTCGGCGAACCTGGCCTGCCAGGTCGTTGATAACATCTTCGTTATCAACTCGCAGCACAAACCCAGGCAGTACTTCATCCCAGTGCGCCATTAGCGTGATGTAATCTTGGTAGTATTGGCCAACGTCTGCCAACGAGTAGCTAAACTCTTGTCCTTCAGCAAATAGCTGTTTAAAGCCGCTAAAACAGCAGTCCAGCGGATTTCGTCTAGCATCGATAATTTTCGCGTTAGGCAGCATCATTTTAATGAGGCCAATATGGCGAAAATTGTTAGGCATTTTGTCAATAAAAAGCGGCGCGCCCTGACGATGGATTTTGGTGTCTTCGATAAAGTCTTTGCCAAATTGAGCAAGCTCTTTCTGGCTAAGTAATTCTAAAACCTGAGGGTACCCTGGTGTGACGCCGTGTATTGAATGTCTGCGCAGCTTTTGCGAGAGAGACAAAACATTAGGCAGCTCTAAGGTGCCGTCTACTTGGCTGTGGCTAGAGAGAATTTGCTCAATTAGAGTTGAGCCTGCTCGTGGCATGCCTAAGATAAAAATTGGGTCGGGGCTAGTATGGCCAAAGTCTTTAGTACTGGCGAGAAGCTTTGCAGTTACATGCTCTTGCTGCAGTTCAAACTCTTTAGTGACTTGGTCTGCATCATATCGGCTTTGTGATTTTTTTAGACGGTTGCCCTGCTCATAAAAAGCAAAGGCTTGTTCAATATTTTCTTTGTCCTCAAAGGCTTTGCCCAGCGCGAAGCTCAAATGTACACGCTCCATAAACGAGAGGTTGTCATCTTGCTGGAGTGCCAGCATTTGCTGCATCTCATCATCGCTAAACCGATAGGTCTTAAGGTTGGCTAGGGCAAAATAGGCTTCCCCGTGTCTTGGATACGCGGCTATTGCTTGCTGATAGCTGGCGATGGCGCTTGCGGCCTCACCTTTCGTCTTCAGGGCGTGGCCCTTGGAGGTGAGCGTGACGGGATCGTTTGGCAAAACTTTTAAGAGTTCGTCAAACGTCGTCAGGGCTGCGTCAAACTTACCGGACTGCATGCACTGCACCGCAAAGAGTGACTGAAACTGAGGGTTGGTCGGATCTCGCTCCAGTAATTGCTGCGCTTGATCTTGAGCTTTAAGGTGCTGCTGACGTTTGCGCAGCACTTGAATGTAATCGATATGCACGGAAATATTGTTGGGCGCTAAGAGACTGGCAGAGTGCAGCAGCAGTTCAGCGTCCTCCAATATGCCTAGTCGCATGCCGATGTCTGCAAGCAAGCGCATGGCTTCCACGTGGTGGGGTATTTTCTTAAGAAATGCACGGCACAGCTCTTCGGCTCGCAGCAGCTTGCCCATAGAAATGAGATCAACCACAGCGACCAGTGGTTTTGGCATGGCGAGTAGTTGCTTCAGCTGTTCTTGCGCGTGTGCTAAGCGGGCGCTCTCGCCGCGCTGGGTATGAAAGTCTATTCTGGCCTTATAGCTGGCTATCAGTGCCGGGTTATAAAAGCAGGCGCGCTCAAAGGCTTGCATAGCCTTGTCTTTATTGCCGAGGGCACGCTGATTGTAGCCTTCTTCTTGATGGGCGCGGCCGTGCTCCGGCTGAACTGACTTCAGCTGGGCAAGGGTATCTAAAGAAGCTTGGTATTGTTGGGTGTAACGGAGGCAGACGGCGCTCATGTAAAGCGCCTCTGGGTCGTCCGGTCTTGATTTGAGTAGTTTCTGTAAAGCGTCAAGGGCGGCAGTGAACTGCTGGCCTTGAATTAGCTTTTGAGCAGCCTCAAGACTGCTCGCGTGCTCTTGGAAATCGTTTTGCGGACTCGGTAAACTCACAGGCACCCCCGAGGAGTGCCTGTTTCATAAAGAGTTAAGAGAGGTTTCAGAATGATTGCCTAAAATTCGTAGGCAACTCGAACTCCACCATTAAATGGTCGCGCATAGGTTACCCGCTGGCGGTCATAAATAAACGAGCTAGCAATTTCAGCGCGCTCATCGCCAATATTTTCCGCAAATACATCTACAGACCATTGATTATCAGTAATGCCGGCAGTTAGTCCAAACATAACCCAGCTGTCCATCTTGTCACGGTTGATTGTGATGATGTCGCTGTAGGCCTCGTCGGAATAAGTCACGTGTGGCATTACATGAGCTATACGGCCAGAGCCGATGCTCCACTCGTAGCGAGCACGAAGGTTAAACTGAGCCTCTGGTGCAAACGCTAGCGAATCACCAACAATAACGTCGTTGGTAGGGGTGATGACATTGGTGATCTCAGTGTCTAGTATCGAGAAAGCGCCTGTTATTGTTAGTCCGCTCATTGATGCCGGTGCATAAATAAAGTCGCCTTCTATACCTTTAACTTCAGCATCTGCCGCGTTGTCAGAAAAGAACAGGTTGGTGATGCTTGGGTCAAAGATAGTCGTTTGCAGGCGTTCGATTTCTGAGAAAAAGATTGCGCCGTTAAAACGTAGCTGGTTATCCATAAAGTCAGCTTTCCAACCAAGCTCGTAGTTAGTCAGATCGTCGGTGTCGATCGCAAAAGGAACTGTAAATGTTCCGGCTGCGTTAGACGAACCACCAGGACGGTTAAGCAGTCCTGGTCTGAAACCTTCAGAGAAAGTTGCGTAAACCAAAGTGCTGGCATCAGGTGTCCAGTTCAAGCTGAACTTGGTGATGATGCCATCAGTAGAGGCAGTGTCCGGGTTAGGGCTACTAAACAGGGTGTCTAAATTGTTGCCAGCGTTGCTGTCTGTGGTTGCACCAAAGTTACCGAATGAACCAGCCGCGCTGCCTTTTAAGTCTACTTCGATATCGTACCAACGAGCCCCGGTGATAATAGAGAACTGATCGTTCAGATCGAAAGTGACTTCACCAAACAGGCCTTGCTGCTTATCGGTACGCACTACGTCGTTGCGAAAGATCACGCCGTCTGGATACTGACCAGTATCGCGAACAGTTGCTCCTTGAGCCGAGAAATTAGGGCCGAAACCGCGGGTGCCATTAAAGGCTATCGCCTCAGTAGAACCAGGGTAAGTAAAGTTGTTCAGTTCTTGCAGCTCAAGATCGCTGTAAAAACCGCCAAAGGTAGCGCTTATTGGACGGTCTGGGTTGGTTGCAAAACGCAGTTCGTGAGTACTGATTTTAGTCTCAGTGTCGCTGTTTACAAACAAGTTAGGTGCCTGACAAGTTCCCATTGGAGCGGCGCCAGGGTAAGACACGCTGCCATCACACACGTAATAAGGCAGGTACTGACCAACAAATAAGTAATCTGAATAGTCGACTAGCTGATCTGCTTCGCGGTCGGTAAAGGCTCCGGCGTAGACCATTTCAAGCTCGCCCAGCATACCCTTAAGGGTCCAGCTGGTGTTGCTGAAGGTGTCTTCTAAAGAGTCTTCCTGAAAGCGCTGAATTTCAAGATCGCCTAAATTAGGGTCGGTAAAGAACACGCCTTCTGTCTCAAGTTCTTGCTGGGCATGGGCAACTGTAAGGTTCCAGTCGTTGTTAATTTCCCACAGGCCGCTGAGTCTAAAGCCCGAGTAGGTGGCGTCATTAAAGTCTTCTTCAAGGCGGTTGCCATTGTCAGCATCAATAAATCGAACGCCGCTAAGGTCAGCCGTGGATTGAAAGCCTGCACGGCCCGCAGCAACGGGGAGCCCGTTGGCGCGCACTGTGCCCTCGGGACGGAAGCGAGCGCTTTCTCTCGCGCTGCGTTTGCCGGCGACGTTGTCGATATAGCCGCCCTGGTTATCTACGTAAACAACGGCGCGTAAGGCCACGGTATCAGTAACCGGAAGATTGACGACCCCTTCTACGTTATTGCTCATCTCGCCGTCTTTAGTGAATGACGTGCCGAATTTGAGTTTAGCGCTGCTGGCGTTGAGGTCAGGTTTGTTAGTAATCAAGCGCACCGTGCCGGCTTGTGAGCTGGCACCAAAAAGAGTGCCCTGAGGGCCGGCCAATACTTCAATACGCTGCATGTCGGCCGCGTAGACATCGAGATTTCTGCCTGGCTGAGCCAAAGGCTGTTCATCAAGATAAAGAGCAACGTTAGGTGCTAAACCAGCCACCCCAGCGGTGGTGAGCCCTGGGGTGGTTGATGCCACACCGCGGATATAAATTGTGTTTTGGCCTGGGCCACTGCCGCCGGCCGTGACGTTAGGCAATTGCAGTAAATAATCTTCAAAATTAGTTACGCCAAGCTGGTCGAGTGATTCCGCAGTTAGGGCGGAGACAGCAACAGGGACATCTTGCATGCTCTCCACGCGCTTGGTTGCAGTCACCATAATCTCTTCTATTTGTGCCTGAGCAGGTAGAACCATTGCGCTGCTCGCGAGAGCGATTGCGAGATGAAGCTGTTTCTTGCGGTACATAAAAAGACGCCTTTTCTATTAAGGGAGGACTAAATTTAAAAGAAAATTATAACGTATTGAAAGTATATTTGTAGTACATTTCTCCAAAAACTCTATGACAAGAGGGTTTTTAGATAGCAATATCCTTAATAAAATATATATTTTACAATAGGTAGTGGCTTTCTGGGCGGCTTATAAAGAGGTCTATCTTTTATTAAATAGTAGGAGGTAATTAGAGATCTAATGAGTTTTAGGGTGATTTTTGGGCGAAAGTCTGCCCTAATTGCATCCGAATTTAGAGCTAGAACAATCGAATACAGAGTTAATTATTATGAAAGACTATGAAGAGCTGCTGATTGCATTGCGGCGCACCACCCGGGCCATCGATTTGCACTCAAAAAAGCTGCAGCGCGAAACCGGCCTGACCACATCGCAACTACTGGTCCTTGAGGCAGTGGCTACGCTTGATAAGCCTTCCCCTAGCAATATCGCGAAAGAAATTCAGCTATCCCAAGCTACAGTTACTAGTTTGATCGACAGAATGGAGCGCAATGATTTGGTGTTGCGCCAGAAAAACAACAATGACAAACGTGTTGTCGAAGTTAGTTTGACAGAGAAGGGTGCGCGGATGATTGAGTTGGCCCCCGAGCCTTTGCAGGCGGGTTTTCTCAGGGAGTTCCGCAAGCTAGAGCGTTGGGAGCAGCATCAGCTAATCGGCTCAATGCAACGAATTGCCGTGTTAATGGATGCTGAGGATATCGATGCCTCGCCTATTTTGGTTACTGGCGAGGTGAGGTTGAGTTAGTATCTCTGGCAGCCTGCTTTGAATCAGGCTGCCCGTATTGAGGCTAAAGTTGTGGGGTAGTACAGACAGTAATAGCCGCGTCAATGTGGCTTAGCTATTAAAACTGGATAATTTGGCTCAGTTATCAGGCCCGGCTAATTTGCGCTGGGTGTTAGACCTGCTAGCGTGGTTCAAATATCAGACCTGCTAATGTGAATCAGGTATGTGGCTTAAGCAGTAGGCCTAGGAATGTGACCAATGAAAATCCTTAAAACGATCGCTCTTATTTATTTTGCTGCTGTGGTCATTGGCTGCGCAGCAGATCAACAAATCAAAACAATAAAGCCAGGCGTTTTGACCGTCGCGGTGACGTCCGAAGCCCCCATCAACTCATATGATTCGCAGCTCTGGATCAGAGAGTATGTCGAGCGGTTTGCTGACGAGCATACGCTAGAAATCTCATGGGTTGTGGTCCCTTTCAACGAATCTTGGCTACTGGCCAGCACAGATGAAGTGGATTTAGTCGCAACCAATGTTGCTAACTTTTCCGACCGCGCGCACCCAGGCGCCACATTCTCTGCGCCGTTTCTCTACGAGCGCCGCGCGCTGCGTATTAACCCCGAAGACCGAGGGCTGTACGAACACATTAACGATTTTTTAGGCAAGACCGTTGGTGTTGTTTCAGGAATGGCGGCCGAGCGCGATGTGAATAACCGTGCACCGGATGGCGTAATAGTGAGAACCACCAACAGCTTCGCTGAACTTTATGCCGAGTTTGATCTTGGGCAGTTAGATGCCATCGCCGAAGCCGAATACTATTCGCTTGATGGCGAAATAATCCCGTCACACGAAGATGACGTAATCCTAATCGACCACCACGACTTAACCCCGGGCCAGCGCGAGGAGTCAGTCTTTGTTGTGTCCAATAATAGTCAAAATCTGCTCTTCGCCGTTAATGCCTTTGTAGCCCAGACCAAGTTTCCGCTCTGACTAGTCTGATTAGTGTGCTGTTAACTGTGACAACAAGTATGTCAGCTGCAATAACTATGACAGCAGCAACAGCTAAGATTATTATGACAGCTGGAAAAACAGTGATGTTAAAGGCTTTATCAAGTTGACTACGTACGCCGTTATCGATTTCGAGACCACAGGTTTATCTCCCGCTCATGGTGCACGACCCACCGAGGTTGGCATCTGTTTGGTGGAGGGCGGGCGTATAGTTGATCACTACCAAAGCTTGATGAACCCAGGCGTAGCCATTCCTTATGAGATTCAGGGCCTAACCGGCATTACCGACACCATGGTTAGGGCTGCGCCGCCGGTATCGACGGTCATGGCAGAGACTGCCCGCTTTGTAGGCGATCGACCCTTGCTGGCTCACAATGCCGCCTTTGATAGAAAATTCTGGGAAGTTGAGCTCAAAACTATTGAGCAAAAGCCTCGCATGGACATGGCGTGCTCGCTACTGCTTTCTAGACGTTTGTTTCCAATGCTCCCCAATCACCGCTTAGCTACGTTAGTAAGGACATTGCGCCTGCCTATGGAAGGCACCTTTCATCGGGCGATGGCAGATGCCGAATGCACTGCACATCTGTTGATACGTATTCAAAACGAGCTGCAGGGGCGCTTTAAATTAGCAGCCGTTGACCATGCTCTTCTTATGGCAATTCAAAAGGCCAGCAAGCACGATTTAAATAATTGTGTGGGCAAGTACTGTGGAATTGTTTAATTGACTGCTGCGTCAACGGGAAGTGGCCAATTCGCTCCAATTGCTAATGATTGGCTTTACGGATTAAGGGCGAAGATAGGCTTTAAAAAGTTTCTAAAGAGCTCCCTCATAATGCTTCTAATAAAGTCCCTAAGAAAGCTTCAAGCCGCCCCTCGTCTGCGCTGGCGTTCAGCCTCATTAGTCCTGACAAAACATAGCCGCCAAAACTCAATTGCCAAAACTAAGAGATCAAACTACTCTGGTGTTTTGATGTGGCAGGCTAAATTAAAGTTGTATAAAACATCACGCGCTTTACATAAATTCATTTTTCCCCTGTTGCTTCTCGGCTGCACATTGGCTTTTCCGGTTACAGGGCAGGATCGTTTGGCAGCTTTGGTAGGTGATGGCAGTGTGATGCTGCACTCACCGAATGGTGAAATGCTGGTTAGTATCAACCCGAACGGGCCGCTGGTGCCAGCATCCCTCCTTAAGATCCCGCTGGCCCATGTGGCATTGACCACGCTCGGCGAAGATTTTCGGTTCGAAACTCTCTTTTATCAAAATGACAGTGGCGACCTTTTGATTCGTGGCCAAGGAGATCCGTTTCTAGTGTCCGAAGAGGTAGCCCGTATCGCCAAAACGCTAGCTGAGCGCGGCTTGCAACAAGTTAGCCGCTTAGTAATGGATGACTCTGCATTCGAGCCGTATCCCGATCTGCCATTAGAGAAGGGTGCGAATGACCCTTATGCCGCCCGCATCAGCGCGCTGGCGGTCAATTTTAATACGGTAAATCTGGCATGGGCAGCGGGCAGTAAGCTGACCTCCGGTGAGCCACAGACTCCCTTAACAAACCTTGCACGGGAGCTTGGAGCGCAGCTTACACCCGGAGACGAGCAGCGAATTAATCTGGGTGATGACCCTGTTGCTGGTTTGCAGCAAGCTCAACAGCTATTTCAATACTTTCTTAAAGAGTCAGGCATAGCGGTGGCCGATGCAGATTTTTATCGTGGGGCAGTAACCAAGGAATGGACACTTTCCTATAGCCATCCAAGTTCGCGTTCGCTACGTGATAACTTAAATGGCATGCTGCGATACTCAAACAATTTTATCGCCAATCAGCTATTCCTCACTCTTGGTGCACAAAGCACTGGCTACCCGGCAACGAGCGAAGCAGCTCGTAGCGTGCTCCAGGAAAAGCTCTCTGAACTTTATGGGCCAAGTTTTGGAAGTGATCCACAGTTCTTATTCATGCTGGAGGGCTCAGGACTTTCCCGAGAGCAACGCGCCAGCGCCTTAGGCATGATGCAGATCCTCGAAGTATTTAAACCCTATGCAAATATGCTGCCTGAGGTGGGCGGAGTTCTGCGCAAGAGCGGCACATTGACCGGTGTTTACAACTTTGCAGGCTACATCCAAGGGCTCGATGGCCTGTATCCGTTTGTGATTCTTACTAACCAGTCGGTCAACAACCGTGCTGAGATTTTAAGAATTTTGCAGCGACGGCTTTAGGGTGAAAAGAATCGGAAAAATACAGCTTTTGGTGGCATAG
>CAWKZY010000059.1:0-16473 GCA_963854625.1 Gammaproteobacteria bacterium | reverse complement strand
TCACCGCCATAGGCTTCTGCACACACTTTCGTCAAGGCCGCTGTCAACGTTGTCTTACCATGGTCAACGTGACCGATCGTACCTACGTTTACGTGTACCTTACTTCTTTCAAATTTTGCCTTCGCCATTATTGACTGCCCCTGCTATCTTTCTATCACTGTTTGATAACTAATGTTGAATAACTAAATATAATAATTTAGTTAAGTAATAAGCCTCCTGCTTCCAACTGCAATAATGGAGCAATAAACTCGGTTAATTTGTATCATTTCCGCTGATAAGTTAGTACTTCTTAACCTGTCAACCCACATGAAAAGTGGTGCTCACACCCGGAATTGAACCGGGGACCTCTCCCTTACCAAGGGAGTGCTCTACCGCCTGAGCTATGCGAGCAAGTCATTCGCCTGCTTTCAAATAGACACCAGACAATAGCCAATTTAACTGTGCTTGCGATCCAACTCTACTCGAGAAAATTGGAGCGGGTAGCGAGGATCGAACTCGCGCAACCAGCTTGGAAGGCTGGGGTTCTACCGCTGAACTATACCCGCTGGACAACACAGTTACCTGATAAATCCTTTCACTCAGGCTGATTCTGAATGGTGGAGGGGGGTGGATTCGAACCACCGAAGCTTACGCGTCAGATTTACAGTCTGATCCCTTTGGCCGCTCGGGAACCCCTCCCACATGATCCCCCAAGGGTCAAATTCCCTGGCTCTCTCACTCAGGAGCGGCATTTTATGGGAATTGCGTCCCTTGTGCAATCGTTTCGCAGAGATTTTCTAAAGCATTGAGATAAGACCTCTGCTCAATCAAAGACAGCCAATCACTTGATTCAAGAGATAATGAGCTTTCAGAGCCAAGCTGTATCCCTATTCCCTGGTCCGATAAGGGCAACTCTTGGATCACCGGACTGTAGCCCAAATTTATTAACGCAGCCTTTATACCCTCAGCCTCAGCAAGGGAGGGTAACACTCCAAGAGCAATAGAGTTTTCCAGCAAACCCCGAGTAATCAGATAAATTTCAATGCTCAAGTCAGCGTCTGCCGCCTGCTCACTGAGAGTATCTAAGGTGATGTCCGCTATCGCTCTAGAGGATGCCGGAGGCAAATAGACCCTGAATTGCGAAGCCAGCGGATTCCCTAGCAATTGTTGCGAGGTACTCAGCCCCCTATTCGATGCGGCAACTTCGAAGCTAATCGCATCGTCAAAATCTGAAAACCCTGTGACCAATAAGCACATTCGGTTTTGGGAAGCGAGTATTAACCCTTCCTCTAAAACTCTAGATTGGTATTCAGAAAGTAAAATCATGCCGTCACTAAGAAGAGGCTTAGGCTCTGAGAAAGCTACCGGCGCAACCGGAGTTGCCCCAAAGTTTAGCCAAGCAAGATAGCCTAAATTTACCAAAACTAAGAATACCGCTATATATTTCAATTTTTTGAACCTGACCCAATAGTTTGAACAGGCAACGGGCAAGCGATGCACAAGCCATCAAGCACCAAGTCTGGCACCTGCTCAACTCTTATATTTTTAGTGTCAGTGATCGAATTAGAGACCGTTAGTGCCCAGGAGTCAGTATTTGCTGCCAGTATCTGGCCATCACCACCGGAAAATATCAAATTAACAACTTTTCCCGCTGATGTTTCCATTACCGTTTTTTCAATCAATGCCACCGCCAAAGCCAAACCACCATTCCAAACAGCCTGATCCGTAGAGTGCCCTAGCGCCAATGAAGCGGGAATCGAGCCTGCGTTTAAGCGAATTGCTGTATTTTGTTCAAGACTAGCTCTCATTAAGGCCAAGCCGGGCAAAATATACCCTCCTTGATGACAGCCATCTGCTGCCAAAACATCAATAGTTAACGCCGTACCTGCATCGACAATAATGCACGCACCTTTTACCGTCGAATAGGCTGCGAGCATAGCAAGCCATCGATCCACGCCTAATCGCGAAGGATCCTCGTATTGAATGCTAACGCCGCCCCAGTGGCGCTTAACATCGGCGGTTTCGACAGGTATCTCGTATTTAGATTCGAGCCAGTCTTTAACCTCTTCATACGCATCCCCTTTACGAACACTGCAGGCTCTAATTGCAGTTGGCTTTAGCGCTAATTCAGCTTGTTCTCGAAGCTCTTTCGCCCCCGGCACTATTCCTTTATTGATAACATTGCCGTCATCAGTAATCTGCCGCCATTTTACCCTCGAATTGCCTATATCAAGTTCAAGTATCATTTTTTCTCTTTTCACCGATGTGCTGAAGTCTCTCACCGATCCGAATCCGGCAATAGTTTTAACGAAGGCATTATTTCACCGCTGCCTATCGTGATCGCCCCTTTAGCGGATTGCAATTTTAAACAGCCACTTTCATCAACACCAAGAGATTTACCTACTGTGCGACTATTACCATCCTCAATCGCAACTTCACGACCGTTATAAAAGTCCAACTCATTCCAGCGATCCTGAAATGGCAAAAAACCTTCTTTGCAAAACAGGCCGACTCTGCCGACCAAATCGTTTACGATGGCGCCACATAAAACGTCCATCTCTACGGCTAAATCACTAAGACAGCTTAGGTCGGTAATCGGCCTATCGATCTGCGCCTTGTCTGAGTCAGGAATATTAACATTGACTCCAATACCGAACACGATGACCGCCCCCTCTTCGACCTGCTGACGCTCCAGTAAAATACCCGCAAGCTTTTTATTTTCAGCTAACAGATCGTTTGGCCATTTCAGTTGCAATTCGAGCGAATAGAGGGATTTTAGGACCTCATGAACAGAAAGCGCGGTCACCAAGCTTAACGCTTGAAGGTTAGTAACTGCGACAGGAAACGGCAAAGCCAACGACATGTAAAGCCCAGCATTAGCAGAACTCAACCACTCCCGCCCCCGCCTGCCTCGCCCTGCACTTTGAGCCGATGCAGCTATCAAAAACCCTCTCCTCTCTCCGCGCTTAATCCGTCGAAGCGATTCTGCATTAGTTGAGTCGATCTCAGTAAACACATTAACCACTGGCACAAGTTCAATTGTTTTGGGGGTGAGCATCAAATACAGGTTCTTTTCATTCATAAGGCAAACCACAGATAAAATTACAAAAAAAAAAGAGCGATTGCCATTTATAGCAAGTCGCTCTTCTTTACCCAATCTCGCTGGCAATCAGCGATAAGCTAACCTGTTAGCCATCTGATGCGGGAACTTCTTTGTCTTCAGCTTTCCCGCTTCTCAATTTAGATACAACTGACCAAGCTTCCAAAATAATAATGACAGTTGTCACGATCACAGCGAGCTCAATAAATACAAGCACCCACGACTCTTTCTGAAAATGATCAATCACATACCAGCCACTTGCCCACAGAGCGAGAATCAAAATAATGATCATCGGGATCAGAATGTTTTTGACCGGCCTACCCAATTTAATTAAATAGATCGAAATCACCATGAGCGTCATGCTCGCGAGTATTTGGTTGGTAGCGCCAAATACAGGCCAGATGAGCATTCCACCATCTCCAGGGTAGTCACCAGCAGTAACGCCAAACGCAAGAATCAAACATGCAGCAATAGAAAGTAAAGTGGCAAGAATATTGTTTTTGAGGGGAGCTATGTTGTAAATATTGCCCCATTCTTGAACGATATAACGCTGCAATCTTAATCCCGCATCCATTGTTGTACCAGCAAATAGAACCACCATTACTGCAAGCATAGTCTCTGAAAAAGCGATAGGAATTCCCCAGCCAGAAGTGATCAGCTGCGCCCCACCTTCAATGAATCCAGTTTGCCCAGGGCCAGAGGACAGCCCCGTATAAATCGCATCCCATTCAGCACCATTTGCCGCATAAAGAGACCCTGTTACTGCGACGATGGTAATCAAAGCCAGAGACCCTTCGCCCAACGCGCCCAAATAACCAACGAAACGGGCATCTTTCTCATTATCTAATTGCTTTGAGCTGGTCCCCGAGGACACGATGCCATGGAATCCAGACAAGGCTCCACAGGCGATCGTCACAAACAATATCGGAAACAGTGGAGGTGTGCCTTCAGCGACGGTATTAAATGCCGGTGCGCTAACCTCAGGCATAGTAAGTAAGACTGCTCCATAAAGAACTATTAGCCCTAGAACCAACTGTGCGCCGTTTATGTAGTCGCGAGGCTGAAGCAGCAACCAAACCGGCAGCATTGACGCGATTCCGGCATACATAAACAACAGAATAATCCAGTTACCATTTGGACCTAAGCCGAAAATATCACCAGGCAGCTCAAGTGGCATTTCACTACCAACATAGATACTGAAATATAAGATGGCGACGCCAATTATCGAAATAACCAGCAGGTTAAACTGCTTGCGTATAAGCACACCAATGGCAATGGCCACAGGAATCGCAACCCATGCTGGGAAAACCGAAGACGGGAATTCCACCATGTCTTTTGCGATGATAGTGCCGAACACAGCATTAACCAACATCAACAAAAGAAAAATAATTACCATGAACAAGGCACTAGCGCGTTTACCAATAATGCTTTCGGAAAGCGCTCCGATAGATTTGGCTCCATGACGGTTACTAGCCCAAAGGGCACCCATGTCGTGGACGCCGGCAAAGAAAATGGAGCCAAATGTCACCCAAAGAAGCGCTGGCACCCAACCCCAGTAAACAGCGACAGCAGGACCTATGATGGGCGCGGCACCAGCTACAGCAGTAAAGTGGGCTCCCCAAAGAACGTATTTATTAGTCGGCACAAAATCAATCCCATCGTTAAACTGATGAGCTGGCGTGACGTAATTAGGATCTAGTTTATAGATTTTTCCCGCGATGAATTTTGAGTACACAAACCACCCAAAACTAAACCCGATTAATCCAAAAATGACTAAAAAGATCGAGGACATTTAACGCTCTCCCGAATTGTTATTATGATTTATAAGCAGCGGATCATATCAAGTTAAGCACTTGAACTACAAACTAAAAATCCCAAACCACCCAGTCTTTAGCTAGCCCTATTTTTAGACGATAAAGACAACAAGGAAGCTATAAAGCAAAAAGCCCGACCATCTCACGATGACCGGGCCATTGTTCTGCGCCGCGCCTATTTTGACGGGTCAGCGGCGTGGTAAGTCCAATAGCCTATAAACATCTCATCCCAGCTCTGCAAACCAAAAGTAATATCTTTACTAGGGTCTGGGTTGGCTGGATTGAATTCTGAGTTATCGAACGCGCCGGTGACGAAAACTTTGGTTCCTGCAGGTAGATAAGCTGGCTCATCCAGAGCGTAAGTCGGCTGCCAAGCATAGCTATAATTGGGAACGCTTAACAAATCTCTAGATTCACCATCTGGCGTTTCAGCGGAAAACTTCATGTCCTTACCACGAAAATGCATATGAGCACGCAAGCCAGTAACCACTACATCCTCTTCGAACACGTACTGCGCGGTTAATTCATGATTTTGCTCGTAGGCAGGTATTTTAAAACTTGTAGCTACCGATCGAGTGAAGTTCTCATGAGTCGGTGGCTCATCATACATATACAACCCAATAGTCGTTTCATCTGAAGTGGCTTTTCCATTGGTTGTAAAGTGAAATTGCATAGAAAGCTTGTTGCCTTTAGGTATTAGTACACCGGTATTTTCTGGGAATGTCATTGCGTCGATTTTGCCCGGAGCATAGCCTTCCAAGAAGCGACGCGCGATTGAACGCGTATCTGATTCGCCACCATCAAAAGTTTCCGCCGGAGCGGTAACGTAGGCCAGCAAGTGATGAAGAACTGACTCGTCACCGGGTATGAACTGAACCGCCCTCACCCACTTGTCTTCAGTGAATGGTAGCTCAACATCAATATCGATGTAGTCCATCACGCCAGTGGCAGGAACTTCCATCTTAGGGGCTTTAATAATGTAGTCTGGCTCTCCTAACTGCCAAGTATTGCGATCAGGGAAGTCCAGCTCGGCTAGAGGATCCTCAGAACCAGCACCCCGTGGCGCTCCCGCATCAATCCAATGCACCAAGATTTGCATATCAGCATCAGATATATAGCTAGCATTGTTAAAATGGCCTATTGAGGGATCTACCTGCATTGGAGGCATACGCTTGGTCAGTAAAACCTCCCTAATCATCGGAGACCAGCCTTTGATCATAAGATGGCTGTCCATAGCGAATGGTCCGATACCACCTTCTCGATGGCAGGCCGCACACTGCTCAGCAATTATTGGTGCCACGTCTAAACTGTAATCAGGGGCCGCGCTTACGTGCTGTTCGCGCACCGGGTAATTAATCTCACACCCGCCCGCCATAGCAACTATGGTTTCATTCGCACCCCCTGACATTTCACTTGCGAGGCTCAACGCAAGCTCGGGACTAAACCCGCCACGGTATACGAGAGATAATCTCTCTGGGTCCAATACTGCTATTTCCCCTGCTTTGGTAAAGCCGAGAGACTCAGATACCAATTGACTATCATCAATGAATAGCGGAAATGGTAAATTAGCTGTCTGCTTAATCGCTCGTAATGCAGCGGTTTCGGTCATCGGCGAGGAATCGATTAAGGCGAAGACGAAACCTTGCGCTTCCCAATCCATCTGCAAAGATTTTATAGAGGTCAGGGCACTATCGATGGCCATACAACTGCTGTCATAAGACATCAGTACCATGGCTTCTTTATTTCGATAGCGGCTCAACTGGTGAAATTCACCATCAGTATCTAGCAGCGCGAAGTCTCCGACTCTTTCAGGAAGTGCTATTGCACTGAGTGAAATAAGAGACAATAACAAAGCTAACCCCAATCCGATGCGTTTGATCATTGTTAAAAATTCCGGTAACTCAAAGAAGGCTTTATTATTGGTAATTCTAAATCATGAGCCTTAGCAAATCATGTTAAAGAATCTATTCTTTGTGACATTTTGCAATTCCTGCGAGAAAATAATCCCTAAATTGCGCCAGCTTTATGGTAAGAAAAATAGCCTATAAACATCTCATCCCAACTTTGAGCGCCTCCTTTAACCACCGCGCCCGGGTCAGGATTACCCCGATTATACTCCGAATTATCAAAAGCACCTTCCACCAGCACTCTGGATCCCGCAGGGAGAATCATCGGCTCAGTGAGCCTGTAAGTAGGTTGCCAAGCAAAACTATAGTCAGGAACATTAATAATATCAGCCCGTGTGCCATTGGGATAAATGACACTCATCCTCATATTTTTGCCCCGATAATGCATATGCGGGCGCACGCCGTGGAGAACGATATTATCCTCAAAAACATGAGAAGCACTCATTTTATGGTCGCTGATCCCCGCAGGTATGCGAATATTTTTTCCGCCATGACTAAGAGCATAGGTCGTGTATTGGTGCTGCGGCTCCTCGTCAGCAAAATAGAGACCGATGAGAGTCTTATCAACAACTTCCTTGCCAAACGGGGTGTAATGCAGAGACATCTGCACTGCAGATCCTTTCGGAATATACACCCCACTATCTTCTGGAAAAGTAGATGCTGACTCTTTTCCTGGCGCATAGCCCTCAAGAAACTCGCGATACTCGTCATTCTCACCTTCGATTATTCGCTCATCGTAATTAGCTGGCACTATAAAGCTTAGCAGATGATGCAATACCCGCTTGTCCCCCGGAAGATGCTGAACCGACCTAACCCAAACATCCTTGTCCATGGGCAAGTTAATTGTGACATTTTCGTAATCGAGTACTCCTGTTGCAGGAACCGTAATTGCGGGCACCTCAACTATAAAATCTGGCTCACCCAACTGCCACTGGGAACCAAGGGGAACTATTTCGCTAAGCGGATCTTTAAGGCCTTTACCCGCTGGCGATCCGGCATCGATCCAATGAATAAGAGTTCGCTTTTCAATCGCACTTAAATAGCCCGCATTATCAAAATGATTAATGCTGGGATCCAACTGAGCCGGGGGCATGCGCCTGGTCATTAACACTTCGCGTATCATTGATGACCACCCCAAAACCACTCGGTGAGAATCCATAGCGAATGGCGCACTACCACCTTCAATGTGGCAGGTTGCACACTTTTCTCTCAGAATTGGCGCAACAGCTTCGGCATAGTCAGGAATATCAGCCAAATGCTTTTTTTTACTAAAAAAGTCGAGTTCACAGCCGACACTAGGCTGATTCACAGTTTCCCCTATCACCTCAAGATTAGATTCAATTGCAGCCAACAGCACCCTCGCGAGCCCAACACTTGGGTCACTCAACTCCAGCTCATCACCTAGGCCGCCTCGATATAAAACCTGCAGACGTTTAGGCTCTACCACGACAAACTGGCCAGCCTTACTTAGACCTAAATTCTCTGCCACCAGCTGTGATTCGTCCAACAAAATAGGCATATCCCAATGGTAAAGATCATCCATCAAACGAATGTCTTCTACTTGCTGTCCTTGAGATGAAGCTATGCTGAGAAAAACGACTCCCAGCCTCTCCCATGTTGTTCTGAGAAGCTTATATTTTGGCAATAAGTCAATATTTTGTGTGCAATTGGCAGCTGTTGATAAAATCACTACTGCTTTACTGTCACCGTATTTCCAAAGCTCATGCTGCGCGCCGTGTTGGTCCAACAAGGCAAAATTAGACACCTTCTCGAAAGAGGAAGCAATTGCGGACAAAGGCAATATGAACAGCAAAAGAACCTGTCCGAAATTAGCAACGAATTTATTCATTCTATAGCCCTGATGGAATTTAATACGCAAACGCCTTCGAGAGCTGGCCCGAAGACAACATAACAGTACCGTATTTATTTCGCCCGATGTCACCCAAAAGCGGTGACGGTTCGTGATAAATTGAAACTGCCATCTATCGGCATTCACCGACTAAAACGGCGATAAAGTGAATTCCGCTAAGATGGCCGCGGGTCTTGGTGCACTAAAAAGTAAAGCACTTTTTCAACAAAACCCCTTTAAAAAACCAAGGGAAATTAAAGATCTTCAACTTTTTCAGTCCCACCATAACTGGTGAATTTTTCAACCAAAGAAAAGCGTCGGAATAACTCGTACATACCCCACAAAGCTATTCCAATCACAATAAACATCATGCCCCACCGCATTAGTCCGGCAAAAAAGCTAGCGTCAAAAACAGGCATCTGCAAAGTGAATTGGTTGACCTGCTCTCCTCTCTCCAACATCCAATGCCACGCACTATGAGCCAACAAGGCTGATATTAAAATAATGCCTATACGCTCTCCTACAAAATATTTGAACAAAATGTTCAAAACAGGGATCGCAATTAAGAGAACAAGCAATTGACCGATTTCAACACCTATATTAAATGCTAACAGTGACGAAAAAAGGTGCCCCCCGGCGAATTGCAAAGTATCACTAAAAAGAAAAGAAAATCCGAAGCCATGAATTAGGCCAAAAGCGAATGTTACAACCCAACGATGTTGCAACCTAGCACCAACGATATTCTCAAAAGCCATGTAAACTATTGATAATGCTATCAAAGTTTCTATTAGAGGACCGAACCAGAGAACACTGGGGGCAATCCCAAACGCAGAACCAATAAGAGTAATCGAGTGAGCAACAGTGAACGATGTAATTACCGGGATAAGTGCTTTAAGATTGCGCAGCGGAAGCACTAAACAAAATAGAAAAAGAAGGTGGTCGGTACCCGCAATAATATGATCAAAACCCATCGTTATAAAACGTAAAGTTGCCTGCAGCCAACTAGGATCGAGGTAAACAATACCCGGGTTTCCGACCAGATTGAATGCCCGTTCTGCTCCATTGGGAACCAGAAACTTTAGCACGGTAGTGGTCTCGTTTGACAGCGTTCCAAGCTCAGGATTGATTGAAAAGTCAGAGGACTCTGATTGAATAGCGTAGGTAACCAAAACATCCAACACCCCCTGCCGCCAAAACAAATTAACACCATCTTCAAGGCTGGGGCTCAATGCGTTGGCCAAGGCCTCGTCAAAACTGGTGAACGAGCGATCAGAAGGCAACGATACCCGAGTTGCCTGCAGCTTCTTATCAACCAACAACTGCCCATTTTCAAAAAGATCAATGGATTCGGTAATGTAAACTTGAGCGGCATCCCTAAGAGAAAAATCAGCCTCTGAAAACTGCAAAAACCCCGGGCCCGTCAAAGGAAAACTAATCTCGCTAAAAGCCTCCATCGGCACCCTCAACAGGGCCGTAAGGACGTTGCCCTCAGGCTTGACAAACGCGTGTACAGTCACACGAGACGGAATCTCGTGGGCCGACGCCAGTGATGAGTATAGAAACAGCCCCAAAAGGCCAACGGTTTTAACCAATAAAGCAAGTTTTAAAGAAACGGCTGAGACTGTCTTCATTTTCATATTTTTTCTAATTTTATTTTAGTTTTCAATTGATTAACTTAACCAGAGCCCACCTTTTATAAGTAAGCTACCGCGTCCAACAAGCCGCCAGCAATAGCCTGTCACAAATCCTTACAAGTGACCTAGGTTAAAACGGGCTTCGAAGTATACTGCCTCTAATATTGGCAGTATACTCGTGCCAGCGCTGAGAGTTATAAAGCCCATAGCGGGCACGAATAAAGGAGAATAAGAATGACGAAAGCAAAAATTTTAGTAGGGGCATCACTGGTGGTTGCTCTGTTTGTGCTGGGAATAGGCCAAACAAAGCTACAGGAACCAAGCACCGCCGCAAGTAACGCTGTTATGGCTCCACACTTTCTAGTCGACCCGCTTTGGCCAAAGCCAATGGGCAATCAGTGGATTTTGGGTAACACTATCGGCGTAGACGTCGATGATAGAGACCACATTTTTATCGTTCACCGGACCGAAGACAGCATTTTCCGAGGCAACACGGAAATTGGACTTAAAGGTGGCGTTTCCGAATGCTGCACCCCGGCTCCTCCAATTATAGAATTTGATCTTGATGGCAATATAGTCAATGCGTGGGGCGGTGCAGTAGAAGGCGCTCCTTACATATGGCCTGCATCAAACCATGGTATAGAAGTAGCTCCAAATGGTGATGTTTGGATTGGTGGCAACGGCGGCGGCGACTCCCATATTCTAGTTTTTAGCAGAGATGGTGATTACATCCGCACCATTGGTATGCCGGGCGAGCCGGTAGACAGTAACAGCGAAACTCATTTCGGCCGCGTTGCTGAGATTGCAATCGATGCTGAAGCTAATGAAGCCTACATAGCAGACGGTTATACTCACAAACGAGTTGCTGTTGTGGATGTCGCAACCGGCGCGTTCAAGCGGTATTGGGGAGCCTACGGTAATACTCCAGATGATGAAGCTGATGTGACATACACACCCGGCCAGCCAGGCCCCCAGCAGTTTAGAGGCCCAGTTCACTGCGCAGAGCCCTCAAATGATGGTTTGGTCTACGTTTGTGATCGCGGCGCGGACAGAATTCAAGTTTTCCGTAAAGACGGCACGTACGTAAGAGAAGTTGTTATTTCTCCTGCGACTTTAAACCAGGGTTCAACTTGGGATATCGCTTTTTCTCCTGATGATGAGCAGGAGTTCATATACCTTGCTGATGGCCAAAACTTCAAGATCTATGTGATTGATCGCGAATCTATGGATGTACTTTATACATTCGGCGACGGCGGTAGACAGCCGGGGCTATTTTACGCGCCACACAGCATCGCAAGCGATTCACTAGGCAACGTTTATACAACTGAAACCTACGATGGCAAGCGCGTGCAAAAGTTTGTATACCAAGGTATGCGAGCAGTAACTCAGCGAGACCGCGCGCCTACGTGGCCTGCAGACGAGCTGTAAAGGTCAAGTAAGAGAAGTTTCTTAAAAGAAACTGACCCCCTGAAAAGCCGCACGATGTGCGGCTTTTTTATGTCCACATTTCTGATTCTACTTCCACTTCACCCCTTCTGCTTGAACATACGAGATCAGTCAATTAATCTGACCCCCAAATTCAGCAACAAAAACACAGAGATTATCCCATGAAGATTCGACACTTTTTGATTAGCTTTATTTCACTGATGATCCTCTCTTGCGCCCACGCTGAAATGGTTATCATTGACTTTAACTATGAAGGTAATCATCGAGTTGATTTTTCTAACCTCAAAGGCTCCCTTAAAGTTGCAGAATTTGCAGATGAAAGAAATATTGATGACGCCACGCTAATTACAGAGACTAATTTTGGAGACAATAGCGGTGGTTATTATGCTGAAGTAGCTATCGCTAAACTAATACAAACAGCACTTGAGCAAGGATTTGAGAGCGGCGGCGCGGCGCTCAGCCAAGGCGTAACTGATTTCACAATCTCTGGCGCATTGCTCGCAATTGATGCGATTACAGTTGATCGGCAAGGAGTGGAAAATATCCAAATCACGTTTAGAACAAAAATAGAGTTAACGAGCCAAGGTAGAGTCGTTTGGCAAACTACTTTGTTCGGCCGCGGTCGCGCGCCAGTGGAAGAAGGTGTTATTCCAGTTATACAGGAGGCACTGTCGAGAACAATACGAGAACTAGTCGGTGATGATTATTTTAAAATGGAACTAATCTAAACTACTCTCACTCTTTTAACTAAACGACTTTAGAAGCAGCCTAAACTCGCTTTAATGTTATCAAAGATTGAGCGTTCAGCCAGAGGCAACAATACCAAACCTGTTAGAAGTTCGATTTTCTCAATATCACTCTCAAGATCACAATGGTGGACATGGACCGGGGTATGTTGATCAAGTACAAAAGCGCTCAACCCACCATTCTTAGTCAGTATCACTTTGAAAAAAGCATCTGGCACACGGTGCTGATCATTTGTATTTAGGAAAGCAGCTACCGGAGTCGCGTAAAAAATAGGTCCAGAGATGATATATACCTCCCCGAGCCGGTTTACTGCATTTCGAATAGCCCAATTCAAACCATACCAAGCGCCCTGATTGAGATTGCGGGTACGCGGTACAAAATTTGTTGAGTAATTCGCATCTTGCCAGAAAGGGGTTCCAGCAAAATCAACTAAAGGCACCAACCGGGCAAATTCATACTCCGAACCCTCTGTGAAATCGGACGCAGCCAACGTCTCATCCACGAATTCATCTTTTTTAACCTCACGAGATAAACTTGACGCGATTCCTATACTTCCGGTACTTACCGTGTAGGCGACCCAGTCAGCTAATTTGCCCTGAGAGTTGTAGGAAACTGTGTATATTGGCCGAATAATGACATCATTAGCTGAATCAGCGCCTAACGGACAACCATACAGGCAGTGGCCATTGGCGATGTCTTGCGCCTTTAATGAAATGGATAACGCAGATATTGCCAACAAGCCTGCGAAATAGAGCATAACTTTTCTAAGCATAACTATTGCTTTCATTTAAACCTGCCACAGCTACGAGCCAGCTCAAAACCGTAAACAGACTGACCCAAAATCAAAAAAGGCGTATGAACTTACATTCTAACCGCTTATGATGCTGTAGCGACTAAAAAAACGGAACATACGTAAAGTTGATCTCGAGCTCTGACTGAATAGATATTATCTCTTTAGCCCTTAGCTAGTTAACCGTTGGAATTGAGCTTGAAAGTCTTACTTGTAGACGATGAACCTGAAATTCTCGAAATATTAAAAGGATTTTTGGAATCGAAGAAACACACTGTAACCACCGCATCTAACGGCAAACAAGCCTTGGATTTAGTTCTCACCGACAATGATTTTGATATCGCCTTCAGCGACATTAAAATGCCAGAAATGGACGGTCTAACTTTCCTTGAGAAAATTCGCGGTAGCAAATCCAACCTGCCTGTCGTTCTTATATCTGACCAAGAAAATTTAGTGAGCTCCATTCGCGCGCTAAAACTAGGCGCTCTCGATTTCATCCTCAAACCGGTTAATTTGAAATCCCTCGAAGAAGCCATACAAAAAATCGATATAGCTTCGACTTCAGAATGTGAGACAGTCGGTGCACAGCAATCTGGAGTGGACCTGAAGCTAACCCTCAGCTGTGAGAGTCAATTACAACACATAAGAAAAATCATCAGCTATTTCAACAAACAAACAGAGGACATCTGCGTCAACTTTGGCTTGGACGGCCACCAAGTCGCAATTTGCCTGCAGGAGTGTTTAACCAATGCAATCATCCATGGCAACTTTGCTGTTGATTCAAGCCTTAAAGAAAAAGACTGGACTGCCTTCGATAGCCTGATCAAAAAGCGCGAAGACTCGCCCAACTACCGCAACAAAAAAGTCACTGTTTTATTTCAACACACCTCGAAGCTGATGCGTTTCACTGTCACTGACGAAGGCGACGGATTTGATCCTGCAAATTTACCAGACCCCACTAATCCGGAAAGTTGGCTAAAATTGAGTGGTCGCGGCATTCTATTTATTAGATCTTACATGGATGAGGTCCATTGGAATGACTGTGGAAATGTCATCGCCATGACCAAATACCTCGATTAAGTCCCAATCCTTCCAAATTCCTGAAATTAGGAAGGTTCGTATAACCTTTTCCCGTTTTTATTTGTCTAACTCTGAACGTCTGCAGCCCCCACAGTCATTGGCCTTACATTTGAATGATGAAAAACAACTCCCCGATAATTAAAATTTTCGAGATTTCTAATTATCAGGAAGTAATTTTGACGCCAGCTATCTATTATTAGTAGTCAGCTATGAAAGTTTCACAATTTATAGTTCTAAGAAGTACTTCGAGGAGAGCAAAATGTCTAAATTTCTATCAATCGCTAAAATCACTGCCGCCGCAGCGGTTGCTACTTTTGCTAGCATCGCGGCAAACGCCGCTGATCGTGTAAGCGATTTTTCATTGGTTGACCAAGAAGGTCGATTCTTTCAGCTAAGCCGTAATTCCAATCAAAAAGCTATCGTACTACTAGCCTATGACGATTCAAGCAAAAATGCTCGCCGAGCGGTCTCTGAGTTGGCTGACATTGCTGAAGACTTTACTGATCAAAAAGTTACTTTCGCCATCGTCAATGTAACATCCGAAGCTGATAAGGACGTGATTCGAAATATTGCCAATGATCGCAAAATTGACATACGCATTCTCATGGATACCAGCCAGCTGGTAGCTGAAGAGATTGGTCTAACAAGGACCGCTGAAGCGATAATTATCGACCCGGTGGCAAAGACTGTTGTTTACCGCGGTGCGATAAGCAAGACCGTAGCTAAAGGTAGTCGCTCAGAGCGCAATGCGGCCAGTTATGTAGCCGACGCTTTGACAGCTATGCTAGCTGGTCAGGACATTGCAAAAACTCAGCTAGCCAGCAAAGGCGAAGTTATTACTTTCCCAATGATGACAGCTCACCAAGATTCACTTTCTTATGCCAAAGACATCGCGCCGATTTTAGAAGAGCGGTGTGTAACGTGTCATCAGGAAGGTGGCATCGCACCATTCGCAATGAGCAGCCATCAAATGATTCAGGGCTGGTCGCCAATGATTCGTGAAGTGCTAATTACTAAGCGCATGCCGCCAGGACAAATAGGAACTGAGTATTCGAACCAGTTCCACGGTGTTAACCAGATCTCTGTCGAAGAGACGCAGAAACTCGTCCATTGGATCGACAGCGGCGCGAGGAACGAAAGCTCAACAGACCCTCTCGCAGAATACAAAATTTCTCCGGTGAAATGGGGCCACGGCGAGCCAGATATGATCGTTAACATCCCCCCGCAGACCATCCCTGCGACTGGCACAGTTGAGTATCGTAACCTCATTCTCCCCTTAGACCTACCAGAAGATAAGTGGGTTAAGGCGGTTGAGTTCGTTGCCGGCGACACCACAGTTCTGCACCACATTATCGCTTGGGCGCAAGCGCCTGATACGGGCCGCGGACGTGGCGGAGCCTTCGGCATTCTTAATCAAGGCATCGGCCTCGGTGCGTACGCCCCAGGTAACACTATCAATACTTATCCAGACGGCGCAGGATTCCCGCTCGCTCAGGGAAGCGGCCTAATTCTTCAAATGCATTACACCTCTTCAGGCAAAGAGACCGTTGATGCTTCTGAAATTGGTATACATTTCTGGGACGAAGAGCCTGAGCGCGCTATTTTAGGTGGTTCGGCTGCTGATCTCGAGATCGCTATTGCACCGTTCGAAGCAAATCATGAAATGGTGGCCTCTAAGAAATTCCGTAAAGACGCCTACTTGACCATGGTTGGCCCTCACATGCATTACCGAGGAAAAGATGCGAACTTCAAACTCGTCTACCCTGACGGAACGGAAGAAGAGATTCTCAACGTGCCGAACTATCAGTTCAACTGGCAGAAAACTTACGACTTTAAAGAGCCTAAGTTCCTCCCTGCTGGCACGGAGATGGTGTTCCGCGCCACGTTCGATAATTCTGCGATGAATCCTTACAACCCAGATCCCTCAGCAGAGATTTCGTGGGGTGAGCAAACGTGGCAAGAGATGATGTTCGGCTTCTTCCGCTATGTAGACGCGGACGCTGAAGAGGCGAGCGACGGCGAATAATTAAGTAGCCTAAGCTAAGGCCTGGCCCTCGCTTGAGGACCGGGCCTTTTTTTTGTTTTTAATTACCTTAGCCCTTCGGCTTTAATCAACAGCCGGCCGTT
>CAWKZY010000058.1:0-16493 GCA_963854625.1 Gammaproteobacteria bacterium | reverse complement strand
CGGCAGCGAGTTATTGAGAGCTGGTGACTCACGTAGTAGCTCACCAAGGTCTACTTGACCCGCGGTGCGAATGCCATCACCACCGATCACAGAAATCGGACTCGCAGCCGAGGTGGCGCTGTCTCTTGCGATTCGCGACCCGGTTACTAGAACCTCCTCTATTTGCTCTGCTTGTGCAAAAGCAACCGAAGGTAATGTTGATAAGCTCGCTGTGCCGGCGCAAAGGGCAATAAAGAATCGTAGCCCCTTTTTCTGGACAAAATTTGGAATGCGGGTACTCATAGATGAAATCCTAAAATAAAATAGTCGAAACGCTTACTTGCAGCACTGTGCACGATTCCTAATATTTCAGGAGCTAAACACTTCACACTAGCATTGCCAACGTCGTTAAATAGAGATGCACCAATCAATATCGGTACGATTAGTTATAAGTGGCCATCCTAGCCACTAGAAAAGGTGCTGAGTGCACCTTTTTATCAATAAAGCCGCAACGCTCACTTGATAATCACTCAATCCATTAAGCCTACCCACTCCTAGCAAGACATGTGCCATGAACTCCGAGGCCAGCAAATCCATAGCCTTACTAAAGATTGCATGGTGATGCGCACAATTAATAAGCACTAAAACGACCCTCTTCCTTGTTAAAGCACCAAAATGACGAATTCTTTTGGGCCCGTGCCCACAAAAATTACCGGCACTTTTTAATAAGTCTTAGTTATTGCCAAGTTTTGGTAGCTTTGATATAGATTTTTATGAACTGGTATGCGGATGGCGAAGAAATGAGCTTCGGATATTCCAGCTTAAAACATATCCCGAAGGAAGCTTTGCTAACTAGTCGGTTTTACGCTCGCATGACAACCATGCTTATCCCAACTGGCGGTAATGCAGTGACAAAATATTACCACTGTACACTCTAAGTAGATCGATTCAGAAATGGCTTAAAATGTTTTTACGTCTGTGAAAAATCGACCAATCAGCTGTTCTATACCAACTCTCATAAAGGGTCTAACATACCGCCAGATAGATATACTCCTGAGCGGGAAGTCCTGCAGCATGTAAGTGCAAGCGAACTAATGGCATGCCCTACTGCGACCCCAACCATAATTAATTCCAGCTGACCGAACCGGTATCAAAAACTTAAGCCGCTGAGATAAATAAGCTAACGCTCATCGCTTTGTCTGAACCTCCATCGCAAAATTAGGAGCTGTGTGACTCATTCGATATCGATAATTTGTATAATAGTAATCAACCTAGCAGCATCTATCGAATTTCAACTACTCGCCATGCGCCACTTCTACTCTCAACTTTCAGCTCAAGCTTCAGCTCGCATCAAAATAATGCGGATTGATATACTAGAACTTCTTCAACCCAGATCTCGGTTGTCCGCTAGCGCTCTTTAGATATCTATTTGCCCCTGAATGTCGCGCACCGACAAATTCCTGTGTTTTTACTTTGGCTCTATTTATGCTCTGTCACCATTTGCGGTCCTTTTTAAAGCCTAATTAGTTCACGATCGGACTTGTAACAACTGAAGCCTTAGAGAATTTTGAAGCTAATGACTTGACCCTTCAAAAAATCAACGTAATCTTATGACTCAAAATTAAAATTTCAAATTTCAAAAGGTGGAGACCTCAGATGCGTTTATCGGTAATTGCGGCAGGCATTTCTTGCATAGCTTCGCTGCCTCTTCAGGCTGAAGTTGAGAACATCACAATCTCACTACCAAACGCCGAATCTAGTTATTCGGGCCGGCTTTTTGTTGTTTTTACTAAGAACACCCAGGCGGATCCCAGACTCAGTATTGGTGACGAAGTGGCCCCATCCAATGCATCACCGTTTTTTGCAGTTGATATTAATAACTGGAGCGGAGAGGCCGTCGAGTTTGAGCCCAGCGCCGGCTTTCCATTGCTATCAATCTCGCAACTTGAGCAAGGTGAGTGGCAGGTACAAGCGCTTCTCGACCAAAATAAAGTGCTGTCTGATCTAGACTCCCCCGGCAATTATTACTCACTGCCCCAGACACTTCAGATTAACTCCAAATCCAGTTCCCTGAATTTCACCTTAACGGAAAATGTCAAGGATGAAGGGCTGCCGAACGATACGGCGATTCTGAAGTATGTCCAGATCAGATCTGATTTGCTTTCAGAATTCTATGGAGAAGATATTTATTTGCGGGCATCAGTTTTATTACCACCGAATCACTCTGAAGATTCCAACGAACGCTACCCGGTTCTGTATCAGATTGCGGGGCTGAACGGCCGTTTCACTCGCAGCCAGAACCTTTTGGCTGACAGAGAATTTATGGACTATTGGCAGGATGCATCGACCCCTCCGGCAGTAATCGTTTTCCTAGACGGAGAATCGCCCTACGGTGATTCCTATCAGATGAACAGTGCCGTTTCTGGTCCATACGCCAATGCAAATTTCTTTGAACTGTTTCCTTACCTCGCAGAACGTTTTCCAATTGATGACGTCCCTACTAGTCGTTTTGTCACTGGCTGCTCTACCGGCGGTTGGGTATCCATGGCACTGCAAATCCTTTATCCCGACTATTTTAATGGCGCCTATTCGTTGAGCCCAGACTCACCAAGCTTTCGCGCCTTCCAATTGGTGAACCTCTATAACGATGACAACGCTTTCTTAAGCGCTAGCGGTATGACTCGTCCGAGTGCGCGGAGTACCAACGGCGATCCGAGATTTAGTATTGCAGATGAGATCCGGATGGAGGCCGCAATGGGAAGTGGAGGTAACTACGTAACGTCAGGTAAGCAATGGGGCACGTGGAACGCTGTATACGGCCAACCTGATGACCAAGGAAATCCAATCCCAATCTGGAATCAGCAGACTGGCGAGATAAACCCAGCGGTAGTAGCTTCTTGGCGACCTTGGGACTTAGACTTCTACGTCAAGGAAAACTGGTCTAGCATAGGATCAGATCTCACTGGCAAACTGCATTTTTGGATGGGAGACATGGATAACTACTACCTCACCAACGGCCTTCGTTTCCTTGAAGAGACCCTCAATGTCATGGAAGCCCCTGCATCAAATACACAGTTCAATTGGCTACCCAATCACGGGCATTGCGGCTTCGGTACACAGGTCCATTATATTGATGTGCTGAATGACCTAGCGATAAGAGCAGCAAAACGATAGAACACCGCTCGCAAGCCTACTTCAAACGACCAGAAGCACGAACCATAATCTTTGTTTAAGGAATAAGAAGAGTCAAATGGATATAGCTGAAGTCTCTGTAGCCTCTTCCTAATAACGAATGAGTGCCAGCTTGGAGCCCTGAAAAAGCCTATCTAATATCACTTTTTTGCGACACTTCTTTGTAGCACTTCTTTTTCTACTTCCGTTCTTCTTTCTGTTCTAGCCACCCCGTTTGCTGTAGCAAAGTCTAAGAATTAACACCCACCTCAATGAATAAATAAATGTTTAATAAGTAAACTTAGCAAACAACTTGATGCCTTACCGAATAGCCTCCTAGATTACATACTAAAAAGCGAGATGGAGAACGTTTTAAATGGCGTCTTTCAGTTTTTCACTTTTAGCTCCGAAATTCAAAAAATGTAGTCAACTATCTCTAACCGCCCAAGGTCTTCGACAATAAGTCGAGCAATTACCACAGCAGATTTTTTATGAGTGCAGCGGCGTGAAGCAGAGCCAGAAACACAGGCGGCCAGACCCTAAAATATTGCCCTCCATTGAAAAGCGGCTCATAGATTGTGGGTATCTGGCCGTTTCCCTGCTTTGAAATGCTGTATTACTGCTTAAGTCTCTTTATTCGTTGAGCGCTTGATTTCCGTGAATTCTTGACTTCCTAGCCCTTCGATTTTCCCCTTATAAGAATAAACTTAACAGAAGATTTTATCCTCAGAGGCATTTGAAATTTAAAGCGTAAGAGGTTATTCATCAGGCCTTTATTAGCTTAACCACTTTGCTCTTCGATTCATGATAAGCACCTGAAACAGTTGGCTGATCGAACTTGATATTAACGCCGTTTATACAAAACTCCACATTAGGAAATATCTGTTTTCTGCTAGATATATTTATGTTGGAACTCTCACTGATTAGCTTTGAAATCTCTTCAGCTTCCTTCGCTTGCTCGCCAATTTTTTCACGCAAGTCATCTACGGTATTGGTAATAGTATCCATCTTCTGCTGCAGCTCTACCCCTAGCTTCGAGCTAGCATCAGAGCGCATCTTCGCGATGATTTTCGAAAGATTTAAGGCTTCTTCGGTTTTTTTATCCATGCTTTCCACCAGCACTTTTAGCTCATCACTGTGACTTACCTTCGTGCCCGCTGAAACTAAAGTTTTCACATTCGCATCAGTTCCGTATTCATTCGCCAGAACACCTTCTGCGGCAAAGCACTTGCCTCCTATCAACCTGCCTTTCCCACCAGTCTGTCCTAAAATTATCTGACTACCTGACTCCAGATATGAATGCATAACATATTCTTTAACAACAATATTACCGCCTGCCTGAGCATTGACCATACTCATGAAACCAACATCTATCTCGCCGCCAGCTTTTAACTGGGTTCTTAGCCCCTCTTGGGGGGATTTTTTTTCGGGGGGCTTTTCCTCAGCACGCTTTTCATTGACATCAAACCTTTGATTTTCTTGCACAACAACTTGATCACTTTTTATGGATTGTTCTTTGTTCGGATTGCTGCCGATTACACCACCTCCAACAGTAATATCGTTACCGGCAGTGACTGTCGCATTCTCAATCATGCCTTTAACCATTAAGTCTCCGGTAACCTCTACAGTAAAGCCGGCCATGACCTCACCCTCTACGTGGACCGAGCCATCAAAATTAACATTGCCAGATTTGATATCTACATTATCCAACCTTAGAAGCGATCCGACCCATACACTTCGCGCACAAATAATAGGGTGCCCTTTACATTCCGCCAACAGCACATTGCTATTGGTCGCATCTACAACTGCACCGCTAAGATCAGAGTCAAAATTGAAATCCTCGCCTGGTGTAGCAATAATTTCTTCACCCAGAACATTGCAGCCGTTGGTACCAGGAGTAGCTGGAAACTTTTCCATAAGGGGAGTGCCTATTTCAACCATCACAAAATCGTTACCCTCTAAATGATTGACCACCGATTGATCGTCTACCGCCCTGTCTTTTTCGTTGATTTCTGTAATAAGAGCCTCGAATCTACAATCCTCACCAGGCATGGATTTCAGACCTCTAGCAAATGGCATCTTTGATGTGCTCGACTGGGTACTCACTTCAAGCAATACAGCTTGGTCGCAAAGATTTAAATCTACACCGCTGTTTTTAACCACTTGTTTAATTAGATCAGCACTTAGCGCTACCCCACCGAAAGCTGAGACGGTACTAACAGTGGCCTCCATTTTGTCACGAGATAATTCAACTAAAACCTGAGCATCTTTCTTCTCTGCTACCGTAATTTCACCCTCTTCTGCCTTTTTAATTTTTGGCAACAAGCTTTCCAGTATCCCTTCTTTGAAAAATAAACAATCAAAGCCCTTTGATTTTATATCGTTATGTATCGACCTGAGCGTGATCTGAGGATCAGTGAAAGTGTTACTAAGAGTTGCCTGAAGCAAGTTTTCAGTCTCGTCAAAATGAAAAAAGACATCGCTGTAAACTTTCCGAAATGCTATTTCAAGCTCTTGACGATTATTTTTTGAAGCATTAAGAATTACTTTTTGTAAAGCCCCTGGATGAAAGGTAAGGGTATCAAACCCTTTTTCTTTTAATATATCCCGAGCAATTCCATGGTTCAATCTAATGTCTTCATAGCTAACAGAAAATTGTGCACTTAATCGATTTGAATTTTCATCGAACACAAATTCAACTGAGGTATATTCCTTTCTCACAGCTATTTCGAAACTGCCTGTCTCTCCATCTCTCGCTTTCTGAGCCAAAGATTCCATTATTCCGGGTTTATATTGAAAACTCGAATAACCTTCTTTGCTTAGAGTTTCTTGCAAAATCTGAAGAGAGTTTTCAATGGGTGATACGACCTCACTTAGATCGGCACGTAGGACGCTGGTTTTTGCATCGAACACAAAAATAACCGCAATATAAGCTTTCGCTTCTTGCGCCTGATAGCTATTTCCTGCACTTCCTTCTTCGCTCACTTCAATAACTTCCAAAAATATATATAGACCTTACAGTCTATTGTAGTAGCAGTGTGGCAAAAATACTCCATCGCGGTAAAAACCTTTGAATAAAACTCTTTATAAAGGTATTTTAACTAAAATAGTGCAATAGAATGTATTACGGAATTAAGAAGCATAACTAAATGCCAGACCAGAAAAAGGTCTTAAGAAAAAATTTATTCATTGTTTTCAGACACATGAAAAATACAAAGCAACGCAGAAATAGCAACCCCGATTACGAGACTTTTACAACGAGGCAGTATCATAAATTTAGAACAATCAGCAAAAATACAGTAAAAAAAACGGCTAAATTTGCTTTTTACGACTTTTCGACCTCGGCAAAAGTTGAATCAATGTACGAGAATGTCGCTATATAAACCTTTTTTCAAAGCCCCTCAGAAGTATCACTGCTGATAATCCCTATACAGATGGCAGTCAGGATAACGCTAAAGTTTGGTCCTACGGCCGTCGAAGCTCACAAGGATTGGTGTTAGATGACACCACAGGCATCGTTTATACGCACAAACATGGCCCTCAAGGTGGGGATGAATTGAACTCAGTATTGCTTGCTCGTAATTATGGCTGGCCGCCGTCACAAAACACATTAGTCATTCGGGTGCTGATGTCTCCCCGCTGGAATTAACTCTAGCGATTGAAGAATCCTTAAGCTACTGGGAGCAGAGCATCGCGCCATCTGGCTTGGCAATTTATCGTGGTGCAGCATTTCCTCGGTGGCAAGAGAATCTGTTTGTCGGTGCATTAGTCGACCAGAAAGTTAGGCGCATAACATTAGAGGCGGGTAGGGTGGCAAGCGAGGCGCCGATTTTTGCCTAGATCGCCGCACGCATCCGCGATATACGCGTTGGTCCGGATGGCTTTCTATATATTTTGGCCGATAGCGATAACGGCAAAGCGCTGAGGGTTGTACCTAATTCGTGAATAAGCATGAACATGACAAGTACAATAGTTGGCCAGCGACGGGGTCAGAGTATATACAGTACTATACCTTTATTCTGACCTCGTTAATTGAGCTGTTTAGTTAGCCTCCGGCTTTAGCTTAATAGCCTGCTTATAACCTTCAACACGTAACTCATCCTCATCAATATGGATGTGTGAGCCATCGCGCACGTCGTGGTCAAACCGGTAAGTTAAAGACATGCCCTTGTTACTGCATTGGGCATCGTAGTCAATACCAGCTTGTTTCGCATTCTCTGAGCTATGCTGCCATTGCGACACCGCCGCCGAACCGTGTTTTTCAGCCAGCATTCTTTTGGCTACCCCAGCTGACAACATAACTGCGGTTGCATTATTACCGCCAAACCCTTTTGCATTTAGTAATGCAGCTGAGAAGTTTTCGGCACCAATATCCGTGTGCGTGGATGAGATCCTTAAGTGACTGTGATGAACATCATCAGCAGGTCCTGTCGATGTTGTAATGCCAGGAACGATGCCACACTCGGCAACACCAAGAGCATTAGCCAGCTGGTCACCGCCAGCAGGCCCCATCGTGTGACCAACATAACATTTGATACTTGGTACCAACCAATCAGTCGCACCAAACGCTTTGGCAGTCTCGTTAAATATATGAGATTCGCTGGTTCGATTTTGAGGTGTACCAGTGCCATGAGCATAGGCCAAGATCTGCTCTTTAAACCCTCGTTCGTCCAACAACGATTTAGCCAAGGCCACCGCTTTTGCAAAAGTTATATAATTGCCCACTCCAGGACCGGAAATCGATTTTTTATGCCCGTCCGCGTTTACGAATACACCAGGTACCGCGCCATAAATATTTGCGCCTAGCTCAAGCGCCAGATCGTCAGCCATTAAAATGACGTACTGTGATGCCTCGCCTATGGCTAGACCACAATTTTCGCCGAAAGGCCGACACGATCTGGTGTAATCGATTTCCTCGCCATTAGCCAACCCATCGAGCGCGGCGAGGTTTTCATCAGTTGCCATTGCACCCATCGTCATAAATCCATCGATTTGTTCCGGCGTAATCGGCGCTTCGCTCGACCCAGCTATTGCTATTTTCGCACGGCCAGATTGAATGTCATTAACGGCTGATTTAAGGTTGTAGTGGAAAGTGGCGCAAGCGCCCATATTACCACCCGTAGTACCGACATGGCCTAAAACATAGGCATTAGGAAAATCCGCTGTCATTTGAGGCAGACCTAGTGCGAGCTGCTTTGAGGTGACTCGCTTGCCCCGCAAACGCGCACCAAGTAACCCGCCTGAACCTGTCTCATCCATTTGACCAATCGCAGAACTAGAATACATAGAAATCTGATCAGGCCGCACGCGCTGCGAAACCTCGTCCCAATCCAGACCCATACTGCCTAGCGCATCACTAATACCCGCAATCGCCATCTGTAAGCCACGGGGGTGATTGCGCGACTGATATAGTGCGGCAGGATCGAAACCAGTCGGTAATTGTCCTGCCGAGCTGACCCCTAACTTACGGTAATCTTGAATCGTCACCGGCATCGCGGCATCAACTGTTACCCGCAAACACCCGCCGTCCAGCTCTTGAATTTGCCAATTTTCTGGTATCACTTCCGGCACGTCACGCTTGCTCAATTCAAAACTAATCGCTCGCCCTTGACCCGGCGCTAAATTAACAGCCCGATTCCAGGGTATTCGATCCGGGTCAAAATATTGTTGTTCAATACGTCGAATCAATGTGTGTTTACGCATGTAGTCAGTTGCATTGACATCACACTGCATCAGAGCCGCGAGGCTTTGCCACGTAGCGTCGGCTTGGGATTTAGCTAGGGCATCAATAACCGTGCGCTTATATCCGTTATGCCCGGAGCTCCGACCAGCAGCATTTATGCCACCAAAACCAACTACCAAGGGTAAGTATTGCATGGTTCAAATTTTCCTTAAGAAGCTCTGCGGCTGCTTCATATACTGTAAAATAAGTCACTTAAGATGTGGTCGCTTTGTTTCACCGCATCGCTAGCCATGAACTAAACGTTTCGCGACATAATTGACTGGTCGTGTAAAACCTTACTTTGTCTGTACTGTAACATGCAGCTTTAAAGTATCAGCCTGTCTGCAAACAAGCTTATTGCCTCAAACCAAACCAGCACCGTGGCAACGAGAAAATGCAGCTTACACTTTGATTCTGTTTGGAACTCAAATATTTTAAGCACTTCGTCTCTATCACTCAGAGTCTGTAAAAGCAGTACATCTCCTTCTCGAGCCCAGACAAGAAAATGTTCCGCGTCTAAGACTGGATTAGGGGTTACCACAATCTGATCTTTGGTTAAGCCGAGCCGTGTCATCACACTGGATATCAAAGAAGGAATTTCTCCAACGCTCCTCCGGCGCTGGTAACCCTCAAGCTCTCAGATGACGACAAGATCAGGTTTCAGCCTAGCCACAACCTCTGTCAAATTTCTAATATCATCATCTCTTTTGTCGCCTGCATTTCCGAGCATAACCGATCGCCGGGCTGAGCTAAACAATTGAAAGAAGTGAACACGCCATAGAAGCTCGTCAGAGTGCATCCGGTTCAGGATTAACCAATTATCAGTACTGCTTGCGCACAATATTGAAGAAATCGACAAACTTCTGCATGTTGTCTTTATCCTGAGAGATGAGAAGCGAGTGATCGCCCCCGGGTATCTCGACATAGACGTGTTGCATTCCAAGCTTGCTCATCCTAGCCACCCACGCACGTGTGCGCTCTACAGGAACGGCTGTATCTTTGTCACCCTGTAGAACAAAAATTGGCAAATGCTTGATGCTCTCTAAAATTTCATTCATCGGCGCATCAGCTTCAGGGGCGGGCGCAGCCACCCCCAAACCTGCAAAAAGATCTGGATATTTTGCGGCAATGTGATAGGTGCCAGCGCCACCCATCGAATGCCCCCATAAATAGATGCGATTAGAATCGACATTAAACTCGTCTCGGATCAGCTGCAGCACATTCATAACATCCTGCTCACTTCTCAGGGCATCCGTCATATCATCAAGGGCTCTTGAGCCATACCATCCCCGACGTATGTAACCTAAAGGGGTGACTACGATGTAGCCATTAGCCTCCGCTTGGTCTAAAAGCCCGTAATACCCCATAAGCCAATCATGACTTCGTCCCAGTCCATGAAGTGAAACGATTAGCGGCGCAGATTCGCTCGGGTCAATGCTCGAGGGAACAAAAACCGCATAGGGAATAGACTCCCCTGTGTCCGGAAAGACGTAGCTTCGGTGCTGAACTCGTGGATCCTCGATATGCTGTTCATCATCGCTCACCTGCCGGTCGGCCAAGGAAAGAGTGCCAGTGCAAAATGTAAAAGTTGTCAGTGCCAAATACAGGAGCGATTTCATTGTTATTTCTCCTATCCGCAAGGGAGTTGGTTTAGGAAATTAAGGTAGCAGAGAATAAACTAATATCCTCGCGCTTATCAAACAATCTCATATTCAATCAATAAGCTCAGACTGATCAGCTAAAATTCAGATAGAAAAAGATAGCTTAGTGCCGCACCAGCTAGACCCTAGGTTTTATTCATACCTTCAGCAACAACTTTGTCAATGCCTTTATCGAAAGTCTCTCCAACATCCGGTATTTGCAAACTCATCGGATGCCGTTTCAGCGCATTTATCATAGATCTTCAAAGCGTTATGGCGCGTGAATTTGACTACAAATACTGGCAAACTCCCTACCTCCTATAATCAAGATCAATCGAGGTCGTAAATTTTGGCAAAAGTAAGCAAAAAAGAGATGGAAGAATTTTTTACTGAAGAATTCCCTCAAGCAAAATTCGTGCTCGAATCTTTTGACGAAGACTCAGTGACTGTTAGATGCAAAGTCGATACAGACGATTTACGTCCCGGCGGAACTGTGTCCGGTCCAACAATGATGGGTCTGGCGGATTGCGCCATTTATGCTGCAATTCTTCGGGAAATAGGACTCGTAGCGCTAGCAGTAACAACAAGCTTGAATATCAACTTTCTACGTAAACCTGTAGCGGACAAAGATATATTAGGGGTTTGCACAATACTCAAGCTTGGAAGAACGTTAGCTGTTGGGGAAGTAACAATTTATTCTGAAGGGGACAAGCAGGCCATTGCACATTCTGTTGGAACCTATTCGATTCCACCGAATAAATAGGGCATTTTTCGCCTCATTATTTTGAATTAAATCTGTCGAGTGTTGCGAATGTTGTTACCAATGCTAGAAAAGAAACGTAAAGACCAAGGTGTCAGCGCATTTATTCAATCAACGCGACTTTGGCACAACCGCACACTGGCAGCAGCTGCAACTAGATACACAAAGTGTTTGGAAACTCATAGATCGTAGTCGCCTGATCGATCAAAGCATCAAGGGGCTTTCTAAAGCGAACCTCTGGATTGAACTAGGGCTGCTATTACCACAACTGAGTGTTGCTAAATCCAGTGCTGGCAAGCACCGAGTAGTCCGAAGAATTAGTTTAAGCCTCTTCGCTCTAATAGAGGCACGATATTGGCATCCCTTCCTCGAAAAGTTCGAAAAAGAGACATGGCCTCTTCGCTTCCTCCTCGCGAAAGCAGCGTCTGTCTAAAATGATCACCGTTCTCCCTAAGCAGACCACCGTTCTCCTTAAACCATTCCACGCTGTCAGCATCTAGAACCTCACTCCATATATAGGAATAGTATCCTGCCGAATAGCCTCCCATAATATGTGAGAAATACGTGCTTCGATAACGTGGCGGCACCTTATCTAGCGCTACACCTGCGCCCATCAATACCTGGTTTTCAAAATCAACCATTTCATCTGCAGAAGGTATCTGCTCAGGTGTTAGCTGATGCAGTGCCTGATCCAGAATCGACGCAGCAAGATATTCGGTAGTCGCGAACCCTTGATTAAACTTTTGCGTAGCCAAGACCTTGTTCAGTAATGCACGGGGCATTTTTTCACCAGTCTCGAAGTGCACAGCATAATTCTCAAATATCTCCGGCCAAGTAGCCCACATCTCGTTTACCTGCGAGGGATACTCGACAAAATCTCGAGGCACGCTCGTTCCAGAAAAATAGGGATACTCGACGCTGGAGAACATCCCATGTAAAGCATGACCAAACTCGTGAAACATTGTTGTCACTTCATCGAAGGTAAGAAGTGTTGCGTCACCGGTTTGCGGCTGAGTAATATTAAGGTGATTCGCCACTATCGGTGTTTTGCCGAGCATAGCATTCTGGGATACATAGGAGTTCATCCACGCACCACCTCGCTTGGTGGATCTCGCATACGGGTCCATTAGAAATAGCGCAAGGGTTTTGCCGTCGTTATCAAAGACTTCGAACACCCGCACATCTTCCTGATAGACAGGTAGATCGAATCGCTCATTGAATGTAATTCCATAGAGCTTCTCGGCTGCGAAAAATACGCCTCGGCGTAAAACATTATCTATCTCTAAATAAGGTTGCAACTGACTCTCATCGAATTGATAGCGAGCAACACGTAATTTCTCTGAATAGAATGGCCAGTCCCAAGCCTTAGCTTCAAAGTCTAAGCCATCGTCTTCGATCATCTTCTGCAAATCGGCCGCCTCAACTCTTGCATTGGCTACCGCCGCTGGCGCCAGTTGCGCCAATCGTTGATTTACCGCCTCGACCAAACCTGCCGTGGTATCTTCCAGGGTGTATTCTGCATGGCTGGAGTAACCTAATAGCTGCGCACGCTCTGCACGTAGGCGCAGAACGTCGGAGAGTATCTGTCTGTTATCAAACTCCCCTCCGCGGCTTCCTCTAGAGATCGATGTAGTATGAATTCGCTCGCGAAGAGCCCTATTCTGCAAACTGGCAAGGCTAGGCTGTCCACTGGTGTTTAACAAAGGAATGACAAATTTTCCTGATAGCTCACGAGATTCAGCTTCGTTTTGAGCAGCCGTGATTAACGCCTCACTCATGCCAATTAATTCTTCTCGCGAATCCACCACGATGGCTAGATCATTCACCTCACTTAGGATATTTTGCCGGTACTGCGTCTGTAACACGGCAATCTGACTATTTATCTCTCGCATCTGATCCTGCTGCTGCGAAGTAAGCGCGGCACCCGCTCTTACGTAATCCGCGTGATATTGCTCCAATAGACGAAGGGACTGAGCATCTAGTTGTAATCGTTCACGCTGTTGCTGCAGTGCATCAATTCGTTCGAACAATGCCGGACTCAACAAAATTTTGTCATTATGTGCGGCTAATTGAGGTGCCAATTCCTGCTCCAATTCCCGAATTCCCTCATTCGTGTGCGCGCCGGACATGCTAAAAAATACCGTGGCTACTCGGCTCAGTAGTTGACCAGACAACTCCAATGGAATAACGGTGTTTTCAAATGTAGGTGCACTTGCTTGATTGACGATTTCGTTGAGCTGAGCAAGCTGCTCCGCCATACCCCGTTCGAATGCAGGCAAATAGTGACTGTTTTTTATGCGATCAAAAGGCGGGTAATTGAGATAAAGAGGGCTTTCTTCAAAAAACGGATTACTTACAATTTCTCCTACATCAACCATAGATTGATCTTTCTGATTTTCTTGAGCTACTGCAGGGGTGGTCTTCTGCGATTCAGAACATGATGTTAGAAGTACGAGACCAAAAACCAAAAAAGAATATAGCTGACGTATTGAAAGCAACTTCATGAAATTCCCTCCTATATCGGGGGCGATATAGCAAATAAGTAAAGAATTTCACATGCTTCTAACTATTAGTCAACTAATCCGCCCTACCACATCCAGTTCGTGCCCCCTTACTGGGATGCCTTGGCATGTAATGCCTGCCAAACATGCGCAAAAAAAACGGGGTCACTATCAAACAAACCTAAGTTGACACTAATCCCGTTTTAAATTTCACACTAATTTTTTAGCCTAAATTTTTACAGCGCTAACTTGGATATTTCTGGGGTTACTTGCAAACGTAATTTTAAGACGTCGGCCGACGTACTCTTCTTTTACGTCAAAGTATAGTGAAATACAGTGGGAGAGACATCCTCAACCCCTGTGTATCCTAAATATGTCTCATGACTTTATGACGTATAAACCTCAGAAGAAATCTTTAGATACTCTGTTCACGCGCTTGAGTCGCTTACTGCAACCCAAGCTGCGCTATCTTGCACCAGCCTAATTCCTCGCTAGTGGACAAGAATTTTCCTAACTTGCCCCAGACCAACTCACCGCATTTTATTACGCTATTGCAGCAGTACCCGCAGTCGCCTCTTGAGTTAACGCCAGCTCCTTTTCCGGATTTTAGGAGCCATCGAAGACTTATGTGCCAACTGAAGGCGTAGTTGGTGCTTCATCCGTGGTCGGTACTTCAGGCGCTGCTGCCGAAGCGGCTGAACCATCTGTCCCTGATGTGTCATCAACAACTTGATTTATCAACATTCTCTGTTCTTGACCCGAGCTGTTCATGAAGACTAATTCTGAACCTTCGAATGCGAGTGTAGGTGTTTTTTTAGCGTTGGAAACCTCGCTCACTTGGGTCACGTCAAAGGAAGGATCGATCTTATAAGTATCGTCTCCTGACAAAATACTGATTTCTCCGTTGAGGTTACGTTTCATGGTAACACCGAAGGCCTCGGCCGTAGCCTGGAACTCATCGATGGAGTTAACGGTCGGATTCATGAGTTGCGCCGTTCCATCGGTATTCACTATTCGAACCTGCTCGCCACCGCTCGACGTTGTTTCGCGGTAAATACCAGGCTCCAGACTCGACGCTTCAATAAAGGCACTTGGCGTTCCAGCTATGGTATCGCCACCTTTAAATCCATTGCCTTCGCCATTTTTAGGCAAAGCCAAAATTACATCCCCATTGGGTGCAACGTCGACGGTAGTGCCTGGATTAAGGTTAGCGACAGCCTCTGGTTGTGCCAGCGTCCCTTTTAGCGGAACCTCCTTGCCATCAGCGGTTGTCAAGACCGGTATGCCATCTGCGCTGAAGGCCAGCCCAGGAATAAAGCCTGCCGGTGCCTGGCGAATGTTATCTACGTCGGGGACAAACGCTGCTAGCGGCGTACCGCCAGCGTCACCACCCACTGTAAGAACACCACTAGGCGACTGGGAAAATTTAAGACTAGGTTGCGATGTTTGCAAAGCATTATCCATGCCTGTGAGCACACTCTCTCCGGTGCCGTTCCCGCCAAGGCTCAGGTTTGAGTTTAGATCGGGCAGCTTTGGAAGCTTCGTTCCCTCAACCGGCGCCTGATCTAATGCTCGAAATGCTAATTTATCACCTGGCGGAGCCGTCAGCCCTAAAGTGTCTGTATTAATAGTCCAACCCGGCGGCAAAAGGCCGACGACCTCATCTGGTTTAATCGCATCCGAATCAAGGTTGGTCAGAACATGACTAAAATCATCACCCTCCATTTCCTGAAATTGTTCAGGGTTTAGTTCAAGCAAATCTGTCGAACTTAGTCCGCCCAACACTTCATCGTCAAGAGCTCCAAGCTGCTTCCCATTTAGCGCCCCTACAGCGGAAGGGGGAAGGGCTGCGAAATGCTGAGAATTTAACCCCCCCATTGCCTGTGGGTCGAGGTCATCAATTTGTGAAGGGGACATTGTGATGAAAGCAGCAGGTGGCACATTACGTATCTGATTGGCATCTAATGCGCTCACTGCTTCCTCACTGAACTGGCCGAGTTGCTCTGCATTAAGGCTACCGAGGGCAGCAGGAGCAATATTGGCAACCTGCGGACCACCAAAACCAGCGTAGGCTTCATTTGACATGCCGCTCATTTGATCGGCATCTAGTGAGCCCACTGCAGCGGCATTTAACTTGCCGACTTGCTCTGGCTTAAGGCCAGTGAAAGCCGCAGGAGGCATATTGTCTACTTGATCTGAACCAAATCCAGCCATGGCATCATTTGACATGCCGCTCATTTGATCGGCATCTAGTGAGCTCACTGCAGCGGCATTTAACTTGCCGACTTGCTCTGGCTTAAGGCCAGCGAAAGCCGCAGGAGGCATATTGTCTACTTGATCTGAACCAAATCCAGCCATGGCATCATTTGACATGCCGCTCATTTGATCGGCATCTAGTGAGCCCACTGCAGCGGCGTTTAACTTGCCGACTTGCTCTGGCTTAAGGCCAGCGAAAGCCGCAGGAGGCATATTGTCTACTTGATCTGAACCAAACCCAGCCATGGCATCATTTGACATGCCGCTCATTTGATCGGCATCTAGTGAGCCCACTGCAGCGGCATTTAACTTGCCGACTTGCTCTGGCTTAAGGCCGGCGAAAGCAGCAGGAGCCATATTGTCTACTTGATCTGAACCAAATCCAGCCATGGCATCATTTGACATGCCACTCATTTGATCGGCATCTAGTGAGCCCACTGCAGCGGCATTTAACTTGCCGACTT
>CAWKZY010000057.1:0-16611 GCA_963854625.1 Gammaproteobacteria bacterium | reverse complement strand
ATGTTTCCCTGTGGGAATCGGTGTTTTAAGAATCCGTAGGCTTCCTGACATGCCTAGATGGATAATCACTGTGCCTAGTTTTGATTGAAGAAGTAAGTACTTACCACGCCTACTAACCCCGTTAATAGTGTGTCCCGGTAGATCTCGTGCCAGAGAAGCGGGAATAGGCCAGCGTAGCTTTGGCTGCCGAACGATAACCCTAACTATGGTTTGGTTTTTAATATGCGGCTCTATTCCGCTTCTAGTGGTTTCAACTTCAGGTAATTCTGGCAAACCATTCTCCGTTGTTAGGGCGTTTTTCAGACCCTCTAGCTAGTTGACTCTATGGTGAAAGGTTACACTATTAGACTCGTTAGCCAGTCAGAATATCAGTGAGATGCTATTGCCGAATAGAAATGTTTTAGGAATTGATGCGGGAGGAACGTTCACCGACTTCGTATTGTTGGAATTAGGCTCCGAGGTTCGAATTAGAATACATAAAACACTCTCAACTCCTGATGCGCCAGAAAAGGCAATTATTCAGGGAATGGAGTCGCTTGGGTTTGCTGATGATAAAGCGCGATCTACTTTGGTCATTGTTCATGGCAGCACGGTCGCCACTAACGCTACGTTGGAGGGGAAGTTTGCTCGAACAGTTTACATAAGCAATCGAGGCTTCAAGGATGTACTTAGTTTGGGGCGGCAAACCAGGCCAAGTCTTTATGCTCTCGAATTTCCTGCACAGCCTGAACCGGTGCCTTCTGAGCTGTGTTTAGAAACGGGGGGCAGAATAGCCGCTGATGGATCTACCCTAGAGGACCTAACCGATTCAGATATAGAGACGTTAATGAGCTCTCTTATAGAATTAAAGCCTGAGGCTGTTGCCATCAATTTATTGTTTTCATTTCTTGATGAAAGCTTCGAGAAAAAAATTGCCGATTCCATTGCCATTGCGCACCCTGACCTTTTTGTTTCACGTTCCTCAGAGGTCCTGCCAGTTTATAAAGAATATGAGCGCGGAATTGCGACTTGGCTAAACGCAAGCCTAGCGCCGGTTGTATCAGGCTACGTCGGGAGACTGAAAACAGCGCTACAAATACCAATTCAGATTATGCAGTCCAGTGGCGAAACACTTTCCGCCGAGGCAGCCGCTAAGTCTGCTGTCAACTTGTTGTTATCAGGCCCGGCTGGCGGGTTAAATGCAATCAAATATATAGGTGAACAGATAGGCGAAGAAAATTTCATTAGTTTTGATATGGGCGGGACATCTACAGATGTCGCTTTAATCGAAGGCCGGATAGCAACAACCAACGAAGGTCATATTGGACCTTATCCAGTGGGCGTGCCTATGGTTGATATGCATACCATTGGCGCAGGCGGTGGCTCGATTGCTTATATTGATAAGGGTGGGATTCTTCAAGTTGGACCAAAATCCGCCGGCGCGGCACCGGGCCCAGCCTGTTATGGACGCGGCGGAGTTGAGCCTACAGTGACCGATGCAAATCTAATATTAGGGCGACTCGTGTCTGAATCTAAGCTAGCTGGTGATCTTTCGTTAAACCCGGGGCTTGCCAGAGGCGCGATTGAGCCGCTGGCCATGTCTTTAAGGTTGACCATTGAGGAAACGGCGCTAGGAATTATTCGCATTGCCAACCAGCATATGTCTAGGGCGTTGCGTTTAATTTCCGTAAATCGCGGACATGATTCCAGAGATTTTCAGCTTGTTTGTTTTGGTGGTGCCGGCGGTTTGCATGTTTGTGAGCTCGCGGAATCGATGTTGATGGATAGAGCCATTGTCCCAATTCACGGTGGTGTGCTCTCAGCCTTGGGCATGGTGGTGGCAAAAAAAGGGCGACAATTCTCGAAAACTGTAAATATTTCGGAGCAAAAGGTAGAGCTTCCAGCCATTGAAAAAGCCTTTTGTGAATTGGAGCTTAGAGCGATAGATGAGCTGCGCAAAGAGGGTATAACGGAAATCGAACTAGGTGAAATTAGCATCGAGCGGCGAGCAGACATACGTTATGTTGGGCAGTCGTTTACCCTTAGCGTTGCTTGGCAAGGCTTGCAGCAAACGTTTTCCAAATTTACGTCTTTGCACCAACAGCGTTATGGCTATCAGCTTGATGCCCATACCGAAATTGTAAATATTCAAATTATGCCGACAGTCTCAGGAGAAGAATTCGACCTGCCAACGCTGAAAACTTCTAAGCCAGGTAAGGTTTCTTCCAATGTTGAGGTCTATGGTTATGAGAATAACGTAAGATGTTATGAACGTTCGAATTTATCTGCAGGCCAGGAGTTAAAGGGCCCTTGCATAGTGAAAGAATATTCGGCGACCACATATCTCGGTGAGCACTGGTGTGCTGCGGTCGATAAGTTCGGAAATATCTGTTTAAAGCGAAAGAACTAACAGCGGTTAAGTTGATACTAACCAACGCAAAATAGGGTGTGGAAGGTTTACAGGCTAAATTCAGCGATGTTATAACGTAATGTCTCGAGTCCTAATAAACAATATTCGCAAGTTGGTTCGTGTTATTTGTTTCGATCATCGTATCTCTTGCAAGACAATAGTCTTTTTGTCCTGTGAGGTTTCACAACGTCTCAGGCGTAGCCATGACTATTAAGTGTCAACACCAATTTCTTTCGATGAGCTGTCTTGTAGCCACCCTGTTTTGTGGCAACGTTTTTGGGCAAGAAGAAGGCCGGGCGGCAGATGAAAGCGAACCTAAAAGTGATCCTGACAGTATCGAACGGCCATTAAGGCTGTATTTTATTGATAAGCCGATTGAAATTGATTCAGGCTTTGATGATCGAGTTGTCTGGCCTGTAACCAAAACTGAAGTTATTTCCGAAGATGACCCTCAATTTATTAGCCGTATGCGCAGTATTCAAGAGTACACGGAGTCAATTCAAGCGATAGAGTTAGAGGGAGGAGTCTGGGACAGGGGCCTAATTGAAGGTCTGGCAACCTTAGGGGAACTCCAGCAGCGTCAAGGCGACCACATTACAGCCATCGAGACTTTTGATCGGGTTGTTCACGTAAACCGGATCAACAATGGACTCCATACCCTAGAGCAGATTCCTGCCCTAGAGCAGAAAATTAAAAGCTATCTGGCATTAGGTGATTGGGAACAAGCGGACCTGTTTTACAATTATATGTTTTACATTCAGCAAAAAGCCTATGGCAGCACTGATCCTCGGATCATTCCAATGCTTGGAAGTTTGGCCCGCTGGAATCTCCGAGCTTTTAATATAGGTTTCGGAAAAAGCTTAGGTTTGCGGCTTAGCTCAGCTCAACTTTTATTTGTTGCCGCTTCAAAAATGGTTGATGTACATTTTGGTCGCTCTGATAAGCGCTACGTTGACTACCAACAAAGCATTGCAAATGCTTCTTATCTGGTGAGTCAGCACCCTGAGCTAATGAACGAAATGGAGAGGCCGGAGTTTCGTCTTAACCAAGACCAGTTGCGGCGAAGGTTGATAAGCTCTGAGCGCATCGTCTCTAGGGGCTTTCAAGCAGGCGAAGAAGCACTTCTGAATATTCTTGCCCAACGTCAGGTGGAAGATGGACTGTCGATGTCTCTGGCGGAAGCGCATGCTAATTTAGGCGACTGGTATTTGATGTTCGGTCGGCGCAAAGCTGCCGCGCAGCTGTACGCTGATGCTTGGCAGGTTATTGCTGACTTGGAGGGCCCTCCGGAGCCTTTAGCAGAATTTTTTGGTCACGTAGTACCTTTGCCTACTTTTCTCGACGCCCCCACCAGTTTGGTTTTTGCATCGAATGAAGGAAAAGACACTAAGGACCTTGAAGTTGGTTTTGTGGATCTACGTTTTGATGTGACCGAAAACGGCATTGTCCGGAATTTAGTAATAGTTAATGGTGAAACTGAAGAAAAAGCACTTATTTTGGGGAAACTTCAGCGGCAGGTTAGAAGTTCAGTGTTCCGGCCTGTGCTTGAAGATGGGGTTGCTGTAAGGTCAATTGGCAATCAGTTTCGCTACCGGTATTGGTACTAATGCACTGATATAAGGGTTAGCATTAATTGTCGTTTTCATTCTGTTAAGACCTTGTTCAGCAGAGTTTTGAAATACTACAACGCGCAATCTGGCTAATTTTTTGTCAGTGCTGTCTACCCGAAAATTTAAAGTCGCCGTTTTTGCAAGATAGAGGCGCTCAAAATCATCAAACGCTAATCAACTCGATGGGTTGTTAGTGGAGGCTTGGCGAAATAAATTATGCAAAAAGTAACGAATCAAATTCCACGCTTGGTCTTGTTGGCCGGCCTAAGCCTCGCAATTGTTGGTTGCCAGTCGAGCCAAAGCTCTAGCAGCTCTGCTCCTGCGCCTAGCCCGAGCTCTAGCTCGTCTTCTAGCTCGAGCTCTAACTCGCCCTCAAGTCCGAGCCAATCGTCTCAGTCCAGTAGCCCGAGCCAATCTCAAAGCCAATCTCAAAGCCAATCGCAAGGGCAGAGTAGCTCTTCAGGTTCCGCCGCTCAAACCCAAGGGGCAGGTCAGTCAGGCAGTTCGCAAGAGCAGGGCCAAGCTAGTACCTCTCAAGAAAGGGCGGGCACGGGCAATACTTCTTCTGGTCAAAGTCAGGCTAACACCGCAGGCGCAGGACAAGCCCCGGGTTCGTCTAGCTCTGCTGGGGACAGTAGGCAGCGAACCGTATCTTTCCCTCCGAGCATTAAAAGCTCCGGGGATACTCAAGGACAGGGTTCTGAGCAAGGGTCTCTAGAAGGCCAATCCGGGTCGAGCACAACGTCTGGTCAGGGTGCTGGTGGAGAATCACGTTTTCCAGGTGAGCAAGGCGTCTCAGGCCAAGGGCGAGATAGTTCGACCGGGGATTTAGGCAATGGACAAGGTGCGAGCAGTGGCGGTTCTGCGGGAAATTCAGGTCTTAGAAGGCCCACTGGTGGGGATTATAGTTTAGAAACCCTTCCAAATGGCGCTGCAGGTGGTACAAGTGGCTTAGGAGGCAGTGGTGCTTTAACCAACGCTGAAAGAATTCAAGTTCTTGATGAGAGGCTTAGAAAAGGCTATGAAACATTCGATGGCTATATTCTAAGTGAACGTGAACGTGCTCAAAATGAAAGCAATGCTGCAGGTAGCTCAGCTCCTGGTGGTTCAGCAGGTGCAGGTGCGGCAGGAGGCGCTCAAGGCCAGCCGCAAACACTTCCAGCAGAGGGCGAGACACCAAGTTCAGTGGCGACTTCGCAGAGGCCAAACTCCAGCCAAGCTCCACCAGAAACATTCCCGGCGCCAGATGACATTCCCAGTGGCAGAGATGATGACGTGGTTGCGAGGCAAATTCGAGAATTGGCAATGAGCGAACCAGACCCGGAGTTGCGTGAAGCAATTTGGGATGAATATAGAAAATATACAGGTACTGGTGAAGACCAATGAGAACTTCATTTAGGAATTTAACCACTCTTTTAACGGCCGCATTTTTTATAGTTTCTTGTGCAACACACACTGTTAAATCGACTAACTACACCCCGATTGTGCAGGACTCCCAAGATACGCCGGAATACTTACTGCTGGATGTTGGAGTGGCAGTATTTGATCCTGGTTTAGATGAGATTAAGAAGAGTGAAGAAGACGTAACCAATCATGAAATTCGTGTGGCGGAGTCCCGCTATGCGCCTTTTCTACTTTCCGAAACACTTCAGCGATCCGCCAATTGGGGTATCGTGCGAGTCATGCCAAACCAAGAGAGCCCAATGGATGTCTCCCTCAAAGGGACAATACTTAGCTCCAATGGCGAGCAAATGGCGATTCGGATCGAAGTATCCGATTCCACCGGGCGGCAGTGGTATACAAAAGAGTATAAAGAAGAGGTTAGCAAGTTCAGTTACGAGCCCAGTGAGCGCCAAAAAAATGATCCGTTCCAAGTTGTTTACAACACCATCGCGAATGACCTTCTCGAATACCGTAAGCGCAATTTAAAGAACGATGAGCTTACCGAAATCCGCACAGTGTCCGAAATGTTATTCGCCCAGAGATTCTCGCCGAATGTTTTTGGCCAGTACCTCACAAAAGATTCAAATGGAAACTTGGAAGTAGTTAGTTTGCCGGCGGAATCGGACCCGTTATTAGAAAGAGTGAGAGGGATTCGTGAACGTGATTTTATGTTTATTGATACCGTGCAGGATTATTACGCGACATACGTAAGACAAATGCGCCTGCCTTATGATTCATGGCGTCAACAAAGCTATGAAGAAACCATTGAAGTACGTGATTTGAAAAATTCTGCCCGGCGACGGTTTATTGCGGGCACTGCAGTTGTACTTGGCGGTTTAGCGGCGGCCTCTAGTGGCGGGAATTACGCGACACAAACAGGTGGTGCTATTGGGGTTGGAGCCGGCGCGGTTCTTATCAAAAGTGGATTCGATAAGCGGGCAGAAGCAAGAATTCACATGGATGCTTTAGAAGAACTCGGTCAGTCACTTGAAAATGAAGTTGCCCCAAGAGTTTTGGATTTAGATAATCGCAGCATTACATTAACCGGTTCCGTTAAAGAACAATATGCTCAATGGAAGGAAGTGTTAGCAGATCTCTACGCAGCAGAAGTCGGCGGACTTTAGGCGACGATAAGTAAACTTGATTCACCTGTGCAGTAACTAATATGTCTGATAAAAGAAGCGAAAGTGCTAACCTCGATCACGTAGATGACAATGCAGTATTTAAAACGGCTAGCCCTCAAGCTCCAATTGATAAGCCTCCAATAATTCTCTGGCTTGGATTAGGTGGTTTGTTGCTAGTGGCGTTACTGGTAGTTTTTGTTCTGCCAGTGTTAGTTACTGAATATGAGTTACCTCTAGAAAGGCGTGTTGATATTGTCGAGTTTGTGCCTTCATCAGCTTCCCAGCAAGAATTAGAAATATCCCCGTTTGAAGAAGCGCAGCGCTCTATTCAGAGGAAAAACGCACAAGACGTATTAGCTGAATTACTGGAAATTCAAGGCGAGCTTTCAGCCTTAGACGTTGCTGGTTGGGGACAGCGTCAATTTGAAGAAGCGTTGTCTCAAGCAAGTACTGGAGATGAATATTATCGGACCCAAGAATTTTTATTGGCAGTAGAAGTCTATGGGCTTGGGCGCGATCAATTGGCGCAACTCAGAGACTCTGTGCCAACGGTTATAGCTCAAACACTCATAGAAGCCGAGGCTGCTTTCATAGCCGGTGATGCGCTGGTTGCAGAACAAAAATATGCTCTCGCGTTACTTCTAGACTCCTTTAATGAAGCCGCCTTAATTGGTTTGGAGCGCTCAAGAACATTAAGTGAGGTAGTTGATCTTTTAAACCAAACTGATGATCTGATTGAAGGTGGTGGCCTCGAGCAAGCAAGGAACCTACTCGATCGCGTTATTAGTTTGGATGGTCGCAATTTAATTGCTCCGGCCAAAAGAGCTGAAGTAGTCGCAATGATCCGCGAACGAGAATTTTCTTCGATCATGTCTGCTGGTTATACAGCTTTAGAAACCGGCGACCCAGATGCTGCAATCACGCAATTCGAAAATGCTGCGAACATGGGAATTAATCAAAACCAGGCACTGGCGGCTATAACTCAAGCCGAAAATGAAATTGCAAACGCAGAAATAAATGTCCTTAGGCAGGCGATCGACTCTGCAGAAAATGCCGAGCAATGGCAAGAGGCCGTCGATAACTATGACAAGGTTTTAATAATCGATTCAAATTTATTATTCGCAATTAACGGCAAGGATTATGCGATTAAACGAGAAAGACTAAATTCTTTGTTGGTTGCAGCAAACAGTAACCCTCAGCGGCTTGCCGAAGATGATGTCTACCAGCAAACAATCGATGTTTATTACACAGGCCGAGCCATAGATGAGCCAGGTTCAGTTTTGTTCACTCAGCTCGATTTATTGGAAGGATATTTAGAAAACTCTCAGATACCAATTAACGTCCAATTTATATCTGACAATTTGACCGATGTAACACTTCTTAGAATTGAACACTTCGGTCTTTTTGAGCAACAGAAAATGTCACTCAAGCCAGGTAACTACGTGGCCGTTGGAAAGCGGTCCGGTTACAGAGAGGTTAGAAAGGAATTTGTAGTAGGATTTGATCAAACGCCAAGCTTAGTAATAGTGCAATGTGATGAGCCTATAGCTCCCAGCAATAGGCGATAACGATGTATAACCCTAATGTTAAGAATGTGCCACACGGTTCTAACGACCCGATAATACCAATAGATTTTACGCCTAATGAAAATAAGGCAGCCCGTGTTTCGTTCAAGCTAAAACCTATTCATTTTGTGCTGGCCGCATTTCTCAGTATTTCAGGGTTCGCCGCTTGGTTTGTATTGACGGCGAAATCTGTTTCTATCGAAGCAAACCCGGTTACTGCCGTAGTTGAAATTAGCGGTGGCTTGAAATTAAAGTTGGGGCCACGTTATTTAATTCGCTCAGGCAGCTACGATATTAAATTAGCGAATGCGGGTTATCACGACAGCGAAACTACATTGGTGGTTAGTTCAGATCAGACTCAGACCCACTTCTATGAAATGCAGAAGCTTCCGGGGATCTTAAGTTTTGCTACTAAGGATCTAATCAACGCTAGGGTGCAAGTCGATGGCATAGACCTCGGGGAGACACCTCTAGTGTCTATATTGGTTGAAGCTGGCGAGAGGCAGCTAACCGTATCAAAGGACCGCTACCTAGATTTTGGGCAGACAATTTTAGTGGAGGGACGGTCGGTAGAGCAGAGCTTTGAGGCTCAATTAGAGCCTGCCTGGGCGACTGTCAGCTTGAAAACAAGTCCTGCCGGAGCGGACGTCATGGTCGATGGCGAACTTATTGGTATCACCCCTATGAATGCGGAAATCATTCAAGGCCAGCGCGACCTAACCCTGAAGCTCTTAGGGCATAAGGTATGGCAGGAAGACTTTGATATTTTTGCGGGAGAAGATTTTGTTATCCCTGATATAGAATTGGAGCCGGCAGATGGATTAGTCTTCATCCAGTCCTTACCATCATCAGCCTCGGTGACTATAGGAGGAGAGTTTAAGGGTCTAACGCCGCTTGAGGTTTCCTTGGCACCGGATATTGATCACGAAATCACCTTTTTTAAAAATGGATATAATTCCAGTAAACGTCGCATTAGAACTCAGGCCAATCAAGAAAGTGGGGTCAGTGTTAGCCTGGATCCCGTGCTGGCTAATGTTCAGGTAATTAGTCAGCCTGAAGGTGCAGAGCTTTATGTTAATGGAGAGCTTCGTGGTCTTGCGAATCAAACCCTTGAGCTAATGGCAGCAAGTCAGCAAATTGAAGTACGTAAGGCCGGCTACGTACCGTTTACAACGGAATTCACCTCCAGGCCTGGCCTGGACCAAGTAATTCGAGTGAATCTTAAGTCACTGGAGCAGGCGCGACTAGACCAGATCGAACCGGTTATTAGTAATGCTGCTGGTCAGTCGCTTAAACTTTTTTATCCTTCCGCTTTTACAATGGGCGCATCTCGCCGTGAAGCCGGGCGCAGGTCAAATGAAAACCTGCGAGAGATAAATTTAGTACGGCCATTTTATATAAGCTATAAAGAAGTGACTAACGCTGAATTTCGACTGTTCGATAGCGAGCATTCCTCTGGTATTTTGCAGGGTTTGAGTCTAAACAATGAGGCCCAGCCCGTCGTAAGAATTAGTTGGACACAAGCCGCGCTTTTCTCCAACTGGCTCAGCGAGCAAGAGTCTATTGAGCCTTTTTACGATGTTTTAAACGGCGAAGTTGTTGGTTATAACTCAGAGTCTACTGGTTACAGGATGCCCTCTGAAGCTGAATGGGCATGGGCCGCAAGGGCGGATGGTAGTGGGAATCTCTTGAAATATCCGTGGGGCACACAACTGCCTCCGCCAGACAAAGCCGGCAACTTTGCAGATATTACGGCGAGAAGTTATCTCGGGGAGGTTATGTTTGATTACGAAGATGGCTACTTGGCAACGGCTCCTGTGGCATCCTTTACCGCTAATCAAAATGATCTGTTTGACATGGCAGGTAATGTTTCGGAATGGGTTCATGACTACTACGGTTCAATTGGGTCAGCCGATGGCGCTGAAGTTGACCCACTGGGTTCTGTAAACGGTCAGTTTCACACAATTCGCGGCTCTAGCTGGGCCCATGGTTCTGTTTCTGAGATAAGGCTATCGTTTAGAGATTTCGGTGAAGAGCCACGAGACGATGTTGGATTTAGAATCGCTAGATATTTAGAGGAGTGATGATGAGGAATTTAACTCACGGTTACGCGGTCTGGCTTGTATTGGCTAGCGCTAATGTAATGGCGCAAGATCAAACTCCGAATGAGCCTAGTTTAGTAGAGCTTGAGGAGCCTGAAGTGTCAAATGAGCTAGTGCTAGATGAAGAGCCAGTCATTGAAAATGGCTCGATAGAATCACAGCAAGAAGATGACGGACAAGCATCCCAGAGGTTTATCCCAACCGAAGAGATATCACAGGATTTAGGTGTTTCTTTTCCTGCAAACATATAATGATTTAGCGATTGTTTGCCACACTAAAACAGGTGGTTTATAAACTAGAAAAGGATTGAGTATGAAGCAAGGTTTGTTGTCTGAAGCTATGTGGCAGTTAGTGCCTCTTATTGTTGCGCTAATCGTCGTACACGCGGCTTATGTGACAGTGATTCGACCTACCGCCGAGGCTGTACAGGAGCAGCAGAGTTTCCTGCAGGAATCTAATCCAGATTTTGTTCCAGAACGTTCCGTCTATATTATTTTGAAAGACCTAGAGCAAGAAACCTGCATAATATTATTTCTGTGGGCAGCGGCTCTTATAGGCATGAAAACTCAACAGACCATTAGGCAACGAGCACTACTTGATCAAACTCTTATTCAATTGTCTGACGGTATGAGTATTTTACCAGAAGACGCAAGAAACTATGCTCGACCAGTTCAGGCTCTAGGTGAGCGTGAAAAGCAATATTTGCTTCCGCGGGCTTTATTGGCAGGTCTGCAGCGCTTTCAAAGTACGCGCAACATTCAGGACGTATCAACTATTATAAAAGATACCTGCGAGTCTGAAGCTGATCGCATGGAAACAGAATTGTCTATTGTGCGCTATATAGCCTGGGCAATTCCATCTATAGGCTTTTTGGGAACGGTTCGCGGTATCGGAACAGCTCTAGGGCAGGCTTATCAAGCCGTTGCCGGTGATATTGTAGGTGTGACAGTGAGTCTCGGGGTTGCTTTTAATTCAACCTTTGTTGCCTTGGTTGTCAGCATTTTGTTGACCTTCGTTTTGTACCAGTTGCAATTGCTTCAGGACCGGCTCGTTTTGGACTGCCAGCACTACTGTGATGAAAAGCTAATTAGCAACCTACAAGTTCCGGACAGAGTATAGCCATGAGTTTGAAAATAATAGAACTTAACGACGCAGGGATTAAAGTTGGCGACCATGCTGGAATCGTCGCTAGTAGCCCTGGCTTTGCTTTGGTGGTTGGCAACGAGCTTTTATTGGGTGAGCGTGCAGAGCAGCAAGCGCGCTTGCAGCCTACCAAAAGCTATAATAAATACTGGTACGAACTCAGTATGGAACCTTTGAATCACGGCAATCATCTCAGGCATACAGCGGATATAGCGTTTGCCCATCTTTTGCATCTAGCCGAAATAGGAGATATTGACTCTGATGTTCTTTTTGCAGTACCGGGGAGTTTTAGTTCTCAGCAGTTAGCTATACTCTTGGGGTTAGTGAAGCACAGCCCTATCAATCTAATAGGCGTAGTTGACTCAGGTCTCGCTGCTGGGGTTGCCGCTGGGATTTGTGAATCATCTTTATTTATCGATTTGCAACTCCATCAGATTGTTGTAACAAAACTTAACTTTAGCAATGGCTTTTTAACTTCTGAATCTGTTGTTCAGATTCCTGGTGTGGGCAGTCAAAATTTAATTAATTTGATGATGCAGAAAGCTACCGACTCATTTATCGAACAATGCCGTTTTAATCCTCAGCATAATGCCGAGTACGAGCAGCTTCTCTATAGCCAGTTACCGCTTTGGCTCAGTCAATATGATGATTCTCAGACTAATTTAATGTTGGAGCTGAAAACTAGTGATGCTTTGCATGTTGCAAAAATGCCAAAGGAAGGCCTCATCGCTGGTTTGCAAAGTCACTATAAGAAAATTAATCAAGAGCTTAAGCCTTTACTTAGCGATCAATACTCTACTCTTATTCTTAATAAAGGCTTGGCATCATTGCCCGGCTATATGGCTAGTTTACCTCAGTTTAAATCCATTAAAGTTTTGCAAGGCCATGAGATAATTGAAGCCTGCCTGAACCATGTAGATAGGATAGTGACGCCGGGAGAGGAAATTCATTTAGTAAGGTCTCTTCCTGTTGCAGGTGGATCGAATTCAACCGTTGCTCATGGACAAAGTGAATCAGACGGTGGTGAGGCGCCCACTCACCTTGTTTACCGCAGTAGAGCTGTGGCGCTTGGAGGTATACAAATTCGTAATACTGACAATGACAAAAACGGCTCAGGGGTCAGCCCCAAAACAATCAATATCTCAGCAGGCGATTTGCCGACCTTGCTTGGAGAGACTCACGTTGATAGCGCAGGTGCTTTTATTGAGAGCGGTGAACTTGAGTTTTACTTGAATTCAAAACCGGTGAAAGGGCTACAGAAAATTTGTCTCGGCGACCAGATTCAATTCATCGTACAAGGTGATGTAATGACGGCAATTCAGGTGCGAAATGTCTAGAAAGTCGAGTCGTAGAGTATCCACTCCCTTAAGCCTTGCCTTTTTGGATGTGATGTTTTGCGGTTTTGGTGCGGTAATTCTAATTTTCCTTATTATGGACCACTCGAGTATCACCGCTCAAAACGATGCTAACCCGAGTTTAGCAGCCGAAATTAATCTTCTCGAAGAAGAAGTGCTAGAAGGAGAGCTTGGCTTGGTGATGGTGCGTAATACCCTTTCTGATACCACCTTTGAAGTTGTTGAAGCTCAGGGGCTAGCGCGACAAGTTCAAGATCAAATTGACACCTTTCTCCAAGAGCTGGCGTCTATGGAAAACTCCAGTATCGCCAGTGTCGAGAGTATTGAAAAACTACGTTCGGACATTAAGGCGCTTGAAGATGAATTATTGAGACTGCAGGCTAGTGCTTTTGAGCAAGAGGGTAATAATGTCAGGCAGTACATTGGCGACGGTAATCGACAATACTTGTCTGGGTTCTTCTTAGGGGGACAGCGGATTTTAATTTTGGTAGACAGCTCCACTAGTATGCTGGATAGCACGCTAATTAATATTATTAGAACTCGAAACTTGTCAGATGAACGAAAAAAGCAGGCGCCAAAGTGGCGTCGAGTAGTCAAAACTATAGATTGGATAAGCACTCAGCTACCTATAACCAGCCGTTATCAAGTTTGGTCCTTTAACAACAGCTACACAAGTGCCATCCCAGGGAGCGAAGCGCGGTGGTTGGAAGTGGCTGACCGAGATCAGTTAAACCAAGCAATTATCAATATAGGCGATACCATCCCCAGCAATGGCACTAATATGGAACAGGTATTTCGCGGGGTCGCCAACATGAATCCGTTGCCGGACAATATTTTCCTTATAACTGACGGTCTACCAACGCTAAATGAGCGCAGTGACCCTAACGGCCTGGTAACTCCGAATCAGCGTGCAGAGCTGTTTGAAGATGCCGTCATCGAGTTACCTAGAGGAATACCGGTAAATATTATTTTAATGCCTCTGGAAGGAGATCCATCTGCTTCTGCAGTTTTTTGGGAGCTGGCCCAGGTTTCGAAAGGGTCCTATTTGACCCCTTCTAAAGATTGGCCTTAGCCTATGTTGTGTATTTTAGTGAGCATTGAATTCGGCATCGACCTTGCCCTATATGAAAAGTAGAACAGCCAAGTTCTTTGTGAGCGTGAGGAGTAAAAATGAGACGTAGAGACCGCGAATCTGATTCCTTTACTGTGTCTTTTTTGGACGTGGCGTCCTGTGGTTTTGGGGCGATGATAATCTTGTTAATAATCACCAAGATTAATGACCCAGTTACTTTGGAGATAGTCGATGTCCCGCCGGAGGGCAGGGTTATCGAACTACAGGAATCTCTGTTTGCGATTCGGGGCGAAACCACAATACTGAATCGGGAACTCAACGCCAAGCATGAGCAACTGTCTGCACTCACCGATAGAGTCGCGCGGCTACGCAGAGATCTAAATGACATCGAAGGGCGTTATCAGACAACAACTGAGCTGTCCGATGAAACCACCGATGAAGCCGGCAAGTTGGCGATTGCTCAACAATCCTTAACTGATGAAATGCAGCGCCTGCTGGCAAATAGTCCAGCAGCAGAGAACAACGCCGTTGGCGGTGTGCCTGTGGATAGCGAGTATATTATTTTTATTATCGATACATCAGGCAGTATGTTTAACAACCCTAGTTGGAATAAAATGCTGGGGGTGATCGACAATACACTTGATGTTTATCCCGAAGTTAAAGGGATTCAAATAATGAACGATATGGGAGACTATATGTTCAATTCCTATGCGGGTAAGTGGATGCCTGATACGCCTTCTACTCGTAGCCGCATTATCTCCACGCTTCGAAATTGGCAACCTTACAGTAATAGTAGCCCTGTAGAAGGAGTGACACGGGCTATCAATACATTTTATTCTCCCGATAAGAAAATCAGCATTTACGTCCTTGGAGACGATTTTCAGCCAGGGGGTTCTATCCGCAATGTGCTTCAAACCATAGATAGAATCAATGTAGAAGACGCCAATGGGAATAGGCTAGTAAGAATTCACGGTATTGGTTTCCCCGTCATTTTCGACTTTCCGCAGCGCTTCAGACAGAGTGTTTATCGCTATGCCACCTTAATGCGCGAGATGACGTCACGAAATGGTGGTACATTTGTAGGCCTCAACGACTTCAGATAGCTTTGCTTGGATGTTTCAGTCCCCTTAGCGTTTGGTTTTGAGTTCAATTGAGTCAAAAGGATAATGAATAAACACTTAAGTAAAATCGCTCTAGTATCCATGTTCGCTCTTTTTCTAGCGAACTGTGGTGTAAATAACGTGGTGATAGAAGGGCGGTTTCCTACGCCTAATATTCGCAAAATGCCTGTTTATGTAGCGGTGCTCTACGACCAAACTTTGAGGGATTTTTCTTACCTTGAATACACTGAAACAGGATCCGAAGAGTTTAATATTCAAAGCGGTGCCTCTCATGTGGAGTTGTTTAATTCGATAACACCGGCAATGTTTGAGCAGGTTATTTTTGTAGACACATTAGAAGAGGCTCAAATCGCTGGAGTCGATGCAATATTCGCCCCCGCTATTGAGGAGTTTCAATTAGCGCTGCCAGCGAAAACAAAGCTGGATGTCTATGAAGTGTGGATAAAATACAATATGCGACTTCTAACAGCTCAGGGAGACTCGATCGCTGACTGGGTTTTGACGTCCTACGGAAAGACCCCAACCGAAACGTTTCAAACGGTAGAAGGGGCAATTAATGATGCGGCTGTGGTCGCCTTAAGAGATCTTGCTTCCAGTTTTTCGCTAAGTTTTAGCGATGTACCTGAAGTCAGAGATTGGCTGGACCAGCAATAAGGCAGAAAACCAGTTAAGAGAGTCAAAAATGAATCCTAATCTAATTTTTAAAGAAGGGCGCTTCAAAATTTTGTTGTTGATGGCGTTAAGCTTTGTAGTTTCTTGTACTAGCACTACAGTTGATGAGTTTAGGCAGGGTGAAACCGGAATCAGCGGTGATGAAACCGTAGTTGTTCTCGGGCGACGTCAAGCCAGCGACTATGAAACGAGGTCAGAGTTTATAGAATGCGTGGGCGATAAAATGGCCCGGGGTGACAACGCGCTCAATATTATTCCTGAACAAGAGTTTATAGATGCTATGTTTCCTTGGTTTGAGCCTCGCACTGCGCCACTTAGAACTCAAGACTTAGCCAAGCTAATGTCAGAAGACGTGGTGGCAGATAAAATGGGTGAATTTGGGATTCGCTATATTGTATGGGTCGATGGTTTTACTGAGACCTCAGGAAGAACGGGATCAATATCCTGCACGGTAGGGCCAGGCGGAGCTGGATGCTTTGGCTTTGGTACTTGGGAAGATGATTCCAATTTTGACGCTAGAATATGGGACGTTGGCTCATTCACCAATGTCGGTACCATCAATACTGATGCTTCGGGGCAATCATATTTGCCGGCATTGGTTATTCCAATACCTCTAATTGCTCGAGTGGAAGCGAACGCCTGTTCGCGGCTGGCAGATCAGCTTAAAGGATTTGTTAATGGCAGCTAGCTGCCCATTCAATGAAGAAATTCAGGTGTCATCATGACTAGTTTGTACAACTTCTCTTCAAAAATTATCACGCCGTGTGCTTTAGCAAATCAACTTCCTAGAAGTTTTATTTTGTGTGCTCTAATATCCTCTATGGTTCTGTCTTGTTCAGTAAACCCAGCAACCGGTGGCGCTAATTTAGTATTAATGACTGAGAAAAAAGAAAAGAGAATCGGTCAGGAGGAACATGAGAAAGTACTTGCTAGCATGCCGTTATTTGATGATGAAGAATTACTAAAATATGTACGTATGATCGGAAACAAAGTGGCTAAAGTTAGCCATCGACCT
>CAWKZY010000056.1:0-16657 GCA_963854625.1 Gammaproteobacteria bacterium | reverse complement strand
GCCGGTGAACGTATGATAGCCGCACGTTCGGCCCGGGCACGGCGCACCGAAGGAGAACCAGAGTCACTCGCCTTTTCGGATATCTTCGCATTCAAGCAAGGCAATATCTCACTGCTGTATGTTGGTCGCTACTTATTGGAACGTCAGGCGAACGAGGTTCGCTGGTTAGAAAATTTATCACGCAGCCCCGTGCCAGTTGCTTACCTTTGGGGATTAGCCGATGACATTAATCCCATTAGAATTCCCAATCATGTTTGGGATGCCTATCTAAACGATAGAGAGGTGGAAAGCAGCTTCTGGATCCTACCCACTGCTGGCCACTATCCTCAGCGCGACAACCCGGTCGAAGTCGCAAAAGTCATTCGCATGGCACTGACCGGCTTGATACCTGAACTCGGAGAAGAAAGCCAGTTCATGAGACGTTATGGTGCAAGCAGAGACCCAGAAGATGCTGCCTTTGTAGGACATTCAAGAATCAAAGAATTAGACTTCCCCAGCTCTATCGAATACACCCCATCGGGCTATCGTGTCATAGACTAAAAAGACTCCGCGTGCAGATGCTTGCACAACAGACATCAAAGTCGAACGTAGACAAGGTGCCTGCAGGCATTGGGACCATAAGTAGCACTTTGCAATTTATCTGAATGTCACTCATTTGCAGGTCCAGTCTGAATGATAAGTTTCAGATCCGGTTAGGCTTACGGTTAGATAAACGGTTTGAAGAACTGCGACCTAGGCGGCTCGGCCGGCCACCCGATTTCAGATAGCGTCGGAAGGGCTATGTTTTGGTCTGGATCTGTGGACCACCAAAGAAGAACTTTTTAGAAATGTTTCGGATAGATAGCATCAAAAAAAATCGAATTATCGGTGACGCCATTTTATTAAGTAATTTAGTCAGTAGTGCTAAATGTGGTTAGAGTTATGTAGAGACATTTAAATGAAACTTATTTGGTACCGGGTCATAAGACGGAAATTATTTCCTACGTGCTGTGAACTCAACTAAAACACACAACCCTCAGTCAGTAATGACACGTTAACTATTTTCACTCTCAAATCTACTGCTTCGCTTACTCTAGATTGCCACGGCCTTTTCATAAAAAGTAAAATCACGCAGCAAAAAAATACCAGTATCTCTCATTTGACACCATATGACGTTCTAGATTAAATAAATTGTACTCGAAGGTATGAGCAACTAAAAAATGTCGTGGACGCTCCACCGATTTGAATTATCCTATGCTACGCTCACTCCTGTGTAGACCCATAGAGACCTCAACTCGATTATTAGCGAATTAGGAAGTCCCGTGAATGGCCTCTGGAATCTGGAATCTGGCCTCTATAGACCACGTAGTCGCTTCTCAGTTTATTCGTGACAATCTTACTCAGCTCGCCTTTATTTTTGCGAAAAAACCACATGAAGAGCAGCTTTTCGGCGCTTCCATCACGCTTGTTCTGGAGGAATATATCCACTACTTCACCGTTCAGATCAACAGCTCTCTATGGATAAAGCCACTTCCCGTAGACCCTAATGAAAACCTCATCAACGAAAAGCATGTCGCTGGAGTCCTGATGCATCCTTCTCAAACTTTGAGGATATTTTGAACTGAACTTATTGCACCAGAACCTAATGGTTTCATAGCTGACGGAAATGCTCCGCTCGGCCTTCAAGTCCTCGACGTCGCGGCGACTTGGGTCGAATAGATGGCATATCGACCTGGTAGTTTTATTATTTAAGGCGAGAATCAGTGACGCTTGAGCATTTTTTATTACGTCATACACTAGACCCCGCCAGGTCGGGAGTTGACCCCTCAATAGCATCCTATAGCCAGTTACGAATGACACTCCTATGTCTCAGTATATGTCTCAGTATATGTCTCCATTTATCGCTAACTGAATTAGATAGAGCCGCATATCAAGTTCAAGTTGATGGTAGTCGCTGGACATATGACAACAGAGTTTGTAAAAGGCTTTGTTGTGGTCTTTTTCTTTTAAATGGGCTAGCTCATGAACAACAATCATTCTTAAGAATGGTTCTGGGGATTTTCTAAATATATCGCTAATTCTGATTTCATTTTTGCTCTTCAATTTATTCCCTTGAACCCTAGAAACAATTGTATGCAATCCAAGTGCGTTGTTAATCACGTGGATTTTAGGATCATAAATAACCTGACTTAGCGGTGAAGACTTTTTTATATATTGGTTTTTTATTGCTACAGCGTACTCTCGAAGCAATTTGTCATTCACAAACTCGTGTGTTGTGGTGTATTTATTTAGAAGGTAATCTGCCAGGTTATCTTTCTCAATCAATTCATGCACTTGATCTTTTACTTGCTGAGAATAACTTGAAATATATCTTAAAGTGTACATTGTCTAGGCATCTAGTTTGATTGGAATAACGTTTCTATTGGACGAAATGAAGTGATTCTCAATGACAAGTTTCCATAAAAAGCAAAGCACCTTGGCTACAAAGTCACTGAATCGATAAATTGAATCTGCTTCGCAAGGCTGGCAATAGCGCAATAGTTATCTGATGAGACGCTGAAGCGGAAAGTATCTTCCCTCTAGTGAGGGCCTGCTCACGAGTTGCATGTGAGAACGTAATCGAGACTCATCGGCGGCTCATCAAATAAAGCTGGCCCAACAGATTCCTACAAACATCGTATCACAGAGTGGCTACTGGCTTCGCCCGAGGTCTCTTGCATACTAGCGCGGTCGACAATGCACGATGCACTATTGACAAGTTAGCCGCCCAAACCAGAGTAGCTGGGGAGATCAATCGCGCTTGACCGTTGCTGATTGGATCACCCACCAATTACTGTTATGTTGAGAGATACCTTATTATTAGTGACCCAAAGATCTGGTGTCAATTCATAGTAGTTTTTGAAATAGTTTGACTCCGTTGGCTCTGCGAATAACTCACCATACAATTGCAATTCAGATTCAAAAACAGTCAGTCACCAATGAATATCTGATTTTCTTGAACATGGCGACCCTTATCGCTTGCAGTTCGCCTCGCACCAAGGACCAAGGACCACGACTCTGACTGGCTTGATCAATTGCAAGAGTATTAGGTCGAAAATGTATTGATCAAAACCCGCGACGATGCCGCTTAAATCCTTAACCACCTTAGTTCCCTTGACAGACCTTTGCCACCTTAAGCCGGTATGACGTTAATAGTAAATGCCGGCAGGAGTCCTGGGTGCTTATGGCATTCAAATAGCGAAATTATTGGGCGCATATGTCACAGCCATTGCTGGAAATCACCAACCTGAATTTTTGCATTCATATGGTACAGACAAAGTTTACAACTATAATCAATTCAGCATTAGTGATTTCAGCGATACCTAAACCAACCTTCGGACTGAAAAAAACGGCGGTGTCTGTTGGAATTGCAGCATACAATACTCTAGAAGCTATTACGCGTAGTTGCCACGAACCTGCTAAGACGAGGATATATATTGTGAAGATGAGAAACTGACATAAAACCAATAGACCAAACGCCTTATTGTAAGCAATGCTACCAAAAAGGTTGTCGCCATAAAAACCAAAATTTTTTACATAGGAGCATCAATTCACCAGTGGAAAGGTTTTTCAAGAGCTTCAAAAATGAGTGGATGCCTTTGATAGGTTGCCGGGTTTCCTTCGAAGCAAAGCTTTTGGTGAGTAATCTCATAACTGACGATTACAGTCGTGTAAGGCCACATCAACATAACGTTGGCCTATCACCAAGCGTGGCAGAGAAGAAGTACAGGCATGACCATAAACCAGTGGCCAACATTACTTAACCTCTATGGACCTATAAAAATCGAAATCATCATTATATATGCTAATTTTCTTAAGGAGTAAGCTTACAAGAGCATCGAGGCAATCAAGAGGTATATTTATAGTCGACATATCCGCTATCCCAAGTTTAAATCCTCCCAAAACCGAGTCGGTATCGTTCCTCAGTATTCAACAGAAAATCATGGGACTCAGAGTTGGAAAATAGATTCGTAAAGGAATTAATCGCAATCGGTAAATTTTTCCCTGTTCCGCCCATTCGGAGGGTATAATCCAAAATAATACGACAAATTTCAAGGCTATCTTTACATGAACTCAAGAACAGACAGTAAAACTAAAAGTTTTAGTAGTCGATGACGAGGCTCGTATTTCAAGTATTCTCAAACGAATAATCGAGAAACTGAGCTGCGAAGTTAAGTGCATCGAAGATGGAAATCAAGTTGGTAATGCGTTAATTGCGTATGAGCCCGATGTTATTTTCCTGGATCTCGCTATGCCAGGAATCGACGGCGTGGAAGTCATTAGCGGCCTAGGTCAAGCCGGATGTAAATCCAAGATCGTTCTAATGAGTGGGATAGACAAAAGAACTCTCTCTTATGTCAGCGAAGGAGCGAGACAAAATCAGCTTGACGTAATTGACACCATAACCAAGCCTTTCGCTCTTGGGCAAGTAGAAGGCATATTGCAGCCACTGATTGACGCGAAAACATTAAGCGCAGGCATTCAACCAATTTCGAGCTTTGGGCCTCAGGCAGTTTTCGAACCAGAATTGAACCTTGATATAGACTCAAGTCATGACAATTATTGGGTAAGAGCAAACCTAGTCTGGCGCATGGACGACGGCCAGATAGTCAGCATGAGCACTTTGGCTGAAGACATATACCGCCCTAAAATAGCGAAGGGATCTGTAGCAACACTACTACGCTACACGCCGACCACTAAGGGAATATTCAAAGATAATGCAAAGGAAACATGCTTAAAAATACCACTACCTAGCGAATTGCTCCATGATAATTCCACTCCAGACTATTTAGAGAAAATTGTTAAACAGGCTAATTTGGTTAGCAGTAATGTTCAGTTTGAAATAGACGAGCGAGTCATAGTCGATTCAGCCAAATCCATTAGCTACGTACTTTCAAGGCTGAAAATAAAGGGTTTTGGGCTTGGCATCAGTGTTAAAGAAAACCCAGATGAAATACTGTCTTTGCTGAACAAACTCCCGATCGATGAGCTTACGTTAAATATGGCCGACGATAGATTCAGGCCCAGTCAGATAGACGATGCTGAAACTGAATATCAGGTTGCGTCATTCGTATCCTATGTTTCCGGTGTAAACTTAGTAGCATCGGTAAAGAACGTGCTCAATAAACAACAAATGGATTTCGCAAAACGCTGTAAGTTTCTTAAGGCTAGTGGCAGATTTATAAGAGAACCTGGGAGCGCAGACGAAATCCGAGAATATTTTGGTAAGATATGAATCGACGAAATGTTGACAACATTAGCTCTCAAAATTGGCAAGATGCAACATTTTTTGCTTCTGGCTTTTCAGACGATGCAAAGGCACTAAGTCAAACATATAAACAGGCTTCTGCTAACACCAGTCGGCGCACCGGGTTGAAAAAATTGTAAACCCCTGCCTGCGCACCTAAAAACCTTTGCGCTTGTTCTATCGCTTTAAACTCGCATGTTCTGGGCCCTTTCCCGCGCAGTCTCGTGCTGCAACTCAGCTCGAATGTCGAAGTATTGAGGTGTGTCGTGAAAGCATCTGGAATGAACCACGTTGTAACTTCTCAATTTATCCTTAGCTATCTTATACGGCCCACCTCGGTGTTCGCACAATAGCCCTTCAAAGAAACGTTTTACGAATTTGGTCATCCCGCCTCTTCAGCAGAAATACATCAGCCAATTTTGCGTCCTGGTCAACGTCCAGCCACAAAGAATACTGCTAATCACGAATCTAAATGACTGATCCTGAGTCCCCGTCTTTGATATTGCGGTAACTCAGGTCAAAACGAATATAGCTACTCGACAGTATGAGTGAGTTGAAAGGGAAAAAGGTGACGTTCGACTATTTTTGATTGGGTCATTCACCAAACCCTGACAGATTAGGGTTAATTTGCCAGTACTGGACGAGCTGCCAAAGGCTCTCGCCTTAAGCCCAAATCGCGTTATTTTTAGAGATTAGCCCATGAACGATACGGTAGGAAGGGCCTGGATGCCAAGTGACAGAGGAGTTGATGTAGCCGACGCCAAACTAAGGAAAGAATTGAAAAGGTCTCAAATAGACTATCCTTAATTAAAACCATTCGCGGTACCCGGCAGAAATCCAATAGTAGCACTCTAATTTTCGTCAAATGCACCCTGAATGGCTATGGCCAACTCATCTACGCGATACGGTTTTCTAATTATAGGATGCCTTACGAACTCCTCATGACTTAATGATTCTTTTAAAACGTCCCTATCTTCACTATAGCCAGAAGTTAAAACGACTTTTATCTCTGGGTAGTACTTCTCAACCCAGTCTCCCAACATTCGCCCGTCCATATCACCGGGCATCAATATATCGCTAAAAACGAGATCAATTTTTTCCTCAGATTCAATAATCGATACGGCTATATCTGCATTACCAGCCTCGATAGTTTTGTAGTTCAATCCCTGTAAATTCCTAATAGCAACCCTACGCACTCTTGGCTCATCTTCTACGACTAATATAATCTTAGAAAAAGCAGATTTACTACTTGCAGCAATCGCCTCAGTCGTGGAACTCTTTTCCCCTTTAATTAAAGGAAAATACATTTCCACCACCGTGCCTTCTCCAACCACGCTATCTATTCGCAGAAAGCCACCCGACGTTTTTAGAAAGCTATATACCATGCTGAGCCCTAGCCCAGTGCCAGCACCAACGCCTTTTGTAGTGAAAAATGGCTCAGTGATCCTGCCGATAACACCTGGCTGAATCCCCTCCCCCTGGTCGCTAACTGCTATCCTCACAAATTCTTGGCTAAACAATTCATTCATTCCAGTTTGTTTAGCTTCTTGCTTTGCCTCCTCATAACCTACCCTTTCTGCCGTAATGCTAATCTCCCCCCCACCCGGCATAGCGTCGCGTGCATTAATCGCCAAGTTAAGCAACGAAGTCTCAAGCTGAGACGGTTCAACATTAACAAACAGCTCTTCTTCAGCTAAATTCACATCTAATGAAATTTTTTCTCCAATAGTTCTAAACATAAGACGGTAAAGTTTTTCTATTGTTTCATTTACCCCTTGTATATCAGGTTGTAAGTTTCTCTTACTAGAAAATTGCAGAAGGCGCCCAGTTAGCTCTTTGCCGTCGTCAACTGCAGATAATGCGTCTTCAAAAAGTAGCTTAATATCATCATCAACTTCTTCTAAATCATCTTGAAGAAATCTCAAATTACCCTGAATAACACTGAGCAAATTGTTGAAGTCATGGGCAAGCCCACCTGTAAGCTGTCCTGCAGCCTCCATTTTCTGGGCTTGTTGAAGCGCATTCTCTTTCTCCCTTAACATCGAGACATCCTGACCTACTCCGATAACGCCAATAATGTTGCCTTCTAAATCTTTACGTGTACTTGCATTCAACAGAATATCAAGGTGACTCCCACTCTTGCTGTTAAGTGGGAACTCGAAGTTTGCTGTTTCTTCACCCCGTAACGCATTGTCCAAAACCTCTTTGACCGAAGTCTTGTGCTCTTCTGTAATAAAATTCTGCACCAGGTCACGGCCCAGTACTTCCGATTTCTCAAAACCGGAGATCCTAACTGCTGACTGGTTCCACTCAGTGACTTGACCCGCAGCGTCAATGCCAAAAATAGGCGCGTTTGCTGTATCGATCAACTGCGTCAGTTCGGCCGACGTTCGCTCACTTTCCTTTCGAGCCAAGCTCTCTGCGGTAATATCTCTTATTACCGAAATAACCATTTCTCGATCATTTACTACAAAACCGTCAATACTAAGAGATATAGGAAATAATTCGCCATTTTTCCTTAAACCTGTAAGTTCGATGGGGCCCGCGCCGATTAATCTGCTTTTCTTCCCTGAAAAATAACGTTGAATTCCTTTTGCGTGAGCTTCACGGTACTTCGTAGGCATCAATATTTCAGCTTTTCTACCTATAATCTCCTGAGGTTCATATCCAAACAGTCGCTCGGCTGCCGGGTTAATTGTCGCAATCACACCTTGTTGGTCCAAGGTTATTATGCCGTCGGAAATTTTAACCAAGGATACGCGATCCATCAACGCTAAGTTAGTTTCCTCGAGGGCACTCTCAAGGCTGTGAGTTGAAATTATAACAGCGGTAAGAACTATCCCTGCAGCTATGGCATAAGCGGCGAATTGATTAATCCATGCAGGTAAGCTGATTGCATATTCACCCGCATTAAAATCGAGAGTGAGATAACCTTTCGTATACAATAGAGCGACTACTGCAAAAGAAACCCCCTCTGCCAGCGCCATACCCAAGCCAACTCTCGAGCTAAAAAGAATTACGGAGACGACTGGAATTACAACAAACCATGCTCCCGGGGCTAGCAAGCCGAATTGCAGCAAGCCTGTTATGGCAACAATATATATCCCAAAAAGGATGAAAGTGGCACGAAACCAATAGGGCAAGCGCCTTCTAGCGAGGAATGATACCCAAATGGTTATTACGGTTAAGACTTGGAAGAACATAACGGGCTTTATGCCGATATCGGTTATACGAGAGAGGCTGCCGGCAAGACCAGGAATGGACAGCATAGCCATAACGAGCAATGTGCCATCGCAAATCCTTTCCCTCACCTGAAGCATATTCTCATCGTGATCTAGCATATAAATTTACCCTCAATCACAGCCTTAACATTATTATTCCATAATTTGTTGACGACACCGTCAGAGTTTAGCAAGGTTAATTGCTCTAAATCAGCGAAATCGTTCTTAATGTATGGCTCTTGGAAACTGGTGTATTGGCTCGACATCTTGATATCTCTTAGCTCTCTGAGCTCTCTAAGCTCTCTAAGCTCTCTAAGCTTTGTCTTTTCAGTAAGAGAACGGTTATTCATGATACCAGTGCGTAAACTGTAAAAAGGCAATGAAAAACCTATCCATTGTTCACGCTTATGACTCCTAAACACTCTGATATTAAGGGTGTTTCTTCTTACCAACGGTAGATTCTCTTCCCGGGCGACCAATAAAAGGTTTATCGTGACATTGTTTTTTTTCAAACCATAGCACATAAAATTCAACATAGAATTCAGTCGGAGCGCCGTCAGGTAGCGCACAAACCAACGGCTAGCAATCCTTATTGTCTGCCACAGCAATGGCACCAAACTGCCCGTTCACATATTCTTGCGAAAACGAGGAACACTACGGAAAAATAATATACTAAGTAGAAGGAAATGAGAAATTCTAAATCTGATACTGTTCAGATTAATCTCGACAACTGATTCCTCGATTTAATCGTTTTCCCTATACTTTTTTACCTTGTTGCTCACAAACTTTTTATTTTAAATCGGAAAACCGATTTTTACCGATCTTCCATTCCAAAATCCCTAAAACCGCATTAATCTCATGCCTATATTCCTGCTCACAATAAATACAAATGGGAATTAAATAGTTATTAATAAGGGGAATAGGTGCCTATAAAACGTTGCGCTTGCACCCAAAAAATGAGCGCCCATATAGATTTTTTTTATTTGTGTCATCTCTTGCATGAATTTCAATCGATTGTTAGCTTATTGCGATGTGTCCTGAATCGCATATGATACAAGTTCTATAAACGCCATCTTATAGCCTTTTAATTTTTACGTGTTAATCTCTCTGCATTTTCGTCGAGTTTCCGCAACAGCCACTTAAAGAAACGCTTTGAAGATATGCCATTTAGATTGCCCGGTTGGTCTATCGGTATCAAATAGCTACGGTTTCGATCAATATCCGTGGATCCATCTTACTCTTTGGACTATTGTTATATTTACCGATACCAGTTCAATTTTTCTGCCACAATATTTCATAACCATTTATTAAAACCACAAGACCGCACTCGAGGAACTGATAATGCGACCAACCAACAACCTGGCACGCTTCTCTCAATTTTTGTCGGCAATTGCACTGACCTGCTTTAGTGCCGGGGTGACTGCACAATCCTATCGTGTACTGCTTTCAAACGATGATGGAATAGAATCTCCACGCCTGCATGCCCTGCATGAGGCTCTTTCGCAGCTGGAAAATGTAGAAGTAGTTGTCTCCGCTCCGAATACGAATCAATCTGGCGCCAGCCAGTCCTCTATAGGATCTATAACGGTCGACAACTTTGAGCAAGATGGTCGCTTCTTTGGCTACGCCGTTCACGGCAGACCAGCCGATGCGGTGCGCTTCGGCATAAAGGAGCTTGGGAAAGATCAGCCCTTCGATATCGTCGTGTCCGGCATTAATCGCGGTGCAAACGTTGGAGATGTTTCTCACCTGTCTGGCACTATAGGAGCAGCGATGGAAGGCCTATATCACGGGCTACCTGCAATCGCAGTATCGGAAGCTCCTAATAGTGAAAATACCGGCATCACTGCGAAGTTCGCAGCCGACCTAGTCGATCGATATCGCCGGCTTGGCGCGCCTAGTGGCACGATGATCTCTATCAACGTCCCAGCAGGGCCCCTAAAGGGAATAGCCGTAAGACCCATGGGAGATTCGTATCTGCAAACTGGCAGCTATCAGCTAGTCGAGCAAACTGGCCAGAGCACGGATTATGAGTCAGTTCGATTGATTGTGAATTCCGACAATCCAACCACAGATACCTACGCCTATCAGCAGGGCTATATATCGGTAACCCCTCTTAAATTTGATTGGACAGATTTCGAAATGTTAGATGAAGTAGAATCATGGAATTTACAGCTAGACTAGTCGATAGTCTCAGGGACTTGTTAGCATGCTTTTCGGGGGAAATATAATTGAACGTTCCATCGCATACACAGACTAAATAATGTTCTTCAACCCCTCGCCTAAAAGTCTAGGATACGTAAGCTAGCAGCCGAACCATAGATAGTGCAGACAAGGGGCTAGCTAGTCATTACTGATGAGCTTTATATCACGCACAAAAGGAATCGACTTAGACCCAATATTTTTTTCAAATTCGAGCCACAAGAAAATCCACCATCGCTTTCACCTTTGGCACGAGGTATTGCTGTTTTTGGTACAAAAGGTAAATCGCAAGATCTGGATTCTGGCTAATCTGAAGTTTCGGCTCAAAAAATAATTCCTGTAACGTGCCACTTTCCAAACGTTCGGCAATGGACCAGCGTGGCGCCATCATAATCCCATGGCCTGCATCAGCCTGATCTCCCAGCCAACTTCCGTTAGTTGACACCGCCACCGGTGGTGCCGACACGTCATGCCATTCACCTTCAGATTGATAAAGCCAAGGCGTAGGGCCGTTTGGCGTTCGAAAAAACAACCCTTTGTGCTGTCGTAATTCGAAGGCGCTTTTCGGCGTACCCATCTCGCTTAAATAGCTCGCTGCGGCAACGGGGATAAAGTCGTTATCCATCAAGCGCACCGCCTGCACCCTTTCGTTTGGAGCGTAACCTCCACGTATAGCCACATCAACATCATCCCGCGTTAGCGTCGACAAGCCATCGTCGAGACTCACATCCAGAACAACCTCTGGATACAGTGTCTTGAATTCCTCCAGCATTGGCAGCAGCACACGCTCGCCAAAACTCACCATAGAACTGATTCGCAAAAGACCCATGGGTTTAGCCTGATAACTGCGCACTGATTCATCGCTTTGCTTGAGCTGATGCAGAATGTCTTGCACCTGTTGGTAATACAGCTGACCGATCTCGGTAACCTGCACAACGCGTGTGCTACGTTTTAGCAGGTTTGCTCCTAGGCTTTTCTCCAGATCGGCTATACGTCTGGACAAAGACGATGGTGGCACTGAAAAGCTTGCAGCCGCCTTGGTAAAGCTACCGGTCTCCACGACTTTGGTGAAATATCGCAATGCCCTCAATTGATCCATCGTAAGTTACCCTTACAAAGCTCTATTATTGTCTTAAAGACAATAGATTAACGCCTTTTGGCTTATTTATATAGATGATAAGTAGAGTAATAATGCGCACAAAGCCTATACGACACGAATGGAGAACCTAATGAGCACCTATACCAGCATCAATCTTGCCGCCCGCCCCAAGCCTGGCCCCATCACTCCGGATTTATTCGAAGTGGTACAGAATGAGATCACCAATGCCGGACCTGAACAAATTCTTATCAAGCAGACCCATATGTCACTTGATCCTGCCATGCTTGGCTGGATGAGCCCTGACCCTGAAAGCTACATCCCGCCGGTTGCACTGGGCGATGTCATGCGATCCTCTGGTGTCGGCGTCGTCGTCGAGTCCAACCACCCCAATTTCGCCTCAGGTGATGAGGTTCGCGGTATGTTCGGCTGGACCGAGTACCTGATTAGTAATGGTGAGGGAGTTTCGAAATTACAGCCCGGCTTAGATCCGGAAACAGTACTGGCGGTATTCGCTTTGCCCGGGTTGACAGCGACACAAGGGTTATATGGTTTTGGCAAGCCCAAGGCAGGCGAAACAATCGTGGTGAGTGGAGCAGCCGGATCTGTAGGGTCCATCGTTGGTCAACTTGCTAAAGCCGACGGCCTAAAAGTCATAGGCGTGGCCGGTGATGACGAAAAGTGCCAGTGGATCTGTGATGACTTAGGCTTTGACGCCGCGATTAATTATAAAACCGATAACGTCATCGCAAAACTTGCCGAACTGGCGCCCCAAGGCGTTGATATTTACTTTGAAAATACCGGTGGTCCAATCCAGAATGCAGTATTCGAGCGGATGAATACCCATGGGAGAATTGTTGTCTGCGGAATGATCGCAGATTACAGCAGGGCCACGCCGGCACCTGGCCCCAATTGGATTGGGCTGATCAAAAAACGCATCACCGTTCGTGGCTTCGCCATGCCAGACCATTTTGGTGATGCTCCTGCTCTATTAGAGAAACTCACGCCTTACGTAATGAGCGGAAAAATCAAATACCGCACACATGTTTTGAGCGGGCTAGAGTCCTCGATTGAAGGCCTCAATCTATTTTTTACAGGAGGCAATCGCGGAAAATTAATTGTCAAACTGTAGACATCCCGAAATCTACGATAGGTTATTGATGATCAACCTCAATGGGTACTTCATAACTTAGTGAGATTTTTGAACTGAAATTGGCGCGGCCCACTGACAACTCTTTTTCCCAGAACTAGGAATCACAGTGGACCCGCCATTTTTTATTCCCTGCGGTCGGAACAGAAAATTTAACTATTTCCACATTTAAAATCTACTCATTAGCTACTTCTATGTCACCCGAGCCTATCCCAAAAAGCAAATTTACGTGTCCGAGTAAAAATACAGTAGGTAAGGGCAGGTCAATGATTGCGGTCGGGGTAAGAGGTAAACTGAGAAACACTTATAGAAGAGTAGCTTTAGACTTTTTAACTATTGAATTTCGAACTGTTTTCAATGAATACCAGAGATTAGCTGGCCACCTTCCCTGACGCTTACCACGATGCCCTAGGCCACGATTTAAAGAGGCGCTACATCTTAAATATGCTGGCCACAATGTGAACGAATTTAAAACTGTCGATCAGTTTTAAATCTACTTGCAAATACTGCCTGAAGTTTTGCACAAATAGGTCGAATACCAAAAATAAAGGTAGCATGACCTGGGGCAGGCTAAGGTAAAATTCTGATTCTACCTTAGCCCGTCCGTCCCTGCTTTTTTCAAGAAGTAGAAGGTCACCGCCGCATATATTGCTAGTTCGTAAATTCTCCCAACGCCAATCTCAGTGGTCTCGCTTTCAATATCTCGATGACCGAAGCTGAATCGCAGGTGGAGCAAAAAGCTGTTTGAATGATCGCTGACTTGAGTCGATGATATTTGTTCATGCTTTGTTATGTCTCGCTCTAAATTATGACAAACTGGGCGCAATCTTGTCGGCTCATTGAAGGGGTTGCTGTTTTAGCGACGATCCTCCTGACCGTTCCTTTAATAAATATCTATACAGCTTATCGACTAATTTTGAAGGCTTTATTACTCAGCTTTCGCCAGACATCCGCTAGCTTGTCGATAACAGTAGGGGTGTTGCAAGACAGCCGTGACGCTGTATCCTTGTATTTAAGTTAAAAAAATTGCCAACTATGCGCTTGATTGAACCCTATACCTCATTACAAAAATCTGTGCTGGTCATGGTGCTATTAAATGCACTCTCAGTGCCGATTATGCTGTCCTCCGTCAATGTGGCCTTACCCTATATTGCCGCAGACCTAAAGCTCTCGGCGCTTAGTGTAAGCTGGATTCCCACCGCCTTTTTGATGGCAAGCGCGATGTTTATTCTCGTCTTTGGTCGCCTCGCAGACATGTTCGGTCGTAAAAAAGTATTTCTTATCGGCGCGGTTTTTGTAGTATTTGCATCGTGCCTAGCCGCGGCAGCAACCGGTGCTATTAGCCTGCTTGGCGCTCGATTTTTACAGGGGCTTGGCGCGGCTATGCTCTACGCAACGCAGATGGCCATTGTATCCTCAGTATTCCCGGTGGCGACCCGCGGGCGTGTAATCGGCCTGGTTATTGCGTTCATCTATATTGGTTTAGCCAGCGGCCCGCTACTAGGCGGCATTATTGTCGACCAGCTTGGCTGGCGGGTAAATTTCCTTCTACAGATTCCCTTGGCTGTTCTGGTGTTCTTTATCGGCGTCTACAAGGTAGAAGGCGACTGGGCGGCAGATGAAAGAGGTTCATTCGACTTTACCGGAGCGCTGATTTATTGCTCAGCTATATTCATTATATGCATCGGAGTTTCATTCCTGCCTGGCCCAAGAGGGTATGTGTTGATAGCAGCAGGCCTAATCGGCGTAGGGGTTTTCTTTCAACAAGCTAGATCAAGCAAACATCCTCTTATGGACGTGCAGCTTTTCTTTAGCAATAAAACCTTCACTTTTTCATGCCTTGCCTCTCTCATCATGTACAGCGCTACCTTTATGAACGTTGTCTTGCTGAGCCTCTACCTGCAGTACCTTAAAGGCTTATCGCCCACCGCAGCAGGGCTTCTAATGATGGTTCAGCCACTGACAATGGCCATTTTTTCACCACTTATGGGCAGATTATCAGACCACACCGAACCACGGGTTCTAGCGTCCGCCGGAATGAGCATCACTGCTATGGGGCTACTGTTGCTTGCTATGCTGAGTAGCGACTCTGAGACCATAAGTATTGTAGTCGCGCTGGTTGTGACCGGCCTTGGATTTAGTCTCTTCTCGTCGCCTAACGTGAACGCCATAATGAGCTCGGTGTCCCGAAAACATCTAGGCGCCGCCTCCGCCGCTGTCTCGACAACGCGCATCCTTGGCCAACTAACGAGCATGGTATTGGTTACTCTAGTGATGGCTCTCAATTTTGGTACTGCCCAGATCGAACCCGCTAGCTATATTGAGCTGGAAAAAACCATTAGCTTTAGCTTTTATTTGGCAGCCGCAATTTGCCTTCCCGGGCTTGTACTGTCGGCGGTACGCGGAACAATCCACAAACCGGAGTAGAGTTCGATGACTGAGAAATTGAAACAGGGATACGGTTGTTGGGCTTCGCCACTGAGCGCCCAAAGTGTCAGTCTCGATTCAGGGGACATTAATTTCCTGCGCGCAGATTCTAGCGGAGTCTGCTTCATTAACTCTGTAGATGGCGAAAAAGATAAACAAGCTGTTTGGCACATGTCCTCCAAAGGAGAGCTAAATAGACTTACCCCAAAGCGTTTCAATGTTAGAAGCCGTGTCCATGAGTACGGCGGCGTCCCTTTCTGCGTAGACGGCAACACTCTTTGGTTTTGCAACCTCAGCGATCAGGCAATCTACAAACAAGATCTCCCTAGCGATAGATTACCTCAATCGGATGCTGTAACAGAGACGAAACAATTAACGCCCGTTCAGCCGGCCCTAGCAGCTAAACTAAGGTATGCCGATTTTCTGATCGATCATAGGTTAAATCGCCTAATATGTGTTCGGGAAGATCATCGGCTAGTTGACCCGAGCGACTTTGATGCCAATTGCGTGGTCAATAACCTAGTATCTATAAACCTAGAATCCGGTGGTGAGGGCCAAATCTTGTACGCAGATTCCGACTTTGTCTCATCCCCGCGGCTGTCGCCTGACGGTAAAACTCTAGTTTGGCAGACATGGTCGCACCCCAATATGCCATGGGATAACACTGAAATCAGGATTGCCAATTTCGATGACCAAGGTAATTTAACGAATATCAAACAAATTCAGCAACCGAAACCCGGCTCACTAATTCAGCCATTATTTGATAAGTGGGGCCAGTTATATTTCATTGCTGACTGGTCCGACTGGTGGAATTTGTATCGGATCAGCACGAAAGAGCTAGAGACCACTTGCAAAGCCGAGGCCGTCTATCCATTACCGGCCGACTTTGCTCCGCCGCAATGGTTGCTCGGCCATCGTAACTACATTCCATTGGATGATGGATCGATACTGGCAAGCTTTACGCAGAATAGCCAATGGCAACTCGGCTTGCTTAGATACTCATCAAGCGGCACTTGGAAAATGCAAAATATAGCAGATGGCTACGGTCAAATTGAGAATCTTTGCGGCTCTAACGAAACCATATTTTTTTCGGCGGCAACAGCAACGCAAGAAAATGCTATTCACTGCTTGCGCCTAGAAGAAAAAACACTACCCGCTGACATGACTATCAAGCGAATGTCGTTAAGCGAAGATTCTTATGCAGAGATTTGCGGGTTCTCTAGTGCCACAACAATCTGTTTTAAGACAGCGAACAATGAATTAGCCTATGGAAATTATTATCCACCGCGCAATTC
>CAWKZY010000055.1:0-17443 GCA_963854625.1 Gammaproteobacteria bacterium | reverse complement strand
CTGGCATTTTTAGCGTCTTGTAGCACAGACGACCCTAAAACTCAGACTGCAGAAATCCTTAGCTTTGAAGAAATTTTACAAACGCAACTTATTGAGGCCCAACCTGGAGATGTTATAGAAATTCCCGCCGGGATACATGAATTCACTCGCAGCCTGTCACTTAACGTATCCGGGGTTACCCTTCGGGGCGCAGGCATTGATGAGACAATACTTTCGTTCAAAAACCAAGTCCAAGGTGCTGAAGGCCTACTGGTCTCAGCCGATGACTTTATCATGGAAGACATGGCTATTGAGGACACCATTGGTGACGCACTTAAAATCAACCAAAGTACCAATGTAACTTTGCGCCGAATTCGAACTGAATGGACCAATGGCCCAAATTCAAAGAATGGCGCCTATGGTATCTATCCAGTTCAATCAAAAAATATACTCATCGAAGACTCAGTTGCCATAGGTGCATCCGATGCGGGTATCTACGTTGGTCAATCCAGCCAAATAATTGTCCGCAATTCTCGTGCCGAATACAACGTCGCCGGTATTGAGATAGAAAACTCAACTTATGCTGATGTATATAACAACATTGCTACCAATAATACTGGTGGCATTCTGGTCTTCGATCTTCCAAATTTACCCGTTCAGGGCGGTCAATCAACTCGAGTTTATAACAATCTAATTTTTGAAAACAATACAGAAAACTTCGCGCCAATTGGCAACATCGTAGCCAACGTTCCTGCTGGTACTGGCCTTATAATCCTTGCCAACGACAACATCGAAGTATTCGAGAATCAATTCACCGACAATGAGAACGTCAATATCATGATCTACAGCTATGTCTTAAGCGGGCGTAAAGTTGCCGATCCTACCTACGACCCGTATCCGGAAAAAATTTATATTCATAACAATGAATTTATTGGCGGCGGCACCATCCCACGACACCCTATGCTAGTACCTCTTGCCAAAGCCACAGGTGAAGTAATTCCAAACATTGCCTGGGGTGGGCTTGTTAAAGAGGGTGTTAGTCGGGAAAAAATTGTCTGTTTAGGCACAGATGCTGATGTTAGCTTTGTGAATTTGAATGGGGGATTAAACCCAGAAGACGCGAGCTTTGATACTGCAGAACACCAGTGCATTTTGCCACGCCTTGCCAAAATCGAATTTAAAATCCCCGGAGACTAATTCTATTGCGGCCCGAGAATGGTCCTAAAAAATCTCACCTATATTTGTTAGCTTAGCTCTTTTAGTTGAGCCTTTAGCTTAAAATCAACCATCGTGCATAAGAGTTATTCGACCTTGCGCTTGCTTATTATAGCCACCCTCTGGGGAGGCTTACTCAACCTGAGGCTATTCCAAACGGCCGAGCATGCTTCTGTCGCTCAGTTCCTTAGTAGAAATTGGCGATTACTTTTTTATGTCCTCGGTCGAGACCATCGTCCCACCTATAAGAATAAACGATCCTCAAAGCAGCTTCGATCGCACTCCCAGCGCTGGTGAAGGCCACCTATTTAAGTTCACTCAGGATGGCAGCCTACTTGATGTTTTAATTTTAGGCGAAGACACTATGTACCACACCGGAGGTATTGATTTCGATGGTCAATTTATTTGGGCGTCGGTTGCTGAATATCGCCCCAACAGTCAACCCATTGTTTACAAAATTGACCCGGAGACGATGAAGCCGAAAGTGGTATTCAGATCTCCTAATCATTTGAGTAGCATACTTGAAGACTTTACGTCCGACCCCCTTTACGCCGTTAACCGAGAATCACGGAAATTCTATCAGTGGGGTATTGACGCGGGGCAACAAAAAAACACCCCTGACTCTACCGATATACACCCTAATCGCCATCATTATATTGATTATCAAGACTGCCAATGAATCCCTCCACCACATGTTGTGCCGCGGCCTAAGCACTTACAGCCATGACAGATTAGAACAATTCAAACATGGGTAAATAGAGCTTATTGAACTACCAAGCTTTCAAGTCACTAGACAATTACCTGCCACCAAAACAACGGACTCCGGGGTCGTACTAACTCAAAATCCCTTCTACATTGAGACCAATAACTCCCATGATGGTTTTATGCACATTGTTCCAAAAGATGACACATCAATTTTTTTAACTATCGAGTCACTTCCTAGAAAAAAAACTATCTGTTTGTTACTGTGCGAACACCTCCTTATTTGATCGAGCAATAGTCATGATCGTCTCTTTGAATTCTGACAATAGATAGCGCTCGCTTATGAGGCCGTCGGTAGCTTCCTCATATTGATTTAAGTAGTCCTCATAGGAGTCATATAAACCAGTAATTGTGCTGCGCAAGTCATCCATCTGATTCGCGGCGTGCGAATTCGCGGCAAACGGAATATAACCTCCTGACAATCTGGCTAAAGATTTTTCTGAGCCACTGGCGAAGGATCTTAAGTTCCAAGAAACAAATGTGGCAATAGGCACCTGCGTCATCGGAGGCAATATTGTGCTGGTGGAGAAATCGTTATTGTCATCATTAACCGCCGGCACTAATGCCCCATAAAGACTCTCGCTCACTTGAGGATGCTCACTTATGATTCGCTGAGTCTGCCACAGCGCGCCGTAGTTTACGTAAGCCGGTTTGTACATCGCCTCGGGATGATTTACCCCGATCAAAGGCCTCCAGGCGGCTTTATTAATTGCCTCATTTTCATGAGAAACAACCAGACTTTTATCAGCAATTTTAGGGTATCGAGAGGCTGGCGGCTCGACACCCTGAGATACCCATTTATGCATCGCAACAATCATCGAGTAAGAAAATGGTGCCCACATATTGGGGTTAGGAGGTAACTGGCCATTTGTAGCGGCACGAGGAATGCCATTGCCTGAACCGTGCTGAGAACCACCAATGGTATAGAAACGCACATCATCGGGAATTACAGCGTCCTCGTTTCCCTGCGGATTGGTATGAGGCAATGAGCCTCCACGAACCCAATACTCATTGGAGGTCTGAATGTGCATGATTTTTGGTGCTGTGCCGAGACTAAGTGACTTGCCCAATATGCTGTCAGTTCGGCCGGTAAAAGGGTCACTGCTTGGCCCATAAGTAAACGGAAACAGGTCATTAGGATAGAGATGGTTTGAATGCTGGCCATTTGTTCGCGTTGGCATTGCAAAGCGATTGTTGAACATCCCGTGGCCACTGCCTGCAATCACCGGAATAACACCGTCAAATACTTTTTCTCCGTTAAGGTCGGTATTAAAGCCGTCATAAACAAACTGCCGCAGAAGCCTGCCACTTTGAGAATTACCCCAAGCAACTGTGTATTCAATTGCCGGAAGGCTTAATGCCTTTAGCTCGCCAGCCGAAGTTGGTTGCTGTCGAATGAGAGAAACCAAATCTCGAATACCTGCCATCCCCGAACCTGCAAGCACTGAATCTTGAGCTTCATAGACGAGCTCATAAATAGTGCCTAGCCGAAAACCACCCTTCAAAACAAGGTTAACCGTAGGCTGCGTATTGCTATCGTCTTCCATAACTTTCAGTTCAAATTGCGATCTATCGATTGGAACACGAGGTTCATTTTGATATTGACGGCTGGTTAGTCGTGCAGCGTTCAAACCAGCCTCGGTCGGCCTATAGGCTAAGTGCCTCGCTCCCGCAATGTTCACCTCATCTGTTGCAGCCCCAACAATGACCTCATAGCGAACCTGCCCAACAATCGGTGCCGATAATTCACTTACTATTGGCGCATGAAGTCGCAGCCGCCCTTCGCGAGGTGAAATCTCATTTATCCAACCTGTGGCAAGATAGGTGAACCCCATCTTACTCAGTGGGTGATCTGGAGAAATTTCAGGGGGAAAACGACTACCACCGCGATTGTTAACATTGTAGAGCAAGGTGCCATTGGCGATAGCGCCCTGGGGCACGAGAATCCTAAAATCGGTAGAGAATTCAACCAACCCGTCACTGTTGATTGGTGCGTAGGCAATATCAATGATTGCCTGATTGCCCGCATCGTTTGGGTCTAGAGCAAAATGAACCACCCCGGTGATCGAATCGTAGCTCGTCTGCAGTTCACTGCCTGCCAGTGTTTCTCGCTTAGTGATTTCTAAACGAGAGACTTCGGCCACTAAGGAGGTGGCGTAAATTGACGCTATAAAACTGGCAATTAGAAAAACTGAGGGTTTGTTGGCCATAGGTAAATCCGCTTTATGATATTTTTGACTAAGCTGAAGTTTTTAGCATTTTTCAAACTCTGTCAATGCGCGCGCATTCGGCTAGCTTAGAAAGGCTTTAACTAGCCAAATCTCTGACGCAGTTTATACTTGATTACAGGCATTAAGGCTGCAAGCACAGAACCAACCACCAAAAACAAAGCACCCAGCAGGGAGATAATCGTTAAACGGTCAGAAAACGCATAGTTTGGGTCAAAGAGTACAATAAATTTTAGAGTCCCAATAGTGACAAGCGGAGCCAATGCAAGAACAGCACTAACTTTGGATGCATCCCAAAGGTTAAGAGCTTCAGCAAAGCAGCCATAGGCTATTAGTGTATTGAGACAGCAAAAACTTAGTAGAGCCAACTCGAAACCGCTAAGTTGAAACAGCTTTGCGGGGGAGATAAATGGCAGCATAACCACTACAGAGAAGGCATAGATAAGGAATAGGATTTGAACGGATGAAAAGCTTTTTAACAGCTTCTTTTGCAATAGGGCATAGACTGTCCAAGTGACCGCGGCCACAAAGACGATCAGCACACCGATGGTTCCTTGGTTCTCCAAACTACCAAAAGAGGCAAGCCGATCGTGGAAAAAAAGAAGCAATCCGGCAACTATAAAGGCCGTGCCTAACTTCTGAATACCCTCGAAAGGTTCTTTGTAAAATACAACGCCACCCAAAATCAAAAACAAAGTGGTTAGCTGAATTACCGCCTCACTTGTCTCGCCATTCACATAATTTAGGCTTTGTGAGAATAACGAATAATTAGCACATAATCCTAGTGCCGCGACAATCAATATCCAACGAACCGCGGGCGTTGCTTTCACAATATTGGGTAGGTTGCCTTTGAAGATCAACCAAGCTGTCAGTACCAATCCGGCAGCAAGAAACCGATACCAAACAATGGTGGTAGCATCCATCCCCGCCAGCAATTCCTTCAGCGCGATCGGCAATATTCCCCACAGTCCAGCGGCGACGACAGATAACAGAAATCCTGCTACGGGCTTATGATGCCGAGCTTGATCCCGAGCTTGGTTAGAGGGCTTGTCCATGAAAAAGAAATCTTAACTACGCGAATCCTGATGCTAGCACGGATAACCAGTATAACCCCTGCTAGAAATAGCTATCGACGACGATGGTAGAAAGCAGATCACTAACTAGGAAACCTGTGTGTGACTGGAAAATCTAGCGCTCAAAAACTCCATTTGATCCACCAATACATTGTGATTAGAAAAATAGAGAAACTCATACTGATTAGGTACAAAGGGAATCGCGAGCAATTCCATACGCGCTTCCTCTGGGTTTCTGTCTGCTTTACGGTTATTACAGCGACGACAAGAGGTAACCACATTGGTCCAGACATCTAACCCTCCTTTGGAGATTGGCAGCACATGATCGCGAGACAAGTCGTCCAAAGGAAAAGAAATACCACAATAGAGGCAAATATTTTTATCTCGGCGAAACAGAAACTTATTTTCTAAAGGGGGGTCGTATTGATCTTTGTGGACTTTGCCATCACATGCAATAATGCTGGGTAGCTTGAGAACAGACTGAACACCGCCTCGATTGATGCCACCGCGGATTTCCATCACGGTGTCGCCTAAAGACCAAATCACTTGGTCTTTAACTAAAAGTGTTGCCGTTTCTTGACGAGTCAGCCAACTAATCGGAACACCCGCTTTATTCAACCTCAAAATCTTCGCACTCACGCAAAATCTCCGGATGACTAAATGGAATTACACAACTTATCTATTAAATTTATCGGCCCCGAGCCTTTGGACTAAAACCTTTGAGCTAAAAAGATGAAATGTTATTCGAGAGTATAAATCAACGCTAAAAAAAATAGCCATAACCTAGGCTGTGACTTTGCCCTGCTTTCGAAGCTTACGTCTTTCCCAGCCACCATTACTAAACCAGTAACCCAGCTGGAACAAAAGCAATAGCCCAGCAAACAAGGGGAGTGTTCCCCAATCCATGCCACCCACTTGAAAATAGAAGACAGCGTTGTAGTCTCTATCTTCGATTGGATGCGCGGCATTCACAATCCCTATGTAGGTGCCTTTGTCTTCAAACGTATAGCTGGCAGTATAAAAACCACCCTGCTCAACTCTTGGTTCTTCGTAGTAAACCGTGGCCGCGTCAAGGTCAACAATGTCGAGCACATCATCCCACGTAGCGTATTTACCAACATCGTTTATGTCTCGTATAATTCGAAAATCAATTTCCATCTCTTCTAACAGGTCATGAAGATATTCCATCACGAATACCGATCGGCCAACATCTGGGATGTCTTCACAAAACTCGTCGGTCTCTCTGGTTTCTGGTTGGAATACCGTAAAGTGAGCTGTCAGAAAATTGATATTAACAACACACATATCTCCCTGCAGAGCGACACCACCGTGGCCAAAGGAAAGACTAGGAAATAGTGACAAACCAAGGCTAAGTAAAATACACAGCGTTTTGTTTTGAATTGAATGCGTCATTAAATAAGCAACCATTAGCCTACGAGGAAGATCGAAATTGGCGCTAAGAGTAGCATAATTGCGATACTGGTTCGATGTAGGCTAATTTACACAGGCGCTAAAGTGACAGTTTACTGCCCGTTTATTGACGCCTCCTACCAAGGAATAAGACTGCCATCGTAGCTAAAGAAGCTACCACTGCTTTGCAGATCAAGAGCCTCTATGACACCCATTAGGCCGGTGACACTGGTCTTGGTATCAATTAAACCATTGGGTCCACCCATGTCGGTCCTTACCCAGCCTGGATGCACCAAGGCTACTGAGAAGCTTTTATCTTTTAAATCAATCGACAAGCTCTTCACTGCTGCATTTAAGGCAGCCTTGGAACTGCGGTAAACATAGGATCCACCCCCTTGATTGTCACCTACCGAACCCATTTTCGAGGTTAGATAAATCAGCTTCTTCAAACTTCCTTTATTAAAATTCTCCATCAAAAGTTGCGTAAGAATCACTGGAGCTACCGAGTTCACTTGAAACACTTCCGCCCAAGGCTCCGCTTCTAGCTCACCAAATCCTTCACGCCGACCGTAAATGCCTGCATTGTTAACGAAGATGTCAATAGGGGCCCCTGCTAGCTGGCCAGGCAGGCTCTCCATGGAGGCTTGGCTACTCACGTCCAGCTGAACCAACTGCAACTGAGTGTTGTTTTCTGCCAGTGCTTGAAGCGCCCCTTCGCCTGCCGGGTTCCTGCAGCTGGCGATAACATTATCACCTTGCGCCAGATACTGTTCGACAAATTCAAGTCCGATGCCTCTGTTAGTTCCGGTAATCAATACGGTAGCCATTTCATCTCCAAAAACTCAAAAAATAAAGACGTCAATTTACAGTCCTACGAGTTGGGCGTCAAACAGCTGGGACTTTACAGCTTAGGCTAAACAAATAGCGGCCGTCAGCAAGCAATCTACGACAGTCAGGCCAAAAACATAGCGGCCTTGAAGGACATATTTTTTTAGTGTGAATTTTGAGCTCTGCTATACTGCTCGCCATTTGCCATTTTTGCGACGGAGAATAATCAATGACGAGACCCGCGGTAAAAGCAGCTGTTTTGCTTGCCTCATGTTATGGGCTCGCAACAGCGATAGCTCAGACCACCGAAGAAATCATTGTTATCGGAGTGGTTCCGTTCGGCACAGGTGTAGCTATAGACAAAGTACCCTTTCCTATTCAAACGGGTTCCGCAGACGACCTTAAAAACAGTAACTCACAAAGCATTGCTGACTTTCTTAAACAAAGCTTTACCAGCATATCGCTCAATGATGCCCAGAACAATCCACTCCAAGCAGATCTACAATATCGAGGATTTACCGCATCGCCTCTGTTGGGGCTGGCTCAGGGCCTTGCTGTTTACCAAAATGGCAATCGCATCAATGAGCCACTTGGCGACGCGGTCAATTGGGATCTGCTGCCGCAATCTGCTATTCACAGCGTCACTCTGTCCGGTGGCGCCAACCCGCTCTTTGGCCAGAACAGTCTCGGTGGCTCGTTAGCTATCAACATGAAAAATGGCTTTAACTTCCAAGGCAATAACCTAGAATTCTCAGGCGGCTCATTTGGCCGCACCAGAGCTAATGTAGAATTCGGTGGAAATTTTAATCGCTCTAGCGGAAACCCCGATGAAGGTTTTGCTTATTACGCTAACGTCGAATATTTTGATGAAGACGGCTGGCGAGATGAGTCCGACTCTAATGCAATTAATTTTTATGGCAGCTTAGCCTGGAGATCACAAACCACCCAGGCTGAATTCAACTACCAACAGGGCGAATCCGACCTAACCGGTAATGGCTCATCACCAGAGGAGTTACTTGCGCTGGATCGTAAGGCAATCTTCACTGGTCCAGACATTACCGCCAACAACATGTCCATGGCCCATTTTGATATTAGTCATGACATTACATCAAACATAAATATTGCCGTAAACGGGTTTCATCGAAACAACAATACTGATGCTTTTAACGGCGATGGCTCTGATTTCAGCATCTGTAACCTGGGTAATTCGGCCACTTTAATCGAAGGTTTGGAAGAAGACGATCTAGAAGACATTGATTTTGACGATGATGATGTCTGCGATAATCAGTTCTCCAATACTGATGAGTTGGAAAACTTTTTAAACCTCGCCGCAGCTCAGGCAGGAGATGACGAAGGCTTCAACCTTCAAGGATTTGATTCAAACGATCTTACCGGAACAGGCATACTTTCAGACCAGGCGATCAATAATATCAGTAATCGAAGCCAGATAAGCAATGGCTTAGTTTTTCAAACCACGGTGTTGGGAGATTTCTTTGGCTATAGCGGACAATTAGTAGTTGGCGCCTCCTACTTCAATGGTGAATCCAACTTTAATTCTGTACTGGAACTATCACACATTGATCCCTTTTCCCGACTAACTCGAGGTCTTGGCACCGGCACATTTGTCGACGAAGGCGCAACATCGATCAACACAGAAACAGAGACAACAAGCCTGTACTTTACCAACACAGTTGATGTTTCCAACACTATAGCAATAACTCTCTCCGCAAGAGGCAACCGCACCGATGTCGATTTGAGGGACCGCTCAGGCCTTCGCCCAGAGCTCAATGGCAGCCATCGGTTTACTCGCCTAAATCCGTCCTTGGGCATTACTTGGCAAGCCAATGAGGGATTAAACCTTTATGGATCTTATAGCGAGTCATCCAGAGCACCAACACCAATCGAACTGGCCTGTAACGAAGGAGTTTTTGATCTCGCCGTAGAATTTGCAATTAAGCGCGGAGACGATCCCGATGATGTAAATTTTGAGTGCCGCCTACCCAATGCGTTTTTGGCAGACCCTCCGTTAAGTGACGTAGTTGCTGAGAGTTTCGAATTTGGCGCTAGAGGCACAGTTCAAGATTTAATTTATTCGGCTGGCATTTATTATACAACAAGCCTAGACGATATCCTTTTCCAAACCACAGGTAGATCAACAGGACTCTTTGCCAATGTCGACAAAACACGGCGTAAAGGCTTTGAATCTAGCTTACGTGGTGAGTGGAAAAATCTCAGCTGGATGGCATCTTACAGTTTTGTTGACGCCACCTTTGAAGATGACTTTAGGGCATTGAGTCCAAATCACGAGTTTGCCAACGAAGAAGGAGAAATACTGGTATCAAGGGGTGATTCTATTCCGGGCATTCCTCAGAACCAATTCAAAGTCGTTGCAGACTATACTTTTATTAACGGCTTAAACCTTGGCTTGGATTTAGTTAGCAACAGCGGTCAAAATTTACGCGGGGATGAATCTAATCAACTAGCCGAAATTGAAGGCTATGCTGTGATCAACTTTCGCGCCAGATACAAGATTGCGGAGAATTTTGAGCTTTTCGCTAAGGTCAACAATCTGTTTAATGAAGAATTTGAGACATTTGGTTTACTTGGAGAAGAACCCAACGAGCTAGAAGTTCCAATCATCGAAAACCTAACCATACCTCGATTTTTAGGCGCGGCTGCACCGAGAGCGGGATTTATTGGTGTCAGATACAGCTTTAAATAAAAACAGTAAACAGGCTGGCCTTTATCGCTAGGGTTGGCCTGCTAAGCAAAGCCTTTTTGAATCAGTCAGTTGCTTAAAGCAGATCCGCAGGCTGTTGATGGATCGAGATTAAAAAATTAGGCAGTTGTTTTTACGGCATTCTTTACCGGCCTCTTTACCGCACTTCTTACGAGACTATTTACCCTGTTTTAGAGCGCCAATAAGTAATGACATGCTTTCGCCTCGAGAGCTTTTACTTGCAAATCCCTCTTTATCAGCCTAGCTTTGCTGCTCACCTCATCGAAAATAAAAACACTCGATACTGATGGAGGTTTCAATGGCTACACCAGTAACTCGACTTTTTCTTATCCCTGCCGTTTGTTCAATGCTGAGCTCGTTCTCGAGCGCGCAGAATGTCCCACGTACAGAATATGGTCACCCAGATCTTCAGGGCACATACACCTATCGAACCCTCACGCCACTCAACCGGCCCCCAGAGCTTGCTAACAAAGAGACCCTTACCGTTGCAGAGGCAAAGGAATGGGAAGCGTTTGAAAATCGTCGCCAAAACAGAGACTTAATTGTAGATTCTGTTGGCGGAGCTGGCTATCCTCCCGGGGTAATTTCCTATAATGAATTCTGGTATGAACGAGGCATTGAAACAATTGATGATCGCCGAACCTCACTGATCTATGACCCACCCGATGGCAAAATGCCAGCTCGAAACGAGGTCGGACAGGCTCGAGCGAAACAGGTTGCCCAGCGCAGAAGATTAAGCGAAGGTCCCGAAGCAAGAACTTTAGCCGATCGCTGCTTGATGAGTGGCGGCGCTGGGCCGCCAATGATACCCGGCGCTTACAACAACAATATTCAGCTGATTCAGACCAAACATCATATAATGATTGTTAATGAGATGATCCACCGTGCGCGAATCATAAGACTGGACAGTATGCACCATACCAAGCAGTTAAAATGGGACGGTGATTCAATAGCCAGCTGGGATGGTGATGATCTACTAATTCATACCCAGCATTTTTACTTTGACCAAAATTCTAGAGGCTCGTCACCTAACATGACTCTTACTGAGCGCTTCAGCTGGATAAATGAGAACACACTAGAATACGACTTTACAATTGAAGACCCTTTAACTTGGGATCAGCCATGGTCTGCAAGGATGCCTATACGAAGAACCGATATGCCTCTTTATGAGTACGCCTGCCATGAGGGCAACCACGGCTTGGCCGGCATCTTGGCTGGCTGGCGGCGCTATGAAGCCATGGGAATGAATGGGGACGGCACAGAAAAGAATTAATCAGAAGTAATTCCGGCTTGCGCAGCAGCTGTGTTGCCTGTTCTTCGCCCTGAGTCGATATAACGATGGGCATCCGGTGTTTCTTCGAGAGCAAATGTAAGGTCAATGACGGGAAAATTTTCCCAGCCTTTAAAAGCTCTGCAATTTCGATTAACTCTGATTTTCCTCACTTACCATGGTGAAAATCACAGTTTTATCGGTTGTTTTAGAAGTCCATGCTCCGCGAAGCATTGGCGTAAAATGACATTAGCCAAAACAAAACGTCCTTCTGCACGCAGACATTACAGACTTTTCCTATTTGGGTTTTTTCAAACCCCATCAAAGATCACGTCGTATTTTAATTAGGCCTTGGCAAAGCCTTGCTCCTGACAATTAATCACAACGTCGGCTCCTGCTCGCTTTAACATCGGCAGTTTTTCAGCCTGTCGATAACGGTAACTGGTGCCCGGCTAGTTTCACGGGCTGTATTGCAAATGTCCCAATAAGCCCGCAAGCACCAAAATATCAGGATTTTTTCTCCAGATTTGAGCTTTGCTAACCTGATGAAATGCATTCCAAGCACCTAGTGGCGTAGCGGCTGCCTCACAGTGAATCAGACTCTTCGATTTTTTTATAAAGCTGCCGGAAGCCTTAACACAGACATATTCAGCATTAATACCCATAGTGAAGCCCGCTGTCCCGAACACTTTATCGCTAACCGCATTAATTTTAGAATCGCACCATACTTCTTCTACTGCACCCGAAAAGTACATACCCGATATCGGCTTGCGAGGTTTAGTTGTTCCAATAAGAAGCTTGAAAAAAGGATATATAACCAGGTACATCGTTCAGGTTTGCATTTCGCAATCACCTGCCGTACCCGACGTTGCCGCAGTTTAAATTAGAAGCTCTGACTGAGTTGGTTTTGGTTTTTGCACTCTACTTAGCTTCAGCTCTTCAGGAGATCCGCTAATAGTTCAGCACCCTGCCTTGCCTTGCCTTGCCTTGCCTTGCCTTGCCTTCAAGATAAGAGTGGTTAAGCTGATTGCGGGTGAATTATCAGCCGTTTAATAAAGGCGAGGTAACCACTTTCGATTTCTGCATTGTCGAGAAGCCCTTTCTCTTTCAACGCCAGATGGAATGACGCGAGTCTGTACTTTGGAACAGAAGATAGCAAATGATGTTCTAAATGATAATTTACACAGTTTGGCGCAAACGTCAGTCGCTCCCACCAGTTCGCAACCATAGTGCGTGTATGCCTCATCGGGTCAGGGTCAAAAAGATCGGGCACACAGGCATGTTCAGCAAGATTTCGAATACGTGAGAAAACCATGTAGATACTGAAGTAGGCAGCAAGCCATAGCAGGTAAAGTTCTGCAAAACCAAGCCCTGCAAGTAAAAGAAAAAGCAAGGAATTCATAATAATGGGGGCATAAAAACGACTTATAAGTTGGCGATAGTCGACTATCTTTTTACCTTTTTCACCCCTACTAATCACTTGATTGCGCGTTAGAGAAACCTCTAAGAAGTGAAGGGTTGTTTGCCCGCTAACATCTCTTAACAGTTTTCGTTGCAGCGACTTTTTCTCTACGGGATAATCTTGGTAGCGATACAGGTCTGGGTCTGCGTCAGTTCCGGCCTTGCTATGATGGCTAAGATGATTGCTCATATAGTCATCCAGCCGGTACATAACCGGTGCAGCACAGAGCCAAGTGCCGACAAGTCTATTTAACTTCTTCGACCTAAATAGGGTGCCATGGCCGCACTCGTGCATGAGAACACCTAGGCCCAAATGACGACCACCTAACAGCACCATCGAAAATATTATTGTTAGGGGATTTGGCCAGCGCGCCACCAGCAAAAAAGCCAAGGCGATTATTGCCCAATTAGTAGCCACGGCTATCCAGCCCAACAGATCGCTGCGACGGCTGAACTGCTTAATTTCTGCAGGGCTAAAGTGATCTTTTATCTTCATGGTTTTAGCTGAGCTCTGATAAATCTGAAGGCGGACTCACTGATTAAACTAATTTAAACGAAATAGCGTAATTGAATGGTGTATCGCTATTATTTGGTCAATTTTGACTCTATTAAGCTAAAAGTAACCCTAATTTACTGCAAAGCCTCCAATCTTTCGAGGAATTACTGTCTTTATCACTTGATTTTTCGAAGCGTCGCCATCAAATTAGCGCGTGGTCGCACTAGCTACTATATAATTGGCATTAAACAACACAATACTCAACGGTGAGAAAACGGAGCTGTGGTATCACGAAGGACAGCGACTATAAATATTAGTGCTGGATAACTCGCGTTGACATGCGTAAGTAAAGTTAAAAGGAGCAATATGAGCACTTTAGTGTTTGTAAAAGAAGTAATTAACAACGAACGCCGCTGCGCACTGCTGCCAGCGAACGCAAAAGCCTATGTGAAAGAAGGTGCCCAAGTCGTTATTGAATCCGGCATAGGCAGCTCAGTGAATATACCAGACTCGGATTATCAAGACGCCGGAGCCGAGGTTGTAGTGGATCGCCGAGAGCTGTTAGCTCGAGCCGACTTCATCATGAGCGTGCAACCTCTAGGTAAAGCAGAGCTTGAAGGAACCAAGCAATCGGTTTGCTGTATAAGTTTTCTGGATCCTTTCAACAACACAGAGCATATCAAGTGGCTTAAAGACTCAGGCAGATCAGCTTTGAGCATTGAGATGATCCCCCGCAGCAGTCGCTGCCAGAAAATGGACGCGTTAAGCTCCCAAGCGAGCCTTGCCGGCTACGTGATGGTCGCAAAAGCCATGGCTGAGTTGCCGCGGGTACTCCCTATGATGATGACCCCCGCCGGCACTTTAAAGCCTGCGAAAGTTTTCGTAATCGGAGCAGGTGTAGCGGGTCTGCAAGCTATTGCTACGGCAAAACGACTTGGCGCGAGTGTTATTGCCTATGACACAAGAGAAGTGGTCGCCGAGCAGGTCAAATCTCTTGGGGCAAAGTTTTTGGCCATCGACGTTGGCGAAACGGGGCAGAATGAGCAAGGCTATGCTAACGCTCTTACCGAAGAACAAATTCAGATTCAACAACAAGCACAAGCGTCTTGCATCGCCGACTCGGATATAGTGATTACTACCGCTCAACTTTTTGGCCGCAAACCTCCAGTGCTGATCTCACTCGACACCGTGTCGAAGATGAAGCCAGGCAGCGTTATTGTAGATATGGCTGCCGAAAATGGCGGCAATGTCGAAGGTAGTGTTGCCGAGCAGACGATTATTGTTGAGGGCGTAACAATAATAGGCACTGGCAATTGGCCAAGTGCGGTTGCGCTGGATGCCAGCCAAATGTACGCAAATAATTTGCAAGCTCTGCTGCTGGAGTTCTGGGATACGGAACAACAGAGCGCGGTGCTCGATCTTAGCGATGACATATTGCAGACCGCCTTAATTACTCATCAAGGTGAACTGATTAACACAACGATTAAAGCCTTACTGAACGAGGACAAAAACTAATGACTTTTATTTATCTCTCGATGATTCTGATGTTAGCAATTTTCCTCGGCTTCGAACTGATCCACAAAGTTCCTGCCACCCTCCACACTCCTCTGATGTCAGGTGCTAATGCGGTCTCAGGAATTACTCTGATTGGAGCCTTGGCCTATGCCGGCGGTGACTATCAGACATTGCCGCAAATTTTGGGTGCTGTATCGGTATTTTTAGCCACTATTAATGTGGTGGGCGGCTATGTTGTCACGGACCGTATGCTCGCAATGTTCAAAGGCAAATAAGCAATGGAAAACTTAAATCTCGTTATTAACGCAACCTACGTTTTATGTGCAGCCCTATTTATTTTAGGACTGAAACTACTAGGCCATCCTTCAACCGCACGCAAGGGCAACATGCTCTCAGCGCTGGGAATGCTCATTTCCATCGTGGTAACGCTCTTGGACCAAGGTATTATCGGGTTCGAATTGATTATAGTAGCAATGATTGCAGGCAGTGCGGTCGGTCTATTTATCGCCAAGAAAATTGAGCTAACCCAGATGCCTGAAATGGTATCCCTACTCAATGGTGTAGGAGGGTTGGCGAGCTTACTGATTGCTCTTGCCATCGTTAGATCAGGAGACCAGTTAGAAACTTATTTACTCATCATTACGCTAGTTGCTATCGCTATTGGCGGTATCACTTTTTCAGGCAGCGTCATTGCATGGGCAAAGCTTAGTGGCAAAGTAAGCAAACTAATTAGCAGTGGTTCAGCAACCTTCACCGGCCAAGCTTATGTCAACGCGCTCATAGTTGTCGGCATAGTTGTGCTTGGCGTTTTACTTGCCCTGACACCGGAAAATTCCAGCTATGTGTATGGCTTCGTTGCACTAGCAATCGTCCTAGGCATCATGCTTGTTATACCTATCGGTGGCGCTGACATGCCGGTGGTTATATCACTGCTCAACAGCTACTCAGGTCTAGCGGCCTGCGCTACGGGCCTTGCCATCGGCAATAATTTGCTAATCGTTGCCGGTGCTTTAGTAGGTGCTAGCGGTATTATTTTAACTAGTGTCATGTGTAAAGCAATGAACCGCTCTCTCACTAACGTGCTCTTTTCTGGCTTCCAAGCAGTAAAAACCTCAACCATGGAAATAGAAGGCGAAGTAAAGCCCATGTCAGCGGAGGATGCCTACTACGTGTTGGAAGCCTCACAGTCTGTTGTCGTCATCCCAGGCTACGGAATGGCAGTGGCTCAGGCTCAGCATGCAATGAAAGAGCTACAAGGTTTGCTCGAAGGAAATGGCACGGAAGTCGTATACGGCATCCACCCAGTGGCAGGCAGAATGCCTGGTCACATGAACGTCTTGCTAGCAGAGGCCGACGTTCCTTATGAGTTATTACTGGAGATGGACGAGGTTAATCCAAGAATGGAAAGCTTTGATGTTGCCATCGTTATCGGTGCCAACGACGTTGTTAATCCGTCCGCACGTGAAATCAAAGACAGCCCCATCTACGGCATGCCGGTCATCAATGCAGATCTAGCTAAGAACGTGTTTATCTTAAAGCGCGGCATGGCATCAGGCTTTGCAGGCATCGATAACCCTTTGTTCTTTAAAGACAACGCCCGCATGATTTTTGGTGATGCCAAAGAAACAATCAATACCATCATCAGACAATTTTAAATTAATGATTCTAGCAGCCCTTTTGTGGCTGCTAGAATCATTCGACAACTTACTAGTATCAACTGAAGTCAATCAAACACTCCAGACTAAATTAACTCAGCATTTTCTCTCTTGGATAGACTGGTCAATTGATCACTTCAGCGCTCATTTGCCCCTTGAAATTCTGCGCGCTAATTACCCTAACTACCTGTGCGTCATGTAAGAAAAAAATAAACCTGAATACAAGATGAATGCTAATCAGTCGCATTATTCCTTTGAGTTTATCCACCGCTTATTAGACCAGTTTTCTATTAAAGCCGTTCCTCCCTATCAATCTAAGGAACCCCACTTCTTAAAGCTTTCTTAAGAATATCGATTCATCATGCCGCTCTATTGTGAAATGCTGTGCAGTATCACTTATACTATTCGATAAAAAAGTAAATCGAATTCTGGAAAAGCTTATGAAAAAAAGCCCTATACTACTTTTCCCGACACACTATTTAGGGAATTTTGTCCTCTGCCTACCTTGGATTCGAGATATTGTTGATCAGTATCCAGATACTGTATTAGTAATAGACCCAACGTTTAAAGCGCTGCTTAATATGGCTTCGATAAAGCCAAAAACAGTAATCTTTTACCCCAGGAGTATGTTGTCCAAGAACCAGACGCCAAGAGTTAAATTAACTTACTTTCTCAAATTTATTAGGCAATTACGCAGATATAAAAACCTTGACCTTATAGATTTGGAAGGCGAAAGATTCACCGGAGTATTGTCGCTGTTAAGCGGGAGCAACAATAAAATCGGTCCAAAACAGAAGCACGCAAACTGGTT
>CAWKZY010000054.1:0-17681 GCA_963854625.1 Gammaproteobacteria bacterium | reverse complement strand
ATTGCCATGCTTGGAATGCTGTTGGCGCGGGCGCGCTGGCCAAAACCACCGCCGGTCGCCACGTTAATAAAAACAAAATCTTCTTTAGGAACACCCACAATGCCCGCCATATCATTGGCAAGGCCGGTCAAACTTTGTGATGTGCCGTGGAGGTAGAGTTTGCCATCTTCCCAGTAGGCCATAGCGCTGCGAGGCTCCATGGATTGATGGGGGTAGCCGGCGGTGGTAAATGTGCTTTCATATATGTAGGCAGATTCACCAAAAGCAGCTTCGAGATCGCCATAGGCAACCGTTTGCTGGGGCTCAGCGGTAGGCTCGTTGCCTGCGCGGAAACTGGCCACCTGGTCTTGTGTCCATTTTTCTGATTTAAAGCCTTCGCGAAATACAAAAGTATTACCGCCATCGTAAGCGTCAGAGCCGCCCTCAGCCAAACTGTCTAGCGGATCCAAAACAAAAGGTAGGCGCTCAAAAGTTACTGATATTTTTCCGATAGCTGTTTCAGCAGTTTTCTCGTCTATCGCTGCCAAAGCCAAAATAGGCTCACCTACGATAGTAGGCTGGTTAGTCAGAATTTTCAGGCCAGTACTGTTGCTCTCGCCATCAGGATAAACGTCATCGGCGGTTAAAATACCGAATACACCTTCCATTGCCAAAGCTTCAGTGGCGTCGATGTTTACAACGCGAGCATGAGGCAAGGGGCTAGTTAGAAGCCGAGCATAGACCATACCTTCGCGGGTGTAGTCTTCCGCGTACTTAATTTTTCCAGTGACCTTACCAGGCACATCTGGTGGAACAAAATCTTTACCAATATGCATATATGCCATGATTTTTATCCTATTTGTGCAGCGCGCATTACGCCGTCTAGATAAGAGTCATAAGAACCGCAGCGGCAGAGATTACCTGCCAAGCCTTGACGCGCTTCTTCTCGAGTAGGGTTAGAGTTTGTGCGAAGCAGACCAACAGCCGCCATTATCTGCCCCGGCGTGCAATAACCGCACTGAGGAGAAAGCTCTTCAACGAATGCTTGCTGCACCGGATGGAGATCACCATTCGGTGCTTCTAGCCCTTCGACAGTCTCTATTGCCTTGGATTTCATTGAATGTGTCAGCACTGAGCAGGCATAAGTCGGTATGTCATCTACCAACACAGTGCATGCACCGCACTCACCGCGGTTACAACCCAGCTTTGTGCCTGTTAGGCCCAGCTTATAACGGAGCGTCGAGGCCAGAGTCTCTTGCGGTGCAACGTCTACGTTGCGCATTTGACCATTGACATTAATTCGAATCATGCGCTCCACAGCACCAGCTGGACGGGTTTGGCCATTGGCGGAATACCACAGGCCTGTCGAGGTGGCCGCTGCGCCAGAGGCAATCACCCCTTTGATAAAGCGTCTACGGGAAAGTTTTGAATTCACGGGATCACTCGCCTCCGTTAATAAGAAAAAAATTTGCATGACTATAAGATCGGCACTGTTCTTCGATTACAGCTAACTGGTCTTTTAGCACTCCAAAATAGAGTCCCAAGATTAAATCACCTGCCTGCGTTTAGCAAGCTGGCCAAATGCCCGTATGGCCCGTCATTATGTCGTTTCACGCGTTATTGGACTTCAGCCACGCCAATCTAAATGGGATTGATTATCACTTAGATTTAGAAGGCCGTTTTTCTACCATGCGAGAGCTATTTGACAACAATCCTCCTCGATTTAGCAAAAGCCAAATAAAGATCATCTAGCCTAAAAAATTATGGGCGAAGCCTTGCTAACGAACCCATTAGAAAACATTTTGTTAATATATTGTCAGTTTGTTAAGTCTAATCCACCGATAACAGACGTTAAAACAGTTAGTTAGCAAACCGAAGAATCTGCGGAAAGGCGCAACTACCTTGACATATTCTGTCGTGGTGTTATTTTTATCGACCCCTTTTGAAATGATAAACATATCCATGAAGGCTTTAGTTGGAAGGGGTTATTAGCTATCGTCTAGCCCTATCAAGACACTACAGCTTACTTACCTAGCACCGAGAGGCAAAAAGCCATTATCGGGAGAGGAGTAGCGGAGCAAAAAAGTGAACTGAATGGCGACAAACAAAGAGAACAACGAACCTATGAGTGACGCAAACAAGCTATCTCTTCGATTTGGCTACCCTGAGAAGACAGGACTTTACGACCCCGCTTTCGAGAAAGACTCGTGCGGCGTTGGATTCGTTGCCCATATTAAAGGGCAACCGAGCCATCAGATCATGCTGGACGCCTACCATCTTAATTCACGGATGGACCATCGCGGCGGCTGTGGCTTTGAAGCCAATACTGGCGACGGGGCAGGCATTTTAATGGCGTTGCCTCACAGCTTCTTTGCAAAAGTTGCTGCCGAACAGCTAGATGCAACATTGCCGGCGCCGGGCGCCTACGCTGTTGGTAATATATTTCTGCCGCAAATCGTCAGTGAAAGAGAAATTTGTCGCCAAACGATAAACGACATTATTGCAGAAGAAGGGCAGCAGCTTATCGGTTGGCGCGAGGTCCCGATGGATGCGATAGGAGCCGATGTAGGCCCAGCAGCCCTCATGGCACAACCGCACATAGACCAACTATTTATTGGCGCAGCCAACGGACTCGGTCAAGAGGCCTTTGAACGGGTTCTTTACATTATAAGAAAACGTTTCACTCATCGCCTGCGTAACGATGCTTCTTTGACCGAAGCGAAGCAAGTCTATGCATGTAGCCTTTCAACAAAGGTTATTGTCTATAAAGGCATGTTGACACCCGGCCAGTTGTTTCCTTTTTATACAGACCTGACCGACACCAATTTTAAAACGCATTTGGCCATGGTGCATTCTCGCTTCAGCACCAACACTTTCCCGTCGTGGGACCGTGCCCAGCCAAACCGGTTTATGAGCCACAATGGCGAGATCAATACTCTGCGTGGCAACGTAAATTCCATGGTTGCTAGAGAAGGCAAAGCCAGTACTGACGTATTTGGTGACAAACTCTCTTCAATCTTCCCCATTATCGACAGCGATTGCTCAGACTCCGGAAGCTTTGATGCTGTGCTCGAATTTATGCTGCTATCTGGGCGTTCATTACAAGAATCCGTAATGATGATGATTCCAGAAGCATGGCAGTCAGACGTTAATATGGAGCAATCCAAAAAAGATTTTTACGAATACCATTCTGCATTGATGGAGCCTTGGGATGGTCCTGCTTCTATCGTTTTTTCTGACGGTAATTATATTGGTGCCGTCTTAGATAGAAACGGATTGCGCCCTAGCCGCTATTATCTTACTCACGATGATCACGTCATCATGGCTTCCGAAGTTGGTGTCATAAATGTGGACCCTACAAATGTGAAGCACAAAGGCCGACTTGAGCCAGGGAAAATGTTTCTGCTAGATTTTGAAGCAGGTCGATTAATCCCAGACGAAGAACTTAAGCTTGGCATTGCAGGCAAGCGACCTTATGGAGAATGGCTTCGAGATCAGAAGGTGATCTTGGCTGACGTCAGCAGCGGCAGTGCCGATCACAGTCTTGACAGCGAAAACACATTGCAGCGAATGCAAGCTTTCGGCTACACAATTGAAACCATGCATTTCATGCTAATTCCTCTAGTTACTGAGGCACGTGACCCTCTCGGTTCTATGGGCAACGATTCCGCACTTGCCTGCTTGTCAGACAAGCCACGCATGATCTATGACTACTTTAAGCAGCTGTTTGCTCAAGTCACGAATCCTGCTATCGATTCCATACGCGAAGAAGTAGTGATGTCTCTGGAATGCTTTATAGGACCAGAGGGCAATCTGCTCACAACGCTTCCAGAGCAAGCGAGACGCTTAAGCCTAGAGCATCCAATTCTTTCTAATCAGCAACTTACTGATATAAAAAACATGGATTTCAGAGGCATGAAATCTAAACTAATCGATACCACTTTTGATGCCAATGACGAAGATGGCTATCGGCAGGCGATAAAAAGGATCTGCGTCGAGGCCAATGATGCCATTGCAAACGGTTTTTCCTTTGTCATCCTTTCTGACCGAGCGACCTCCGCCAAGCGCATCCCGCTAAGTACATTGATTGCTTGTGGCGCCGTTCATCATCACCTTATTAGCAGTCATCAGCGCACTCAAATTGGCATAATTTTGGAAACTGGTGAAGCCAGAGAAGTCCACCATCACTGTTTGCTAACAGGCTATGGTGCGGACGCCATAAACCCCTATCTAGCGTTTGAAGCACTATGGAGAGCTAATCAAGAAGGCCTGCTTGGCGATGCTTATAAGACCGAAGATAGTATTGTCGCAGCTTATAAGAAAGGTGTTAAGAAAGGCATGCTGAAAGTGATGGCTAAGATGGGCATCTCAACTTTAATGTCTTACAAGGGCGCCCAGATATTTGAAGCCGTTGGGCTCGCCGACGAAATTGTTAAAGCTTGTTTTGTGGGCACAGCAAGCCGTGTTCAGGGCGTTAACTTTGACGTTTTAATCGAAGAGTCAAAGCGCAGACACCGTATCGGTTTCCCTGAAAAAGACAGCGATAAAGTTTCTGTGCTGGCTAACCCCGGTGACTTCCACTGGCGTTCCGGTGGCGATTCCCACATGTGGAATCCGAATACTATTTCCAGCTTGCAAATAGCCGCAAGAACTAACAGCCCTGAAGCTTATGCGGCCTTTGCGAAACATTCAAATGACGACAGCACTCGCCGCTGCACATTCCGCGGGTTGCTGAAATTTGATAAAACAGTCAATGAAGCTATCAATATAGATGAAGTTGAACCGGCAAGCGAAATCGTAAAACGGTTTGCTACCGGCGCAATGAGTTTTGGCTCTATCTCTCAGGAAAGCCATGAATCGCTCGCTATTGCTATGAACAGAATGGGCGGAAAATCCAATACTGGAGAAGGTGGGGAAGACCCATCACGATTTGAAACCATGAAAAACGGTGATTCAAAGCGCTCGGCAATTAAGCAGGTAGCGTCTGGCCGGTTTGGCGTAACCGCTTGGTATCTGACCAATGCCGATGAACTGCAAATTAAGATTTCTCAGGGCGCTAAGCCAGGAGAAGGCGGCGAACTGCCCGGCGGCAAGGTTGACGAGAACATTGCACGTATTCGTCACTCCACCCCTGGAGTAGGACTGATTAGTCCACCACCCCATCATGATATTTATTCTATTGAAGATATCGCCCAACTGATTCACGACCTTAAGAATGCAAATCGTGAAGCCCGCATTAGCGTAAAGCTGGTGTCAGAAATAGGCGTGGGAACAGTCGCAGCAGGTGTTACTAAAGCGAAGGCAGAGCACCTAGTTATAGCCGGCCACGATGGCGGCACTGGTGCATCACCACTCACTTCTATTAAACACGCGGGCCTACCTTGGGAGTTGGGAGTCGCAGAAACACACCAGACCCTGGTGATGAATAATTTGCGTTCACGGGTTGTACTTCAAACCGATGGCCAGCTAAAAACAGGACGTGATATCGCTGTCGCTGCCTTGCTAGGTGCTGAAGAATTTGGTTTCGCCACAGCGCCACTTGTTACACTTGGCTGCATCATGATGCGTAAGTGTCATTTGAATACCTGCCCTGTTGGAATCGCCACACAAGACCCTGAACTGCGTAAGAAGTTCAAAGGCAAGCCCGAACACGTCGTGAATTATCTTTGGATGGTTGCAGAAGACTTAAGAGGAATCATGGCCGAACTAGGGGTTCGCACTGTCAATGAGATGGTTGGTCGAGTTGACCTTTTAAAGACTGACGATGCCATTAATCATTGGAAAGCTGGAGGCCTAGACCTAAGCCCTATGCTCGAACCTGCCAAAGTAATCTTTGAAGGGACTGAATTCTACAAAACTCAAGATCAAGACCACGGTCTAGAAAAAGCCTTGGATAACGAGCTTATTCAACTTGCCAAATCAGCTTTAGAGACAGGTGAAAAGGTCTATATTGAACACGAAATAATCAACATTAATCGCGTCGTTGGAACAATGCTTTCCAATGAAGTGGCCAAACGCTGGAAGGCGGAGATGCTCCCAGATGATACGATTAATATAAAGCTCAATGGCTCAGCAGGACAAAGCCTAGGCGCCTGGTTAGCCAAGGGTATTACTCTCACAGTTGAGGGCGATGCCAATGATTTTGTTGGCAAAGGCCTTTCCGGTGGAAAAATTATTATTTACCCGCCAAAGGAAAGTACCTTTAAGGCTGAAGAAAATGTCATCGCCGGCAATGTAAATCTTTATGGAGCCACCAGCGGAGAAGCCTATTTTCGGGGCATCGGCGCGGAAAGATTTGCTGTTAGAAACAGCGGCGCATCAGCAGTGATTGAAGGAATTGGTGACCACGGCTGCGAGTACATGACGGGTGGTCGTGTGGTTGTCCTTGGTAAGACTGGGCGCAATTTTGGTGCAGGGATGAGCGGCGGCATAGCCTACATATGGGATCCAGAAAATGCATTACCACCACAGTGCAATATGGAAACCTATGATCTGGATAGCGTCACTGCAGCAAGCGACATTCTAGAACTTAAAGCATTAATTCAGAATCATGCTAACTATACCGAGTCCCCAGTAGCGAAGTCTATTTTGGAAAATTGGGAGCAGTCACTTCGTCAGTTTGTGAAAGTGATGCCAACAGATTATAAACGCGTACTTGAAGAGCGAGCAGCAGCAGTTTCCGCAGCCTGATGGTTGAGTGTTCGTTTATTGATAAAAAGAATTAAGGATAGAAATGGGAAAGCCGACTGGATTTAAGGAATTTGAGCGTGAAACTGCACCCTATCGTGATGCAACCCAGCGACTCGTAGACTTTAAAGAGATTTATACGGACCGCGATGAAAAACACCTAGCCGATCAAGGTGCCAGATGTATGGACTGTGGAGTTCCATTTTGCCAGTCAGAACAGGGCTGCCCGGTTTATAACCTAATTCCAGAGTGGAATGATTTGGTTTATAACAACCGCTGGAAGGAAGCTTTAGAGAGATTACATAAGACCAACAACTTTCCGGAGTTTACTGGAAGAGTCTGCCCGGCCCCCTGCGAGGGATCATGTGTACTTGGCATTAATGAATCTCCAGTCGCCATTAAAAACATAGAATGTGCGATTGTCGACAAAGGCTTTGAAGAGGGCTGGGTGGTCGCGAATCCGCCGCAGCACCGCACAGGTAAAAAAGTTGCTGTGGTGGGATCTGGCCCTGCGGGGTTAGCAGCCGCGGCTCAACTAAACCTATCTGGCCATGATGTCACCGTGTATGAAAGAGATGACCGAATTGGCGGTTTGTTAATGTACGGCATTCCCAACATGAAGCTTGAGAAAGACGTCGTTGATCGACGAGTTAATTTACTTAAAGAAGAAGGCGTCAAATTTGTAGTCAATGCCGATATTGGCGGAACCGGCGAAAAGGGCATTTTGGTAAGTGACTTGTTGGAGCAAACCGACGCTCTGTTACTTGCAACTGGCGCCACCACTCCACGAGATCTAAACATACCCAACCGCGCGGGTGACGGCGTTCACTTTGCGATGAATTTTCTCTGGCGCAACACCAAAAGCCTGCTCGACTCTCAATTAAACAACGGCGAGTATCTCTCTGCCAAAGGCAAAAAGGTCATCGTCATCGGCGGGGGTGATACGGGAACTGACTGTATCGGTACATCACTTCGGCACGGCTGCGAGTCTTTAGTTAATTTTGAAATCATGCCAAAACCGCCGGTTGATCGCGCAGACGATAATCCTTGGCCGTTATGGCCCAAAATTCACAGAGTCGACTATGGCCACGAAGAAGCTGCAAAGAAATTTGGCCAAGATCCCCGCGCTTATTCAATATCAGGCAAAGAGTTTGTTAGAGACGAAGACGGTGGACTTCTTGGTATCAATACTGTCGAGGTAGATCAAAACTTTAAAGAAGTCCCTGGCAGTGTTAAGTTCTGGGAAGCTGACCTTATTCTTTTGTCAATGGGCTTTCTAGGCCCTGAACATTACGTCAGTGAAGCTTTGGAATTAGAATTGGATGGTCGCTCGAACTACAAAGCAGAGTATAAAAAATTCCAAACCTCTAAAGCCAAGGTATTTGCCGCTGGAGATTGCCGCAGGGGCCAATCCTTAGTGGTTAGAGCAATCGACGAGGGCCGCTTAGTGGCCGAAGAAATAGACAACTATCTGGACTCTCAGTAAGAACAGTCAGGGTCCAGCGCAGATTGAAAGACTGTGCTTACCCTGCGTTAACTTTCTATTTACTGTGATGCCACCTTTACCTGAGTGAGTGCCTCGGAATAGATCACCTAGGCACTGAAATAAGCTAGCCATGTGCTTACGCGCTACCTGTTGCGTTGCCTTTTCCTGACCGTTACGACTATCTTTCCTCTAAATATTCTTCAGAATGTTCTCTTTAGCAAACTCTTCCTAAGCGAGTGAGCTTTCTGACATACTCTATCTGTAATCAATTCAGCCAACGAAGCCTTTTATGCCAGATTCAGTTCTTAGACTTGAGAACGTAATAAAAACCTATGGCGATTTTACTGCTGTTGATGGTATTAGCTTGAATATACCCAAGGGCTCTATTTATGGTTTCCTAGGCCCTAATGGTGCTGGCAAGACCACCACTATTCGCATGATTCTTGGAATTATTAAGCCTACCAGCGGCACTGTTTCAATTCTCGGCAGCCCTTACGCATTGGATGTCCGCAACCGCATTGGGTATCTCCCCGAAGAGAAAGGCCTCTATAAGAAAATGAAAGTCTGGGCCGTTATTCAATATTTTGCCATGCTGAAAGGTATGCAAAAAAAACAGGCTAAGGATCAAGCATTTAGCTTATTGGAAAAATATGGGCTGAAGGATTTCGCCGAATCAAAAGTCGAGGCGCTCTCTAAGGGAATGGGGCAAAAGGTACAGGTTTTGTCAGCAGTCGCCCACGAACCTGAGCTGATCATTTTAGATGAACCGTTTTCCGGACTGGACCCCATCAATCAATCGGTTCTTGAAGAATTGATTAACGACATGGCAAGCAATGGCCAGACTGTTATTTTTTCCACGCATGTTATGCAGCATGCTGAGCGTTTATGCGATCATATTTTGCTTATAACCAAAGGTAAAAAGGTTTTTGATGGCACTATTAAAGAAGCGAAGGCAACCGTCTCAAGGCGCGTGATTGTGGCAACAAAAAACGACATCACCCAGCTTAGAAAATTGCCAGGAATCGCTAGCATTAGCGAAACTGATAGTGATTTTCCCGACGAATGGCAACTTGATATTTCTGACTCTTTTGACCCTCAAGAAATATTACGCTTTTGTGCTGAAAAAAAGCTCGGGCTTAGCCGGTTTGAATTTACCGAACCCAGCCTGCATGATGTTTTTGTTCACTTAGTTGGCGACGACGCAAGGGAGCATCAATTCAGATGAGAATGATATGGTTGATAGCGTCTAGGGAATACCTAGAGAATGTCCGCACCAAAGGCTTTTGGATTACCATACTAATATTTCCTGTGATATTCATCGGTATTTATTTTTTACAATCAGTGCTGCGCGATGCCACCCCCACGCGTTATTACTTGCTCATCGATCAGTCGGGAAAATATGAGCAGGCAGTAGATGTGGCTATCGAGCGCAATCACCAAAGAAGGGTGCTGCAAACGTTTGTTCAGTATCTGCTAGATAACCGCATTGAAGCTGATTTAGAACTTACCTCGGCAAATGCATCCACCGCTGCAGATAAATTTGTAGATGGTGTTGATGCTAACCAAGTCGCCGCGTTAGATGACTGGCTCAGCAATGGCGGATTGGACTTTGCGCTAGTTATGGCGACCCCCTACCTCAAACCGAACTCGCCTCCGTTCAAGCAACCCGAAAACCAGTTCCTTCTTGCAGACCTACCTGACGAAGTCGACATATCGGCGCCACCGGCTAATATAGTAAAGGCTTTGCGTCCCTATTTGACAGGGCAAAAATCAATCGGCTCTGCTGACAATTCAGGCCCCTTGTTTGCGCTCATTCTAATCCCTAAAAATGTTGACGAGTTTATTAGTCGGCCTAGAGCAACCCCTCAAGCACCTAACCCAAATTCGGGCATACAGTATTGGGCCAGTAATCTTACCGATTCAAGACTGCCCGATGCTATAGCTAACAGTATCAATGCTGAAATTCGTGAACAGGAGTACGAGAAACTAGAGCTCAACATAGAGTTGGTGCGAAATATTCAACGAACCCGAATGCCACTCAACCAACTAGATCCTTCCGCGGCATTAGGTGAAGAGGCAGTCAGCATGGCGGATACATTCCGCCAGTTTGCGCCGATCGGTTTTGTCTATTTGATGTTCATTTCACTCATGCAAAATGTCCAGTATCTGTTATCAAACACCGTTGAGGAAAAATCTAATCGCATTATCGAAGTGCTTTTGGCATCCGTGACTGCAGGTGAATTGATGATGGGCAAGCTTGTAGGAATAGGGCTGGCAGGATTAACCACCATTGCGGTATGGCTTCTGTCTTTCTATTTGTTCATCACTTTGTACGACAGTTCTGATACTGAGCTTATTTCACAAATTTTAGAAGTTGTTCTGAGTTCGGACCTTATCCCTTGGTTTGTTTTTTACTATTTTGCCGGATATGCGCTTTATTCTGGCATATTTCTGGCCATTGGCAGTTTATGTAATACTTTAAAAGAAGCTCAGGCGATGATGACACCAATGATTATGATTCAGGTTGTTCCGCTTGCCACGATGTTTTTTATCGTCTTAGATCCAAACAATACCTTAGTAAGGATTATGTCTTGGTTCCCACTGTTCACGCCTTACGTGATGATGAACCGAGCTGCCGCGAATCCACCGCTTTTCGACGTAATAGGTACAACCATTATGCTGATCGCCAGTATTATATTGGTACTCTGGATGTCGGGTAAGATATTCAAACATGGCGTGTTAAGAACCGGTCAGCCGCCCAAAATAATAGAACTCTTCAGACTATTCAAATTGAGCAAATAATTGACCTGATTAAATGGTCTGAGATTGCGTTTCTTTACTGGCAATAATGGCATCTTTATCCAAACCACAGTGAACGCATTTTTTGCTGCGCAGGGTCATAAGAATGGATCGTACAAAAAATTGCTTGTTGCAGGCGGGGCACTTTCGATAAATCATATCAAAAGCAAACGCAGACCAAAGCCCCATGTATACAAACATAAAGCCCTCAATACTCCTGCCACTACTTAATAACAACCATACTCCGATAGCATAAACCGGGAACGTCGCTAGACAAACCAAAAGGCGGGTTCGGGACCGTAACACTTTTTTTAGTGCCACCATACTCACCGCGCTGCGGCGGGAAGGGTTAACTAGCAGATCGTTTTTATTTTTAGATTCTTTGTTATTATGCATCGCCGTGGTTCACTGGTTTATTAATAAATAAACAATATTTAAACAAGTGCTGTAACTGCTGTCCAGCCTTGCGTCACCCCAATGAATAACAGAATCGCAGCTAGAAGGCGGTTTACCAGCCGACCACTTTCTTGCAGGTGGGTTTTTAGATAGCCGCTGGCAATGACAAAAGCATACAAAGCTGTAAACTTGCCGACAAATATACCCGCCAGAAATGCGACTTGATAAAGTCCAAAATAATTAAAGTTGAACGTCTGATCGATAGCAGTCAAGGCAAAAATCCAAAAAGGAACTACCTGAGGATTAACCGAGGCAATCAGAAGTCCTTTCTTGAAAAATGACTGCTGATCATTCTTTTGACTTTGTAATTTTGGATCGGTTTTGCAAGCAAAAACAACAATTGATAGACCAATAAATACGATTGCTATAATCAGCTTTACAATGGCATTGGTTTCTAGAAAAGCGCTAATAACGAAGCCAAAAAAAATGGCAATTAGCGCCATGCCTACTTCGACAAAAGAAGCGGCTAGGGCCACCTTCGTGCTTCGCTTCTCGTCGTAGTCTATAGTTGTTTTCACAACAGTTAGATTGATAGGCCCAAAGGGTATGGTGCCAATGATGCACGCCGCCATACCCACTGCGAAGTACAGTAAAGGACTATCCATGCTACTTGTATCCTTGTGCCTGCAAATTAAAAAGCGTGGCGTACTGGCCATCTGCCTTCAGCAGTTCTTCGTGGCTACCTTCTTCCATAATTTCTGATTTTTCCAGTACGATTATGTGATCTGCCATACGAACGGTAGAAAATCGATGAGAGATTATGATCGAAATCTTATTCGCCGTAATATCTTTGAAATGCGCAAATATTTCAGCTTCTGCTTTCGCATCGATAGCAGCCGTTGGTTCATCAAGAATAAGTACATCTGCCTGATTACGCATAAAAGCGCGGGACAACGCTATTTTCTGCCACTGTCCGCCGGACAGTTCCTTGCCGTCTTTAAACCAAGTTCCAAGCTGAGTGTCATAGCCAAAGGGTAAGTCTTTCACAAAGACGTCGGCCATGCCTTTCTTGGCCGCATCCACTACCTGGTCCCTTTCCTCAATATTGTCGACATCCCCTATACCGATATTTTCACCAACTATTAATTGGTAACGCGCGAAGTCTTGAAATATCACACCTATCTTTTGCCTCAAGATTTCTATATCCCAGTCTCCAAGCTCCAGACCCTCAAGATAGATATTGCCTTCGGTGGGCGTATATAATCTGGTAAGCAATTTAATTAGCGTTGTTTTACCACTGCCATTTTCACCTACAATCGCCAAACTCTCACCGGGTTTGATATGCATAGAAACATTTTTCAGCGCTGGGACGTCACTACCGGGATAAGAAAAACTAACATTTTCAATTCTAATTCCATCTTCCAGATCAGGGCCTGCGGTTCCTTCCCCATTCTGCTCAGGAACTTGGTGGTCTAAATACTCGGTTAAGTTCGAGAGATATAAATTGTCTTCATACATGCCATTGATTGAAGTGAGACTGTTAGTTACTGCGCTTTGGCCTAATCTAAATTGTGCGATATACATCGTCATTTGACCAATGGAAATGAGACCTGCGATCGCCGCAAAGCCTACCCAGCCATAAGCGAAGTAGAAAGCCGCACTGGCAAGCAATCCCAACACATAACCCCACACGCCTCTTCTGATGACGAGGTTGCGGTCTTCTTTATATATCTTTCGAAATATGTCGACATAGCGGTCCAAAAACAATTTGCCCAATTTTAGCAACTTGACCTCTTTTACGCCGTCTTCCCGCGTAAGAACCATCTCAAGATAAATCTGCATGCGGCGCTCGGCCGAACGTCGTCTTTGAATCCTAAAGACTTCGCCTGAAAACTTGGCCTCCACAAGAAATGCTGGAATACCGGCAAGTCCAAGCAATAGAACCGCATAGGGAGAAAACTGAAAGAGAAAGACACCGATAGTAATTAAGGCAATCGTATCTCGCATGAGGTCGAAGGTTTTAACAACCAAACTAAGAGGCCTGCTGGATGCTTCACGCCGCGCTCTTACCAATTTATCGTAGTATTCGGCGTCCTCAAAATGGGCCAGCTCTAAAGTCAGAGCTTTTTCCAAAATCATGACATTTATTTCATTGCCCAAAAGAACTCGGAGAATTGATTGACAGATACCGTTAATTTTTTGCGCCCCAGTCATCAAAACCACAAGCCCAGCTTCAATTAGCACAAACCTTAAAACGTCCGAGCGCGCTTCTTCAGCTGCCGCGCCGTTACCCTGGAAGGCTGCCGAAACCGCATCTACGAACATGCCACCTACCGAGGCGATCGCCGCGGGCAAAATGCCAGACACGAGGGTCGTAACAGCCATTGCTAACGTTAATGACGCGCTGGTGTTCCATACAATACGAATTGCAACGCCACTGTATTGAAAAGCCGATAGGAATTTCCGAATCGGATTTACAGGTTCTTGGTTTTCCAATGTCTACTCGGGGTTTTGAGGGGTGAGGTAACTTTAGTTTTGTAACTAAGATTACGTGGGTTATGCAATTGTGGATTTTAACACAATTAGCTTGCGGCAATAGCTCTAGGCATTAGTTCTAGGAGGCATTCCTGTGAGACGGCCCAGATGGGCGCTTTTAAGGAACAGGTTTAGCCAATTGCTTCAGGCAATAAAAAAGAGAGCCAAACTCATCACCCCCCCATCTCTCTATCAATCAAACCCGTAGCCTTCGGCTACATTTCTACGGGCTTTAGAGCGAAGCGGCCTGTATTCCTCGCAAGGTTTTCATCAAATGGCCCCTTAATGTGGTGATCTGCTAGATTGTTTAGAATGTTGCTAGTGCTCACCAGGGCAAATTTGTAGAACTGATATACCTCATCTACTGACATATCAGGAACTGACGTAACATGGATTTTTACTGATTATTATGGCCTTGCTGACAAACAAGGCGTATCAGAGCAAACCAATCGAGGGGCAGGGGGAGTACACCTTATTCGGTGACTTGCGCCTGGGATCGCCAAACAGCGGTTGCAATACTCCAGACTGTAGCTTTAATGCAGACGCCTGAATTCCATCAACTCACCTTCGAAGAACTCTTTCACTTCGAGCAGCTGGCTAAGATCGCCGTCTGAATCCATTAATGGTAAATGATGCTCAATATCATTGAGGATGTTGGTTATGCTTCCCGTATCAAGACTACTAAGATCCAGATCAAAGGGAAATTTAAGTTCCTTGGACATGAAAACGCCGCTCCTTACGAACGTATTACTGAAAAGACTAGGCTACATTGCCGTCCAAGAATAGTATCGACTGACATTAAGAAATCTTCATAAGAAATTCTATTAGTTGAAGTTTTCTATTTTTATAACCACGAACTTCGTGTAAGCTGGCTTCGCTTTACGACCAAAATCTCGCGTATTACACTACCCCCGAAGTTTGTGAACAACAACTATCAGCATGCTTCGTATACCGTAATGCTGGCTGCAGACCCATTTTCATAAAAATAAAATAGTGCGCAAAGCGCACTGCCGGAGAGAATTATTGACCACGTTCATTAACGCGTGGGCCCGTGCGGTAATTGCAGGGCGCCTGCCTATAATTATAGCTACCCTATTACTTATCCCAGCGATGCTTTTTACTGGTGGCCCAATTCCCTTCGACAACAATACCGAGCGCTATTTTGTAGCCGGTGATCCAACCCTAATTGAGTTCGATAAACTTGAAGAATTTTTTGGTGATAACGAGTACCTACTGATTGGTTTTGAGACTACCGATACAGCCGCTGATGTGTTTCAACCAGAGACCTTGGATGCCATGCAACGCATGTCAGAATTTTTGGAATTTCATCCCTATATAACTCAGCTGCGCTCCATAACTAACTTCCAATATATTCATGCCAGTGGAGATGACCTGCGAACCGACTACTTAATTGAAAACATCGGGGACGTAATTGGGAACGACGAGGCAATCGACGAAATAAAAAATGTTCTGCGGTCTGAAAAACTTGCCTTAGGATCATTGATAACAGAAGATTTTCGCCACGTTAGAATAGCCGCAAGAGTGGAATATAGAGAGGAAACCTCAGAACATAAAATTGAATTAGTGCAAGACCTCTATCAATTTGTGGAATCAGAAAATTTCGAATCTGACCAGTATATTTTGCATCTGTCAGGCTATCCGTTAGTAAACGAACGTTTCGAAACGGTCACCGCTGAAGATACTAGTTTTTTAATACCAATAATGATTGCATTGATGATAGCCATTCTCTATATAAGCTTCCGCTCCTTAGCTGCTACGCTGTTTCCTTGGCTTGCTATTGCCAGCAGTTTGCTCATTGTCTTAGAGCTTCAATATTACTTGAAGATCCCCCACACCACTATTGACAGCGCGGCGTTAGCACCCACTTTAATAATCATCGGCATTGGCATTACGGTGCACGTTCTTATCCAATTCTTTCACTTAAGAAATTTAGGTAAAAACAGTAAAGACTCGGCACTAGAAACAATAGAGTACATTTGGGTCCCAGCGTTTTTTACTGCTATAACCACCTCGGCTGGGTTTTTTGCGCTGTCTATTACCAAGATAATGCCTATTAAGGAATTTGCTTTGCTAGGCGCGATTGGGCCATTGGTGCTTTTCCTTTTTTCACTCACCGTACTTCCTGCCATGCTGAGTTACTTAGGCCACGTATCCAGCAAAACTAAAAATATTTTAGACACCAGTTTTATTTCAAAACTTACCCAAAATATTCCCGATTTCACACTTAGGCAACGTAATCCAATTTTGGCGATTAGTTTGATGGCACTGACCTTTTCCATATTTTATTTACCAAGTATCAAAGTCGATACTAACTATGTCACTCTTTTCAAAGAATCAAGCCAAACCCGCCAAGACATAGAGTATTTCGACGAAGCCTTTAGGGGCATGATGACCCTGGATGTAATCTTAGACTCTGGCGAATATGATGGTGTGAAATACCCCGACTTCCTAGCTAAAATGGAGACCATACAGACCTGGCTGTCTCAGCGAAAAGAACTTGGACCCATTAACTCTCTCGTAGATTACTTAAAAGAAATCAATCAATCCCTGCACAGCGATAACCCGGAATATTATCGAATCCCGGATTCTGCATCCATGACAGCGCAAGCTCTTCTTCTTTATGAAAGCTCTGGAGCTAATGAAGACCTCTCCGACCTCAAAGATTTTGACAACCAGATGGCGCGCTTAGTCGTGCCCGTAATAAATATGGAAGCATCAGCAATGAAAGCTGAACTGGACACCATCAATGAATACCTGATGTCCAACTTTAGTGAGCTGAACCCAATTGTGACAGGCACCATGGCGCTCGCTACAGTCCAAGATGTCTATGTTTCCGACGGTATGGTGAAGAGTTTTCTAATAGCATTAACCGTGATTACGGCATTTTTTATCGTCCTATTCAGATCATTTAAATATGGATTTTTATCGATTATTCCCAGCATATTACCGATAATTCTGGCGGCAAGTGTGGCAAGCTTTTTAGGAATTTTTATGGACCTGAGCGCTGTTATCGTCTTCGCTATGACGATGGGCATTGCAGTAGATGATGCTATTCATGTGATGAGTAGATACTTATTGGCAAAAGAACAGGGCGCCAATACTCATGATGCTATTCAACGTTCTATGAATGAGTCAGGAAGAGCCGTTGTATTTAGCTCTATTGTGTTAGTGTCTGGATTCAGTGTTCTGTGTTTCGCTTCATTTACGACAGTGATTTACGTAGGTTTGTTTGGCGCCATCATTATGTCTTTGGCATTGCTTGGGGACCTGCTGGTATTGCCTGCCATTTTGTATTTGGTAGACGGTAATCACGACAGCACCTTAGAATCCGCTGTAGTTCATTCTTAAATAAGGACATGTTTTATTGGGAGTTACAAAGATGGGATTCACCGTCATTTTCAGATGTCGCCCTGCGATTTTTTTCAGCCTTTGGGTTAGTCTTTTTGGAGCGGTTTTTGCTACCTCTATAAACGCACGAGAGCTAAGCGCTTATGACGTAATGATGAAATATGATAATCGCTACAACGGTGACTCCTCTGTAGGGCAATATACCATGGTGCTGATAGATCGCCGCGAGCGCCAACGAGTAAGAAACCTTCGCATTTATTCAAAAGACTTTGGCGAAGATAACAAAGCTCTTTCGCTATTCGAAACACCAGCCGACATAAGGGGTACGGCCTATTTGAACTTTGACTGGGAGAACCAAAACAGAGACGATGACTCTTGGTTGTACCTGCCAGCTTTACAGCGTGTTAAACGCATCGCTTCAAGTGACACC
>CAWKZY010000053.1:0-18381 GCA_963854625.1 Gammaproteobacteria bacterium | reverse complement strand
TCATAAAATGTTTGACCAGGCACCACTTCAAACAAGTCGCCGCGCTTAAAATATTGCTTTGCCCGCATCACCTGAGCGGCAAACTCCCCTTGTGAATGATCGCAGCTTAACGCTACAGATTCGGCCGGTTTAAATGGCAAGCTAACTCCGACGCGTTTAAAGCCGCCAGTTGTTTCAGTACGCTTAGGAGAGTCCCAGCTGCAACAGACAAAATCATAGTTAAAAGACTGTGTTACTTCTGCGCGATGGTCCGAAACCATAATTTGGTCAGGCAAGTACAGAACTAGATCTCGATCAGATTGATCGCGAGTTTGATAACGATTAACGTCTTCAAACTGGAAAGTAAGATCGTAGCCAAGCGCCCCATAAAGCCCCAGATAGGGATCCTCTGTACTATGAAAACAGTTTATTAATTCCCGCAACACCGAAAACACAGTTGGCTGACGACTCCGAAGCTCTTCTGAATCAGGCATTGCGCCGGCCTTTATAGTGAGGGTTAAGCTTTGCTTGTTTACATTGAGTTCAACAATTGCGCTGCAATTTTCAATTACCCGATGAAGTTCAGGCAATAAAATTTCGCCTCGCGTATTAAGGGCATCAATACGCATCTCTCGTCCGCGAGCGGTAATCTGGATAGGTGGGTTTACAAAGCCAATATCCCAACGCGTGTATCTGCCGGGATACTCGAAGCTCGAAGCCAGCAGCACTCCTTTTTGGCTATTAAGAGAATTAGCGAGATCGACCATCGCCGTGTCGTAATCAAGCTCAACACTGGAACGTCTAACATTGATGCCGCTTGCGCAGCGATATTGAATTTGCTGTTGGATTAGTTGCATCACCAAAACCTTTTATCGAGTTAAGGCCATCTTGGATGCTGGGGAGGTAAATTATTACAGGAGTACTTTTTAAGCAATAGACCGCCGAAACCCAAGGCGGCCCAAGAAGAAAACTAGCGCTGTTCTCTTTGGCAGCCTGTGTCGCTTGGCCAGCAAAAATAATTTTGTAATACTATTAACATAATCATAGGCTGCTGATAATGCTCTGCACTAAAAACGAAGTCAATGACTTTTTAGTCAACATTCCCGCTCGAAGAACCTCCTTCTCTATTAATTACTACTAAACTAAAGGTAAGAGATTTTTACTTGGCAGACCCGCCAACTAATCTTTCAGCAGGCTTTTATTTAAATATCAGAAACTTACCGGCAATTCAATGTGCTTTTGAGCGATCGCAAAAAAAATCTTAAGGCGCTCAACTGTGCGATGTCAACCTATGCATTTGACAAAAATGCTGCCTTGAACGCAAAACTCAAAGTTTCTGAGAGCTGTCTTAGATGAAAACTGTTGATAAAATATGGATCCTTATTCCAATCGGTATTTTATGCTGGGCATTACTGGGACTCTATCTCTCTATCTCATGGGTTTTCATTGGCACGACCTCGCTTCTAGCAAGCATCTGCGCATTAATCTTTGTCAAACGAAGCCTAACAAAGAACTCCAAAACTATTATTGCCGCTATCGAAGTGTTTAAACAGGGCAACCGTAGCGCCAGAATTTCTGACCAGCCACTTGACGAGCTTACCCCCATCAGCCGAGCAATCAATGATCTTCTCGATAAGACTGAGAATGAAGAATGGCGGCTAAACGAAAAACGTCTCCGCTATAAATCATTAGTAGAAATGATGGCAGATGGCTTGGTAACTGTGAACAAAGAAGGCATCATTCAGTCAATGAACTCAGCTGCCGGAAAACTATTAGGTTTTGCAGAGGGCGAATTAGTTGGAGTTAATATTTCTACAATCATTACAGATCCAAAATCTGTTGATGCAGAATATTATCTGAATGAATTCATTGACGATGCCACGGGTGGAGCACCAAACCAGGAGATAGAGGTAACACACAAAAACGGAGAAGTAATTCCAATTCTGTTTGCAGTGAGCAAAATGGAAATTCAAAAGCAATTACTTTATATCGGAGTACTAAGCGACATTTCCAAAATCAAGTCTATGGAAATGGAACTAAGATCACTAAACGATGAGCTTAGTAGAACCAATGAACGGCTGGAAAAAACGGTGATTACCGATTCGTTAACCTCACTATTTAATCGTCGCCATTTTGACTCCGTCCTAATTAAAGAACTGCAAAGAGCTACACGGCAGCGCACATCAATTTCGCTATTAATTGTGGATATTGATTTCTTCAAACAGTTCAATGACGTTTATGGACACACAGCAGGTGATGACTGCCTCAAAAAAGTTTCTCGCTGCATTAAACAAGTATTTAAAAGAAGCGGGGATCTACCTGCTCGCTATGGCGGCGAAGAATTCGCAATCATTCTTCCGGGCTGCGATGGTTTAGAGTTACAGGAAAGGGCCGAAACACTTAGACAAGAAATAGTCGAGCTAGGCATTCCACACAGCGAGTCTAATGCTGAAAAAATACTCACCGTGAGTATTGGAGCAATCACTTATAAACCTGGCACAAACGATGTCGCTGGGCCCAAGCCAAAAGACCTTTTCAGCGAAGCTGACAAGGCACTTTACCGGGCTAAAGCTAAAGGCCGAAATCAAGTAGTTTTTGCTGGGCAGTATCAACCACTAGCAATACCCGCCATGACAACGCAAATGTATGGTCAGTTCATATCTCGCTAACGCACTTAGGTGTGAGGTTCCAGTCTGGCAACTCCTGCTTGAACCTAGCTGAAACTCTTTATAACCAGAGTATTCCAAGGATCCTTAGGCTTTAGCCCCCGCTTTTACTAACAACAAGTAACTTGTTACCTCTTATTTACAGTTAGACGTTATACTTTAGAAAAAGTAACCGTTGAGAGTCCACAATGAGAATTAACTTGTCCCGACCTATATTCGCCGCCTTGTTAATCAGCCTTCTGACGACTACCGTTCAGGCTGATGATTTGTCTCGATCAAGGCCAGAACGACTAGGTATGTCTTCGACCCGCTTAGACCGTCTAGACCGCGTTCTTAAGTCCTATGTTGAAACCGAACAACTAGCAGGACAAGTTATATTGGTTTTGCGAAAAGGTCGAATTGCTTATTCTTCAGCCAACGGAATGCAAGACATTGAAGCTGGCATTCCTATGCAAGAAGATTCATTGTTTCGAATCGCCTCGCAAACCAAAGCGATAGTGAGTACTGGAATCATGATCCTTCACGAGCGCGGCCAATTGGATATAAGCCATTCTTTAAGCCGCTATATTCCTGAGTGGAGCGACATGCAAGTAGCGGTAGCAACAGAAAATGGAGGCTACACACTTGAGCCTGCTGAGCGCGACATAACACTTCGTCATTTATTAACCCACACCTCTGGCGTTAGCTATGGTAGTGGCCCTGCCCAAAAAGAATGGGAATCAGCAGGCTTTCAAGGCTGGTATTTTGCTAACCGAGATGAGCCGATAGCGGACTCTATAGCCAGGATGGGGTCTCTGCCTTTAGATGCCCAACCAGGTACATCATGGATCTATGGCTACAACACCGACATCCTAGGGGTGGTCATCGAGAAAGCAAGCGGTCTCAGCCTTGATGAATTTTTGCGAACAGAAATTCTTGAACCATTGGACATGAATGACACTCACTTTTATTTGCCCGAGTCAAAACAGGGCCGCTTGAATACTGTCTATAAGCCGAAGTCAGGCGGTGGTATTGAAGCTATTCCAGCAAAGGACGGAATGCGCAGCCAAGGCATGTATAACGATGGCCCACGAGCCAGCTTTTCAGGTGGAGCAGGTTTACTATCCACAGCCGCTGACTACGCCAAGTTCTTGCAAATGACTTTGAATGGCGGAGAGCTAGAAGGCGAGCGACTTTTATCGCGCAAAACAATTGAGTTAATGACGGCGAACCATCTTGGCAACCTCCCCTTCCGGAGTGGGCGCGGGTTCGGCTTGGGCTTCTCTGTGGTTACTGACCTAGGCACACGCGGCTCTCTGGGGTCTGAAGGCGAATATGGGTGGGGCGGTGCTTATCACTCAACTTACTGGGTTGACCCTGTGGAAGAGCTTGTTGTGGTTTACTTAACCCAGCTAATTCCAGCTGAAGGAATTGATGACTACAGCAAGCTCCGAAGTGGCGTCTATCAAGCGATCATAGATTAAGTTATGGAAAATTCAGTAAAATTATCGGTACTCGATCAGTCTCCTGTCCGCGCTGGCAGCGATCCTTATTCTGCATTACAAGAGACTATTAAACTCGCTCAACTTACCGATGAACTTGGCTACCATCGCTACTGGGTCGCAGAGCACCATGCCTCTGACGCCCTAGCCGGTTGTTCACCCGAGGTGTTGCTTGGCCGCCTCGGCGTTGAAACCACACAAATACGTATTGGTTCCGGTGGTATCATGCTACCTCACTACAGTCCTTATAAAGTGGCAGAAAACTTTAAACTCCTGCAAACTTTATATCCTGACAGAGTCGACTTAGGGATAGGTCGAGCGCCCGGCACGGATCCGTTCACTGCGGCAGCAATTCGCTATGGCTCCAGAGTTGGCCCCGAACATTTCCCCAATATGGTGTTAGATTTACAAGCCCTACTCAATGACACCGACCCAGCAACACCAGGCATGCAAAATGCCCGTGCTTTTCCGAAGGTTAAAACACCCCCGGAGCTTTGGATGCTGGGATCAAGCGAGGACAGCTGTGGGCTTGCTGCAAGTATGGGCCTGCCTTATAACTTTGCTTACTTTATAAACCCCAACATCAGATCAGATATTTTTGACCACTATCGCAGTCAGTTCCGACCGGGACCAAACTTAGATGAGCCCCATAGCTGCCTAGCCATATTTACTATCTGCGCAGACACCGAAGAAGAAGCTTTACGGCTTTCTAGCAGCCGCGATCTTTGGTACATCCGATTGCTTCGAGGCAGCCCTGGCCCTTTTCCAAGCGTCGAAGAAGCACTGAGCTACGACGATTACTCTCCAGGCGAGCGGCAAGCAATCGAACAATCTAGAGACAAGCGTGTAGTCGGCACCCCAGAACAAGTGACCCGCCACCTCAAGAATCTAGTGGAGCGCTTTAAACTCGACGAGCTAATGCTAATCACCATAACTCACGACGTAGAAGCACGTCGCCACAGTTATAAATTGATAGCCGAGGCTTGGTAGGTGAACTCGGCGCCTGTGCTAGTTTACCAATAAGCGATTTTTAACCGACGTTGTTTATGTGGCGCTGAGCCAATCATTAATCAGCTCAAAAAATATAGGAGTCTTCTAATGAAAAAAATAATATTTAGCTTCTTTATCCTGCTTTTTCCTCATTTAATCTCCCAATCAGCATTTGCCCAACTAGCAACACCCAACGCAGCAGGTCTAGCCTTTGGCCATGTTCATTTAAATGTTAGCGACCTGGAATATCATAAGCGACTTTGGGTGGAGCATTTTAACGGCATCGTCATTGAGAAGGGCCCTCTTACTGCCATTAAGCTACCCAACTTGTTTCTACTCCTTACAGAGAAAGCGCCCACCATGGGATCACAAGCGACCGTAATAGATCACGTAGGCTTTAAAGTCAGAAATATGAAAAGATTTTTGGACAAATGGCGAAAAGCGGGATTTGAAGTCGACGATGTATTTATCGGCGCTGAAAAACAAACCAACGCTTACATCACACTACCTGACGGGGTCTATGTTGAACTTCAAGAAGATCAAGCTTTAGCGCAAGAAATCGCAGGCTATCATCTCCACTATTACCTGCCTGATCACCGAGCTTTATTGGCTTGGTACGCCGACCTTTTTGAACTGGAGATTAAACCTCGAGGCACAATCAACACTACAACCAATGTCCCAGGCCTTAATTTAAGCTTTGCGAAAGCCACAATAAGAAGAAGCCCCACAAAAGGCTCCAGCATTGATCATATCGGTTTCGAGGTAGGCGATTTAGATGCTTTTATTGAAAAACTAGAAACGAAGGGTATTGCCCTAGATGCCCCCTATCAGGAAATTCCTGCCATTGGACTCAAGGTAGCTTTTTTCACTGACCCTGCCGGCACGCGGGTTGAACTTACCGAAGGCTTGAGCGATTATTAGCTTTAGGATACTTTTTTTGTTTATTTTTTAGGTCGATTTATTGAGACCTAAGGATAACTTTATTACATCAAACCCGCCGGATACTGAAAATGACGACTCCACTAGGAAAGGTTTTCGCCACGGCCATCGGCTTAACCTTTTGCAGTCTCGCTAATGGCCAAACTATTACGTTGGAGCAGGCAATGGCTGACCCAGACTGGATAGGTCGAGCGCCTCAAAACCCCTACTGGTCTGATGATGGGGACAGTGTTTACTTCACTCAGAAACGCGCCGAGTCCCAGCTAAAACAGCTGTATCAACTAGATCTGGATCGCGGCGAACTCCAGCCGATATTGCCGGAATCTTATCCCTCTGCCGATGTGGCAAGCAGAACTCTATCAAGCAACGACCGATTAAAAACCTATACGCGAGAAGGCGATGTGTATGTCAAAGATCTTCGCAGTGGGCATATTACGCAGCTAACCCGAACTGCAGCCATAGAATCATCAGCACAATTTACCGCTGATAATAGCAGCGTAATTTTTAGCCGAGAAGACACCTTATTTGTCCGCGATCTTGACAGCGGTTTGGAATATCAGGCCGCCGAGCTTTTGAGCGAAAAATCACCACAGCAAAGTCTGAATGATGCAAATCCAAGCTATCTAGAGTCGCAGCAAAGCCGCTTATTTGAAATTATAAAGTTACAAAAAGAGCGCGAGATCGCACTACGCGAAAGTCGTGAAAACAGCCAGCGAGCCGACGCCGACCGCGCCTTACTTCCCTTCTATTTAGGAGAAAAGGAAGAGGTTTTAAGCAGCAGCTTATCTCCTAATGAACGCTGGATGGCAGTTGTGATTCAAAGTGAATCTGAACGACAAGCAGGTCGCCCAGGCACTATGTCTAACTATGTTACAGCCACCGGCTACACAGAAAACAGAGAACTGCGAGCAAGAGTTGGTGCCACTCATTTTGCCAACCAGCGACTAATACTATTGGATTTACAGACCCATCAGCAATCCGAAATCGACCTTACAGACCTGCCTGGGCGAAATGATCAAGCACTTTTGGAGCAGCTAGGAATTCAGACCGCTGAAGATAATGATGAAGAAGCTAGTATAAGTAGTAACGCGGCGGACCAAAAGTCAGACCAGCGCAAGATTCGTTTACAAGGTTTAAGCTGGAGCAAAAATGGCGAGCGCCTTCTTTTTCACGGCATCTCACGAGACAATAAAGACCATTGGCTCCTAGGTCTAAACACCATCGACTTAACGCTTACAGATGTGGAAGATTCAGAAAGTAGTGAACCTCTATCGTTAAGCAATAGCACATTAACACTGATCCATCACAATCATGATCCCGCCTGGATCAATAGCCGCCACCTCAACGCCCATTGGCTGCCGAACAGCAAAGGGTTGGTGTTTCAATCTGAGCAAGATGGCTACCTGCATTTATATCACTGGGCAGAAGGCCATGTGACTCAACTCACCAAGGGTGACTTTGAAGTCTACGACCCGACGATTTCCAAAGATGGAAAAGCCATTTATTTTAGAGGCAATGTGGAACATCCGACCACTTATGAAATCTATCGGGTCGCGATCGCCAACCAAGAACTTACTCAACTGACCTATCTAGGAGGCATGAACAATTTCGTGCTTTCCCCTGATGAAAATAATTTACTCATTACTCACAGCGAAGCCTTGATGCCTCCAGAGCTTTATCTACAGCGAACAAGGCCCAAGGCTGTTGCTAAGAAACTCACCAACACCGTGTCGGAGCAATTCAAAGCTATCGATTGGACCCAGCCGGAGTTTGTAGAAGTACGCTCATCATACAGCGCTGCCCCTATTCATTCCCGGGTATATACCCCAAATGACGACTCTATAAACCGTCCAGCTGTGATTTTTATCCACGGCGCAGGCTATCTACAAAATGCACATCAGGGATGGTCAGGCTATTTTCGTGAATTTATGTTCCACTCTTTTTTAGTTAAGCAGGGATATGTGGTGCTAGACATGGACTACCGAGCCTCACAGGGCTATGGACGCGAATGGCGCACGGGGATTTACCAGCGTATGGGGACTCCTGAGATTAAGGATCTCGCCGATGGGATAGATTGGCTTGTTGGCCGAAAGAATGTGGACCGCGCGCGGGTGTGCACCTATGGCGGTTCTTACGGTGGCTTCCTTACTCTTATGGCTCTATTCAAAAAGCCTGACCTGTTCGCCTGCGGCGCCGCACTGCGCCCGGTAACCGATTGGGCCAGCTACAATCATAGCTATACCTCGAACATTCTCAACATTCCTGAAATTGACCCTGGTTCATTCGAGCGCAGCTCACCTATTGAGTTTGCTGAAGGCCTTGAGGCGCCGTTACTTATTGCCCATGGCATGCAAGACAACAATGTCTTTTTCCAAGATTCAGTGCGGCTTGTTCAACGCTTAATTGAACTAAAAAAAGAAAATTTTGAGATGGCGATTTATCCCATAGAATCCCATGGCTTTCGAGAACCCAGCAGCTGGCTCGATGAATATCGACGGATCTATAAACTGTTAGAGGAGAGCATCAACCAAACTATCAATTAGACTCTCCATTGGATTGCCAAAACCGAGGACTACCGGGGTGTTTGGCAATCCATCAACGCTGGGTTATTCTTCAATGATACTCCATTGCGATCCTTTCGAGGGCTGCATCAACATTCTTTACAGCGAGTTTAAAAATGGCCTTTCGCCCTCTTCCGATTCCAATCAATCATAGGCCTTCAGTTTCAAACCTAGGTTCGCCGGCTCATGATTCACGGCAGTTTTCTCGGCGTGACTTCATCAAGCTCGCCGGTGCCGGCGCGGCGGCAGGTTCGGTTGTAAGTGCGGCCCCAGCTGCAGCACAAAGCATGACCTCTAGCGAGCGTGCTCTGCTTTTGTTAGCCATCGATGTGGCTAGAGACGCTGGTGCACACTATTCAGATGGCCGTGTTATTCGGACTCAATTTGAGGCGGTGGGGGCTAGAGAACTTCGTGTTTCGCGGATCCAGAGTACAGATTCTTTTGGGGTTAATATCCGAGTCTTAGTAGGCGGCTCTTGGGGCTTTTCAGCCACTCAAGTTTTAACTCGCGAAGCGATTACCAAAATGGCTAGAGACGCCGTCGCCATAGCCACTGCCAACAATGCCGTGGCACCCTCCACTGCGGTGCTAGCCCCGGTGGATATTTATCCGAATGCCAGCTGGGTAACCCCTTACTCTATAGACCCGTTCACTGTCTCTTTTGAGGACAAGGCTGCGCTTTTATTAAGAGCAAATGAAGAAGCTTTGCGCGGCAGCAATGTTCGTTATGCCGCCAGCAATATACTTTGTGTGAAAGAAGAACGCCTAGTGGCCACCTCGGAGGGCTCTTTTATTGATCAAACTTTTTACCGCATCAATCCCTCCATGAACATCACCGCGATTTCCGATGACGGCAATGACTTTCAAACTCGCGGCGCGGTGGTAGAGCCAGCTGGTCGCGGCTATGAATACATATTAGGATTAGATCTGGTTGGCAATGCACCCAAATGGGCGGAAGAAGCTGCATTAAAATTAGAAGCACCTTCGGTAGAACCGGGCAAATGGGATTTGATTTTACATCCCTCGAATCTCTGGCTAACGATTCATGAATCAATTGGTCACCCCACTGAACTTGATCGTGCCCTTGGTTACGAAGCTAACTATGCTGGCACTTCGTTTTTGCATCCCCCGGAAGAGACCCTAGGTCAAACCCGAGTTGGCCCAGACTTTATGCAATTTGTTGGCAACCGCACTGAGTTTGGCGGCTGCGCCACCACCGGCTGGGATGACGAAGGCGTGCCAGCTGAGGAATGGCCCATTATCGAAGACGGTATCTTTGTAGACTATCAGACCACACGCGACCAAGCAGAATGGATTTCAGCGCAGACAGGCATCACCCGCAGCCATGGCTGTGCCTACGGACAAAATTGGGAAAGCATGCCGTTTCAGCGCATGCCTAATGTAAGCCTAATGCCCGGTAAGGAAGACCTTAGCGAAGAAGATGTGATAGCGGCTACCGACCACGGTATTTTCGTTGAGGGCCGAGGCAGCTATTCGATTGATCAGCAGCGCTACAATATTCAGTTTGCCGGCCAAGTTTTTTGGGAAATCAAAAACGGCAAAAAACATCGCATGCTACGTGACGCAGCCTATGTTGGCCGAACTCCCGAGTTCTGGAACTCTTTAGATGTTATCGGCGGCGACAGCACCTACTTCTTAGGTGCTTCTTTTAGTGATGCTAAAGGCCAGCCAATACAGGTAAACGCTGTATCTCATGGCTGCCCGGTATCATTATTCCGAGACATCGACATTATTAACACGGCTTAAAAACACGAGAGATAAACGAAAAAAAGACGAACAACAAACAAAAGAAATTCATTCAGGAATTTGAGATGGCAGAAGCAAAAGGTCTTTCAAAAGACGACCTACAGTCAATCAGCAACCGAATTTTAGAACTCTCAGAAGCGGATCATTGTCGCGTGAGAATCAATTCAGGCTGGCGCGGCTACACTCGTGTGGCTACTAACCGCATCACCAGCGCTGGCGGCTCTGAAAAAACCTCAGTCAATATCACCAGCGTGTTTGGTCAAAGAGTTGCCTCAGTAGAAACAAACCGTCTCAGCGATGACGAGCTGCGCCAGGCTGTTAGACGCTCTGAAGACATGGCCCGCATAGCCCCTGTTGATCCTGAATACATGGAGGAACTAGGCCCACAGATCATAGCACCTACCAACGCCTACTATGACTCCACTGACGAACTTACCCCTCAAACACGCGCCGCGGCTGCAGCCCTAGCAATCAAACAGGCGCAATCAGCTGATCAGATTGTGGCATCCTATATGGATGTAAATGCAGGCTCCACTGCATTAGCCACCTCTAATGGTTTCTATGGCTCTCATGCCAGTACCGGGGTTGCCTATACACTTACCTCACGCAGCCCCAACGGCAGACAGTCGGGCTGGGCAGGCGATGAAGCAAACGATTGGAATAATATTGAAAGCCAGCGAGTGGCCAACGACGCCGTGCGTAAATGCCGAGAATGGCGCAAGACCGCATTAGAACCAGGTGAATACACCGCCATTTTAGAGCCAACTGCCGTTGGCATGCTCATGCGCAATATGGTGAATGTGTTTAATCAGCGGACCGCCGATGAAGGTCGCTCTTTTTTCTCCAAGCCAGATGGCGGTAATCGAATCAGCGAAAGCCTGTTCGATGAGAAGGTCAATATATTCAGCGACCCTGCTTATCTAGATGCAGAGACTTCTCCTTTTAACAGCATAGGCCAGCCACTAGCAAGACAGGACTGGGTAAGCTCAGGCCGCTTGCAAGAATTAGCTCGCTCGCGCTATTGGGCACAGCAAAAAAATCAGCAGCCCCTTGCCAGACCAAGCAATCTCATCATGGGCGGTGGCGAAGACTCGTTAGAAGAAATGATTGCCTCCACTCGCCGTGGAGTTTTGATCACCCGCTTTTGGTATATTCGAGGCCTTAATCCCAGAACCATTTCCTACACCGGCCTTACGCGGGATGGAACTTTCCTTATTGAGAATGGCCGTATCAGCAGACCTGTAACCAATTTTCGATTCAATCAGTCACTAGTTGATATGCTGCGCAATGTTCAGATGTTGTCTCCTGCGGTACGAGTGGCCGCATCAGAAAGCAGTTCGGTAAGCACTCCCATTGTCGTACCTGCAATCAAAGTGGATAAATTTAATTTATCCAGTGTCAGTGACGCTATCTAGGCAGCAAAGATCCGAGGGCAAGCGAAAACTAAGCAATGGAAGCATCGCGAGAGTCAGGAAAATAAATTTCAGAACAGAGCCTTTACAAGAACACCTAGGCCAACAATGAAACGCTGCTGTAATCCTTGGCAGGTCTTAGCTGTTCCTAGTAGTCTTTAGTCTTTAGTCTTTAGTCTTTAGTCTTTAAAATCATCAGCCCAGATAAAACGCTAGGACGACCTAAAAATAGCTGAACGAGCCGCCAAGCTAAGCGGCTGCGTCCATTAGCCTTATGCTAAAACGCCGAAAGAGCGAGGGAGTAACTATCTCAAAGCTAATACTGTCACTTGATGGAGGCGGCATTCGCGGCGCCGCTACTACGCAGTTTCTTTGTCATGTTGAAACCCTTCTAAAAAAACAGCACAAAAAATCCATCCGTCAGTGCACGGACTTTTACGCGGGCACCAGCACCGGCAGCATTATTGCCTTAGCACTCGCCACCACTGACATGGACATGTCAGACATTAACAACCTCTATAATTATCAGAATGCCAACAAGATTTTCAGCGACAATCGCGGCTGGTTCCAAATTGACGGCGTCAATGCACCCAAGTATGAAGGCAACGGCAAAACTAGCGTGCTGGAAAAAGAGTTCGGCAAAGCTAAACTAAGTAACGTGCCCCGTAACAAACATGTCCTTGCCGTAACCTATGGAGTTGAGCGGCACAAACCTGAAGTCATAAAATCAACTAATGCTATTCACCGTAAACTACTCGCTTATGAGGTCGCGGATGCCTCTAGCGCAGCGCCCACTTATTTTCCAACCAAAGAACTTAAAATAAGTGATATGGAGCAGGCGTTTTGGCTAATTGACGGCGGTGTGACAGCTAATAACCCAACCATGTGCGCAATTGCCGAAGCGATAAAAGCCTGGCCCAATAATCCGATGAATGAGCTACGCGTCTTATCCATAGGAACCGGTTATCGAACCCGTAAAATCAACGGCCCTGCTTCTGAAAAATGGGGAGCCCTTGAATGGTTTACTAAAGGTCATATTCTCGATTTGCTCACAGATGAACGGGTCGTGGCTTATCAGGCTCACACCATTATCACTCCCGGAAATTATATTCGAGTGAATGCGGAAATGCGGAAACAGCCCGGACTACCCAAGCCACCAGACGACGCTATGGATGATATAAGTAAGTCCAACATCAACAAACTCAAACAAATGGGTGACTTTCTATTTGAACAGTATGGACAAGCTACGGTAGATTTGCTCATGGATAGTTACGCAGGCCCATCACTTGATATAATTGATACCGATACAGGCATGCCCAAAATCAGATAAAATATCTATAGCCACCAAGCTTGCAACTTCGTTGCTGCTGTCGAGAAATTCATCCTTAACTTCGATTCATGGCGCACTCCAATGGAAACAGGTAAAGTAACAAAATAGCTAATTATAAAAACCTCTTATAAACTATAAGGAAACCCATGCCACGGACTTTTGCTAGGCTATTAGTAATCACTGTATTTTTGTTTGGAGCCAGCCTGTCATCTTTATCCTTCGCACAGGATAAGCAGACTTCTGAGGGTGTATTCACTCCAGCTCAGGCTGCAACCGGAAAACAAACCTACGACGCAGAATGCGCGACCTGCCATGACATGGAATTCTATAAAGACATCTGGTCATACTGGCAGGGTCGAGCACTCATCGATTTCTATTACCGCATTGTCGCTGAGATGCCTTCGGACAATCCTGGCTCACTATTTGATCAAGAATACACAGACATCATCGCCTATATCCTTTCTGATATCGGATACCCAAGCGGTGAAGACGTCCTTGAAACAGGAAACGGTATGGAAGGCATTAGCATTACAAGGCTATGAGTGACGCTTCCTATTGGGCAACTTGCGTTTAAGCGGTCCCACACCTCGAACACTAAAAACCTAATCACCTCCGCTAGTACTAACTAGACGACTGCCCGGCAGCGTATTCGTCAGCCAAGAGAGTTTAAATGAAAGCTATAACCTGCAGGGCGCTGCTCACCCTAGTTTTTGTTGCTGCCCAAAACCCCGCCCTAGCTCAAATCGATGAGGACCAATTAGGAATATGGACTGCCTATTCTTGGAGTACGCGTTTTGCGGAGAGCAATTGGGGTCTGAAAGGTGATTTCCAGCTGCGTAACTGGGATATTTATAACGATTTGGAACAACATTTAGTTCGAGCTGGCGTTACCTATTCTCCAGACTCCAATAACAACAGCTACAGATTAGGACTGGCCAGCGTCACCTCAAGCCAGTTTGGAGATGGCACCGACACCAATACAGAAAATCGAATATTTCAAGAAGCCTCATATCCCCAGCACATAGGTAAGCGCGTTTATCTTAGCCACCGTGTGCGAGTGGAACAGCGCTGGATAGAAAGTCAGAATTTTCGTACCCGTTATCGTTATTCTCTTCGAATGGATATGCCGTTGAATCAATTGAATTTGGGAGAAGGCGCCTGGATTTTTTCGCTCTACAATGAGTTATTCTTTAATGGCGAGCGAAAGATTAGCCGCAGCCGAACAGTGGACTTTTTTGACAGAAATCGAAGCTATGTAGGCATCGGCCACAGATTTCAAGGCAATCTACAGCTGCAGGTTGGCTACATGCATCAGTGGTCTGATAATCTTGACAAAGGACAGTTACAATTAGGCCTAAGCCAGCGTTTCTAATCCCACCACATAATGCAGTAGAGTCGTTAAAATGTCAGAGAAAATAGAACAGCCAGCCTTAGAAGCCTTAAAGATTGCATTTACCTATATGCCCAAGGCAATCGAAGTCAATAAGTATGAATATGGTGACCGCTATCAAACGGTGCTGGATCACATTGAAGAGGTTAGAGAGGTATTGTTTGCCAACGACATCGACCCGGAAGAGGTTTATGGCGACATTAATCCTGAACTTACCCCTAACTCAAGCTATTGAATGCGGCCTGATAATAATGCTTGGATGCCGCTACTTCCAGAGAGAAGTAGGCATCCAAACATCGAGCACTTATATCAGCGTGTGCTTAATGAGGGTTGTTAGATAGCGCGGTGCCATTAATTGGAATCATCAAATGTGCACCTGACGTGCCCTCTCGCATCATCCAAGGCGTACCGCGTCCAGCAAGAGAATTATCTCTTTGCGAACCTGTTGGGTAACCAAGCTGCGATGCGCTGGCATTGGGAACCGAAACCACCCACAAAAGCTGAATCCGGTCGTCTTTGTTGTAAAGTCGATAATTCAAGGCACCAAAGGCTCTCGCTTTAATATGCCCCATATCCTCGGCCTTCTGAAGAGCGCTCTGCACATCATCACTAGACAATCCCTCGGCTGAGAGCGATGCCTGCATGTCTCTTCGGGGCCCTTCAGCGGTTGGCCCACAGCGTGTGAAGCCATCTTCGTTCATAGGCTGGCATTCAACCTGATTACTGCCCTGTCTTAAAACAATGCGCTGGCCACTGTCAGCATCATACTTAAATACCGTAGCTCCAGCTTTAAGATCATCAGGCAAAGGCAAAACCGCTTGCTCGATCATCTCAGCAGTAGTTTGAGCCTGAGTAGAAAAAGGGATGATACTGGCCGCGAGGGCAAGCCAAAAAATTCGTCGATGAGTTAACACTACAACCTCCATGAGTTTTAATTATTAGTTTTAGGTAGGAATAAAGCACATTCACTTGATTAGGATATTTTCACGAAACTTTGCCATATACAATATCAACATCATAAAGAGGACAGATATTAGAGTAAACTTTGATTTAGATTGTTATCAGCTCTGTCTTTCATAACTGGTTTTTGCTTACCTATCAAAGAACTTGACCCATAATTCATCAACATCAAGATGCTTTCCCTGCTTGGCAAGTTCCATCCCCAGTCGATAGCCAAAATAAGCAACCAGAACCCACAAAATCATGGTTTCCGAGGGCCAATAGGCAAACCAGACAAAAGCACTAACAACATTGCCTACCTGATTCACTAAAAGTTCTACCGCAAAACTAACGATTCCATCTTCGAACAACTCTGCGAACCCAGGGAAACGAAAAACAAACCTAATAGCCTGGGAAACCTCAATAACCACGAATGTCCATAGAGCGGCTAAACCGTAAAACCCGCCACCAAAAGCGGCCCAACGCTTATAAACATAGGCGGCCTGAGACTGATCTGATGAATTGCTTTCCTTCTTAAAGGTATTCCCAAGGCTTTTAAGCTGAGCCTTAGTAGACTTTTGATCGGCCTTGCGATCGACATTGCCGTTGTTGTACAGCCAGCTGAACAAGAACCAACTCAGCCCCAACATCGGCAAGCCAAGCCAAAGCGCCGCTTCTACGAATTCCCAAATAATCATGATTGTGAGCTAACCCTCCTAAAAAAATGCCTCGGTTTATTGATACTGAACTTCTGTCTTTATTAGACCCGCTTTTATCGTCGCACCCCAAATCTGGTTCCCCTTGCGATTTAAATGGAGGCCATCTTCTATAAAAATGTCGTCCATTACGGTGCCGTCAGCCTTTAAAAGTGGGGTCGCCACATCGATGCAATGAACCAACGGGTTGGACTGCGCTATCAGCTTTAGGCCGGCACTCAGTTGCTTTGCCTGTGGCCATACGGTCGCTCTGGCCATGCTCGGTTTTACTGACAATACATACACTCGGGTTTCTGGAAGCTCTCTATGCACCCTAGCCACAATTTCGTTAAACTGGTCTATAACTTTTTCTTGTGGAATATCAAAGGCGGTATCGTTGTCCCCTTCATAAATCAAAATCGCCCGGGGCTTATACTTTAATGCAACTCTATCTAGGTTGTAGAGAACATGCTCCATCACACTGCCACCAAAACCTCTTGGAATTACTGAAAGCGGAGCCAGTGCCTGCTCTGCCTGTTAATTCCAGCGAGCGATACTGGAACTGCCTGTCAAAACAATTCCAGCCGCTGCAGGCATGCTGATCTCATCCTGCATTTCAAATACCATGATCGCACTTTCAAATTGCGCCGGATCGATTACACGTTGAGCCAATGCACTAGGTGACACTAGGCACAGGACCATAGTCACAAAGCCTAGAGTGGTTCTGAAGTTTCTTATTATTAGCATTTCAGTTCTACTGTTCAGTAATTCGAATTTTTATTTCTAAACCTCAGCCGAAAGAAGCTGCTCGAACAGCTGCAAATTTTCAGTATCTGTGCCATCGCCAGTTGGCAAATTAATTAAGCCTTTGACGTTAAAACCCAGCTTGCCAAGCAAATGAATACTGCGCTCATTATCAGGCTGGGAAATAGCTAGCAGTCGAGAAAGTTTGATTTTATTCCTAGCATATTCTACTACCGCCTGTGCAGCTTCAAAGGCATAGCCGTGACCACCTTGACTTGCAAAAAAAGCAAAACCCAAATCAATACCCTCTAAGGTGCTCCTATTAATCAAGCCGCAAGTGCCTATGGCTGTGGCTGTGGCTGTGGAACCAATCATAGTGTCAGAAACCAACTGAGAAGCAGAAAAGGAACTGTCCCGCCCTTTCAATTCAACAAGCCAAACACCAAAACCATTCTCCTTATAGCTAGCGAATATTGATGTTTTAATGTAAGTTCCTGCGTCTTCTATCGAGCGAATATTTTTATCCCCAATAAACCTAAGCCAACCTGGCTCATTGGTTAGCTGGAGAATAAATTCTGAATCCTGAAGGGAGATTTTACGAAGGAGCAGACGCTTGGTTTCTAAGCTTTCCATAGCGATCTCAAAAGTGTGGGGCTTTGGGAAAAATCATCAACTTAAATCCTTTGCAAATTCTTTCAACTTATCTAATGTCACTATTTTTAATGCCCGCTTGTGAGTCGATCGCAACAACACTCTGGGTGCCATTCCATCATCAGCAGCTTCTAGCCAACGTTTAGCACACAAACACCAACGATCCCCGGTTCGTAATCCGGGAAAGCCAAAATCAGGCATTGGCGTGGAAAGATCGTTACCGCGGAAACGGGTGTACTCTAAGAATTTTTGGTTTACTTCAACACAGATGGTATGAGAACCAAAATCCTCGTCACTGCTATTGCAGCAACCATCACGGTAGAAGCCGGTAACTGGGTCTTGTCCGCAAACCTCTAAGGGCTCATCTAGAACGTTTAATGACTCATCCATAATCATGCCTTTTTGTTTATCGTGAGCGAATAATGAGCGGCGTTAACACTCACCCTAACGTCTTAGTATCATGAACCAACGGCCAATGTTAAGCATGTTTGCCAGCGCTGAAGCGAAATAGGTCAGTGCCGCCGCTTTGAGTATTTTACGAACCGCTGGAATCTGCTTTTCGTCAATATATTCACCTTCTATCAATACTGGCAACGCTTTGTTAAAACTCGCATCCCATTCTTCAGGTAGGATGATTAGATAGGCTAATGCACCAGCCAGTTGTAGCAGCAAACTAGCCGCAATTATTCCACCCACAACGATTGGCGAGCGAACGGCAAAACCAACCACTGGCAATACCATCAAAAGACCAATACCGGCCTTGCTCAATCGTGCTGCGGTGGGAAGATAGCGTTTTCTTAATTCGAAAATTTTCTCTCTACGATGAAACTGCATGGCA